>JAKFCU010000053.1:0-5547 GCA_036676475.1 Brevibacillus sp.
TTTCTTACTTTCCCCCAAATCGCTCACTTTAATCAAGATGCACATTAATGCGTACCCACCCGATCTTCTTGGCTTGGAAGTGTGGGTTCGGGTGCATCTTGCTGATTTCGATTAACCCATAAATTAACCACAATAAACAGGACACATACCATCCAAAACCACCGTGATTTCCAAAATGGTTTTCTTGTTTTCATAGGAACAGGCATCCTTTCTGAGAAACCGTTTGCTACTCAGTCTACCATAATGGGGAAGAGCTTACTAATTTCAAAAATGATCCAGATGGGATATACTGGATATGTTCATGCTGTATGGGTAAAGGAGGTCTAAAGTTACGATTATGCCGATTCAACAACATCCGGATTACCAGGAAGAGAAGCACCGACTTACGGAAACGAAAAACTATATCCAGGAGGTTTTGAAGCTTTCAGGCGAGAATATTGGAGCTTTTAAAGCTCAGATCCAGCAAGCGATGACGGAGCTGGATCCGACCGATAGCAGCCAAAGCTACATTAACATCATAACTAATACCAAGTTTTTGGAAATGGTGGAAAGAGACGTATATAGTCTAAATCGGGTGAGGGAAAAGCCGTATTTTTGCCGCATTGACTTTAAACCTGAAGACAGCGAAAAAACAGAGAAGCTTTATATTGGGAAAACCTCGCTTTATCGGGCAGAAGATCATGAACCGATTATTGTCGATTGGCGGTCTCCTATTGCCAATGTTTATTACGAAGGACGGCTAGGCGAGGTCGCTTATCCGACTGAAGTAGGCACAGCTAAGGGGGAACTTTTTCTCAAACGGCAATATACCATCGAGCATGGTAAGTTAGAGGGTTATCGGGATATTGACATCACCACTAGAGACGAGCTTCTTCAAGATTCATTAGGATCCAATGCAGACAAACGTTTAAAGGAAATTGTTTCTACCATTCAGGCAGAGCAGAATCAAGTGATTCGTGCAGAAATGCATCGTCCTCTTATCGTTCAAGGAGTGGCGGGAAGCGGTAAAACAACCATTGCATTGCACCGGATCGCCTATTTCATCTACACCTACGCTGATCGGTTCAATCCTGATCAATTCATGATTCTTGCTCCCAATCGCTTGTTTATCCACTACATATCAGACGTTCTTCCAGAGCTCGGGGTAGAAAACGTCCGGCAAACTACTTGGATTGAATTCGTCTCGGATTTGATTGGAAAAAAATTTAAGCTATCTCCAGATCATAAGCTCGTTACGTTTATTGAGGCTGAAAACGATAAAAAACATCGCTCTCTGCTTAAATGGCTTTCCGCTTTCAAAGGATCGATGGAATTCAAGGATATCATCGATCGCTATATCGATGACATCAAAGCTTCATTTTTACCGAACAAGGATTTGAAAATCGGGAAGCATATCGTTTACTCCAAGGAAGATATGCACCGATTGTTCTATCATGACTATGCCTACCTGCCGATTTATAAACGGTTGGATCAAATGAAAAAGATCTTTTCCAGTTACTTGAAATCAAAGAAAAAAGACCTGCGACAAATGGTTGAGAAATATTATGATAAGGAAATTGACCGCTGCTTTGAAAAAATGGAAGATCTAGAGAAGAGAAGGCTGAGAGTGGTTTCCTTGATGGATGCCAAGGAGGCCAAGCTTCAAGAACTGGAGGAAAAATGTAGAATGCTGATCAAAAGCTACATGGCTTATTTTCCTAAATACGAGTTATTTGAATGCTTTCGTCAGCTGCTTTCCAAACCAGACCAGATCAGCAAATATACTCAACAGTTGGATGACGAACAGATGGATT
Source organism: Brevibacillus sp. (assembly GCA_036676475.1). GTDB lineage: Bacteria > Bacillota > Bacilli > Aneurinibacillales > RAOX-1 > LC029. Next base: position 1,794 of record JAKFCU010000053.1, read on the forward strand.
TTCTTACTCGGCATTCATCCGCATTACTTGATAAAAAACGGTATGAACTTGAGGACATGGCTGCTTTGTTTTATCTGAAACACCATCTCTTTGGGCTGGATGATCAGATGAAAATTCGAAATATTGTGATCGATGAGGCGCAAGATTTCAGTCTATTTCAGCTTTATGCCTTAAAGGTAGGGTTAAAAACGGAGTTATTTACCATACTCGGTGACTTGTCCCAAGGCATCCACGCTTATCGGGGAATTACAGATTGGGAGACGGTCATGAACGAGGTGTTTTCTCCCGGGCAATGCCAGTACATGACGCTTAGACAGAGCTATCGCACTACGATAGAGATCATGGAATTAGCCAATCAGATTATAAAGCAGAGCTCCAATTCGGGGCTGATATTAGCTGAACCGGTAGTCCGGCATGGCGCAAAGCCTAGGCTAGTCTATGTGCAGGATTATCCCACTTTAGCCAAACAGTTGGCTCATGAAATAGCTACTCTCAAGAGTGAAGGCTTTCAATCCGTTGCCATTATTGGGAAAACGATCAAGGAATGCCAGAATATATACAAGCATCTGCAGCAAGCTTGCAAGCTGAATATTAAGCTCTTGATAGGGGAAGAAGATATGAACGGGGCTGATGCGATTGTTATTCCTTCCTTTATTGTCAAAGGCTTAGAGTTTGATGTGGTCTTTATAGCGTCCGTAGACAATTCATACAGGAAAGATGAGTTGGATATTAAGCTTCTGTATGTAGCGATGACAAGACCATTGCATCGTTTGTACCTATATGGAAGAAAGGAGAGCCTCCCTTTACTGGATCGTGTGGAATCCAAGTATATAGATGTTGTGGGAGAGGAGTGACTTTTATGTCCTGATTAGGCTTATAAGACGAAGCCAATCTATCCATTTCATTGTTGGAATCCAAAAGAATCAGTAAAGAAACGAAGGGGAAAGGAGAAAAAATGAGATTATGGCAATTGCAAATGTTCAAAGAATAGACACTTAAAAATGTGAGGTATCTCACTCTTGTAAGGTAACTGATCCTTTAAGATGGAATTATGAAGTCCTCGAGTAAAGGAGAATCTTTATGGCTGGAATCCAGCAATTTGTCATCAATATGATCATTGTGCTATGTTCTGTACTACTGATTGGTTGGTACAGAAGCGTGAGAATAGAAGTTGAAATCAAACGAAACCTATTAATAGGAATCATATGCTCCGTGACGATCGTTCTGTGCATGTTCTTTTCTTTTCAAGTACTGCCAGGATATTTATTCGATTTAAGAATCATCCCCCTGCTTATCGGTATTTTCTATGGTGGTTTCCTAGGTGGAACCCTTTCGGCTTTGTCCCTATATGTCTTCCGATTTTATCTTGGTGGAGATGGGGTTTGGAATGTCCTCATCGTATACACTATCATCACGGTGCTGACGTTCCTCATGGTTCCCACTTATTCCGAAATGAACCAAGTGAAAAAAAGGCTTACAAGTACGTCCATATCGCTAATGACGGCCATTCTTATGATGTTGAACACAAATTTCAGGGAGGGGCTGCCTCAGCAAGAATGGTTTTCGATATTGTTATATATTTTCTTCCACGGAATTACCACTTGGTTGTCGATTTATTTAATCGAGCGAGTTTCCTACCGATTTCAGATAGGGAATCCAAAAATATGGAGTAAGGTTGAAGGAACGGCAATATCGTATAGCTCGAATCATTAAATGGGATATCCCTGTGAGAGGATATCCCTTATGTAAAAGCAAAAAAATGCTTACATTGAAGCTGAGTTATCGCGGCTTGATTATACAGCTTTTTTGTGCTTGTATTCTTTTTCCCAGAAATCCGCACCAGTAATCCCTAACTTCACCGGATCAAATACTGGATCTTTTCCTTCTTTCTTCTGGCTTTCATAATCTTTTAATACCTTTAATGCAGGCTTAGTGAGAAGCAGAATGGCAATAATGTTCAACCATGCCATGCTTCCTACCCCAATATCCCCCAATCCCCAGGCAAGTCCCGCTGTTTTCACACAACCGTAATAGGTCATACCCATAATCGCAAAATTTATTTTAATTTGTAATTCAAGCATTTTTTATCAAGACGGGAGTTTTAGTATCATTTTTTTCATCATATACATGAATGACTGTATTAAAAGGAAACGGGAAAGGTGGAAAAGCGTTGAATGAAGTGATGGGTCAAATGAAAAGAATGGTGACCTATTTACAAGGGAATCAGTCTTCAGATGGATCATGGCGGTACTGCTTTGAAAATGGAATCATGACGGACGCCTATATGATTATTCTGCTTCGAACCTTGAAAATTCATGATGAGCGTTTGCTCCAGCAGCTTACTCAGCGGATTCTGGAACGGCAAGGTCAAAACGGAGCGTGGAGGTGGTTTGCGGATGAGGACGACGGGAATCTATCGGCTACCATTGAAGCTTATTATGCTCTACTTTTTTCCGGGGTTCGAACAAAGGAAGATCCCCAAATGAAAACAGCAGAGAAGTTCATTCAATCCAAGGGTGGACTGGATCGGGCTGGAATGCTTACTAAAGTAATGCTGGCATTAACCGGGAATTATTCGTGGCCCGAGGTACCGTTCGTGCCGGTTGAATTTATTTTAATTCCTTCTACTTTTCCTATTCATTTTTTTGATATTGTTGGCTATACTCGCGTTCATATTGCCCCGATCATGTTGGCTTGGGATCGCAGATTTTCGCTAAAGACCAGATATACACCTGATCTATCCGATATACGGCTTTTCGAGGAAACATCACCGATTTCTGCCCGAATAGGGATGGCTCGTAGTCCTCAGTATCGTTCCCTTCTTACGTCCATCAAGAAGGGTATTCAGAATCTTCCGTTTGCACCCCAACAACTCCATGAAGCCGCGCTTCAGCGGTTGGAAACCTTTATGAGGGAGCGTATTGAGCCGGATGGATTGCTTTATAGCTACTTCAGTGCCACGTTTTTCATGATATTTGGTTTATTGGCGCGTGGCTATTCCACTCGGCATCCCGTGATTCTTGAAGCTATCAAAGGTATGCGTGGACTGCTATGCAAACCTAATGGGCTGATCCATATCCAAAACTCAACATCAACGATTTGGGATACTGCTCTTTTGAGTCATGCCCTACAAGATGCGGGAGTTTTGCCTGACGATCCATCTATCCAAAAGGCTGGCCAGTATCTTCTATCTAAACAGCAAGATAAATTCGGAGATTGGAAGGTTCATAATCCGTTTACTGAACCAGGAGGCTGGGGATTTTCTGACATCAATACTATTAACCCGGATGTGGACGACACAACGGCTGCTTTGCGGGCGATCAAGAGACTAGCCAAGGGAGACCCAAAGTACCACCAGGCTTGGAAGAAAGGGGTCAAATGGGTTCTTTCTATGCAAAATGAGGATGGGGGATGGTCTGCTTTTGAGAAGAACGTCGATAAAGAGATTTTCCGCCTTCTTACCTTTGAAGATTTTGATTCGGTTAGCACAGATCCCTCAAGTGCCGATTTGACTGGGAGAACGCTTGAGTTCTTAGGCAGGCATGCGGGATATACCGTTCGTGATCAGAATGTACGCAAGGGTGTAGAGTGGCTTCTTCGGCATCAACAGAAGAATGGTTCCTGGTATGGGAGATGGGGGATTTGCTATATTTACGGAACCTGGGCAAGTCTGACAGGATTATCTGCAGTTAGAGTAAAGTCTAGCCATGCAAGGGTTCAGAGAGCCATGCAATGGCTGATTAGTATCCAAAAT
>JAKFCU010000054.1:0-32089 GCA_036676475.1 Brevibacillus sp.
GCAAAAAAATTATCACTATCAGTTCCTACTTATATCTTCCTCCTAAATTTCCGTACAGCTTCTCCTATATACTACCATAATTATACAAATCATAGGATAATGAGTTGTTGCACATTACTGCCCGTTACTTCAATAACTTGTTTATAAAGATATACCTTTAAGAACTTCTTTAAATGAATTAATTCTGCGTTTATAAAGATGGGGATATTAATTTAGAAACATCCTTTAAGTAATGACCACCTTTTTGGACAGCTTCATTGGAATACTGGCCCGTGAGATTTTAGTGCAACAACTACGGATTAATCGAACCCAAAATGTTGTTGTAAAAGAGATCTTATATGTGGTCATAAAGAAAAGAGTATGAGTTATAATCACGGCTTTACTCATACTCTTTAATGTTTGTTATACATTTCATGTTTGTTCCGATAAGAACTACAACGAGCTACAACTTAGGTGTATTTAATAAAATGGGATAGTTAAGGTCAATCATTCTGGCTATTTTATCCTTTTGACTTTTTCAACGATTAATTTATGAACTAATAAGCCCCGAATTAAAATTGGAACGGTTGTACGGCCACTAATAATGTGAGTATGCCCGTCAGCTAATCGAGTAACGACTCTAAATCTATGAAAATGGCTAGCACCTTGACCGTTAATTGCTGGTCCAGTTGTACCTGAATAGGAATGTCTATGTCCCTCAGTAGTGTTTGTTATCCCTTGAAAGGTGTGACGATGAGTACCTACCTCAGGGATGAGGAGGTCTGTTATATTGCTAAATAAGTGCCGATGACCATCATTAAGTGATGTTGTTCCCTGCATCCGATGTTGTATACGACTAAAACTTTGAGATGTACGTACTTTCTTTCTTTTTGACAAAGAAGTAAACCACCTTTCAACTAGTCTTCTACAATAGATGCTGGTACGGAAGAAAGGGAAAGGTACAAATGCCGTAGTTATTTTAACTAATTTTTTGTTTGATTGGACCCTTGCTTCAAGAAAATTTTCAGAATATTCACGTAGACCAATCAGGTTGTTCACCTCTATAATTAATTAACCGCCCAGAAAGGAGGCACAAATCGATGGAACTTCTTATCCATTTTTCGTCCTGTGGGCAGACCGGAATCATATCGACCGGATCGTACGTAGTCTTTCCTGGATTTAATGAAATAGGAAAGGTGGGATCATAGTCAGAAAGCTTACTTCTTGCCTATCGGATCTTTAAATAGAATACGTAAAGCATGCGAAAGTCCCCATCTAATTGTTAGGTGGGGTGCAATTTCGATAATTATATGGTCCACTCATCGTGGATAATTCCTACCAAGTACCACTGTCCGCCTTCTTCCTCCAGCACAATGCGCAGACTCTTCTGGTCAGGCTTAGCGATCATAGAAAAACAAAGGAAAGAACACTATTTGTTCTTCCCTTTGTTTAAAATGAATTTCAGCTCATCATGCACTAGAGACAGATCCCCCTCCGGTATCACCGTCTGCAGACGATCGCTGTCCAAATAAACATGAGGGGTTTCGATACTTTTCAATTGATTCGGGTCGATAAATTTCAAGCTCCATAGCAAATTTTTGATTTGATCCTTTGTCAAATCGGTTTGGATATGCTCAGCCATGGTATCCATCAGATCAAGAATTCTTGTAGCCCCTTTCCAGCCCGATAATTTTTGGGCGATCACTTTCATCGCTTCTTGTTGTCTTCGGTTCCTGTCAAAATCGCTGGAGTAATAGTCAATTCCCCTATCGTCATGGCGGTGGCGGATCCAATCCAATGCATGCTTTCCATCCAATTGCTGTATGCCGGCATGCAGATTGATATGCGTATTATCTGTCGGATCATTCTGAACCTCTCCTCAATGAATTGAGGAGGTTCTATTCTAAGCCTCTTTCTTCGATCCTCTCGCACTCTGCTTTCATGAGTGGTACAACGGATCGACTCTAAGATGGGTTTGAATAGAATTTCATGAGCAAGACCTCCGTTGAGATCATTAGCGCTCTGTACGCTCGGTTCAAAACGTATGGTAATACACTTCATCGAATCCCTATATTTTTCAATGCACGGGTGGGGTTTTGCCTCACTCGTTGTATTTCACGGTCGTGATGATGAACAAAATTAGAGAACCTTTCGAGACATCGCTCCCGATGAATACTTACAAGATCCTCTTTTACATTCCATATAAGGAATGCGCTATACAGGTCGCGCTGTATCCTTTTTGTTTCTCCTTCATGCACAAACTCTTTCCAACGATCCTTCAGTTCACTCTTTTCATAATCTCCTGTTACGTGATTGTATTGACTTGCTTTCACTGCATGGGTCCCTATCTCCTGTAGGGTAAATCCTTCTTGTTTCAGTTTTTGTTTTAATAAGGTGACGAAACTAGCAGGTGCTTTATTGGCTATGCTTTTTCCGAACCGCTTTTTCTTTTTGAATTTCCCCGTCTTTTCATCCTTTTTCGTCTCTTTCGCTCGACGTTGAAGAGATTTAAAATTCATGCTCTCGATTTTTATGTTGCATCCATTTGCCATCAGTTCACGAATCAGGTTGTAGTGATCTTGTTTGCGAATTGCCACTTGCTTTCGATAGAGTTCTTTCCATTGCATCAAAGTTTTGATGTAATTACGGCTTTGAAACCAAGGGTCACGATTCCCTTTTTTGATTTGTCCATCTTCATCGTACTTGTGTGGGTTGTTCGCTCGCCTTTGTCGATCCAATCTTCTTAGAAGAATCCGCTTTTTTCTCTCTAAAAGATCTATGTGTGAGGCCAATTCTTCGATACATACCCGGTCTTCTGTGCAAGCAGCAACAGTCTGCGTACCAATATCCAATCCTTGTTCTTTGTTATTAATTTGGTGCTTGAACAACCCTGTCTTGGGGTCAATTTTCTTGGGAGGAGTCCCTTCAAACACTAATTGGACGAAATAGCGAACTTGCCCTCGTATGTATCGCCTTTTAACTCGACAGTATTTAATCCGATTCATACCTAATGCCATTTGAGCATACAAATCCTGCTTCTTGATCATAACAGGGATTTTAAGGTCGTTCCAGATGAGAAAACCTTCGCGATATTTGATCCCAGAAAGATTTGATTTTCCTTCCAACGTTTCTAATTGACCGTATTTTTTGAAGTGCAATCCCTTTCCGTTGCCGTATAAGAATTTTTCCATTGATGCCCATGCACGGGAGGCGATTTTTTGCCCCACATCAGAAGGGATGGAGGGGAATTTTCCGTTCCTTCCGCACATCTCCTTTACATAGTCATGCATGGAGTATTCCTCTAATCCAAATTGCCGATGGAGATTATTTTTCACCTTCCAAAGAGGCTTCCTCGCTTCATCTAGAAAAACTTCATTCTTGGTCCCCATTTTCTTGTTTAGGTGTTTTTGTTTTTCCTCTGCTCGATAAGTGCTTCGGATTTGTTTCATAATACATTGATATTCTTTAGATTGAATCATAAGGTGAACCCGCCTTTGTAACTCACCTAAGCAAGCGTTGAATATTTTCCGGCTTACTTCAAATCCTTTTTCTAATCTATCGAATTGAAATTTCTCTACATGAAGGGAAAATTCCACAATAAAAGATGGGGTCTTTTCCTTTTTCTTTGTTTTACCCATTTTTCCCACCTCCTTTTAACCTGATTAGGTACATCATACCAAATGTGTGTTCGGGTGAAAAGGGAGTCTTTGCATCGGACAATTAAACGGGGTGAACCCGTCCTTGTCCGAAGTTGCTTTCATCCCGTCACTGAATTAACGGGCGTTCCCGCAACTTATCGTAAACTAAATCTCTTTCCACCTGGACGGTGATTCCGCCTACTTCATCTACAATCTCCACAAAACTATTGAAATCCACTACTATGTAATGATCAATGGGGATATTGAAAAGGCGGCTAACCGTTTTTTTCGCCAAGCCGGGACCGTCCGTATCGGGAACGTGACCTGTTCTATCCGCTTCTCTTCTTAATTGATCTCCCGCATTATATACGCTGTTTAATTTAAGCTTCCGTCCGACTTCAGGTACCATGACTTTGGTATCCCGAGGAATCGAAACCATCGAGACTTCTTTTTCTGCAGGATCTATGGCAGCGACCATCATGACATCGGTAAGATTCGTTCCAGTCTCCGGGCGAGAGTCCCTCCCCATAATCAGAACCGAAATGGCTTTGGTCTCTTCCGGCTGGTCCATAGCTTGTTTTGATAGCTCTGAGGAAGAAGGCGTTTTTTCCGTTGGATCATTGGACTCCCAAAAGATATGATCTAATGCTTTTTCAAACCGCCAAGCCGCATATCCTAGCGTACTGCTCCCAACGATGATGGAAATGAGGATAAAATTAAAAATGACCTGTGGGATTCTCTTGTTTCTCCTTCTCTTTTGTATCCTTCTTCTTCCGCCTCTTGCTTCTATAGACGACTGTTCTATATTATTCGATAGCAAATCCACTCTAGAGAAATTCCTTTCCTATATTTATACCGAAGCTTATTTCGCAAAAACATGGTTTCCAATAGTGGTCGTTACTGTTCTTGAGCGAATCCATTCACTCGTTGATTTATCAGGATTATAAAATAGCGTAGCTCCCCCACTAGGGTCATTCCCCTTTAAGGCCTCTTGTACAGCCTTGATCGTATCCGGACTTGGTGTTACGCGGTAAATGAGTTTGCTCGAAACAGGCGAAAATTGGTAATGGTCAACACCGTTCTTATTTGTAACCTGGAAAATAACATCCTTAATAGTTTTAGGCCAACCCGGACTTTTTACCCGATTCAGTACAGTGGACGCTACCGCTACTTTTCCCTCATGGCTTTCACCCCCTGCTTCCGCTTCGGTTATTTGATAAAGCCAGTATAAATCCGTGTCTTCTTTCGTATTGGATGATCTTGATGAATTTGTTGGATATTGTATGGACACTTGCGAAGTCTTCGGATTATAGGATACTTTCATGCCTAGTTTCTGGACTGCATAACGAAGCGGGATATAGGTTTTGCCATTTTGATTGACCGTCGGTACAGCAAGATAGTCCCGCTGCCATTTCCCCGTTTCCTTGACAAAAAAATCGGCAACCCTTTTTCCCGATGGGAGAGAAAGCAGCATCCCATTTCGCTTCAAAACAACTGATTTAGACTGATTATTCCAGTTTACTGCTGCGCCGGCATGTTCAAAAAACTTGGAATGTACCATGGTACGGCCTTTTTGGATAAAACTCGCTGTTTTTACTGGGGTTCCATTTATCATAATGGTAGATTGAGCCAAATTGGCAGCATGGGTCCTATCTGGAACAAAAAAGATGGAGAGTACAAAGGATAGTAAGAGGAAAGTAAATTTTTTTATCATGATGGACTCCTTTCGTTCCTTTTTAAAAATTCATCTTCATGCAAACTGCACTATGTATAGGTCTATGGAAGATACGAGTATCTTCAGACATCCTCCCTATCTCTAGCAATGAATTAGTGGAAATACATTTTTCATAAATGCCTCCGTTTTACATTTATTTTTTAGCGAAATTTGGAAACTGATGAGTGTATATCCTGAAAACTCCTTCATCTTATCAAAGAATTATGACCATTTTATTACCATTTAGTTAAAAAATTTAACCTTGTCTATTGCGAAAAGAGGATATCATATACCGATGGAAGAAAAGTAGACTTCATGAAGTTCATGGAGGTTTTACCCTAGGGAAGTGGATATTCTTCGTTAAGTAATTTACTCCATCCCTATCCATAGCGGCGGCACCATGCCACCGCCATTTTTTCGTATGGTTAGCCGCCCCTTCCATACAAAAACAAAATGCGTTGGCGAGAAATTTTCTATCTTCTCTACCAACGCATTAAATATACGATCATTCACTTATTCGATCAGTTCCAATGAACATGTATGGGGTTTAAGTTAATCTGCTAAATATACATTGTCACCAACACTGACTTCACCTGTCTTTTTAACCGATGCATAGATCCCGAAATTTGAATTCATCTCCTCTTTTAATTTCGAAAACAAGGAAGCATCCTTTTCAAGTGTATCAGGATCAATGGTAATCATGGGACAACGTTCACATGCAATATCCACTTGTAATTCAGCACTGCCCACTGTTAAACGCTTTCCAATCCAATCGTTTTCATTGAATGCGTCATCAGCTACTGATATAATGAAATTCGCTCTAAACCGACGCTTGTCCAATCCCTTCTCCCACATCGATTCCAGTTTGCGCAAGGTAGTATCTGTGATAATCAGAACACTAGCGGCATCAACAGCTAAAAGGTTTTCGGTACTGGGGTTGTAATCAATCATGGTTAGTTTCTTTTTCGAATAGGTTTGAATTTCGGCTAATAGCTCTTCATTCCAACCAAAAACACGTCCGTCTGGGGATGTTACACTCAAGGCCGGAAAATTATCCTTGGAACCCTCACCGATTAGCTTAGCCTCGTAACCTAGCATATTGGCATGATGTCTAGCTGTAAAATAGCGGTTCCATCCTTCTTGCGTTTCATCAATAAAGGCATAACAGCGGTCTCCATATAATCCATATGCCTCAATTTTGCTAGTTTCTAAACTCTCGCCCACAAACGACTTTACAGGATATCTGTTGATTTGAGTAATTTTACCAACTAATGTCAAAGTAACTCCCCTTTTCCAAAATAGTAGTAATTAGTATATGTAAGCAGTTACCTGATAAATTATAATTCATATTCCTCTTCTTGCACATAGAAAATCCAATAAAAACTCTGATAAATCAACCAAATCCACTATCGATCCCATTACACCGAAAAAGTTATGATGTCAACCCAAATATTGATACAATATAAACTTAATATTGTCATGAAAATTTTTGGTTGTGGGCTGACTTCTAGAAAAAAGGAGTATTTACATGTTGGAATTGTTGATTACGATGGTAGAACGGCTTGGAATCATTGTAACCATTGCCTTTATTTTAACCAGGTCAAATTCTTTCGAAACATGGTGTACCAGAACCAGTTAAATCATCGACAGCAATTGATCGCCATGGTCTTCTTTGGCTTCTTCGGTATCATGGGTACCTATACCGGTTTTAGCCTTAGTACCGAGAGCCTTCAATTCGACCGTTGGACTTCCCATCTTGCTGCTGATCAGGCCATCGCCACTTTTCGGGTAATCGGCGTGGTGTTAGGCGGTCTTCTTAGCGGTAATAAAGTGGGAATAGGAGCATTATCAAAATGGACCCGCAGGGTTGATGTCAAGGTACACCAACCCCCCGGCAAACCTGGTACCGAAAACTAGTGCTCTATCCAGCTGAGCTACGAGCGCATTTTGATACTAATTTATTGGCACATGAAATGGCTGTAAGCCAGGTTTTGTTCCTGTGTGCTCGTCACGCTGCCATGCTGGCACAACAGGTGTAGTCATATGACTATCGGTTATTCACCGATCCGTCCCTTTGGTTCAATTCCCGCAGGACGGTGCCCCTACCATAGTTTGGGTTGCTCGCTCGTGGGGTTTACCTCGTTCCACCTTTCCCGTTTCCAGGAAAGCTTCGTCACTGTGGCACTTTCAGGATATTCTCAGCATATCTCCCTAGAGACTTAGCATGATTTCACCGCCGTCAGTTGATACTAAGATCAACTGCCCACCTTTGTAGATGGCACGATCACTCCGGGCATCTCAGCACCGGGCGAGCCTGGACTTTCCTCAACTTATGCTTGTACATAAGCCGCGACTACTCACCATTTCATGTTATGTTATTGTCGTTGTGCGAATTCGATCAGGATCGGCTGTGAAAGTTAATTTATCATACAGCTAAGGTTCATGTCATTAGTGAATGTTTTCCAATAACCACTGTGTTGTGTATCTCGATCCCTTTCAACAGCGAAAGTTAATTTATCATTTTTGAATGCTAAATGCAATCGGTTATTATTTCCAATCAAATATCTAGGACAATTTAGCCACCATACTAAAAAACCACACCATTAAACTAGCTGCCACAGCACTTTTTAAACTTTTTCCCGCTGCCACAGGGGCACGGATCGTTTCTTCCAATTTTCTGCTTGCTGCGAAAATCAATCACATTGCCTCCACCTGACGGCAACGGTCTCACTTCCCGCCGTGTGCGTGCAGCCAACTCCTTCGGGGTATACCCCTTCAAAATCCATTGTCTCGTTTGGTTCATATGAGCAACAAGCCGATCGACTAATGCCTGAACCATTTCCAGTTTATCAATGTTCAGTTCATGCTGAAGGAATTGAACGAGATCCCCTAGCTCTTCACCGTTTAAAATCCCCTCCGTCACATCCTGGACAATATAGTCAGCCTGTTCCCGACTTGTACGGCATTTCTTCTCTATAAATTCCACAAACGCCTGATAAGTTGGGGTGCGTTCAACATAGTCCGGTACACCCGCTCGAAGTAATTGTTCCTTTGAAAACGGGTAAAAATCAACATCCGACCTGATTTCACGTTCCTCCTTTATCCATTCGGAATCCAAAAGCTGATAATGGGCAAACCCGGCCGCATCACGTTCGATCTCTTCATAATAAGCTATCGCATCACACAGCAAGTAGATATAGTGTCGAATGTCCAGTTGTTCACCGATATGCTTCTCGACCATATCTTGTAATTGGTTCAGATTAAGTAGTCCGTAATAGAATAGCAGCCCATGTGTCAGCTTGATCCATTCGGTATTTCTCCGCACAAGAAATTGGAAAGAACTTCCGTCAAATGCTTGGAAAGCTTCAATGATCTCCTGGGGCATGAACAGCACTTTTCGATTGTTGTAAAGACCCGAAAAAATGATGCCAAGTCCTCTAAAGTACTCCACTTGATCCTCATTCAAATCGAACTCAAACAGATATCCATTGCTATCCACTACGCTTTTTAGTAGGTCATATCGAGATTGATCAAACAGCTCCAGCTTCCCTTGAAAACATTCCGGGATTCGCTTCTGAAGCTCCCTAGCGAGATCCTGTTTATTGAGATTGCTTAACTTCTTAATGTCCAAATTTTTCCTAATAACACTCAGCTCATCCTTAGTCAGTCTGGCAAGAATATCATGGAACGTGATGGGCATTTTTATTTTAGCCCAAAGCCGCTCTTCTTGTTTCTGTCGTAATCTCTTCTCTTCGTCTATAAACTCTTTTAGCATTTCAGCTGCTTTTTCTAATTCTTGATCTACATTTTTGTTCATTTCATCCTCATCCTAATTCTACATATTTTTATCAATGGACTTTAAAACTAGCCTGATCGATCATCTCGATCTCCTGATATTTGCGCAGATCCTCGACTAGTTGAAACAGCGCCTGATCCTTTTGCTTGGCTTCAATCATGCAATCCAGCCGAGGCAAACTGCCTTTTATGGAATTTAAAAAAACCATAAACATCTCAGAATCGATAAAATCGGCATGAGCGCGAAAATTCTTATCATCTTTTGGGCTGGAGATGTGCATTTTTACAGGTAATGGAGAATGCTTCCAGGTCTCGACGATTCGTTCCCATCCGTTTTCCCAATCGGGCTGATCATGATTGACCAAATGGTGATGATAATCAAATACGAACGGAACGCCCACATGTTCACACAAATCAAGAGTATCTGACATAGAAAAGGATTTATCGTCATTTTCCAGCATGATCATCGTTTGCAAATCATGTGGTACGTGTGACCAATTGCTGACAAAGCGCTCCAGTGCTGTGACCTTGTTCTTATAGAGGCCTCCAACATGCAAAACCAAGCGGTGCAACGGATCGATTCCCATCGCAAGGATCAGCTGCCGATGATAGGCTAGTCCTTTCAGCGACGCTTGGAATATCTCCTCATTCGGTGTGTTGATCACATGAAAATGGTCGGGGTGAAAATCGATTCTCATCCCATGCTTCTGAGCAAATTCACCGATATGATGCAATTCGCCTGCAATAGGCGTCATATAATCCCAGCCTTCGAGTACCTCATGTGTTGCTAAAGGAACCAACCGCGAGCTTAAGCGAAAAAAACCAATATCATGGGCAAGATTATGCTTTAATAGTCGAAGGCAATTTTCCAGATTGGACCGGGCAATTCGCTCCAGCTTGCGAATCGCGGCCGGTCGGTTGTCCAGCTTCTGAAAGGTGGCAAATGTCATCGTTTGAGAAGGAGAACACTTTTTGAGATTGACACTCATGGCTACATATCCAAGTCTTACAATGGTCATGTGCAGTTACTCCATTTCGGCTTGAAACAAGCGTAGGTATTGTCCATACCCTTCCTTTACTAAATCTTCCTTCGGAATAAATCGAAGTGCGGCTGAATTAATGCAATAGCGGAGACCTGTTGGCTGTGGTCCATCCTCAAATACATGTCCTAAATGCGAATCCGCCTCTTTACTTCGGACTTCGGTACGCACCATTTGGTGGCTAACATCCATTTCGGTTGTCATCTGGTTTTCTTGTATCGGTTTCGTAAAGCTGGGCCATCCGCAGCCGGAATCAAATTGATCAAAGGAACTAAAAAGCGGTTCACCGGAAACGATATCGACATAGATGCCTTCTCTTTTGTTGTTCCAATATTCATTTTGAAAAGGAGGCTCCGTCCCTTTCTCTTGTGTAACATGGTATTGAAGAGGGGTGAGCTTCTTTCTTAATTCTATATCTCTTTCATGACCCTTCCAATGCTCTTTTATAAACTGATCCCTGCCGGAGCCTAATCGGTATAGCTGGTAACGGAAAGGATTTTTCTTATGATAATCCTGATGGTATTCTTCCGCTGGGTAAAATGGACCTGCAGGCAAAATCTTCGTGGCAATTATTTTTTTAAACCTACCGCTATTCTCCAGCTCCTTTTTGGAATGCTCCGCCCATGCTTTTTGCTCTTCGTTATGATAAAAGATAGCTGTACAGTAAGACTCTCCCCTGTCATGAAACTGACCGCCAGGGTCAGTTGGATCAATTTGCTTCCAAAACAGATCAACTAATTTGGCATAAGGAAAGACAGACGGATTAAACGTGATCTGCACCGCTTCGTAATGTCCTGTTGTTTCTGAACAAACTTCCTTGTAGGATGGGTTTTCCTTATGCCCTCCTGTATACCCGGAAACCACGCTGATAATGCCAGGCTGTTCTTCAAACGGGTGAACCATGCACCAAAAGCATCCTCCGGCAAAGGTGGCAAGATGGCTCGTTTCAAGCATAGTCATCACATCCTTTGTTCACATTCACTATTTTTGGGGTTATTATGATCCAACGGACACGCACGCATACCTATATTATGGCATGAATCCAAACGAGGGAACAACCTTGCACGTCATCCGTTGGATTCAGCACCTCTTCGAAAATCGTCCATATGATATCTAAAATATATTATGAGGAGTCAATGTCTATATGGATGCCATACATGTCATGCGCCATTTTCTGCCGCCTCGGGCACAGCTGATCGAGTCGAAAATGGCGGACTTAGATGGAGACGGCGAAAAGGAAATTATCGGTGCATATAACTGGCAGAACGGAATCTATATTCTAGTATTAAAAAAAGATGCGGGACGTTGGCGTGAAGCAGGTCATATCAAAGGAAGATTCATGCCGGTACGCCTGTATGCCGCGTCCATCAAAACGGTATCAGGCGTGAAATGGGGGTACATCGACGATAAGGGTCATTTCATCATACCGCCTCAGTATGATTATGCCGAACCATTCCAGAAAAATGACTTGGCTGTGATTAGTATGAAGGATTTGACCGGACTGATTAATCGATCAGGTGAATATGTGGTCAAACCAATCTATCGTTCGATCGACGCCTTCTCCGAAGGACGTGCAGCGGTTAACGATAAACAAGGGTATAGCGTCATGGATGAGCAAGGGAAGATCCTGACGTCCAAGCGATATCCCTATATCGGGACGTATCATGAAGGAAGAGCGGTATTTCAAAATGACGCATACCAATATGGCTATTTGGATCGACAGGGAAAGGAAGTCATCCCTGCTCAGTATGCGTCGGCGAGTGATTTTAAAGACAAGAAAGCGGTCGTTAACATCAAAGAAGGCGAGCTCGCCTTGATTGGACCTAACGGAGAACGACTGCAAACGTATCCGTATGCTTTTGTCGGGCAGATAGGAGACGGACTGTTACCTTTCCAACCGGCTGCCGATGGGAAATTTGGTTACATCGATCAACAGGGAAAAGTCATCATCCGACCAACGTTTACAAACGCACAGCCCTTTCAAGACGAAAGAGCAGTGGTGATCACCAACGATCAGTATGGACTTATTAATAAGCAAGGGAATTTCGTCATCCAACCGAAATACGATGATATTCAACTGTTAGGCGAGGGCCGAGTGAAGGTAGGAAAAGCGAAGGATTCACAGAAGCCTTATATGGGATTCAAGTATGCGATGGTGAATACGGATGGGCATTTCCTGACAGACTTTATCTACGGCGATGTCACCACCTTTACAGATGGATTAGCCTCCGCAAACCATGATGCTTATACCTTCTTTATCAACCGGAGAGGGAAAATCGTCAAGAGCTTGCCTGTCATTCGTGGAGCAGGAAGCCTATCGTTTGAAGGAGATTTAATTCAGGCTGTTGTGGACCAGCGGACATTTTATTATACTCGTGAGGGAAAACTCGTTTGGAGGCAAAATACGATGATTCCGCTCTCTAATGCCTATCTTGTGAGAGAAGTGAAGTATAAACCGAACAAAGATTACTACGTGTACTATCCTCAGATCGAGGGGATGGAAAACAAGACAGCACAAGCTCGGGTCAACCAGCAATTAAAAGAGCTGTCCCAAGTAAAACCAATAGACAAAAACGTTCAACTGGACTATAGCTATACGGGCGATTTTTCGGTGGCGTTCTTTAAAAAGCAATTGCTCGTTTTGCAGCTTACCGGGTATAACTATCCATTCGGTGCCGCACATGGCATGCCTTCACAGATTTATGTTCATGTAGATCTGGCAACGGGAAAAATATATGAGCTGAAGGATTTATTTAAGCCTAACAGCAACTATGTCCCTGTCCTCAGCCAAATCATAGGGAAGCAAATCGAGACGAACCCGGAATATTACGTATTTCCGGATAGCTATAAAGGAATCGAACCAGACCAACCTTTTTATGTCAAAGAACATGAGCTGAACATCTACTTTCATCCTTACGATATTGCCCCCTACGCTGCAGGTTTCCCGACATTCACCATCCCCTTTTCAGAAATCATGGATATTGTGGATGTAACAGGGGAGTTCTGGAAATCGTTTCATTGAACCACCGATTAGCTTAACAGGCTTCTTATCCATCAATCTTTCCTTTGCCTTTTTGGGAAGTAATGACCTCGCACTCATCCGAAGCATGTACCCACCACATTCCTCTAACGGACAATTTCCCTCTCCGTCCAAACAGATCGGATACTGCTTGTCTTCTTCCCGCGGCAGCATTTTTTCGAGCACCAGCTGGTGTGCCAAGTAATCTCCAAAATCATAGATATAGTCGATGACCTGTCCTTCTTCTAAAAAGTGATGTTCGATCGTTTGCTTTAACCCTGAATGTATTTCAGTGCTTCTCTTCTGCTTATCCGCTTTTCTATCATTTCAAGAGCTGCATATTGAAATTCCCTCTCAGGCTGCTCCCAAAGGGTTTCAACGACTACTTTCCATTCAGATTCCTTTGGCCAATCGTTTTCCCTAATAAACCATCTCATGCATTCCGTGCGCTGAGGCTTTTTTAACCCTAAAAATTCGAACTGATCTTTCATGTATTTTTTCATCGGACCTGCATGCTTTTCGTCTCGATTCTGTTTAAACCACTTAATCAGATGGCAGGCATAAACGTTCATCCTTTTGCTCCCTCCCCAAAGACATCTCACCTTTAGTATACTATGGATTTCCTCCTGGAAGCAGATATGCACCCCACTGGCGTCTAATCATGAGTGACGTCTTTATAGTTAAGGACTTCACTTTCCTTCGCTGCAACATTTCTGAAGCAAGAAAAAATTCATCATCCTGGCTTAATTCAATCAATGTTTGGGATGCCGCTTGAATCCCATCTTCCTCGTCTTTCAATAGAAAAAATGCGAGTTGATAGCAATAACTCTCATACTTCCTCAATATGAAGATCTTTTCTTGGAACGCTATTGGAACTTTTTCTTGTCTTTTCATAATAATATCCTTAAAATCATAGAATCACCTTTTATTCCAAATTCTTGATTCTATCATACCAAATGCCGTCAGACTACGGAGGTACTAACTTTTTTTAGTACTCGCAGGTACATATGATTTCAAAAGGAGCTACGTCTCATGAAACCCAATGAGAATGAAATCCAAGAAAAAGCCAAGAGCATGAATCACCTGCAGCAGCTTATTCATTTCGGTTATCAGCAGGCTATGTCCTGTGTCTTCCCGGTCGCTATTTTTTCAGCATTGGCCATCTCCAAGCTGATCGATATCCCTTTCCTCTATCGCTATGATTTTATTTTTGCGATCTGTATTCTGTTTCAAATCGTCCTGTATCGGACAGGGATTGAGACGAAAGATGAGCTGAAAGTAATTGGCGTATTCCACTTGATCGGTTTGCTGCTGGAACTATATAAAGTGTATATGGGATCTTGGTCTTACCCGGAACCTGCCTTTACTAAGATATTTGGCGTCCCATTATACAGCGGTTTTATGTATGCAAGTGTAGCAAGTTACCTGTGTCAAGCATGGAGAAGATTGTCCGTTTCTTTGCATGGCTGGCCTGCCCCCGTTTGGACGGTTTCTCTTGGGACAGCCATTTATTTGAATTTTTTCCTCCACCACTATGTTTACGACTTCAGATGGATACTTAAAGCTTTACTTGTTCTCGTTTTCTACCGAACTTATGTGCAATTTTTTGTACGCGGCACGGCATACCGAATGCCCATTGTCCTTTCGTTTTTACTCATTGGCTTCTTTATTTGGGTTGCAGAAAACATAGCGACTTTCTTTGGCGCCTGGCAGTACCCGAACCAGCAGGTTCAATGGGATTTGGTCCACATAGGAAAAATCAGCTCCTGGTTTCTCCTCGTCATCATCAGCTTTATCATTGTTGCTCAGCTTAAGCATTTAAAAGCGGCGCTGGAGGAAAAAGGGAGCAGGTCGCCTAGCCTGAAAAGATAAAAAGGCAGCTCTCGCTGCCTTTACTTTTTTACTTACTTATAAGTGAAGGTCTCGATCCCCGTTGTTCAATAGGAACTAAAAGATCTCTTGGCTTTCAGAACCTCCTTTGATTAATTCCTACTACTTAATAGGAACCCAAACCTCACATCTGTAATCTGTAGAGTAGATGTCACCTCCAGGATAGACCTCAATCACTGGTGCACAATCATGCTGATATCCAGTAGAAGGGAACCATTCAGTAAATATCCTTCTGATTAAGTCCTGAATAGCCCCAGGCAGTGGTCCGACAGATTCAAATACAGCCCAGGTTGATGCTGGAATCGTTACGGAAGCATATCCTTTTGGTAGCGTGTCTTTGGGTGTTTCCACTCCTATCATATAAGTAAAAAATCCATTATCAAAGTTTTGCAAATCCATACTTACACCCAAGACACCTAACTTGCCTGCCCTTGAAGAAATCCACTCGTAGGATCCGTCATTCATGCATTCCTCCCAGAACTTGGGCACCTGTTTGAAGTTTTCTCCGTCAATAGCCGTAATTCTTGTTTGTTTTCCTACGACCGTAAAGCTTTCTTTATCCATAATTTTATAATTCATGTTTTTATCTCCTTTTACCGAAATGTGAAAGGACAGTTTTGGATAGGCCATGAGATTTGCTCCCGGTTCGCGCGCTGCCGAAGGGCTTATTCCATGTATCTTTCTAAATGCTTCTGGTGTTTTATATCCATACCTATAAGCTACATCAATGATCTTTTCACCAGATATAATATCCTGTGCAGCAAGTGTAAGCTTTCTTCTGCGTACATATTCAGCCACTGTAACACCAGTTAACATATAGTACATACGCTGAAAATGAAACGAAGATGACAAAGTACGAAACCCACTACTAAGTCCGTAACGAGTCACTGTGCAACCAATCCGAACCAAGTATGGATGTGGGATATTACATGGTTTCCAGGTCCAGTAAAAGGTCTGTTCTTCTATCTCTATCTCATCCTAGATTTATATAGCCGCAAGATTGTAGGCTGGGAGATTTGGAATGAAGAATCTGCTGAATATGCTAGTCAGTTAGTTCGTAGAGCCATCTTGACAGAGCAATGTGCCGTTCGGAAAGACCCTCTCATTTTGCATTCAGACAACGGAAGTCCGATGAAGGGTGCGACATTACTAGAAACCTTGTACAGTCTTGGAATCACACCTTCAAGAAGCAGACCTCGAGTGAGCAATGATAATCCCTATGCAGAATCTATATTCAGGACCTGTAAATATCGACCTGAATACCCTGTGAAAGGCTTTGAGTCTAGAGATGTTGCACGCGAATGGGTGTTACGATTTGTCCGTTGGTACAACTTGGAGCATCGACAAAGTAGGCTAAAATTTTTAACGCCGAATCAAAGGCATCAAGGGTTATCAGAACAGATATTTGACAACAGACGGCAAGTCTATGAAGCAGCGAAAGCGAAGCATCCTAATCGCTGGAAAGGTAACACACGCAACTGGAATTCGGATGACAAAGTATGGCTCAACCCAGAAAAAGTTCAAGCTGACGAAAAAAAACTATTAAACTATGATATGTTTTTGGGAGAATCGCGACAACTATCTTGACAAACACCGGCTATTACTTAACAAGAGACTTTTCTTAAATTTATCTGAATTTGCCATAAATTAATCAACTAATGCGAATGCTGCTCTCTCTACATCACCATTCTTAATTGATTCCTTTAGATCATTTAAATCCATTATTGGTCACTCTCCGAGTCAATAATATCTAAATCAAACCCATTATAACCATAATTTGACATCTAGTTAAGCATCCTTGATGGATATGTTTTAGATTACGAAATTGAAGTCTTTATAGACTTTTTTGCAGACCATTTTTCGTTCGATAAAGCGTACGTCGTTGGACGACACGCACCCGGGAGATACACAGAATCACTCATCGTATCGTCAATGACTTCACTGTAGAAGAGTAATAGCATTACTTATTAAAAGGAGGGAAACCCATGGAACAGCTAGACCTGATCACCATGATCAGCAACCTAGGTTTCCCTATCTCTGTTTCCTTGTATCTATTTACTAGGGTGGAAGCAGGAAGGATAGGATGTGGGAAGCCTAGTAAAGGAAAATGCCCTAACTCAATTCGAGTTGGGCTTTTTTTATTTTTATAAGTGCTTGTAGGTAATAGGCCTTACCGTTTAACATTATTTAATTGTGGCCAAGATACGCATCCAATTTTGCAATAAATTCTGAGGTCATCTCAACTTTGTTTGTGACTAATAAAGGTATTCCCTTTCTGCACAATGATGAGTTAAATATGTAAGCTCTTCTTCACCAGCAGTAACGACAAAATGAATTCGTCATCTTATACATACTTGGTTTTTAAAGAAACGAGTATATATGTGGTAAACTAGAAGAAAGAAATGGAGGGGTACCCATGGTTCTGAATCCTCAACCAAATGAAAGATATACCTATAAAGATTACCTGGAGTGGACAGATGAGGAAAGATGGGAATTGATCGATGGCGTTCCTTATAACATGACCCCTGCGCCCTCTCCAGAGCATCAACGGATAACAAGGGAATTATTAACCGAGTTCAACAATTACCTGCGTGGAAAACCATGTGAGGTATTTCCTGCCCCCTTCGATGTACGGTTGTTTCCTAATGAGAAAAAGAATGATAATAATGTAGTTCAACCCGACCTCACTGTCATATGTAATGAAAATAAAATCACCAAACACGGATGCTATGGTGTTCCAGATCTTCTCATAGAGATTTTATCCCCCTCTACTGCAAAGAAGGATAGAAGTGAAAAGAAAAAGCTATATGAACGGTCAGGGGTAAAGGAGTATTGGATCGTTGATCCCTTTAATTATACGATAGAAGTATTCACCTTATCCGATAAAGGGAAGTATGAAGAAGCTGAACTCTATGGGAAAGAGGATGAAATCAAAGTAGGGATATTTGATCAGTTGATAATTCCCCTTCACTCCTTATTTTTGGGATAATACAACACAGTGCCTGCCTCCTGATGAATATGATGCCCAATCTCCTGTCTGGATGATTGGGCATTTTGATGTCTTTTGGTTCCGTCAGAAAGGGGCATGATCGTTAACTGCGAAGGATCCCTCGCTGTCTCAGCAAATTCTCAGATTAACACCCTTTACCGTATTTAAGCACCAGTTGATCCAACTGTTCTCTAGTCATTTCCCCGGTTCGTACCAGTTCTTCCATGAATTCTTCCAAGGACAAGCAGGTATCGCCGTTGTCTTCCTCTTTGTACTTCACTTCAAATTGAGAAGGATCTAGGCTTTTGTTTCTGCAAATGTCAATCATATCGACATCTAACACCCCCTGTATCCATTCGGCAAATGCTTCATCTAAATTCCCTACCCTCATGGAAGGATCAATTTCCAAGTAATGCTTTTCCTCCGGAAGATATTGGAGTTGATGGAGGACAGCTTTATTTTCATCGTACAATTGCCCTACAAAAAAGATGAGGCGGGTGTCATTTATCGTTTTATAACACATCCCCTCATAGGCAATTTGATTGATTTCGGCACTCGGATGACCATGAGTATACTTACACAACCAAAATTCACCTGGTATCCCCTTCATAATTTCCACTAAACGAGGAAGGTACTCTTTCTTTATTGCGATACACACCGAATAATTATAACGAACAGGATGTGGATCAATATAATCCATAAGCTCAAACTCCACTTCGCAGCAGTCTTGTTGCTCTTCTTCAGGCAAACGGAAGTAGTAATAATGAAATTTGTTCCATATCCGTTCGAGATGCTTGCGATTGATTCGGCGGCCGTATAGCACACCATAATACTGTTCACGCTGAACCATAACGAGGTTCCTCCTACTTATACTTCTAACGAGAAGGTGGTCAAAATTTGACCACCTCTTAAAATCAAACATTCACGTTATAATTTAATGCCAACTCATCCCCAGGCAATCCTCTTATTCCCCAATTATGTTTTGGAGTCTCAAAAATAGTTATCTCAATGTCCTGCGGGGATATATGTAATTCGCTATTTATACGTTCAAATAGTAAGTTTATCAATTGCTTTTTAGCTTCTACTGTTCTACCCTCAAAGATACTAATTTCAATCACTGTATATGCTTCTGTTCTTCCATTTGCAAAGTAAAAATCCTCTTTGTCCATCGGGAAAAACCGATGAAACCTCTTATCAGATGGAAACTTAAATGCATCCATTACACACAAATGAATAACATTCGATAGTGTCTCTTTAATTGGATTTAACTTTTCTTTAATACCAAAAATTTTAATTTGTCCCATTTCTCATCTCAACCTTTCTCTTCTTTTCTAAACTCAACTCAACCCTACTAACGTAACTAATATTCTATTAAAGAGGATAAAATTCCTTCCTAATCTATCCAGCTAAATAGTTAAGAATCATCTGCTCCTCAACAAACGATCCCTTTGTGCCACGTGACTAATTATTATTTTGAATAATAGTTATTCATAATCGATGATTAAACGTTTAAGATATTTATTCAACATTTTAGTAAGCACAAATAGCTACGTATTTCAAATTAGGAATATCATCAAAGAGCACAAAATTCTATCATATTGAATTGACCTCAGACCATTTTTAATGACAATGACTAATTGGCACGATAATTGCTGTATAAACAGTGTGATTATTTCATTTCTAAAATATGAGAGGAGATTGGTGATGACACTTACACTTGTAGAAAAATGTATCAGTTGTAATCAGGAATTGGCACCATGGGAAAGAAACCGAGCTGATTGCCTTGTTTGCCGAGAAAGGGCGATTGAGGTTTATGGAGATGATATTCAGGATTTTGAAGATAAACTTTAGGACGTTTAAATAATTAACCATTTTATTAAAAAGGTGATTGGTATATGAGTAATGGTCAAATAGCGATTCAGGAAAAGCAACATCCTTCTCTCTTGGAGTCAACCCAAAATATTATAAAAGAAGCACTTTCGCATCTTAGCTATCATCAGTCCATCTATGATCTTTTAAAGGAACCTTTAAGAGTATTAACGGTTCGTATCCCAATCCGTATGGATGATGGATCTGTAAAGGTTTTTACAGGGTACCGTTGTCAACATAATGATGCGGTAGGACCTACGAAAGGTGGCATTCGCTTTCATCCAGAGGTAACAGCGGATGAAGTTAAAGCCCTATCCATATGGATGAGTATTAAATCTGGAATTACTGGTCTGCCTTATGGAGGAGGAAAGGGCGGAATCCAGTGTGACCCGCGTACCATGTCCTTTCCCGAATTAGAGCGTTTAAGTCGTGGGTATGTTCGCGCAATTAGTCAGATTGTGGGTCCAACCAAAGATATTCCTGCTCCTGACGTTTTTACTAACTCTCAAATAATGGCTTGGATGATGGATGAATACAGCCAGATTCGTGAATTTGAATCCCCTGGATTTATTACAGGTAAACCTTTGGTTTTAGGAGGATCTTTAGGGAGAGAATCGTCAACAGCCAAAGGGGTAACTATTGTAATGAAGGAAGCTGCTAAGATATTGGGAATGTCAATCGAAGGATCTCGAATTATTGTTCAAGGGTTTGGAAATGCCGGAAGCTTTCTCGCAAAGTTTCTCGATGATGCAGGAGCGAAGGTTGTTGGGATTTCAGATGCGTATGGAGCTTTATATAATCCGAATGGACTAGATATTCCTTCTCTCCTGGATAAACGGGATTCCTTTGGAACTGTAACAACTTTAATGTCTGATAGAATTTCAAATCAAGAGTTATTAGAAAAAGAATGCGATATTCTTGTTCCTGCTGCTATTGAAAACCAAATTACAGAAGAAAATGCTTCAAAAATCAAGGCGAAAATCGTGGTAGAGGCTGCAAATGGACCAACTACGCTAAAAGCAACAGAAATACTGACTGAAAGAGGGATATTGATTGTCCCAGATGTGCTTGCAAGTGCCGGTGGAGTAGTGGTCTCCTATTTTGAATGGGTGCAAAATAATCAAGGATACTATTGGACGGAAGAAGAAGTCAATGAAAAGCTAGAAAAGAAACTCATTCAGTCTTTTGAAAATATATATCGGACCTCTCAAGATAAAAAAGTTAATATGAGATTAGCCGCCTATATTGAAGGTATAGCTCGAATGGCAGAGGCTATAAGATGGCGGGGCTGGATTTAGGTCAGCGGGCGGGAAAACCAAAGGCCAATGGAACTATACCATTGGCCTTTGATTTTTTCCCCTTAATTCAGCGCGCCTGTAAAAGCTCCTTTCTCATAACCAAACCATTCACTTTCCAACAAATTTTCCGGTATGGAGCCACAATTAATTTTGACAAAGGTCTTAGCCTTCCGAGTACTAAGATGATAGATCGCATCCGCTATTAATTCCTTGCCCACACCAGATTCCCCATAGATGGTCACGGTTGACTCCACACGTATTACTTTTACGACTTCAGACATCAGCTCTTCCATTTGTTCAGATTGATAGATAATAGGTTTTTCAGTGTTATGTTGAACTTTCGGAGAATATTGACTTCTTTTCGATACTTTTCGGTTAACATCTTTGCTTCTTCTAGTTCTTCCTTCAAGGTCGTTACTTCCGTAATACCACGGGAAGCAATGACAATACGTTCCATATTCATTAGATATATCTCTTTTTTATTCATAAATGAATAATCATATTTGTTTTTGAATTAATTTTCCTTTTAAAGCTGTATTAAGGGTAATTTTATATATCATCACAATTGGCATAAAACTTGCAATGTTATAGCATAGTTTACTTTCAAACTATTGATGATATTATGATGGGAGGAATTGTGGCTTTTCCCTGGTCTGTCCTATGTTACGATATTCGCTATGGCTGGTATTCTCATTTCCATGGCATTCATCGAATCCATGCGTTCGCAAATTTTTCTTACTCTACTCATTACCGTAGCGGTTATTGGCTCATACTTTATCTTTAAGCGAAAATCGAATACTTTATTGGAAGCCCATGACGAAGTGGTACTGAAAACTGGAAATGATTAAACCGGAGAAATAAGCCAACTGACACTTTTCCATTTGTTCTTGTAACAGTATGAATTGTCTTAGGATCATTTCAAATGAACGAATAACGCTTAATATATTAAAGCCAGTTATATTGCTCGAATAGCTCAAACAACATAGCTGGCTTCGATCGTCTTTACCTCTCCGCTCTCTCGGAGTCTAGAAGATTGCTCAGTTATTACCTATTAAACTTTAAAAAAGCTAATCATCTTTGATTTCTTGTTTCTCCTTCATTCTATTGTCAAAGTTTCTTTCGTTGGACAAGTCCTGTCAAAAATGCAAGCATGACATGAACACCTGCTTTAATGGTCATCTGCACTACGTCGAGATACGGGTCAAGACAACCAATATCCATGGCCTGAATGCGAGGATGGCTTCCTGCTAAATAAACCATTTATCTGTCCTCATTCCACCATTCCTTCAGTGATTTTGAATTAAAAATCCATGCAACCCCATATTATAGACATCTTCACCAAGATTAGTGCCGCTATCAATCAGATTTCGAAGGGGCGGACCATTATCTTCTTGACTTCGCAAATCAACATGGGTATCCATCTGCAGGATTCCAATTCGTTGATTCGGATGGGCCCTGGAAAAATGAAAATAGCCCTGAACTTCAAAAGTTTGAAGTTCAGGGCTATTATGTTTTTTATCAATATGTATGGTGGATGGAGCATAGCGGGATCGAACCTCCAACCTACCGGTTAACAGCCGGTTGCTCCACCATTGAATAAGAGGAAACACCATGCACCCATCTTGGATACGAATAACCAAGCGTTACTTGTGTCGTTAGCTCGAACCAGGCTACCCTACGGCACATAGAAGGCTCCACTTATGGCTGCTTCCTTCCGGACCTGACCAGATTCATGGGTTTCCATTGCGTAGGACCTGCTTGTCCACACCACTTGCACAAGGCAGACCTCACATATTCGCACCGCAGATGGGATTTCAATCCTGCTAAGGCGGATTGCAGGTTACAGGGCACCGCCATCTCCCCATCTAGCATGGTATGTATTTATAAATATTATGTCCCGCAAATGCCGTCTTCCTGATTTGTTTTGTTAACCCGCGCTCTCGCAGGTGGGTTTCCGCATGCTAACATTCTCGCGATCCCAGTCAAAGGAGTGGGCATGGCGTCTGTCAACCCATCTAAGAATCCCTAAAAAACAGTACGGTTTAAAACATAAAAGGAATACGTACGTACATCGCAGGATATGTATCCTGATGTAAATTTGGCGCGCTCGAAGGGATTCGATTGGTGTACCTTGACATCAAGGGTTAACACCCTCCATTTTGATAAAATAGATTTTATCAAAATGGACCCGCAGGGTTGATGTCAAGGTACACCAAACTCCTGGCAAACCTAATACCGAAGACCAGTGCTCTATCCAGCTGAGCTACGAGCGCATTTTGATACTAATTTATTGGCACATGAAATGGCTGTAAGCCAGGTTTTGTTCCTGCGTGCTATTTGCGATGCCAATCTCGCACAACAGGTGTAGTCATATGACTATCGGTTGTTCACCGATCCACCCTTTTGGTTGATTTCCCTCCGGGTGGTGCCCCTACCTTTCCCTATCTTGACATCAAGGGATAAACCCTGAACTTTGATAAAATCTGATTTTATCAAAGTTCACCCAAAGGGTTAATGTCAAGATAGGGAACTAATTTGGGTTGCTCGCTCGTGGGGTTTACCCGTTCCATCGCAACCCTTTCGGATCGCGCCCCGTTTCTGTGGCACTTTCAGGTTACACTCAGCATATCCATTGTTTTGGACTTAGCATGATTTCACCGCCGTCAGTCGATACTAACATCAACTGCCCACCTTTGCAGATGGCACGATCACTCCGGGCATCCCAGCTCCGGGCGAGCCTGGACTTTCCTCAACTTATGCTTGTACATAAGCCGCGACTACTCACCATTTCATGTTATGTAATTGTTGTTGTGCAAATTCAATCAGAATCGGCTGTGAAAGTTAATTTATCATACATCAGTGATTCATGTCATTAGTGAATGTTTTCCAATCAACACTTTGTTGTGTTTCTCAATTACCGTCAGCAACGGTACTCAATTTATCATTTTTGCATATTAAATGCAATCGGTTGTTAATTCCAGTCAAAACTACTTTCACTATTCACGGTGTAAGCAGGATGTGGGAAGCATAACAAGAAAAGACTGACAACACTTATAAGAGTGCAATGTATAGGCAGCTGCCGCTATACCCTAACACGAAACTGGTTTCCTGTTGGAACCAACACAGTATTCAACTTGAACCTGTCCAGACTCCACCCTCGGTAAATCCCCAAATAGAACCAGTTTCAACCCAAAACCAGACCGATAACCATTCAAAATCAGTTTCCATACAAAAACAGTCCAAAAATAGAGCGGGTAGCATGTTAAAACCAATCTCCTTTCAAACTAGCACATTAAACGCAAGAGCATCGCCGTTTTGTTTTCGGAATTCTCTTAACCAAATCATTAAGAAATTGGAAATATTCGCCATCACGGAACTCCTATTGCTTTAGGTTACCTCGACGTTGGAACCACATATGCTCCCATTCGGAAAGTAGCCGAAGCTTTAGGCTTTATCGTCAAATGGGATGAACTGAAACATATCATAGAACTAAAGAAATAATTTGATTGTACTCAAAATAATTAATTTTTTTAATTTTATTGTTTACAACAAAGCTGTAAGATGCTATAATAAAATCATCGAAAGGAGGTGAACAAAATGCTGACAACCAAGGATGTCAAAGAAATAAAACTCGTCTTTCTCGCCGGAACCGATGAGATGGGCAAACCAATCCGCAAGAGCCGCATCTACAAAAATGTTAATGCCGCCAATGCCACCCTAGACACCGTCCATGCTTTTGGACAAGCCATGGCTGCTCTTTCTGAATGGCCATTGGATCAGATCATCCTCTCCAACGATCAAGAAATCATCGAAGCGTAAAGGTTTTAGCTTTATCCTCGTTAAACAGCATCGATTGAAAAACCTCAACCATCCCCTCACGAAAGGAGGTGTACCTCATGCCTCGTGAACTAGACGAATCCCTACTTTCCCTTTACTTTAACAAGGTAGACGGAAAAGCAGTGAAGATGGACGTTCCTGCTCCCAAAGCAAGCTTAACTTCCTCAGAAGTTAAAATACAAATGGATGCCATCGTGGCCATCGGCGGATTGTTCGATATTGCATCGATCAAAGATGCCGGAATCACTCATCGCACCGTCACTGACTTCACTGTAGAAGAGTAATAGAATATGACAAGTGCCAGGCACTTGTCGAGAATAGGAGGGAAACCCATGGAACAGTTAGACTTGATCTCGATGATCAGTAACCTGGGTTTCCCCATCTTTGTTTCCTGGTATCTCTTAACTAGGGTGGAAAACAGAATTGAAGCCTTAACAACCTCGATTGCGGATATGACAACCGCCATCCAGGGGTGGAAGCAGGAAGGATAGGATGTGGGAAGCCTGGTAAAGGAAAACGCCCGAACTCGAGTAAGGGCACTGAAAAACTTTCGTTTTTTCAACGGAATTAAATAGCTGTTTCAAAAAAGACGACACCAAATTCATTTCCTGAATTTTAGTGTCGTCTTTTTTATCAATTGTTCTGCTATTTTACCTCGTTTTAAACCATTAGTTTTATTATTCTTTTTAAGTTCACGGTAAATATCGCCATGGCACCTTGCAATTCCATGCTAATAAGACACGAGGATTTTGCAACATCATACCCGTGTCCGTGTTTTAATTCGCTATGCCGCTCCTCCTTTCCAGTCCAAACAGAATGAGCATTTAGTACATACATGGGTAAGTAAAGTATAACCACAGTCGTTTTAAGAGAAGGAGCAGTTTATGAAAAGAAAAATAAAAAAGCGTGCATTACTCCCGGATTTTCTAGCCCTTCCTCCTGATGAGATGCATATTCAAGTGGAAAATAGAGCTGGAAAGTTTTCGTAAACTTTTACGGTTAAGTCAGTCCTTTGGGAACATAGGTCCCGGACCCTTACAAGTCCGACGCCGAAATTCTAGTCCATCCTGTCCCGGTAAGGGAAGAGCAGTAGCCTTTCAGGATATCTATTTTAATGATGGGTCTAAAAAAAGTATCCCATTAAAAGAGTGTATGATTTATCATCCGCAACACAAACATTGGCACGTTGTAAATATCGCTAGGTATGATTTATTCGATCTGGATAGTCACGTGGTGACCCGGGAAGGTCCTCGCTTCCAGCGATAAAATCTCATTCTGCATCGTAGACACCAACCGTTTGGATTCCAAACGATATCATGGTCCAAGGTATTCGAAACGCTATGTATCTTGCCACACGAGGATATCCGGCATTAGTCCCGGTTGGGCAGATCTGTACGATTATACGGTATATGGCCAATGGATTGATATAACCGGTATAAAGGATGGGACATACTATGTCAAAACCACGCTCAATCCTAAAAAACTACTAAAGGAAACTACACACCAGAATAATGTTGCTTCGGTAAAGATTAGAATTTTTAATGGCGGAAAGAGTGTCTCTATTGCAAAATAATGGATTTGTGCAGGCAGCAAGGAGATAGTCCCAAACAAGAGAGGCAATAACCTCCTTGGGGTGGGATTGCTCCTTTTTTTAATTGGACAAGCCGAAGATGAATCAGAAAAAAGGAGAAAGAATGTTCCGCCGACCATCGCATAAGCGATCCGTGCTTTCCTGTTGGCGATTATTGATTCCCCTTGATTGTCCATCCATTACCTCGGTCTTAAACGATATATTTTATCATCTCCAGGTTTCACACGTCCGCGTCCATCCGGTGCAAAATCAAGCGACCAGGGAACCGTAAGCCCTGTTACCAACACCTTGACACGATACGGTATATCCTGACTCAGTGATGCATTCCTTTCTTTCCGATGGTACACTGTGGGACCTACACGGAAAAGACAAAAGAGCAAAAGTATAGAAATGTCCATAGCGGCACCTTTAATGTAACCCCCATCATTGACTATTTCTATCATAGAAGATTTATCTGTGAAATCTGTAAGTGTTCTTTTCAGTCCAGACATACTCATGTAGATCGGTTGGTAAACCATGGGATCTAACCCAGAGAACAAACGACGAATACACGTGGACTTTCCACTCCTACCTTACCAGTCAGTACACCTTAATAACGATGTTATTTGCTTAGGAACGCCCGATTATCTGATTACGTAGTCGATCGTTTCCTTATTTCAAATTCTAAGTTCAGCTTTATAAAGACATTTTAGATAAAACGAAAACTCTTTAAAATCCTCGGAAGGTCATTATTAATCATTCTTGTTAGCAGCTGAAACTCTAATAGATTGCGATTGTACTCCGACCCATCAGGCAATAGAAATTCCTCCGGTGGTTCTCCAGGCGGTATCGCTGAAAAGATCAAACCGCCCCGATTTCCTAAGAAATGAAAGGGTGAATCACGGTATTGTTTTTCCCATTCAGGAAGGGACATCCGAAAGATAACGATACTGAAAATGTTTGTGCTCTTTTTGCCCTGAATCGGTTTTCGATAGCGCAAATTGAAATCAACCGTCCCTGTCTGGACTTTTTGGGGTTGATCCTTTTGTACAATAAAAGTCCATCTTCTCCACCATAAAGGAAAGGTCAATCGGAACCTGTATTTTGGATTACGATAAATAATAAGCACACCATAGAACCCCCCGTTAAAAGTTATAGGATATAAGTATGATTGATCTGATTTTTTGTGTTTTAAAGTAAACGACCATTCTAATCGAGCCATGGAGAATTGCTGCCCTTCATAAAGACAATTTTAATCCACTTCAGGGAAAGGTGATAAACTGTGTACCATTCAAAGGATCGGAATGGGGCATTGATTCAGAATATCCCATATCGCATCAAAGTATTGGCAAGAGGGCTAACGGTTCCGTGGTCTCTTATTTGGCACGAACAATAGGCCCCCCCTACGGTGTATTAAACACCCTTAATACTAAACTTTAAGTCTCTCTATTATTAAAAATGGTTGACTTCCTCAAGTAGATTATCCAATCAAAACTATCACCTCCGAATATACTAGATTGAAAACATCGAAGGGGGGTGTTTCCATGAAAGCAAAAAAACGCAGTCGTACAAAGGGCCACGGATTCAAACACAGATGGTGCTGTGGATGCGACAGATTTGGTAGAGATTATTGTGTTTGTAGACGACGCTGCTTTCGTCGTGAGGATTGGGTAAAAGATTGCTTCAACGATCTTTATTGCAAAAAGAACAACCATTAGTTAAAAAGTAATTTATTATTTGGCTTACCTCACGGTAAGCTTTTTTTTTGGTAATGATACTAAAGGACACTTTCAATCACCAATCCGTTGCACTTACCATATCTTTATTAGTGGCATCATATATCTAGTGTTTCATTGATTTTATAGTTTAATTTCCAGCCATTTAATCCACTTTAGGGAAAAGGTGATTGCTCGTGTACCATTCAGAAGCTAGGAAAGGATCATTATCCCAGACAATACCCTATCGTGTCGGGGTGTTTGCCAGAGGGCTGGTAGTTCCCTGGTCCCTTGTCTTTGCACCGGACGGACGAATTTTTGTAACCGAACGTCCTGGGAGAATACGAGTTATCCAAAACGGAAAGCTTTTACCGAAATCGCTTATCACATTTACCTCCCCTTTCATAACTATTGGGGAAGGCGGATTATTAGGTTTAGCGATTGACCCGAATTTTCGTCGCAACCATTATTTGTATGTTTATTACAGCTACCGGGTTAGAGGAGAAATAAGGAACCGGGTTGTTCGTTTAGTAGAAAAGAACAATAGAGCCGTGTTGGATAAAATTTTACTTACGAATATTCCCGGCGCCGGAATGCATGATGCCGGAAGGTTGAAAATTGGACCGGATGGTTATCTCTATATTACAACAGGAGACGCCGGACGATCGCAATTGGCTCAAAGGCGCAATAGTTTAGCAGGCAAAATCCTGCGAATTCGATTGGATGGATCCATCCCAAAAAGCAATCCTTTTCCAGGTTCCCCTGTTTATAGTCTGGGGCATCGAGATCCTCAGGGACTTGATTGGGATCCGCGAACAGGAATTCTTTACAGTTCAGAACACGGTGACATCGGTTATGATGAAATCAATCTGATTCGTGCAGGTGCCAACTACGGCTGGCCGCTAATCGAAGGGGGTCGGCGAAAAAAATCTTTTGTATCACCTCTTATTCATAGCGGAACCACAACCTGGGCTCCTTCAGGAATGACTTTTGTTACAAGAGGACCTTGGAGAGGCCAACTTTTAGTAGCAAATTTAAGGGGCAGCCAAATTTTACGGTTTGCCATAAACCGAAAAAACCCTCGTTCCATCCAGTTATTATCAGCATTTTTTAAGTCAAGCGGAAGACTAAGAGACATCGTGGAGGGACCGGACGGTTCACTTTACGTATTGACCAGTAATCGAGACAGCCGGGGGCGGATGAGGGATGGAGATGATAAAATATTTCGTTTAAGACCTTTACGATAATTAATAGAAAGCAATAGTG
This sequence comes from Brevibacillus sp., assembly GCA_036676475.1. GTDB lineage: Bacteria > Bacillota > Bacilli > Aneurinibacillales > RAOX-1 > LC029. The sequence continues at coordinate 29,620 of JAKFCU010000054.1, forward strand.
ATCACCCAACAGTACGGCTGTGGAAGGTGGTCATTTTTTCAATCTGCCGACTGCTTGTCCACCTTTATTGTTTTAAGGAGTAGGAGTCAACCTCCAATCTAATGGGATCAACTCGCCCTTTCTGACAAGATTTTACGGAGGTGCTCCTTTTCCATTTTTTCGTATCCTTGATCATTTAATTATAGAGACATTCTTTCCCTTATCAAAAATTTTAATCTTTACCCATGCTACGTTGTTCCGATGTGTCGTTTCAATCAAAAGTTTTTTTGGATTGATGGTTGTTTTGACGAAGTACGTACCATCCTTTATATCAGTTATATCGATCCATTGACCATAAACCCTATAATTATATTCATCAGCCCAACCAGGAGTAATGCCGGAAATTCTTGAGTGACAAGATTCATAACGTCTAGCATACCTTCTGCCTTTATATCGTTTCGAATCTAAACGATTTTTGTCAATGAGGCAGAATGAAAATTTATCGTTGGAAACCAGGACCTTCCCCGGTCGACCAGTAACTGGATCGACTTGACATAAATCATACCTTGCTATATTTGTCACGTGCCAATGCTTGTGTTCCGGATGATAAATCATACACTCTTTTAACCGTATGCTTCGTTTGGTCCCTTGACAAGAATAAACATCTTGATAGGCTACGGCTTTTCCCTTGCCTGGGCATGATTTCGTTGAATTTCCACGTCGGACTTGCAAGGGGCCATGACCTGCATTTCCAAAAGATTGACTAAAACGTAAAAGTCTACGATTCTGTCCACCTTTATCTTCCACTTTTATTTGAAGGTCATGTGGCGGAATTCCTATTAAATCCGGAAGTAAGAAACTCGTTCCAACAACTTTTTGAGGCCTATACACAATGGTTTTTTTTTTTCATATGGAACTCCTTCTGAAGCAATTTATGTTCTTTTACACTTCAATCTATGTACTTTATCCCCATTATGTTTGGGCTGCCCGCAAAAAAGGTTCAAGGAAGATTTCCACATTTCCAAGCCCCTTCCATGTTTTCCGATTGGAGAAATTTACTTATAGAATTTACATCAATAAGCTGGTAAGGATCCCCGATTTCCCTCTAATCTTTATCCATTTAATCTTCCCATCAATATGGTATTATAGTAATTCCCTTCAGATAGAAATTTATCTTTATTTAAAAATCTATAAATGCCTCGCCTTTTTCTCTATCTAAATTTTCGGTTTTGCTATCTATCTGCAATCTTATCTCAGACAAGTTTTTTGCATCGTCCTCTATGGCAAACCTTATCATATAACGCAAGTTATGATTATAAAATTCTTTTTATTCAACCCTCATTCCAATGTTCTCCCATTTATTTATAGATCTCTTAATCTCTAATCATTAACAACAATAATAATGTCACTTTTATAAGGCTTTTGTGTGCCTGCAACTGGGGAATTTACTGCATCCAAGGAATTCCTCCCCACGCTTGCTCTTCCTTCTTACCAAAGGAGCACCACACTTACATTTCATTGAAGCTGCAGCAGCAGCTTCCTTTCGAGCTATCGTCATCTCTGACTTTGCTGCTGTTTCACTACTCTTCTCAATAGGTCGTGGTTTCTTGCTTGGATGCCACTTGCCCCATGCTCTTAACTTATGCTCAACGAGGGCACCATGCCAGTAATCAACCTTAAATTTCTCAGCTTCCTTCCTGGCAGGAATTGTGAGATCAGAGGTTGTCACAAGTAAGGATAATATGCAATCATGGTTCCTCTTGGCAGCTACTAGTTCACGAATGATCGTCACAGGAACAAGGTTATGATCAGCATAGCACTTGGCTTGAACAGCGGTTTTCTCCCCGTGATTATCAATGATAACAAGATCCAGATCCCCACTTCGGCAAATTCCTACTTCGAACAGAACCAGTACCCATTCGGAACCAGACTGATAATCATTCAAAATCAGTTCCCATACAAAACCAATACAGAAATAGAACTGGTAGCATGTTAAAACCAGCACCTTTGAAACTAGCACGAAATACAAACTATACCTTCACAATTCGCGTTCTAAAACCAGTTTCCATTTGAAACCACATGATTAATAAGATATTTAGATTAATAGAATAAATATAAAAGATGATCATGATGATAGAAATGAAATGGATGTTCATCCTATAAGAATAAACTGCGAATTTTCCCTATTAAATCCGCATTATCCTACGGTGGAAAGCCCCATTATAGCTGGTTTATTGTAATTAGTGAGGTGGAAATCATGTCTAAGATTACGAGTTTAGCAGATTTGGTAAGGTTTTATCGGAACAAACGCGGGTTGAGCCAGACTGAACTATCTCGCCTATCAGGAATTAGTCCAAAGTCTATTGAAAATATCGAAACAGGTGCAAATGAAAATCCAACTCTTGACACCTTTTTGCGCTTAACTTTGATACTAAGTGCAGCCACTCCAGAAAAACTCCCTGATACCATGGAGTGGGAACGATTTCCTTTA
>JAKFCU010000055.1:0-6821 GCA_036676475.1 Brevibacillus sp.
TCTTCAACTGGCTATCATCGTTGTATCATTCTTTATCTACTTCCCATTCTTTAAAATGTGGGACACACAGAAGCTAGCAGAAGAGAAAGGTGCAGCTACGAATACTTCATCTACAGATAACACTGTAAATATGTAATTGTGTTGTGGTGACAGACACCCTAAAAAGACAAATTGGCTGTTTTGTCCACGAGCGGTGTCTGTCACCCTTCGTGGACAGTTTTACTCATTTTGTACGTGTGGAGTGGACACTGTCATTAAAAAAGGATTGGCTCTCAAGTAGCCAATCCTTTTTGCATATCATTATTAATTTACTTTTACTAATTTCTCTTCAACCCACCTGCCCATCAATCCCCAACAGCGCAAAACTATAAAAAATCGATGGCATACAACCGCTCCATTTCTTTTGATCCATAATTCTCTTTTTGCATCAAAAACTCTAGATAGTTTTCTTGCTTTGGTTCGGGAAAATAGGAGAGGATTTGTTCTTTTGTTACAAGGGGATTGGGTTCGTTAAACATGTACGCGTGGTAACTGCTCCAAGGGTAAGTTTCTAGGGATTCAACCATACCAGCAGTTAAGGGGTTTCTGTGAATATAACGGCTAAGATCTAGTTCATGTTCAGGGGAATCAATTATGTCGTGGAAATATCTCTTTTCGAATACATGTCCGGTGAAGTCATATTTGAGGTTAAAATATCTGGCGTATTTGCTATGAATGTATTTGATGATAGGGCCTGGAGGAATTTCCGTGGTTTCAAGCTGAAGATGAATATGATTGGACATAAGGCAGTAGGCGTGAATTTTGAAGTCATATCTTTCCTTCGCTTCTAACATTATATTTAAGTATTTCCTTCGATCTGGAACATCATAAAACAAGGGTTCCTTCCTGATTCCTCTACTTGTAAGGTGATACTTCGCACCCGGAAACCAAGTACGTACACGTCTTGCCATGCGTGAGCCTCCTTTAATTAGAAATAAATAGTGATTGTTGGAGAGATTGGTAGGTAGTTTGGGAAAACGGGGTTATTCGGGTTTCTTGTATTATACTACTCTCTCAGCCACCAATAAATAGAGTTTGAAGTTTACCTCATACAAATCATAATAAGTATGACAACGTCACTCCTCTACCCACTGTCCACCCCAGAAATACAAAAAGGCCAAATCTGTCCACGAAGGGTGACAGACACCCTAAAAAGACAGATTGGCCATAATTGTCCACCGAGGGTGTCTGTCACCGTAAGATGTACACTCTCGTTTCATACGGTTGTAGGGAGAATTCTTTGCGAAGCTTTTTATCTTCTACTTCATAGTTTGCCAAAACTAATTCAAAGTCTCCTAGTTTTCCACCAGCACTAACCACAGAACTTCCCGGTACTCTGAATCTCGTCACGTCTTCGCTAAAGTTATTCACCACAAGCGCCATCTTTTTCCCCCATTTGCGCGTATACGCAAACAGCTTCGGATGGTTTGCCAGCAGAAGCTCATATGTGCCATACACAAACACCGGCTGGTCCTTTCTCAAGCGGATCAACTGCTTATAAAAGCTCAAGATCGAACCCGAATCCCCCAGCTGTGCCTCAACATTGATATCCACATAATTCGGGTTCACCCCAAGCCATGTGGAATCTCCGCTCGTGAATCCAGCCGTCTCTGATGAAGCATTCCACTGCATCGGCGTGCGCGAGTTGTCTCGGCATTGCTTCCAGATGAGCTTCATGAGCTCCTCATGCGAGCGACCCTTCTCACGTTCCACCCGGTAATAATTCACCATTCCCACATCGTTGTAATCCTCAATCGATGGGAATTGCACGTTTGTCATTCCAATTTCTTGGCCTTGGTAAATGAACGGAGTTCCTTTCATCAGGAAGTACAACGCAGCCAGCATTTTCGCGCTTTCCTTCCAGTACTCCTTGTCATTGCCCCAACTCGACACACGGCGAGGCTGATCGTGATTTTCGATGAAGAGCGCATTCCAGCCTCTTCCTTCCAATCCCGTCTGCCACTTCGTTAGCGCCTTTTTCAATGCGCGAACATCCACACGACTGTCATCCGAGTTCTTATCCCACAGGTCCAAAAACTCAAACTGAAAAATCATATTAAAATAGCCGTTCTCTTCTCCAACCCATCGATCCGCGTCAGCAATCTTAACCCCATTAGCTTCCCCGACCGTCATCACATCGTACTTTTTAAATGTCCTCTGTGAAAAATCAGCCAGCCATTCATCGATTCCTTCCACATTCATCATGTAAGGAAAGCAAGGAACCACATCGAGCCCTTTAGGATTCGGCATATCCGGAAAACCTGGCTTCTTTTTAATATGAGAAATTGCATCCACACGGAAGCCATCAATGCCTTTATCGAGCCACCAGTTCACCATATTCTCCAACGACTCACGCACCTCAGGATTTTCCCAGTTTAAATCAGGCTGACGCGTCGAGAAGATATGCATGAAATACTGGTCTGTCTCCTCGTCATACTTCCACGCCGGACCGCTAAAAATGGACTCCCAGTTATTCGGCTCCTTGCCATCCTTCCCGTCGGCCCAAATATACCAATCGCGCTTCGGGTTATCCTTGCTCGAACGCGACTCAATGAACCAAGGATGCTCATCGCTCGTATGATTGATCACCAAGTCCAAAATGATCCTCATTCCACGCTCATGAACGCCCTCCAAAAGCTCATCAAAATCAGCCATCGTACCAAACTCTTCCATGATGTCATGATAATCGGAAATATCATAGCCGTTATCGTCGTTCGGCGATTTGTACATCGGCGAAAGCCAAATCACATCAATGCCCAAATCCTTTAAATAATCTAGCTTCAAGGTTAACCCCTTTAAGTCGCCAATCCCGTCTCCATTGCTATCCATGAAGCTTCTTGGATACACCTGATAAGCAACGCTTTCCTTCCACCACTTCTTGTTCACGTTCGCACCTCTTATTTCTGCTTACACCCACCACATTTGTGAAACAGGCTCTTCAATTAACACGGACTTTAAATTCACCACTGCACGAGTGAAGCCTTCTTCAATCGACATAATTGGATCTTCATGTTCAATGCTCACGACATAATCGTAGCCGTAAGTTCGTAACGCGCTCATCATATCGGACCATTCCTTCAAGCTGTGTCCACAACCTACACTGCGGAAGTTCCAAGCACGAGTTCGGATCTCCCCATACGGCTGCATATCCGTTAATCCATACATATTGACATTGTCTTGGTCAATATACGTATCCTTCGCATGGAAATGATGAATCGCATTTTCTTTTCCTAAAATTTTAATCGCAGCAACCGGATCAATTCCCTGCCACCATAAGTGACTTGGATCAAGGTTCGCCCCAATCGCATCACAAGTTTCCTCGCGAAGCTTTAACAAAGTATATGGCGTATGAACCAAAAATCCGCCATGAAGCTCAAGACCAATTTTTACATTATGATCCTTCGCGTATTGTCCAACCTCACGCCAATAAGGAATCAACTTCTCTTCCCACTGCCACTTCAGCACATCGCCATACTCATTCGGCCAAGGTGCCACCGGCCAGTTCGGCTGTTTCGCATCCTCATGATCTCCAGCTGTTCCAGAGAAACAATTCACCACAGGTACGTTTAAAAGTGACGCTAACTTTATCGTCTTCAACAATGTATCATTTGACTGTTCCGCGAATGCTTTATCCGGTGAAATCGGATTGCCGTGACAGCTGAACGCACTAATAATCAAGCCGCGCTCTTCCACTTTACGAAGATACTCTGCTCTTGCTTCCTCACTTGCCAAGAGACCGTCCAGGTCACAATGGTTATTCCCTGGATAGCACCCCGTACCTATTTCAACTGCGTGTAAGCCCGCATTTTTCACCGTATCAAGCATTTCCTCGAATGATTTTTCTGCAAAAAGCACTGTAAATACACCTAGTTTCATCGTGAACCTTCCTCCCTTTCACTGCTCTCGTATATCTTGTCAATAATTTGTGATACTTGTAGCGCTTGCTCTGGTTTTACCACAAGGTCCGCTTCACCCAAACAAGCCGCGACAAAATTCCTTGCCTGTGGCACATCTGGTTCCTCTTCCCCTGGCATCCAATCCGCTTGCGTGTTAAAAAGCATGCCATTTTTCGTTGTGTATAGCTCAAACGGGAATACATTTATTCCGCCCTCAACGCCAGAAATACTCACGTTCGCAACATCTTCCTTGATATTCGCTGCCCAAGACGTTTCAAACAGCATTGAAGCTCCGTTCTCAAACGTCATGTAAGCCGTTACATGATCATCTACCTCAAACGTCTGATGGTCAAACTGTCCCCACTGGTTCACTTGACCCGGAATTTTACTTAACGTATTGTATGTGCGACCCGTAACGCTTGTTTGCTTCGGATTGCCCATCAGCCAAAGAGCCAAATCTAGTAAATGGCATCCGAAATCAATTAAACTCCCGCCACCTTGAAGTTCTTTGTTTGTAAAAACACCCCAGCCAGGAACCTTGCGACGTCTAAGCGCTTGAACTCGAACAACAAGTGCCTCCCCAACGTCTTCCATCGACTTCTTAGCCGCGATGGCTTCCTTCATAAAACGGTAGTGATACGCAATCGCGAGTACCTTGTTTGCCTTTTTCGAAGCGTCAATCATCGCCTCACACTCAGCCGCACTTAGCGCCATCGGTTTTTCACAAAGCACGTGGACCCCCGCTTCAAACGCAGCAATCGTAATTTCTGCGTGAAATTTATTCGGAGTACATATACAAACCGCATCTACCTCTTGAAAAAGTTCTTTATAGTCCTGGAACACATGTGGGATATTGAACTTTTCTGCCGCCTCACGAGCTCGATCACCATTCACGTCACTAACGGCCGTAATCGTGCATTTATCGCCTAAAGCAAGAAAAGCCGGGATATGGCGGGCCTGTGCAATCCCGCCAACCCCGATAATCCCGATTCGTAGCTTTTCCATTATTCTTTTACTCTCACAATCTGTTTCGTTTCATTAGACTCAAGAGCTGCTAAGATTACTCCAAGAGACTTCATTCCCTCTTCGCCGCTCACAGCCACTTCTCTATCATTTAGCACAGCATCCACAAACAGATCAATCACATGCGAGCTACTTTGGCCGCCCTCATCATTGGACTGAATTTTTCCAAGCTGGTAATTCACCACGTCACCATTCTTGTATTGAACAACTAACGAATTGGTTGGGTCGTCCTCTAAACGAAGAATCGCATTTTCTCCATAAATAATCGTTGAGTTGTCTTCTTTGCTCACATACGACCAGCTAGCCGCAAGCGTCCCAATGATACCGCTTTCTGTTTTCAACACACAAACTGCCGTGTCATCGACCGTAGCAAATTCCTTCGCACTTGTCTCAACAAACGCACCCACTTCAACGATTTCTTCTCCTAATATATATCGAAGAAGGTCTGTTTTATGAACGCCTAAATCGCCCATCGCACCAACGAACGCTTTATCTTTTTGGAAAAACCAACCTTCCTTGCCTTCCACGCTCCAGCCCTCTGGTCCACCGTGTCCGAAAGCCGTGCGGAAGCTATAAATCTTTCCAACTTCACCGCTCTGAATCAGTTGACGAGCCTTTTGATGTGATGCCACAAAACGTTGGTTGTGCGCGATCATCAGCTTTTTACCACTATTCTTTGCTGTCTCGATCATCGATTTTGCTTCCTCTTCTGAAGTCGCCATTGGCTTTTCACATAGTACATGAACGCCTGCAAGCAGCGCGGCATTGGAAATTGGTGCATGAAGATAGTTCGGTGTACATACGCTCACCGCATCCACTTCCGCATTTCTTAATAGTTCCACAAAACTTGTGTATGATGGAACTCCGTATTTTTCTCCGATTTCTAGCGCTCTCTCTGCGTTATTGTCGCAAACCGCTACAAGCTCCACATTCGGATTTGCAGCATATTCAGGTAAATGGCGATGGCGCGCGATACTTCCGCAGCCAATCACACCTACTCGTAATTTTTTCATGCTAGTTTCCCCCTTTGATTGTTTCTAATGGTTTCGCATTTCCGTATACAGGACGCTCTCTCTTCACTGGCTGTGCCCATTTGACAGCGTTTGTGATTACTTTTTGAATTTGTTCATTATGGTAAGTCGGGTACGTTTCATGTCCTGGACGGAAGTAGAACACCTTCCCGTTTCCGCGCGTATAAGTACATCCGCTTCGGAACACTTCTCCACCCTCAAACCAACTGGTAAAAACAAGCTCGTCTGGCTGTGGAATATCAAAATGCTCGCCGTACATTTCTTCCTGTGGTAACTCGATATATTCACCAATTCCTTCTGCAATCGGGTGGCTCGGGCTTACTACCCATAGGCGCTCTTTCTCATCCGCTTCACGCCACTTCAAATCACAGCTTGTTCCCATTAATGTTTTAAAGATTTTCGAAAAATGGCCAGAATGTAGCACAATTAAGCCCATTCCATCAAGAACGCGCTGCTGCACCTTTTGTACGACTCTGTCTGATACTTCGTTATGAGCTAAATGCCCCCACCAAACAAGTACATCTGTATTTGCTAACACTTCATCCGTTAATCCATGCTCCGGCTCATCAAGAGTCGCTGTCTTCGCTTCGTAACCTGCTGAAGTTAAAAACGACGCAATCGCCCCGTGAATACCTTCTGGATAAATATCCCTTACCACTGGATTCTTCTGCTCATGTCGGTTCTCATTCCATACTGTTACCTTCACCACGTCAAACCACTCCTTTTACATTATCTTACTCCCTATTTTAGAGATTCATAGATTTTATGAAACTGCTTACATTGACGAGTAGGGTGGAAAATATTGACCTCACCGGATGCAAAAGTAATCAGA
>JAKFCU010000056.1:0-7010 GCA_036676475.1 Brevibacillus sp.
CTCGTCCTCAGGTTGTTGAAGGTTTTCGATATTCCCTTTCAGAATGGACATATGCTCAGAGGATAAGCGTTCCACTTCACTTCTAGGAAGATCTCTCATTTCTAAAATATGGCGTTGAAGCTGGGACAGTTGAGCGACTTCCTCGACAGTGACTTTGCCGATCATTTCATCAAATTGAGCTCTTACCTCGTCTACATTCTTTCCGTTATAAAGCCCTAAAAAGATTTCTTTTAAGTTCTCTTGACGGTCTGAATTTTGATGTATATGTTGTTCACGGTTATTGATGACTTCACTCATAAGTTGCTCCTTTAATTAAAATTTAACTACTTGTTACTGATATGATTTCTCATATACAAAGTAACATGCTGTACGTTTCTTGTTAGTGATGGGTGTCACAATAAGATGTCTAATTCAATATAAGCACAGGTTAAATAATTAAAGATCAGAATATTTTGACTGATTAAAAAAATCGTGGTATAGTGATCATATACCGACAATAATCTGCAATGTGAGTGAAATTTGAAGGAAGGAGGCGAATAGTGTCCGTTTCTCCTGTCCCATTTTGATCAACTGAAATGTTATGTGATTAGAATAGAATGATCGTTTCCGATGATTAAATTTCAAACCGCGATCTTCTTGCATGGGATGTGATCTTGATGAGTATGGTTTTATGTCCAGCCTGCGATAATCCGAAGACTAGAACAAGCATAGAATATCTCCTACAACTTGATGATTATTTTCTAAAACCCTTAATCAGTGATCTGGGCATTATCATTACGGATCATCACACAAAAATAAAGTATGTTAATCACTCATTTTCAAACATTACAGGCTATAGTTTAAAAGAAGTACGGGGCAAAAATCCAAGTGTTTTGCAATCAGGCTATTATGGGACAAGCTTTTATCGGGACATGTGGTCAACGATAGAAAATACAGGACAATGGAAGGGGGAAATTCTAGACCGGAGGAAAGATGGCAGGATTTATTGGGAATCGCTGCACATCATGCGAATGAACAATGAGAATGACGAAGTGACTGGATACATCGGGATTATTTATGATAAAAAGGGGTCAAATGCACATCAACAAGAATACATCTCTGAACTTCAGGAACAATTGTACTGTTTAATGATGATAAAAGGGATTGTGGATACCGAAGCGAGTCTGATTATGCGGAAATTAGATAAGGTCATACAGAATAATCGCCTTTATCGGAACGATTGCAAAAGTTTTGAATGACTTCATTGTTCATTGAAATGGTAGAGTAATCAGGAGAATGAAAGGAGAGATTAGGTATGTCATTAGCCTGCTTCCAAGATATTTATCAGATTTGCTGTGAGGATCAAGAAGAAACCTATCCCCTGGGAAGATGCAGTACCAATAATAAAAACAATGATTTACCTCTTTTGTCTCCACAACGTATAAAGCGGAAGATACGGATTTCTGCTTGATGATCATACAATCGACAAGAAAGGGTAGTGGTTGGGAATGAAAATTAAGAACTGGAATAGATTGAGTAAGCAGGAACGGTTGCAACTTCGGTTGGAATCGGAATATGAAAAACAAAAAAAAGTAGAAATTAACTACACAAATTGACCCCACTTTCGACTATGATCGTCAAAACGGTATGGCTAAAACCAAAGGAGCCCTCGATCTGGTACAATGCCGAGGGCTTTATCCTCTTCCATTACTTTGTCAATGAATGAATGCCATGGCCTGCCGCTGCTTCCGCTGCTTCCATAACCATCTCGGCGAGCGTAGGATGGGCGTGAATCGTTAAGTTGATGTCTTCAAGGTTGGCTCCCATTTCGACGGCGAGGGCGACTTCAGCGATTAAGTTTGAAGCTTCATCACCGGTTATTTGTGCGCCAAGTACAACTCCGCTATCTTTCTCCGCAACCACTTTTACAACTCCGTCCGGATGATTGGCGCTAAGCGCACGGCCATTCGCTCCATAGGAGAATCTCCCGGTGACAATCGATAAGCCTTTTTCCTTCGCTTCCGATTCGCTTAAACCGACGGTAGCGATTTCCGGATCGGAATAAACGACAGCAGGGATAACCTTATAATCAACAACAGAGGATAATCCTGCAATGGCTTCCGCCGCAATTTTTCCTTCATAGGAAGCTTTATGAGCGAGAGCAGGACCAGGAACAATATCGCCAATGGCAAAGATCTGCGAAACGCTGGTCCGGCATTGTTGGTCAACCTGAATCAAACCTTTTTCGTCCATCTTAACCCCGATACCCTCTAAGCCCAATTCATCGGTGTTTGCCTTCCTGCCTACGGTTACAAGCAAGTAGTCCCCTGTTACCGTCTTCGTTTCTTCACCGACCTGGAAGGTGACGGTCACCTCTTGGTCGGTTTGATCCGCTTTTTGGGCTATAGCTTTAGTGAAAATCTCGATCTTCTTTTTCTTTAGGTTTTTAGAAACCAGCTGAACCATCGGTTTTTCAAAACCGGGTAATATTTGGTCGGCACCTTCTAGAATCGTTACCTGTGAGCCTAGCTTCGCATAGGTTTGTCCAAGCTCTACCCCAATGTAACCGCCACCGATGACGATCAGTCTTTTAGGAATTTCCTTCAGACTTAGTGCCTCCGTTGAAGATAAAATCCGCTTGCCATACGGAAAAGGCTTTAACTCAATGGGCCTAGATCCTGTCGCAAGGATACAATGATTGTATTTATAGCGATTCGTTTCATACCCGTTTAAGACTCGAACTTGATCGGGTTCTACAAATAGGGCTTCCCCAGGTATGATTTGGACCTTATTTCCTTTAAGTAATCCTTCCACTCCTTTCGTAAGCTTCGAGACCACACTGTCCTTCCATGATTGGACTTTCGAATAGTCAATGGATACCTTTTCAGCGGATAAACCCATATCTGAGGAATCCATCATTTCTTCATAGCGATGAGCGGCTGAGATTAAGGCTTTGGAAGGAATGCATCCGCGGTTCAGACATACGCCACCAAGTGTATCTTTATCCACGATGGTTACACTTTTGCCCAACTGAGCAGCCCGTATGGCAGCTACATATCCACCAGGGCCTGCACCAATCACGATGACATCTACTTCTGTTGTAAACTCGCCTACTACCATGGATCCTTACACCTCCATTAGTAAAAGTTCAGGATCCTCAAGCATTTCTTTTAAATAATTAACAAATTGCTGTGCTGTCACACCATCAATGAGGCGATGGTCAAAGCTAAGGGATAAACCTAATACAGATGCGGCTTGAACCAATCCATTTTTGACGATCGGCTTATCCGCAATTCTCCCCACGCCTAAGATAGCCACTTCAGGATGATTGATGACAGGCGTGAAGAATTGTCCACCAGCAGAACCGATATTCGTTATAGTAAAGGTCCCGTTTTTCAGGTCTTGTGGGGCAATTTTACCTTCTCTTGCCTTAACTGCCAGTTCATTGATCCGGGTAGCTATATCCCAAATGCTGCGGCGATCGGCATCAGCAACGACAGGAACCATTAACCCGTTATCCGTATCGGTAGCGATTCCGATATTATAGTATTTTTTATAGATAATCTCGCCCTTTTCATCATCGATCGAGGCGTTCAGAGCGGGGAAGGAGCGAAGGGCTCCGACAACTGCTTTGACAAAAAAGGGCAAATAGGTCACTTTGATTTGTTTTTTTTCGGCCATCGGCTTGATTCGTTGTCGGAAGGAAACCAACTTGCTTACATCCACCTCGTCGATGATCGTGACATGTGGAGCAGTAGACTTCGAGCGTACCATTGCTTCTGCAATGATCTTTCGAACACCCTTCAGCGGAACGATATCCACTAACTGTGTTTGATCCGCTCCTGGCATAGTAACTGCAGACACGGCGGGGGCCTCAGCTGCAGGTTTGGCTGCAGCTGAGGCCACTATAGCTGCCGCTTTGGCTGGAGCGCTAGGCTGATAATCCAAAATATCTTCTTTTGTGATTCTTCCATTTGGACCGCTACCTTTTATTGTGCCGATATCCACTCCTTGCTCTCGTGCCAGCTTTCTGACACTAGGAGTAGCTAGTATAAGGGTCTTATCTACGACATCCAGGGTTTTTGCGGCTTCGGTTTGTTTTTCTGGTGGAGCCTTTTTGGTCGATGTCTCTAGTTTAGGCTGCTCTTTCGGAGGCTCAGCTTGTACCTTAGGTAATTCAGTTTGACCCCCTTGCGCCTGATTTCCTTCGCCTGCTACTTCAAAGGTAACTAATTCGTCTCCAACGATGGAAACCGTCCCTTCGCTTACTTTGATCTCTTTTACTGTCCCATTGACGGGTGAGGGGATCTCGACGACCGCTTTATCATTCTGTACTTCCAGGATCGTTTGATCCTCCTGTACGGTATCTCCGGGTTTTACATGCCATTTAACAATTTCACCTTCATGGATGCCCTCCCCGATGTCAGGCAGCTTAAATGAAAAAATACCCATTTCATTCACCTCATTTAGTTATACTTATCGAATAAGTATTATACGCATAATGCTATGCAAGTAGCTTTCTTAGAAATTAAGTACGTAATTCATCCCTTCAATCACTCGTTTGGGATCAGGAAGCCATTCATCCTCGAACATGGCAAACGGAAACACGGTATCCGGCGAGGTTACTCTCACCACAGGAGCCTCTAAATGAAGAATCGCTTTTTCGTTAATCTGAGCGATAATTTCGGCTGCAGCACCTGACGATTTTTGTGCCTCTTGGACCACAACGGCTCGATTTGTTTTTTGAATCGAAGTTAGAATTGTATCGATGTCAAGAGGGCTGATAGTTCTTAGATCAATGATTTCAGCTTTAATGCCTTTGCTTTTTTCAAGCTCATCTGCAGCTTTTAGAGAAGTATGGACCATAGCGCCATAAGTTATAACGGTTATATCACTGCCTTCTTTGACAATATTGGCTTTACCAAGGGGAATAGTATATTCCCCCTCAGGTACCTCGCCTCTAAAGGAACGATATAATTTCATATGTTCTAAAAAAACAACGGGATCATTATCGCGAATAGCAGAAATGAGCAGCCCTTTCGCATCGTAGGGATTGGAGGGGATGACGACCTTTAGTCCTGGCGTTTGCATCATAAGTCCTTCTAAGCTATCTGCATGAAGTTCCGGTGTTTTGACTCCGCCGCCAAAGGGAGAACGGAAAACAATGGGACTGTGATATCTGCCCCCAGATCGAAAGCGCATTCTGGAAGCTTGAGCCGCAATAGAATCGAACACTTCAAAAACAAATCCAAAAAATTGAATTTCAGCTATCGGGCGAAAACCTTGGATCCCCAATCCAATTGCTAAACCGCCGATTCCTGATTCAGCTAAGGGAGTATCAAACACTCGTTCTTCCCCGAATTCCTTCTGTAAGCCTTCGGTTGCACGGAACACACCGCCATTTTTCCCCACGTCTTCTCCGAAAACAAGAACCTTTGGGTCTCGTTTTAATTCAACGCGCATGGCATCCGTAATCGCTTGAATCATGGTCATTTGTGCCATGTTAGTTACCTTCCTTTTTGGAAAATTGATTCTTTTGCTCTTGCAGGTGGGGAGGAAGTTGTTCATACATGTTGTCGATCAACTGATCCATCGTCATTTTAGGTGTTTCGTCCGCTTTCTTTATGGCTTCGGCGATTTCATTTTTCGCAAGTTCTATTACCTTGTTTTCTTCTTCTTCATTCCATAAGTTTTTGCTTTGCAAGTAGTTTCGGAACCGAATCAATGGATCTTTAGACTCCCATTCTCCTGTTTCTTCCGTTGTACGGTAACGGGTTGGATCGTCTCCCGCCATAGTATGGGGACCATAGCGGTATGTCAGAGCTTCAATAAGGGTAGGACCTTCTCCGTTGATGGCTCTCAGTCTTGCCTCAGAAACCGCCTGATAAACGGCCAGAACATCCATCCCATCGACTTGGACTCCAGGAATACCAACTGATACTGCCTTATGTGCTAAAGTCTGTGCTGCCGTTTGTTTTTCTACCGGAACGGAAATAGCGTAGCGGTTATTCTGTATAACAAAAATAGCGGGTAAACGATAAGCACCAGCAAAGTTCAAGCCTTCATAAAAATCTCCTTGGGAGGTACCACCGTCACCAATGTATGTAATGGCTACATTCTTCTTTTTATTAAGCTTCATTCCCATGGCAATTCCGGTACATTGAATGATTTGCGCAGCGATAATGATCTGTGGCATAAGAACATGGACACCTTCTGGGATTTGTCCGCCGTGCTGATGCCCACGGGAATAAAGGAAAGCCTGGTAGAGGGGTAGTCCGTGCCAAACTATTTGAGGAATATCCCGATAGCTTGGAAGAATGAAATCCTCCTTCTCTAATGCGGATTGGCTACCGAGCATGGAAGCTTCCTGACCAGCTACCGGAGCATAAAAGCCTAATCTGCCTTGACGATTGAGACTTATGGCCCGTTGATCCCATACGCGTGTGTAAACCAGTTTGTGCATGATTTGCTTTAGCTGATCATTATTTAAATCAGGGAACGGTTGATTCGTTGGAGTCCCGTCCGGCTTAAGAATTTGAAGAGGCTCTATGGGTGTTGATTCTTTGATTAAGAGCTCGGTGTTCATTATATTCACCTCTTTGGATTATTAAAGTATCCATGGGAAGAACAGGATGAGAAATCAATCATATTTAGGTTTTCTAGTTTTGGCTTATTCATGCAAGAGATGGTGAAAAAATGGTGGAGTGATCAAACTGGAAAAAGTGTGAACAAAGCGGGATATGATTAATTGGCTAATCTCACTTCATCCACGCCATGGAATACAGCACCAACGATTCAAGGTACTGTTCCAAATAGATATGTCATTGAAGGTTGGATAAGATTAACGACCGGAAGCGCACACGAGCTAAATACGGATTGGTGGGAAAAGAGAGTTTATAACGGCACTTAAAACCAAACCAAATTAATTTTTTATTAAAAAATATAATTTGTACAGTTCACTTATCGTGGTATAATTTACCTATTCTTGATAGGGGTGAGGTTGAGAATGGGGAATTATACTGAAGGGGCTC
>JAKFCU010000057.1:0-30997 GCA_036676475.1 Brevibacillus sp.
TGATTTCTCGACAATCTCACTATACCAAAGAATGAGGTGTTTTTTGTATGATTTAAAGCATTTTGTAAAGAGAAACAATCAGCTTGCCTTCAAGCTTAGATACCCTAAGTCCTAACTAAATTTAACGGTGCGAAGTTTGAGTAAATAATTATTATTAAAGACTTTAAGTGAGATGAGGAAAGAAAAATGGATTGGAAAAAGAGTTTTGGATTCGGAAAATACCGAGAAAATTAAACTTTAAGTGATGAGATGGTTAAGGAAATGGGATTTTGTCATGACGTATTAGATATCGTAAAGCAGGTATCTAATAATAACTATCAACGTTTGAGCGTAAGAGTTGATCAGATTTTTTTCCTTCCGTCCAGTCAACCGTGATATAATCATTATATATGGCTAGGGAGAGTGTTGAATGGATAACGAAATCTTGCAACAGATTTTATCGGAAATGCAATCAATGAAGTCAGAAATGCAATCAATGAAGTCAGAAATGCAATCAATGAAATCAGAAATGCAATCTATGAAGTCGGAAATGGCAACCAAAGAGGATGTCGAATCCGTTAAACAGTTGATTCGTAGTCATCATTTGGAAAACATCGAAGCTGACGATAAGATCATGCAAAGGATCGACCGATTAGATAAAACAATTCGCATTGTTAATCGTAAAGTATCGGAACTGGATATTGAAATAGAATTATTGAAAGATGAACAAGGGGTCGCCGAAGTGTAGGCGCTCTCTTTTCTTTTTTAGCTCCGACTTGCGAGACTGTCTTTTACATGGAGGCAGTTTTTGTGCCTAAGCTAGAAGGTTTTCTTGGGGTGAGCGGCGAATGATTAAGAACATGTTAAAGGGGAGAGTATATATGCTTTGGTTTTCAGCGAATGTAACAACAATGTATCCGGAGGTTCCGTTTCTTGAACGGTTTGGCAGAGCCCGGGCATCGGGCTTTCGTTATGTGGAGTGCCAATTTCCTTATGCCTATAGCATTGCTGAGCTTCAGGCGCAGCTAAAGGAGAATGAGCTTGAAATGGTTCTATTTAACCTGCCGCCTGGTGATTGGGGGCAGGGAGATCGAGGCTTAGCGATTGATCCGAAGCGCAGGGAGGAATTCATAGAAAGTGTAGCAACAGGGCTACGCTATGCTACAGCACTCGGCTGTACACGGCTGCATTGTATGACAGGCATTCTGCCAGAGGGATTTGAACAAGAGGAAGCCTATGCAGTACTGCAGGATAATGTGAGATATGCTGCAGCAGAGGCGAAGAAACATGGTGTCACGATACTCATCGAACCGATCAATTCAATGGATATGCCAGGATATTATATGTCATCACTAGCACTAGCAGAGCGATTGATTAGAGAAGTCAATTCGCCACTAGTCCGTCTGCAGTTTGATTTCTATCATATTCAGCGGATACAAGGGGAGTTGCTGAATAGTTATTTGAAACTGTCATCCATAATAGGACATGTCCAGATCGCCGATAATCCAGGAAGACATCAACCTGGGACAGGTGAGATTAACTATATGAAGATTTTTGAGGAACTGCAGACCGTTGATTATGATGGATTCATCGGATGTGAATACAACCCTTTGGGAGATACGGATGATAGTTTACAGTGGCTTCAAAAGTGGAAGAGAGGAGAAGTGGAATGATAGTTGGGTTTATCGGTTTAGGAGTCATGGGCTCACGGATGGTGAAACGGATGAGAGCTTCCGGCTACGAGGTATACGTCTATAACCGCACGGAGTCGAAGCTGAGATCAGTGATTGCTGCAGGAGCTAAACCATGTGCAAGCATTGCTGTGATAGCGAGTGTATCGGATGTGCTATGTACCTGTCTATCGATGCCGCAAGATGTAGAGATGGTGTATGGAGGAGAACAGGGAGTGTTTGCTCATGCCAAAAAAGGTATGACCTGTATCGACTTTACAACAGTGGATCGGGAAACGAGCATACGCATGCACAAGCTTGGAGAGCAGAATCATGTGAACTACCTTGATGCTCCAGTGAGTGGTGGTCCAGAGGGTGTCGAGCAGGGAACTTTGACGATCATGGTAGGAGGGGAGGAGCAGGTATTTGAGCAGGTGCTTCCTCTTCTGCAAACGATCGGTCAAAACATCCAGCATCTCGGCGGTAGTGGGTCAGGCAGTGTGGCCAAGCTATTGAATCAATATCTGGTTGCAGTCCATTCCCTGGCAGTCAGCGAAGTGATGGTAACAGGCTCAGCACTCGGCTTGCGAGCCGAACAGCTTTATGATATTTTGCGTTCCAGCTATGGAGATAGCCGTATGCTGCGCAGGCATATGGAGCATTTCGTGCTTAATCGCCAGTTTGCGCCGGGTGGTGCAGTGAAGTATGTGCTAAAGGATGTTCGCTTGGCCAATCAGATGCTCTTGCAAGCAAACGTGCAGGCTCGCACAGGTCAATCGGCAGAAGCAGCTTTTGAAAAGGCAACTGAGCAAGGATTGGCTGAACTCGATATGTCAGCAGTTATTCAACCGCTGGAACGGGCAGCGGGTGTCATCGTGCAGCACTCAAAAAAAGGTGATTCATAAAGAATCACCTTTTTTCATTTGGAAGTTAAAGCTTCGATAGGGAATGTTACTGGGGAAAACAAAATAAATATAGTGATCGAAGACGGCAAAGCTGACGCTTTACCTTGAAAAAGGGGTCAGACCGTGCGTCCGAGAAATGGCGTGTCATATAGTGGGTGTGAATCCCATCCAGAAAGGTTGAGCCGACCACTGGTAGTTAGCCTTGGAGCATAGACGGTAACGGATATGCTTAAGCGTAGGCAAACTTCGCCCGTTTTATATTTAAAAATGGAAATGATTGGTGTTTATGCAGCGTTTTTTTGTCTAGGCTCGGCTTAATTGTCCGGTTTTTTGAACTGATACGTAGGCCAATGCATGAGCGGTGATGATACACCGATCCATATAATTAAAAAAGGAAAGGTGAGCATGATGTGTGGTAGATTCACTCTTACAGCTTCCTTTGACGACCTTATTATCCGCTACTCTGTCCATGACGTGGTAGAACCTTTTCACAATGCAAGGTATAATATTGCTCCTATGCAAATGATTCCTGCTGTGGTACATGATGGGGAGAAAAATCGTTTGGGTCAACTACGATGGGGTCTTGTACCTTCGTGGGCAAAGGATGATCGCATGGCGGGTAAAATGATCAATGCCAGATCGGAAACTCTATTGGAAAAGGCTTCTTTCAAAAGTCTTGTCCATAAAAAGAGATGCCTTATTCCTGCAGACTCGTTCTATGAGTGGAAAACGATAAACGGGAAGAAGCAACCTGTGCGATTCTTGTTGAAGGATAGCAGTATATTTAGCATGGCAGGTCTATATGATAGCTGGATTAACCCTGCCAATGGTCAAAAAGTGAGTAGTTGTACGATTATCACGACATCGCCCAATCCATTAGTCGCTGAAGTTCACGACAGGATGCCAGTAATTCTAATGAGGGAAGACGAGCAGAAATGGTTGGGCAGGAGCAACACAAGTATAGAGGAACTAATAAGCTTGCTAATACCGTATCCACAGAAAGAGATGAGGGGTTATCCTGTGTCTACAATGGTTGGAAATGTAAAGAATGATACACCAGTATGCATAGATGAGATAATATCTGGATGAAAAATTATCAGTGATACCGTTTAAAAAAGATACCACTGTTTGAAATTACAGATGCTGACCTTGAATTGCTTCAGCATCATGATGTGCCTACTGTTATACTGAAGTCCCTCACTCAGCGAGAGGGGCTTGTTATAAAGCAAATAAAGAAATTTGATCGAGCCTAAGTCTTGCAAATTCTGTACCTGAACCTCCAGTTACACGAAACTCTAAGTCAAAAAAAGATGACCTGAATGCATTTCGCGGGATGTCAATACGATAGAGAAAAGCTTGACCAGGATTCCCGATAATTACATTAGGAATAGATGACAACTGATATATTCTAGGTGAAAATATAGCGCCAAGAAAGCTAACTTGGAGAATACCAGTATGACTAGGGGAGGATGCCCAAAAATACAACCGATAGATTCCTGTTGGGCCTGATTGTCCAATAAAAACCCGTTGCCTGATACTAGCACTTCTACCTGGACCTACATTGAAATAACACATATTTTGTCCGTGTACAGGTCGAACAGAAGCCACAAAAACCTCTCCCACATCGATCCATGGAAAGAAATTTCCTGTTTCGAATGATCCATTTCGTATTAAATTAACCTGTTTTGTTGTTGACCGACGCTTATACATTCTTGTTTTTTTTGTATCCTTTGATCGTAATTTTTTCAGTAGTCCTGTTTTAAGACGTTTTTTATTTGTTCCTTTTCTTTTATTAACCATCCAATCAACTCCCAATCCATAGATATTTACGAAATATCATATGGTGTATTATGTAAATTATTGTTGGTTAATTGTCTTGTATAAGTGTGTTTCATCCGCCTATCTTTTTTGTTGTTTTTACTGCGCATCTACTCTTAAAGGTTGATGCTTAAGATATTATAAGAACAAAAATTAGAGGAAAATAACAAGAATCATATGACAGGAAATGTTTTACAGTAGTCTGATATAATAAAAAAACATATTTTTGAAGAGGAGAAATAAGTTGGATTCTTTCTCTATCGTTTGAACGCATCAAGCGGGTGTGCACTCTAGATACTCGTGAAGAATGGAAGCTAACTACACAATTGACATTGATAATCGTTATTATTATAATTAGGGTCAACATTCATAGAACTACCGTATTAAAATATGATCCTTTTGAAGGAGAAGAGTTTTTGTATGATGCATAATCTGAATCCATCACTTATGGAGGCTGTATTAGAGAAAATGGAAGAAGGGGTAACGGTTTACGATAAGGACAGCAACCTTATCTATTGCAATCGGACAGCCAGAGACTACAGTTTAGCAGACACGGAGTTCTCGTGTGGCCAAGCGCTATGGGAAGACACTCTTTATGATACGGATGGCAAGACTCCCCTGAGTCAAGAAAATAGCCCCTTTTTTCGAGCCATGAAAGGAGAGGTCGTGCAAAATCAAGAGCTTTGGGTCATGCCAAAAGGAAAAATGGCAAGATGCCTTTCCGTGAATGCAAAGCGGATTGCTGTTTCCGGTCAGGAAGAGGGAGTTTTAATGGTCTCTCATGATATAACAAAACAAAAATGGGCAGAAAATCGCTTGGCCGTCAGTGAACAGCGGTATAAATCGTTGTTTGAACAGAATCCTGACATGGTTTGCTGGCTTGATCTGAGAGGTTATTTTCTAAGCGTCAATCCAGCTGCCGAAAAATTAACAGGATATCATGCGGAGAGTCTCCTCGGGAAAAGCTTCAGAACCATCATGGACGCTGAAGAAGCAGAAAAAGGGATCGCGCAATTGGAGAAAACGCTACAAGGTGAATCGGACCATTTCGACATTCGCATCATCCATAGCAATGGAAAACAAATCGAAGTGAATATTACCACGCTTCCTATTTTTGTAGATTTGAAAATGGTTGGCGTTTTTGTCATTGCCAAAGATATCACCAAACGCAAGCAATCGGAAGAAATGATTCATTACCTCGCTTATCACGATACCCTAACGGGATTACCTAACCGGCGCCGGTTTTATCATCGCCTTGCTGAGGAATTAAAGGATGGCACGGAGAATGTCGCTGTGATGTTCCTTGATTTGGATCGGTTCAAAATCATCAATGATACGCTGGGACACTCGGCAGGAGATCTTTTGCTAAAAGAAGTAGCTGTAAGACTTAAAAGGTGCATCAAGAAGAAAGATATGGTCTCCCGTCTTGGGGGGGATGAATTTACAGCCATCTTTCCTGAAGTGAATCGTGAAATGATGGAGGATTTGGCAAAAAGGATTCTAAGCGTATTGGCCCAACCTTTCTTGATTCATGAGGAGGAAATCTATATTACTCCTAGTATTGGTTTCAGTATTTATCCAACTGATGGGGAAAATGCAGAAACCTTAATCAAAAATGCTGATACGGCAATGTACTGTGCAAAGGAAGAAGGGAAAAACCGATATCATTTTTTCACACCGGAAATGAAGGATACGGTAAATCGGAAAATGATGATGGAAAATGATCTCCGTAAAGCCCTGAAACGCGGGGAACTGGATGTTTACTATCAGCCTCAGATTGAAATTAGCACGGGACGAATGATCGGATTGGAGGCTTTAATCAGATGGCATCATCCTAAATATGGCTTAATTTCGCCAGCGCAATTCATTCCGTTGGCGGAAGAGACCGGTTTGATTGTCCCCATTGGAGAATGGGTATTATGGACCGCTTGCAAGCAAAACAAAAGCTGGCAGCAAGCAGGATTTCCTCCGTTAAGGGTGGCCATCAACTTTTCAGTGCCGCAGTTTTTCGATAATAACTTAATCCATATGCTGAACAAAGTATTAGAGGAAACAAAATTGGAGCCTCGTTATCTGGAAATTGAAATCAGCGAAAGCATCGCGATCCATAACACGGAAAAAGTGGTGGAGAAAATGCAGTTGATAAGAAAAATGGGAATTCAAATCTCCATCGATGATTTTGGGACGGGGTACAGTTCACTCAGCTATCTGAAGAAATTGCCGCTGGACAAATTGAAGATTGACCAATCCTTTGTGCGTTGTATCGCAGAAAGTGCCGATGATGCAGCTATTGTCAAAGCTATTATTGCTATCGCCAATAGCTTGAAACTAGATATTGTAGCTGAAGGAGTAGAAAAGCAAGAACAATTAAACTTTTTGCATCAATTAGGCTGTAATGAATATCAGGGATATTTATTTAGCAGGCCTTTGCCTGCTAAGGACTTGGAAAAGAACTATGTAAAAAAATTGGAAATCGGGCGAATAGATGCTGATTGCATATAGGGCTGAACCCTTGTTGTGGTTTCAGCCCACTTTCCCTACCATAAACGGACCCCAGGCTGATTAAAGGGAGGGACAACGTCTATTTTATCGGGGTCAATTGTTGCTTGACAGTTAGGAGGTTGATTCCCATAATAAAAAGCACTGATACCAATAATAATTAAAACCTCGAGTAAAGTAGCCCCGCCGATGTATAACCAAACTTTTTTGAATTTATGAAGGTGCATACATAGAAAGTGTGGGACCTCAAGATTGTCGCCGGTCACCATCACGGCATCAGGGTGATCTTTCAATTTTAGGAAATAAGGAGAGAAACATGAAAAAAATTTTCTGTGGTTTATTAGCTACATTGCTTTTCTTATCATTAGCTGCTTGTTCTTCCGCACCAGCATCAATGCTAACGCCTGAAAAGGAGGTAGATACACACCAAAAACCTCATTGGTCTTATAAAGGGGAAACGGGTCCTAATAAATGGGGAAACTTAGACTCATCTTTTTCCACTTGTGCGGATGGAAAGGAGCAGTCCCCGATTGATATCGAACTTACAAAAGTTAAATTAGACAAGACTTTAGAAGATGTACAAATTAATTACAAATCTACTGCATTTACGGTTATGAACAACGGACATACGATTCAAGCAAACGATGCCTCAGAGAGTAATTCGATTTGGGTAGAAGGCAAAGAATATAAACTTATTCAAATGCATTTCCATAAGCCAAGCGAAAATCAAATTAATGGACAGAGCTTTGAGATGGAAGGACATCTCGTTCATAAAAATAGCGATGAGAAGCTTGCTGTTTTAGGTTTCTTGATAAAATCCGGCATGGAGAATAAGGAACTCGCGGAAATTTGGTCCAAACTACCGAAAGAAGAAACTAAAGAAGATGTAAAGCTAGAGAAGCCTGTTGATTTGGTTAATTTATTACCAAAAGAAAAGAAATCTTTCCGATATAATGGTTCATTGACTACGCCCCCTTGTTCAGAAGGAGTTAAGTGGATCGTGTTAGAGCAGCCTATTGAAATGTCTAAGGAGCAAATCGAAGCGTTCGGCGCGATATTTTCGAATAACCATCGACTTGTTCAACCGCTTAATAATAGACAAGTTTTAACGAAATAATTCCAACAAAACTGGACACTTTGAGACAGTCGATTAAGAGCCGGATGCTTGGATTTTTGCCAACGAATATGAGGCCTAAGTTCTCACGGATCTGATCCGGGATCAAGTTTGACATAAAGAAAACACCTCCAGTATTCCAATCAATTTCGGTACCCTACCCAAAGCAGTAGGAGTACGTGCAACCCAGCCAGCAAAGGAAAACCGATTTGAAACCGCAGGTGTCTCGTTTTATGCCGAAAAACATACATACCTGCCATTCCACCGACTGCACCGCCCAAAATGGCCACTTGAAATAGGGTAGCTTCCGCGATTCGCGATCTGCTGCCTTTTCTGGCCAGGCGTTTATCTGCTCCCATCATGGAAAACAACGTAACACTTAAAATCACGATAGTCCAAATGATCAAACTCATTCCGTTCATGATCACACATCCTTTATTTCAACTTATTCATCTTTGCATAGTTTACCGCATATTAGACAATCCGGAAAGATTGCTAGATTCAACTCGCGAGTACTTAGAGATGATAAATTATTGTTTGAGGCTTCATAAATACCGCTATCTTTTTGCCTTTTATCATTCAGCAGGATCCTGTGTACCTACAAACAATGATAATATTTGCCTTGCTATTTTCCGTAATTAATGGCTTTTTGGAAGAAGTTATATGGAGAGGCATATTACTGCATCGGTTTAGAGAGAGTTCTAGCGATGGATATGCCCTTTTTATCACAAGCTTAGGATTTGGTCTTAATCATTTTTCCATTGGGATACCGTTTTTGCCGTCTGTTTTATTTTCAATAGGTGGTGTCTTTTTTGCTGGGGTTGTGTTGCGTTCTAATAGCATTTACCCAGCTGTTCTATGGCATGTTTTGATTAATGTGGGAATGGTATTGAGTGGTTTTATATTACTGGGATAAAGAAGTGGAAGGAAGTGATAAGCCGATGTATGATTTGCTAAAGATAAGAGTCAACGATATTCTAGATATACCACAATTGTCGATTCCTGCCGGGAAAATCACATGCATTATCGGAGAAAGCGGCAGCGGCAAAACGACGCTACTTAGGCTGTTGAACGGCATGATCAGTTGCGATGAAGGTGATATTTTAGTTGATGGCGGATCCATCACTCGGCTCGATTTGGTGGAGCTTCGGCGAAAAGCTGTGATGGTCCCGCAGACGCCTGCTATTTTTAAGGGAACGGTGCGGGACAATCTGCTCATTGGCCTTCATTTTTCGGAGAAGCCGGCGGCTTCGGACGAACAACTGCAGGAAGTACTTGAGACGGTTCGGCTGGATAAGGAGCTCGATCAGGAGGCGGATGCATTGTCTGGCGGTGAAAAGCAGAGACTTGCCTTAGCCCGTGTTCTTTTAATGAAGCCGCTTGTGTGGTTGCTTGACGAACCAACTTCTGCGCTCGATGAGGATACGTCACAGTCGGTCATGAGGGAGATCACCGAGAGAGCAAAACAGCAAGGGCAAACAGTAGTGATTGTGACCCATTCGAAGGAAGTCGTCCGTTTGTTCGCAGAAAATATTGTAGAAATCCAAAAAGGTCGAATTGCCGTCAAAGGAGGTTCCCCACATGAACTCCATTATTGATTTACCCTTGTGGCGACTGGGTGCAGCGTATGTATTCATCATGGTCTTAATTTTGATCGTTAGAGTGAAGGGGATACCAAGGGAAAAAGAAATTGTCATTGCATCGATTCGCATGACGATACAGCTAATCGCCGTTGGCTACATTTTGGAATATGTGTTTGCCCAAGCGCACCCTCTCTATACCGTCACACTCGTGATGATTATGCTGGCGTTCGCGATCTACACCATCCAAAAGAAAGCAAAGTCAATATTGAACCGTGCCTTGAAACAGTTGATCACGATTTCGATGTCAGCTGGCATCCTGTTTAGTCTTATATATTTTATTTTTGTCGTCTTAGCGCTCTCCCCTTGGTATGATCCGAGCTATGTCATACCGATTGCAGGGATGATCATCGGCAATTCCATGACAGGGATTGCGCTCGGAGTGAATACGTTGACTGAGGGAATTCACACACGCAGGCACCTCATTGAAGCCGCCTTAATGCTAGGGGCGACGCCAAAACAGTCATGTAAAGAGATCATCAATCAGTCTTTTGACGCCGCGATGCTGCCGACAATCAACTCCATGCTCGGTATGGGCATCGTCTTTTTGCCCGGCATGATGACGGGGCAAATACTAGGAGGTGCCTCCCCGGTTGTGGCAATCGAATATCAAATTGCGATAATGCTCGGAATAGTCGGCAGCGTATCTTTATCCGTCGTTTTGCTCGTTCAATTCGGTTACAGGACTTTTTTTAATCACCGCAATCAGCTTACCTTATAATTATAGAAGTAAGATGTAATTCCGATTGGCGCCAACCAAGCTAAGGTTTTTTACCGATCAACATGTACGATCGGTTCGGTGCAAAATATATCGATGGGTAGCCCAAAATCGATTCCGCTGGTTTGGCAGAAGGCCTGTTTGCTTCCTTCCATCACCGGAAATGCGGGAAAGGTTTTTGGACAAGCCCGTTACGATCATCCCAAAAAACAACAAGTATAATATAAGATGAAAGGGGTGGGACAAAATGAATAAAATGGAGAAATCGAAAAAAGAAAAGGACGGGTTATTAGTTCTTCCTGATATATATCGATATGCAAAAGGAACGATCGCAGACATCCCTGATGATGATTTGGTACGTATGAGATGGTATGGATTTTTTTATCGAAAAAAAGAAGGCGGATTTATGCTGCGTGTGCGTGTCCCCTCCGGAAAATTGAATTCCCGGCAAGCGGAGCTATTGTCGGACCTGGCCGACCGGTATGGGGATGGAGGAGTGACCATAACGACTCGTATGGGCGTGCAAATTCGCAAGATTTCTCTGGCTGATGTGCCTGCGGTTTGGGAAGCTCTTCGCGCTGGTGAACTGGATTCCCGGCAAACAGGTTTTGATAATATACGAAATTTTATGAATTGCCCAGTTGCTGGTCTTCAAGAGGACGAAGCATTTGATGCCAGCGATGTGGTACAGGAATTATCGAAACGAATGATCGGAAATCCCGGGTATACCAATTTACCACGAAAATTTAATATATCTGTGACAGGCTGCCATGAAGATTGCGGACATTCCCGTATCAGTGATATCGGACTGATTCCCCAAGTGATTTCTTTCCATGATGGATACAAGGAAGGGTTTCGGGTACGTTTAGGCGGAGCCATTGGCAGATTTTATGCTAGTGTAGCTGAAGATCTGGGAGTATGGGTTTCGAAAGAACAGGCAGTGGAGTGCGTGCTGGCTATCGTTGAATTATATCGGGATCATGGATGTCGTGAAAATCGAAAGCAAGCCCGGCTGTTGCATCTCTTGGAGGAATGGGGGATGGAACGAATGCTTGAGGAGATCAACCAAAGACTCGCTCAACCTCTTGACCAATTGGTTCCGGAAGTAAAAGAAGCAAAGCATCATGATCATATCGGGATCTATCCGCAAAAGCAAAAAGGGTATTTTTATGCGGGCTTATCCATTCCCAATGGAAAAATGACCGCAGATCAGTTCCGGCAATTGGCGCGATTGGCGAATCAGTATGGTCAAGGTGATATCCGGCTCACTGCCCAACAAAATGCCGTTATTCCCTATATTTCGGAAATTTGTCTCAAGCCATTCAAACAGGAGAGTTTATTGAACGATTTCTCCTACGATCCGACTCCGCTCCTGCGCGGATTGATCACTTGCACAGGAAAAGAGGGATGCGATCTTGCCATCGTGGCTACCAAAACACCAGCGAAAAAGTTGATCGATGAACTGGAAAAACGTTTGGTCATTCGCCGCGGAGAACTGCGGATACACTGGTCGGGCTGCCCGAGTTCTTGTGCGATTATCCAAACCGGTGATATTGGTCTGCGCGGTGCAGAAGCTGAAGAAAATGGAGAACTCGTGGATGCAGTGGACATTTTCTACGGTGGCAGTATAGGTCATCATGCCCGAATTGGGACCTTAATCAGAGAAAAAGTCCCCGTCCGTGACCTGGCTGATACCCTCGTAGACATACTCACGGATAATCAATACTTCCATGGCATTTATTTGAAAAAGGAGAAAGAGTAGGGGAAGGGGGATGAAAATTTAACAGAATCTCTGTTTGGGCCTGCGTTGGCCCTGTCACTAGCATGACAGGGCTTTTCCCTTTCTCTGACCTCCCGTATCCCAACGGATCAGAGTAAATCATGGTCCGGTAAAGGGTCATACGATCTTACTTCAGTTACAAACTCATCACGGCATTTATCCCAATATCCAAGCAGTTCCGAAACCGTCCCTTTGGCCCATTTCGACGTTTGTTGACCATCGAGTCCGGAAACATGGTGTTTCCCGTCATATTCCTCGTGAATAAAGGCAGCATAAAGTTGGGCATCTTGATATTCCTTTGCAAAGAGAGAAAGCTTGTTGATATCCTGAAAAAATTCGTGAGTGGAGGATGTGTTTTTATAGTTGATTTCTATGATCGCCAAAATCGATTCCACACACTCTGAGAGGTCAGTGACTTTGCGGTTCGCTGCGTCTTTTAATTTAACGATAGCGATGTCAGCTCTCTCCCCGCAGTGCGGAAGATAAAATTCCGGGTAGATTCGGATATCGTTTTGCTGTAGCCATTCCTTGTCAACATATTTTCTAAAGTGATGATAGAGGGCGCATTTAACCGAATCTTCATAGAGAAGCGTATGATTGTCATAGTCGGATTTGATCCCAGTCAACCAGGATTTTTTAATGATTTGATCTATGTAGTTTTGGATTTTCATATTTCCTCCGATCGGAATCGTATTTTTGAGAATCAACTTTATTGTTTTTAATCATTCAGGAAAACTGAAAACGTCCTCAGAGGGATAAGGCTGTGTTAATTTTCCTCAGCCTTTTCTCTTTTATCATAACACTTTATTTGGTGTGATATATATTGAACATTAGTTGAATTTGACTATAATTGTAGGTGTACCAAATTCTGGATATGGAGAGGGAAGAACATGACAGGGAAAGAAAACCATAAAAAGGGGGTCATTGCCGGCCTCATGTTAGGGATTCTCATGTCTGCGATGGACAATACCATCGTTGCAACAGCCATGGGAACGATTGTTTCGGAATTAGGCGGGTTAGAGCAGTTTATTTGGGTCACATCCGCCTATATGATTGCCAGTGTTGCCGCCATGCCTGTTTTTGGAAAGCTGTCTGACATGTATGGACGGAAGCTGTTTTTCATGACGGGGCTTGGATTATTCATCATTGGCTCCATTCTCTGCGGAACCGCCCAGAACATGCCTCAGTTAAGTTTTTACCGGGCAATCCAGGGAATCGGAGGTGGTGCTTTGATGCCTATTGCTTTTACTATTATCTTTGACATTTTGCCGTTGGAGGAGCGTGGAAAGATGACCGGGCTGTTTGGCGCCGTGTTCGGTCTTTCCAGCATCTTCGGCCCGCTTCTTGGTGCTTACTTTACCGATTATGTAAATTGGCGCTGGATCTTTTACGTAAATATTCCATTGGGCATTTTATCCTTATTCCTTATGTACCGTTATTATTTCGAATCGCTTGAGCACCGCGAGCAAAAGATCGATTGGTGGGGTGCTTTCCTGTTGGTCTCATCCATTGTTTCCTTAATGTTTGCCCTCGAATTTGGCGGTAAAGAATGGCCTTGGGATTCTGCCCCTATCATAAGCCTGTTCACTGCGTTTACCATTCTCTTTGCACTGTTCATATGGGTGGAGACGAAGGTCTCCGATCCGATTGTCAATTTGCAGCTGTTTAAGAACCGCCTTTTTGCTGCTAGTCAAGCGATCGGTTTTCTTTACGGTACCGCGTTCATCCTGACCACCATCTACATTCCGATTTTTGTGCAGGGTGTATTTGGAGGTTCAGCCACAAATGCTGGGCTGATCCTTATGCCGATGATGCTTGGAGTGGTGACAGGAAGCCAGATTGGCGGTCGATCCGCGGCAAAGTTCCCTTATCGAACCATCATGTTCGGATCCGGGCTGTTGCTTTTGCTTGGTATGTTTCTCTTGGGGATGATATCGGCGACTACCCCCCGCTTGGTCTTGACCATTTATATGATCATTGCCGGAATCGGCGTGGGGGTTTCATTTCCGGTACTTACCATGTCCTCGGTCCATGGATTGGAAATGCGCCAACGCGGAGCAGCCAACTCTGCTGTCACCTTTTTTCGGATGGTCGGAATGACTATAGGTATTTCCATATACGGAACGATCCAAAACCATATTCTGTTGGACCGCCTGCAAAAGGCTTTACCAAAGTTCGGAGAATTTAACCAAATAGGGGATACCCGCGCCTTGCTTCAACCAGAAGCTCGGGCAAAGATTCCACCTCAGGTTCTGGAAATGCTGACTGGAGCTCTGGCTGATTCCATTGCAAAGGTGTTCATGTGGTCACTTGTTTCCATTATCCTTTCCTTAGTCTTTATTTTCTGGATGGGGAATGTCAAAATGCAAGTACCCCAAGTTCTGAAGAAAACAGGCTGATCGAAGATTAGTGCCTGTCACCACCCGAATTTTATCGAATGCGTTAGGTGAAAGAAAAATGCGGACGGGAATCCCCGTCCGCATGTATGATTATATGGCAGTTTTATCCTGCTTCTTCTCAACAGTAATAAGCTCTGGCTTGTTTTCCTTTACTTCTTCTGTACCTTCACCAGAAACCAATCCTTTTGTAGCACTCTTAAACTCAGTCAAGGTTCGTCCGAATGCACGTCCAATTTCAGGAAGCTTAGAAGGTCCAAAAATGATAAGGGCAATGACTAGAATTAAGATTAATCCTGGAACACCGATATTAGAGAACATATGATATCAACTCCTAAATTTTGAATCCCGTAATCGCAACGACACCAGGGCGAGGAATCGTGTCTCCAGGACGGTGCGGCCACATGGATGTTGGCTTGCTTAGATTTTCCGTTTCTTCACCAGGATGCTGGACAGATAAGAACAAGGTGCTTTCGTCTGGAGTGAACCAAGGACCTGTCATTTCCGCTTCAACTGGACTAGAAGCAAATTGGAAAGCTTCACCTGCATGTTCTCCATAGGTTGGGATGACGAACATTCCGTTATTACCAAAATGTTTCCAAATACCCTTACCTGTACTGCTGGAAGAAATGTCGGTTACCATCCAAAGATTTTGATTGCTATCGAATGTGAGGTTGTCAGGAGCGCTAAATCCGCTTTGACGCCCGCCTGCTGCGAAAATTTCGAAGTCGAATTCAAGCGCACCAAGATCATTGTTCTTCTCAAAGAAGCGAGTAAGATGTCCATGGAAGTTACCATGCTTATCGTTATTGGTATGAGCTATGAATAGCGTATTATCAAATGGGCTGATTTCCACGTCTTCAGGGCGATCCGTAGGAGTCCCTCCAACTAAAAGGGCCGCTTCTGCCGCGTGAACCAAAACATCGGCTTGAGTTTGGAATTTCACAAGAAGGTCATCTTTCTTTGCCTTCTTGATTCCAGCTTGTACATTCTCAACCGTTAAGGCAACCCATTTTCCTTTTTTCATATCCGCAACAAAAAGAGTACCCTCCTCAAGCAGCTTGGAGTTTTCTCTTCCTTTAGCCTTGTCAAACTTCCCATTGGAAATATACTTGTAAATACAGGCATCCTTCGTGTCATCACCCATATAAACAACCACTCGACCATCATTGGCTAGTCCCATTGCGGTGTTTTCGTGATGGAATCGTCCAAGGCAGGTGTGTTTGCGAACAGGGAAAGTCTTGTCATTTACGTCCAATGGATCCACTTCAATAACCCAACCATAATGAGTAGTATCCAGCCCTGCATCCGCTGCTGTGTACTCCCAGTTTTCTTCACACGATAAGAGGGTGTTCCAAAGCGTCATTCCACCAGAACAGTTAGCGAATGTGCCTTGAACAGATGTTGCGTTCCCTACAGCAACAGAACCCGCAGCAGGTCCAGTTAATGTAAAGGGAGTTAATCCAGAAATACGACGAGCGTAAACAGAATCAGTTAGCATTTTCCACTTGCCGTTCTCACGTTTTACACGAATAATGGATCCACCTTGGTTATAAAGCAGCTTTTGGATTTGATCTGTTGTAAATTTCCCATCTGCTTGCTTAGGTCCAGTTACAAACAATTCGCTCGTATACTCATGATTTACCCACAAAAGTCCATCTTCGCTAGATCCGTCAATGGGGAAGTAAATTGTGAAATCAGCGTTAAATCCAAATGTATCTCCCTTTTGGTTGATCTTATCTCCATAGGCTGCAATGACTTCATACTTAAATCCTGGAGGAAGCAGGAGATCGTCCTTCGTGCTTGGTTCGATTGGGTTAAAGAATCCGATGTTCTTCTTGGATTTTTTTTCATTAGGGAATTGGAATAGATGATCTGCTGTATTGGCAGCTTGAACTGTTCCCGTTAAAGATCCTAATCCAGCAGAAGCAGCAGCTAGGGCCGCAGCGCCGGTTCCGAGGTACCCTAAAAACTTGCGACGATTCATGTTTTCCACTTCAATCCCTCTCCCATGCATATGAAATTTTGTTTTACGGCTTGTCCGAAACACAAATTTAATATTAAGGGTTAAGTGTGAATTTTCCGTTATTTTCGTATTAAGCTTTTCTTGATTTTTTGTTAAAATTTTGCAATAAGTAAGATAAACCTCTAATTATTGGCAGCGCAATTATAGCACACTGATTATTTTAAGTTTTTGTAAAATATGCTTTAAGATTTGGTAAAACACTTCCAATATTATCCCCTCATGCTTGATAATAAGCTTGTATATTCCCAATGAATACAATCGAGGGAGGAATTTCAGGATGGAAAAATTGGTCGCCCCCTGTCCACAGTGCGGGTCTATTTCCTACTATGCCAAGCGTCGTTTTTTTAATTTTTGTAAAGGATGTCGCTTTGGAAAATGCAAGTATGCTGAGTACTCCGAGCTTTATGTATATATTTGTACAGCTTGTGAACATTGTTTTGAAGACCAAGCAATCGAGGTTGCAAAAGGGTAGGTTATTATCATGGTTTATGCCGATCTGCACCATATTACGTGAAGGAGTAATTGGAATGGGAAATATCTCACATTGCGATCTTTATAAGCGGGCGATGCAATCAGACAGCCAATTATGTATTGCCCTTCAACAGTTAAAGGATGAACACGAACCATTAAGGAAGCAGATGAAAGAAATAGATAAACTAGCCCAAAAAGTAACCCTTCTTCCCCCTTTCGAAGATCGCGTGACTCATATCCGAACTCTACATAAGAAGGTATTGGAATTTGAAAAAGTACTAACCCCTCACGCAGAAAGGGAAGAAGGACTGCTATTTCCAATGATGGTCAAATATGTGGGGTATGGCGGGGGACCCATTGCTGTGATGGAATTTGAGCATAATCAGGCGAAGGGGTACCTGGACTTATTTTTGGAGCAAGCGGAAAAAATGGGTGAAACGATCGATGAATCCTTCTCCAAGGAAATGGCATCAAATGTCATCAAGGTCTGTTATGTTTTGTCCGACCATTTTTTGAAAGAGGAAGAAGTCCTGTTTCCGAACGCTCAGCAGCTGCTGAACGAAGAAGAAAAAGAGTTGCTTTATTTCCAGTTCCATCATAAAAACTATTGAGGGTGACTCAAAAGTTAAACTGAACTTATCAAAAGCCGTAAATCGAAACAGGCGTACACGACGAATGTGGTCAATGGGAATAGGTGATAGTGAACACTAAGGAAAACGTAAAATATGGAAAGGAAAGAAAGGAAAGGAATTAAGATGATCAATAAAAAACCGGTGAAATTGGATGACAACAACCACCTGTGGTCGGTGGTAGCTTCTTCCAGTTTGAACGTCTTTTATTGCGTATCGTTCACCTTATTCCACCCCCGTTGTTTCACCGGCCATATTGTCCACAGGCTTCCGGCAAGCTATTGATCGACTAGGTGTTTACGGAAAGGGTTTCAATGGAAGCCGATACTTATTCAAAGCATCACAATTTTATTAGTGTTTTTTTTCCCTTTCACCCAAATCGTATTGGATATTGATTTCAAAATGAATTAAACGGAAAGAGAGAAAGTGGTGAAGATGGTGTAAGACGGTATACTCAAACCAAATGTCTCATACAACTCATCCCTGGTACACTTACCTGAAGAATAAGATCGATTATCCAAAGGTGGTGGGAAAATTATTGATGAAAAAAATGGCGATAATTACTTGGTTCTATTCTTTGCGTTCCGTGGAATATTAGATAATTTCTCTGGGTTCGTATGTTCTCCAAACGATCACCAGCCAAGTACAAATGATTTTGGTGGAGACTTCAAACAAGTTGAAAAGATAGATGAAAATTGGTATTATGTAGGGTCATATTATGCTAACGGAGATTGAGTGCAAATTGGAATGAACAAACATTATTCTCTTAGGAGGCTGAAATCAAATAAAGATTTTATTTATTTGTAGTAGAAACAAGTGGCGAAGCCGGACAGCAGAGGAGATCTTTAACAATTTCAACGGTTATATCGTAAGGTCAGCAGGCACTGAAGACGGTGCAAGGGTTAAGGTCACAGATGGACATATTGGATGGGCTGATCTCATTTTCGTAATGGAGAAGAAACATATCAGACGGTTAAAAGATAAGTTTGGGTTTTTGCTATCGGAAAAGAAGGTTATTAATCTAGATATACCTGATGATTATCGTTTTATGGATGAGGAACTCATTGATATTCTTAAATCTAGAGTATCAGAATATATCGATGTACCAGATTAGTATCCTATAGATGGTTTGTTAGTTTATTAAACTCAATGATCTATAGCTTAGTTAGGCTGTTTCAATAGCCTATTTCTTTTTTTATTGAAGTAAAGGGCAGGATTGTGGAATAGTAAGGTATGATGGGCATGTAGCACCATAACCGGAAAAATTCCGGTTAATGGACTGAAGAAAGAAAAAAAGTGGATTTTAGTCGGAAAAATTCCGGTTATAATGAAATGAAAGTGTTTGCATTGAGTATTTTGTTCAATTAGTCGGACTTTTTCCGGTTAAAATAGGTCTTTCACACAATTTAGGAGATTTAGCCGGAATTTTTCCGGTTATTAAAACCAAGTGGGATTAGGTCGAAAATTAGAAATACCCTGTCATGCTAATCCGCTCCGGGATTCGATAGCAGGGGAACGGGACCGGCTTCCGCACCACTGCTTCGTTGCTGCGGTACCGGGAGTTTAGTTGAACAATTACAACGGTTGTTAAAAAAGTATATAATAACTTTGTCAACATATTTATAAAACAAACAACTCTAAAATATGTTCGTTGGAATAGGAGATAGTATGAAAAAACAGGATCTACGTATTCAACGCACTCGACAATATATTATTGACGCCTTTTTAGCCTTAGCAAAGCGAAAGCATTTTGATGATATTTCCATTACAGATATTACAAAGGAAGCATAAGAGAGCGTTTTTTGCACGAAATAAGTCGTATTTGTCGGAAAGCCTGTTTTTCGTATAAAACTCTATATGAGGTAGACTTAACAACCTCGATCGCAGATATGACAACCGTCATACAGGTGTGGAAGCAGAAAGGATAGGATGTTAGAATCCTGGAAAAATGAAAAAAGTCCTGAACTTAAAAATTTGAAGTTCAGGGCTTTTATGTTTTTTATCATTATGTATGGTGGAGCATAGCGGGATCGAACCGCTTTGGTACCACCGCCACACTTCCAGTGTAGCGCTCTCCCGTGGTGGTTAGTTGCACTGCCAAAACTCCTATGAGTTATACTTTATCAGCTATCTTCATCAACCTCGTTTGGAACTTTATTCTTTTTCGTTCAATGTGTCGAGATCGCTGCTGGTTTCACCAATATTTACCTCATTTCCCTAAATATCAGAGAGGGGATTAAACTACATCAAACTAACTTACCCTAACGGTACTTGTATATTCGATTTTGCATATCTGCCGAATGAGCGGTATCAAAGCCTACATCGATGCTTGAGGGAGCAAAGACTGAAAGAAAGCATAAGAATGCAAATGAAATCGCCAAAAACCTGCTTGATTCAGGAGTTGATGTATCGATCATTGCCGCTTCTACATGACTTACAAAGGACAAAATTCAAAAAAAAGATACAGTGAATAAATCGGTAATAACTTTTGTTTGAATGATTAAAGAGTGCGCCAAACAATATGAACAGATGCTGTTTGGATAAGGGGATAAAAATATCGTTTAGTCCAGATTTTTGTGACTAAGCGATTTTTTTATTAGTCGATAAGGTGGTGCCGGCTAAAGGACTTGAAGCCTTGGGCCCCCTGATTACAAGTCAGGTGCGCATTTTTTGTTGATTTCGCTCCTAAAAACAAAAACATTGACGAATTTATGACAAAATATTAAGATTTACATAGTGTTTATACATAGTGCTATAAACGAGCAAATTTTCTCTCATATTTATTCCAATAAATAAAATAGAGATTGTTCACTCCTTTATGGTATAGATAAAGGCACCACAACCATCCAACCAAGGGGGGTTATGTCACCATCCTTTTATATTAAGTCTATTTTTATAAATCTACCATTTTGAGGGGATCGTTATGCCAATTAAATCTATCATTGTTAGTTGCTATTTATTGTTTGCGTATTGGGTATCATCTCATATTCCTACATTAAGGATGTTCTTTTATCCAACACTAGCAGCATTTGGTTACTTTTTTATAAGTCGTACCGTTACTAAAAAGGATATATTTAAAATTATTTTCGCTGCAATCATTGCCTCAACACTTGGTAGTTCATTGCATTTTCTAGATCCAGGTTTAATTACCTTTTTTATAACTTGTCTGCTAACCATTTGTATGATTCGAATTTTCAAACTAAATGCCGCACCCATTTTAGCGGTATCATTAATCCCTTATTTCGCTAATCTTACATCCTTTTGGATTCTTCCGATTGCTATATTCCTTTCCTTAGGTGGACTTTTTGTTACTTTGACTGTAGCCCAAATCATTGAACCGCAATAAGAAACAAGATTTATGAAAGAGGGTGACTTAAAGTGCCAGGCACTTTGAGTTACCCTCGATTATAGTGATCAAAATCGCCTTTCCTCCCGGATAGGCGATTTTTGCTTACTATTGCATCATTCTATACTGGCTGATCGGTTGGTTGACCGGAGTAGGCTGCATCATATTCATTTGTGCCGTATTGGCTGTTGTATAGCTATGCATCATGGTGTTCGTGGTCATCTCTTTCATCGTCGGTACTTGATAGTAGCCATGGTGGTTCATGTACTGCCATACTTCGTATGCTTGTTCCGAGCAGTTAACAGCCCCTTGCTGAATCATACGGCGAATTTGAGGGTCGGCACATTCCAAGGAAGCAACCATGCGCGTGCAAGCAGAAGCCTTATGGCAGCCAAGCATCCCGCTGGCCACGTCACGGTCATTCATGTCCGTCATTGAAGTATTCGGCATTTGGGTTGCTGGATTATTCAAGCCGTAAACCGGAGCAGCCGTTTTAAAAGGAGCACGATAGGGAACGGCTTCTCCTTTTCCCGTTTGATTCAGTATGTTCACCATGTTGTTATATTCTTGTGTCATATGGCGAATTTGGTTGTCAAGCATAGTTAGAAGTTGAGCATCCTTCACATGTGGCCGGTATAATTGAAACTGATTGATTCCGTCAATTGTATCTGTAAGTACTTCATGAATTTCCATCATCTCATGTGCGCCGTATTGAGCTGCCATTTCTTATTCCTCCTTGATGATCCAATTGTTTGTTGGTGGTAATTACCAATAGAAAGTATGTCCAGCCCTCAGTTATCCAATACACTTTGTTCAAAACAAACCTCGTTCTGTGATTCAGGATCCGTTTGCTAAGACTCCTAATCAATTCTTCATCATGAATTTGAAGGGTTCGCAATAGGATGATCATATAAGCGTCTGTTTGCAGACTGCTCTCAAGGCAATACTTCCAGGAACCGTCGCGGTCTTGTTCTTTTCTTAATAAAGCAACCAAACGGCTTATTTCATCATCAACTTTCTGCATACTAGTCGCTCCCTTTTTGGGGTTTGTATTGTTCCAGACAGGAGGGAAGGGTCATGGAAGCAGAACGTCTAATCAAAAAGTGGATTGAGGGCAGGCAGCTATCCAGACCTCCTTTGTCCCTGATTAAGCAAGAATTAAAGAAAAGATTAAAAGTCATGCAAAAAAGCGGGGGGGATCTGACAAAGCTGTCCTTGCAAGAGCAAAAACTTATCCATCAAATCAAAGAACGCACAAATAAGCTCAATATAAACAATGTAAGTCGAACCATGGCTTATCTCCATTTTTACTTCCGGTACCCGGAAATCCATTGGTCTTTTCTGGGACATATGGTTTCCAGAAACGGTGGATGGAACATGACGGATTTAAAAGGAGAGTTGCTGAGTAGACTCCTTTCTAAGAAGGAGCAGCAGGAATACTTCGATTTTCTTGAACGAGGAAATTGGCTCATTTTCCAAGATGTATTCCCTCAATTTTTACTATATGAGCAAAGTTTGAAGAGACAAACCAACTTATTTTATCTACTGCCTTATTTGCATGTATCCGTTTTTATGGAAGTAATATGGAATTACTGCTGGGAAAACCGCAATCCTTACATACTGGCTATTGCACTGGTGATCAATGAACAAAGTTATTTAGAAAAAAGAGTCATTCAAAACCCTTACTTTAAAAAGACGGTATTAAAAACATTGGAATTTAAGATACAGGATTTTTTCCAGCTCAATCAGATACTTTTTCCTTGCTATCAGGAAGATGAGTTGGGGAGGGAGATTCAACCGCGATTGGTTGGGCAGACCCTTAATCAATTCGATTCTCTCCATCAGCGAATCTTATTGGGAAAAAGGCTGTATGCACTGTTGTTTCAACGTTCAGATATATTGAAAAGCGCTTTTTTGTGGACGAAAAAACGTGTTCATACCGGTTCCCGGAAAGATTATTGGCCGCACCTGTTTAACCAGGTAAATGAATCCCTGCCAGGA
The DNA here is from genome assembly GCA_036676475.1 of Brevibacillus sp. GTDB lineage: Bacteria > Bacillota > Bacilli > Aneurinibacillales > RAOX-1 > LC029. The sequence continues at coordinate 22,993 of JAKFCU010000057.1, forward strand.
AGTCTATACAAGCGCCGAACGGACAATTGTCAATTGCGACCAGGTATGTCTCGATTGTTTAGTCCTACCTTGATTCAGGCATGGAAAACGGTTCAGCATGCGGATGCTGAGATTGGAGATTGGTTTGAAGATTGGAGGGTGGTTCGATATTTTATTGATCTGGGTGAGCAAATCGATGGGGATATTAGTCAGGCTTACTGCAATACGTTAGAGAAAATGGAATTGGCCATTCTTGGTCAACAAAAGTTCTTCAGATTAGATCAATAGAGGGGATAGATATGTACACCTATTTGCCGGTCATGATTTTTTCTTCCTTAGTAGGGACCTATGCTGACTTGATCATGGTAAAACAACAGTTTTATACATTTCCTGTCCGCCCCTTTCCACATCTATTTGAAATCAATGTTGCTTTTACACTGCTGTTGCTGCCAATAGGAACCGGACTCTTTATTTTTCTCATGGAACGTGTCGGGAACGCTCTGCGTACATTACTTATGCTTGTCTTGGGGCTGCTCATGCCACTTGTGGAACAATTCGCCGAAGATATGGGATGGTTTGTTCATACCCCTGAATGGAGTCATTCATATTCCTTTATTGGCTATATCTTTTTCCTTTATCTGATTTGGAAATCCCATTTGTTTATTTCTAGACAAAATCAATTTAATTAGCATAATCCTTTTTGATAAGCCTCTTTTGGATAAAGTGATGAATCAGACAGATGGAGTATTACATAATGATCGTAGACGAGAGGAAACTTACCAAATTACGCTAACTTATAATTTAAGCATCATTAGTCCATATTATAAAGGTGCTTCAAGCACTACTATTTTAGGGGAGGTTATTTTATGCCGAACACACCTAATGCACAAACTCCACAAGCACAGAACGTAGTAGCGGAAGCTCAAAATGCTGTTAGCCAAGCACAGAACGCAGTAGAACAAGCTCAAGCTAGTGCAAATCCCCAGGCGATTCAATCTGCACAAGCACAACTAACTTCTGCCCAGGCACAGCTCACACAAGCACAGATAACAGCTTCAGCAAACGCATCCGAGCAAGCACAAGGATAAATTAGAATGTACTAAAAACTTGGCTGTCCATTATGGACGGCTTTTCTTATACTTATCGGAAAGTATTATACGCATAGAGCTATGCCAGTAGCTTTCTTATTTGGGGTACATCGGTATCGCATCAGGTCCATTGAATAAGTTGAGAAATTATGGAAATCATAACACCATATATTTTGAATGGATCCGTTTCCATTTTCTAAATATTTTCTTACGTCAATGACTCGCCTTTGAAAAGGCGAGCTTGCGAGAGTCCAGCAGTACCAACGTGTTAAGCACTCCTGCCTTAAATTGACCTCTGCATCAGGGCAGATTGACAACTACCCAACTACAAGAGACATGCTCAAGTAGCCATTGGATTCTCCAGTTTATCTGTTGGCAGTACCCAAAGTTCCACACTCAACAGACGGTCGATATACGTTCAAAGTTTTACGGTTGCAACGATTTTCTGCAACCAACCCCATACTTTGAGTTGTCAAAGTTCAAATGGAGTGCCTTTATCAACGGTTTTCTCCATAGGTAAATTATACTACAAAGAAAGGAGTATGGGCAGGCTTGGGTTAAGAGGTACAAAAACTTGATGAGGTCTACGACCCCACCGTTTTTTGTAGCGTCCATTCCTCCCCATCACTGAAGTGAGGGGTATCCTGTCCGCTTTTATCATGAAATGGTCCGAAAGAATAGGAGTGAAATGAAAAAATGGATCAAATGATGTATTACATGAATAGTTTATGGGTCATGCTTTCCGCTACTTTAGTTATCCTTATGCTAGGCGGTTTTATTTTACTTGAGGTCGGATCGACGCGAATGAAGAATGCTGGCCATATTGCAGGCAAGACGATTTTTACATTTGGAGTTTCCTCTATAGTGTTCTGGGCGGTGGGGTTTGGCTTCATTTTCGGAGTTACAGGCAATTTTTTAGTAGGTCTTGGGGATTTTTTTTATTCAGGTTATGAAAAAGCCGACTTGGCCCTTAATACTCCGGTATTCTTTTTATTCCAGCTTGCTTTTGCAGGTATTTCCTTAACCATTGCATTTGGAGGATTTGCCGAGCGGGCGAAGCTGTCCGCATACCTTGTTTTTTCTGTTTTGTTCTCGGCGTTGGTGTATCCGGTTATCGCTCACTGGATTTGGGGTGGGGGATGGCTGTCTGAGCATGGCAAACAGGATTTTGCCGGTTCTACCGTAGTCCATTTGACAGGGGCTATGGCGGCGTTAGCGGCAACGATCCTATTAAAGCCGAGAATCGGGAAATTCAACAAAGATGGTTCGGCCAATATGATATATGGACATAACCAGGTTTTTACGGCCTTAGGAGTATTATTGCTCTGGGTGGGGTGGTTTGGCTTTAACGCGGGCAGTACTTTATCCGTTGACGATGGTTTCTTTGGTTTTGTTGCACTCAATACCAACTTGGCAGCTGCAGCGGGAGCGATAAGTGCCCTTCTCCTCTCATGGATGGTTGTCGGAAAGTCGGATGTTCCCACCATGTTGAATGGGGCATTGGCTGGATTGGTAGCCATTACAGCATCCTGTGCTTTCGTTACACCCGGGGCAGCGGTTTTTATTGGATTTTTCGCGGGAATTCTTGTGTTTTACAGTATGAAGTTTTTTGATAAGGCTAAAATTGATGATCCGATCTATGCGTTATCGGTTCACGGTGCTGCGGGGATCTGGGGGACATTGTCCACGGGTTTGTTTGCTACACCTGATTTAGCTGGTAAACTGGTTGGCTTGCCCGGATTATTTTATGGGGGAGGGTTCACTCAGCTTGGTGTGCAAGCCATGGGGATCGTGGCTTGCGGAGCATACTCCTTTGCCGTTTCTTATATCATATTACTGATCATGAAGAAGTTCCTGAACGGATTGCGGGTCAGCGAGGAAGAGGAAATCATAGGGTTGGATTTGAGTGAACATGGAAGTTATGGTTACCCGGAGCTTTTGAAGCAGAAGAACGCAGGTAGGGAATAATCCTGCTTTTGGGGGAAGGGTGGGTATGGACCAATACGTTGATCAATATCAAGCACTTAAATATTATCGGGATCGCCACATCATAAACCATGTTTCCAACCTGGATGCACTCAATCATTTTCACGATTTTATCATGGAAAGAGTTCTTCAAATTGCCTTGGATCGACTGAAGGAAGACAAGGGTCCACCACCAGCTTCCTTCTCTTGGTTTGTGATGGGCAGTGCAGGGAGGTCTGAACAAACCGCGGTCAGTGATCAAGATCACGGTCTACTTTATGAAGGAAACGGGGAAGAATGCAGGGATTATTTTTCCTCACTGGGGAAGGTAGTAACGGATGGGTTGCAAATAGCGGGGTATCCGTACTGCGAAGGGAAGGTGATGAGCTGTAATCCTTTATGGTGCAAATCGGAAGTGAAATGGAAAGACCAACTGATGGGATGGATGGAGGAGGAAAGCTGGGAATCCATTCGATACTTACTGATATTCTATGATGCCAGGGTTTTGGCAGGAAAAGAAGAGCCAGTCCAGATATTAAAACAAATGATCCTTCAATATATTGAAAGGTATCCGCATTTTTTGCAGCGATTATTAGATAATACCATGCGAATAAAAAAGGGAGTAGGGCTATTCCATCAACTTCTGACGGAAACGCATGGTCCGCATAAAGGTTCTATTCTGCTAAAGGAATGCGGTTTATTCCCTTATATTAATGCCGCCCGTATTCTGGCCATTAAGGAAAAGAAAACGGAACCGTCAACGTTGTCTCGCTTTGAACAATTGACCCAATATCCTCAATATGAACAAGAGCTGAGAAGGCAACAAGCCAATTTTCGTAAATTGCTGGATTATAAGCTTATGCAGGTTGAACATCACAATGGCTACGATATGGCTCATTATCTTGACGTAAGCAAGCTGAATCGAAATCAAATCAGCGATTTGAAGCGGTTGTTGCTGGATGGAGTGAGGCTTCATCGCTTCACGCAACGTGTAATCCAAAAAGGATGAGAGAACATGGGATACGAGCCGATTATTCGCTTTATGAAACAACTGCAAGGAAAAATGAGATCCTCGCTATATGCTCCGTTACTGCCACAGACCAATCCTCAGCATTTTGCTTTTTTGAGACAACTGCAAAAGGAGTTGAAAGCGGAAGAAGGATTGATGATTCCGCTTAAGGAGCTAATAGTCGTTGTGTTTGACCTGGAGACAACCGGATTTTTCCCTGAGCAAGGAGACCAGATCTTATCTATCGGTGCCGTTAAAGTGAGAGGAGAGGAAGTTTTAGAGGGACAGACCTTTTATTCGCTGGTTCGCTGCGAAAGGGATCTGCCCATCACGATTAAGGAGTTAACAGGAATCACGGAAAAAGACGTATGGGGGGCTCCCGTTATTGCTGAAGTCCTAGTTCAATTCTTTGGATTTACCCGGAATCATATCCTAGTTGCCCATCATTCGAATCATGAAAAAAAATTTATGCAGCATGCTACCAGGCAAGTATTTGGCAGCACGTTTCAACATCGTGTGATCGATACTTCTTTTTTGATGCGGGTCGCCGAACCTAATCAAGTATTTGTTCGCCTGGAAGATTGTTGTTCCCGTTGCGGAATTGCGATTGAAAACCGGCACCATGCTTTGGGAGACGCAAAGTTGGCAGCGCGGTTATGGAGTGTCTATTTGAAGAAAATTCGCGGCTTGGGATATAAAACGCTACAAGACGTGTATGAACATCTTGCAAAGTTGTAGTTGATAAGCAAAGATGGATTTTACGGTTTGAACGGCTTCTTGTACATCTGCTCCCATGGTTTTTCCTGCATTTATTTAAACGACTGTTTCGTCATTTTCCTTCTTTCAGCCAAACTTCTCAGTGTAAGTACTCTTTTAGGGTATAATGGACAGATGGAGTTTACAAACGATATGGAGGCACAGTTAGATTGAAAAATTATCCATTTGCATTTGACCCCACACAGCCGTTTATTCAGCAAGCCAGCGATTGGATAGCAGATGTGTTTTATGAAATATTGCCGGAAGCTGGCTTTGAAGTAAGAGATGAGCAGATCTATATGGCATTTCAATTGGAACGGGCCTTTAGCAGGAACCAAACCATATTTGCCGAGGGCGGCGTAGGAACCGGCAAAACGTTAGTATATTTGTTATACGCGATTACCTATGCACGATATACGAGAAAACCGGCTATCATTGCCTGTGCGGACGAATCCTTAATTGAGCAATTGGTCAAGCCGGAAGGTGATATCGCCAAACTTGCCCGTTACTTGAACCTGATGATCGATGCCAGGTTGGGCAAATCCCACGACCAGTATATTTGTTTAAATAAGCTGGATGAAGCCAGATCAGGGATGCAAGATGCGGATGGTTTCCGGGAGATTTATCAGGGGCTTCCGGAGTTTGTCCGTTCTCCAGATACTCTTCAATCATTTTATCCCTACGGGAACCGCAAAGATTATCCCGACATGACGGATCAGCAATGGGGGAGATTGGGGTGGGATGTTTTTCAGGATTGCCATGTTTGCCCCCAACGCCACCGCTGTGGACTGACACTTTCCCGGGAATATTACCGGAAGTCCGCGGATTTGATCATTTGCTCTCATGATTTCTATATGGAACATATTTGGACTTATGAGGCCAGACAGCGTGGTGGACAGCTGCCGTTATTGCCGGTACACAGCTCCGTCGTTTTTGATGAGGGACATTTGGTAGAGACGGCCGCGCAGAATGCGTTGACTTACAAATTGAAGCATACTCAGTTCGAAAGCATCGTGATTCGTTTGCTGCAGGGAGAAATCCGTGAGTCTTTAGCTGTTGTGATCGAAGAAGCTATAGCGCAAAGCGAAACCCTATTTGCCTTACTCGACAAGAGCAGCCATAAAGTACCTGCCTCTGATCGCAGAGAAATAATGTGGGGTCAGGAGCTCATGCGAGAAGTCAACCGTTTTCGGGAACTGCTTGCCGCTATGGAAGAAGAGCTCGTGTTTGAAAGCGGATTGTTTACGTTGGACGCTTACCAGCTAAAGATCGTAGAAGAGCATTTGGAAATGATACAACTGGCATTGGGGTTATTTAGTCAGCCAGAGCTGCTCATTTCCTGGGTTACGGAAGATAAAGACGAGATTACATTCGTTATTATGCCAAAGAGGGTCAAAGAAGTGCTGAAGGAACGTTTATTTTCCCAAAAAATGCCCATCGTGTTCTCTTCCGCGACTCTTTCCATCGATGGAACCTTTGAACATATGGCGCAAAGTCTCGGGATTGAAAGCTTCCTGTCGTTTTCCGTGCCTTCTCCCTACGATTATAGTCAGCAGATGAAAGTTAATATGTTCCCGGACAACCCCATGACGGATAAAATAAAATTGACGCTAAGTTTACTGCAGCAGTCGGAAGGAAGCGCATTGATTTTGTTCCCGTCCCAAGAGGAATTAATCCGATTCGAGCAGGACATTGCCGCCTATCCGGAATCAACGGCCTTTCGCTTTCTTTACGAAGGCTCTGCGGAAATTAGCCATCTGATCTCTGCATTCCAGAATGATGTGCACAGCATTCTTTGTGCAGTCAGCTTGTGGGAGGGATTGGATATTCCAGGAACTTCGCTTTCTCATGTGCTGATTTGGGCATTGCCATTTCCTCCGAATGATCCCCTGTTTGCCGCTAAACGAAAAGATGCGAACCATCCTTTTGAAGAGGTGGACATGCCTTACATGCTGCTCCGATTGAAACAAGGAATCGGACGATTAATCCGCTCCCGCGAGGATCGGGGAATGGTATCCATTTTGGGAAAAGAACTGAATCAAGAGGAGGTACGGGAGAAAGTGAATTCAATCCTACCTTAAGGTCAGCAAGGATGACCATGACCGTTAATAAAGTTGAATTGGTCAAGGACTCCTTCGTAATTTTGGAAAGGGTTTTGAGTTAATTCCCGATGTTGCGGTTCCAGAGGATCCGAATACAAACAAAATGCCAATTGTGTTGTTTTCCACAAATGAGAACAGAAAGAGGATCGAATATCAATCATCGATCCTCTTTTTATTTTGGTGAGTTTTATTTCGTTTCGGTCAAAAATCAATACCGAAGGATAACAGAGCCTTAAAATAAAAGGCATTAGAAGTTATTGAATTAACGGGATTCGATTGTTACGCATCGAGGACTACGTTACACAGTCCCTTTTTAAAGTTTAAGCTTTTGAAAAAATTAAGTGGTGAGGTAAATGGTTTGAAACTTATATTGAAATTTCTTAAGTGGATAGGAGTAGTCATTTTATTTATTCCATTCGTCGTCGTTACCACATTTTACTATTACTATGTAGCGAAACCTGAGAAAGCTAAACAAAATCTACTTAGGCACAATCCACAAATTACAAAAATTTATTCATTAAAGAATGTACGGGGATGGGGAGAGGGTCCTGATTATTCTGGCATTGTCAGAATTAATGGGGAGCGTTGCCGCGTTTGGACTTCTGGCAATGGCGTTATCTCTGATAATCAGTGTGAGTGGAATTTTGACTAAAATGGAAAGAAGTAAAACGGATTATTATACTACCCTGAAAATATCATCTTCCTGAATAGCTAAAAATAGCATCACTGAATAAGCCGCAGCTTTTCATTTTTTTAAAAAGCTGTGCCTGAAGGATCGTAGGAATGAGCAGTTTTAGGAGGCTTGTGGGATGGACAAGTTGACGGTTAACCTAGACTCTCCAGCTTACGAACCGTCTTTTTGACGATGACATCTTCCTGACGTCTTTCAAAGTAGTCTGCTCCGAGTTCCTTGTATTGTTCTTTAGCACCAAGCGGAAACGACTTTCCTCGCCAGCCGTATGTATAACTTCGACAAGGAACCCCCATTTTCATTCTTTGTGGTGCCGCGAAGCGGCATGGGTGACAAACGGGAATCGATACTTTCATAAGGCTGCTTCGGCAGCCTCTGCTTGTTATTCTGCTATTGGGCAGTTATCCGCAACATT
>JAKFCU010000058.1:0-30913 GCA_036676475.1 Brevibacillus sp.
AAATGATTAAAGAAAAATGAGCCTCTAGAATCGCTTCTAAGGCTCGTTTGTCGTACAGGGAGACATTTTTGTCCCCCCTAAAAAAGCTCATTTTTCGAAAAGGACTACTTTTTCAGTGGCCTCGCTTGATGAAAGAGGGGATTTGTTATTTAAGGCAGGAAAATGTATGTGTACAACGAATATATGCGAAACCATAACATTTTTCAAGTTTATAAGAATTTATATATTTGGTCAGTTTCTTTCTAGACATATGGGGCCAAGTTTTCTTACTAGATTGAGCAATTGAGAGGATGATACAGCTTGAACAGACCTTCGGTTACTTATAATATCACCGCTGAGGATGAAGGGTGTACCATGAAGGAATTCCTTCGTAAAAAAGAAGGAGTATCAAAGAAGCTACTAGTTCGCATGAAGCACGAAAAGTCTATATTCTTAAATGGCGAGTTCACCTATTTGGATCACTCTCTTAAAGCGGGAGATACGATCATGTTGGTGATGTCAGAGGAGGAATCAGAACATATTATCCCGCAAGAAATGGAGATCCATATCGTTTTTGAAGATGAAGATCTGATGGTTCTCAATAAGCCTGCTCATCAGTGTGTTCATCCGACCCTGCTTCACCCTGCTGGAACCTTAGCAAATGGAGTGGTTCATTATTGGAAGCAGCAAGGCTTTAACCGAAAGTTTCGCCCGGTAAACCGTTTGGATAAGGATACGACAGGGCTTGTCATTGTAGCAAAAAATCAGTTTGCCCATCAACAGCTAGCCATTGTTCAAAAAAAGCATGATATTGAACGGACCTACGAAGCGATCGTTCATGGAAGGATTGAAAAAGATAGGGGAACAATAGATGCTCCTATTGCAAGACATGCCGAATCTCTGATGATAAGGGAGGTAAGAGAGGATGGTCAAACCGCTATTACTCACTATGAAGTAATAGAAAGATATGCTGATGCTACTTATATCCAGCTGCGATTGAAAACAGGCAGAACCCATCAAATTCGTGTTCATATGAGCTACATCGGGCATCCGCTGTTGGGAGATGATCTGTATGGCGGTTCAAGGGAATGGATCGGGAGACAAGCGCTACATGGGCGTTATTTGCAATTTCCCCATCCACGATCAGGAGAAGCTATGAGTTTTCAGGTTGATCCTCCGGAAGATTTTTATCGTCTGATAAGTCAATTAGAGGGGTCTGTCGATTTATTGTGACGGCTATAGAACAGGGGAAATGGCTGTCAAGGTGTTAAAGGGAGAAGCTAAGTCAGGTGATATGGCTGTACAATTCCCAAAGGAAGTCAATTTATCTGAAAATAAAGAAGCGGCTGCAAATGAGGGAATTGAGTTAGAAAGATGATGCCAGCGATTGAAAAATATAACCCTGTATTCATTGGAAAATCGGAACATAAATAATCAAAAATGATGTGGATTTGCGAAGGATCCCTTTAAGATTTGAATTTCTGGTATACTATTTTAGTACTAAAATGCCAAAAAAGCATTCATGTCAAAAAATTTGTAATTAAACTATTTATGATGACGGTGTACCAGGGGAATTGTAGCAAAGTCAGGTCTAACGACTTTAATGGTCACGCATAATATGCAACAGGCCATTGACCTGGGAAATCGCCTGATTATGATGGACAAAGGGACCATTATTCTCGATGTCGATCCTGAACAGAAAAAGACGTTAACGATAGAAAGGCTGCTTAAAGAATTTGAACGCCTGCGCGGTGAAAAATTTGCAAGTGACCGTGCTGTCCTCGGATAATGTCGATTTGGCCTACTCCTTAAAATGGTATAAGATAGTATCATAAAGAAAACTTGGTTGGCGTCAAGCCTTTGGCGCAGAAATCTTATTGACATTTAGTTAGTCAATAAGATTGTGCGGCAGCCTAGTTGCACTTATGCAGAGAAGGAAAGTGAAAAAACTTATACTTTCCGATTCGCGGAAACGGAGTAGGAGGTTCAATCATGGATGAATGGGATAAACGCAAAATCGTAGAAGGGGATTGGAGTCCAATGGAAACGGATAATGGGCTAGGGAACAGCCGTCATGATGAAAAAACCGAACAACAGCAGCTCATCGTACTGGAAAAGGAACATCAGCGTTTTTATGATAAGATGAGAAAAAAGGTAGAAGAGTTCTTAAAAAAGCAAACGGGGGAACGATCCGATACAGCAAGTAAGTATATATTATTGGCACCCGACCTGTTTGTTTTGTTTGCCCGTCTCATGAAGGACAAGCGTGTTCCAACCAAGTCCAAAGCTATAGCTGGGGCTGTCGTTGCCTATTTTCTATCTCCTTTGGATATCATTCCAGAAATTTTCACAGGACCGATTGGCTTTATAGATGACATTATTCTTGCAGCTTATGCACTTAGTCGAATTCTGAATGATGTGGATCAATCCATTGTTCTTGAACATTGGAATGGCAAAGCGGACTTATTAGATACGATACAAGAACTTCTGAAAAAGGCTGAAGATCTTGTGGATAATAAAGTACTTGGAACTATAAAAGGCTTTCTTAATAAAAAATAGAATAGGATAAAAGAGAGGCTATCCCTGTTTGCATAGGAATAGCCTCTATCTATGAAGGAATGGCGACGGGCAAGACTTCTTTAATTACGGCAATTTCATCACATGCCGGGAATTTGGAGCAATTAATGCAATCCTTCCACACTTTATGTGGCAGGGTTTCCTTGGAAACAACCTGAAATCCGCAGTGGTTGAAAAACTTCTCTTGATAAGTCAGAGCCATGACCTTCTTTATTTCCAATGCTTGCGCCCGCTCGCATAAGTGCTCAACTAACTGCTTGCCGATGCCCTTTCCTGCATACTCCGGGGCTATGACAAGAGAACGCACTTCTGCTAAGTCTTCCCATAAAATATGAAGCCCCCCTACACCAATAATAACAGAAGAGTCTTCGACAACAGAAAAACAGGTTAAAGATTCACATAAAGACAGTTTAGAGCGGGGAAGCATCATTCCTTTTTCTGCATACATATTAATCAGTTCAACCATGCCATTTAAATCCTTGATGGTAGCTTGTCGGATAATCATAGTACTCCTCCACCTTGCAATATATATCCATACAGTATTTTCGCATAAATATTCTTTATATGATATAAATATACATCGATTGCATGACTTATGTCTACTTATATTTAGTCTAATTGTATACAAAAGTGCGAAATATGTCGAGCGAAGTTTGTGTTCATGATAAATTACCTATGCTATAGTAAATAATAGTAAATCCATTTCATTTCCTACTTTCATCCTCGAAACCTTGATAAACACTGATAAATCCAGTTGTATTAAGGGTTCGGGGACTTTTTTTGTTTCTGCTGTTCTTTTGCTCTTATTGTCCGAACAGTGTATCCTTAAATCTTTAAATGATCACAAGCCCTTTTTTCTTAGCTTTGACTTAATCAGTTGATGATGCAGCATTCGATGCTCTCCATCGTTTTTCTCTTCCCTCAAAAAGAAAAAGGACTTCCCACAAAGAGTGAGAAGCCCTTTTTTAATAGAATAGTAGAATTCTATGATAATAATATATGCTTGATCTTTAAGTCGTTACACTTTGGGTTATAGCTTCAAAAAATTCGCACATACTTATGATATGCTTCGGCGTGCTATCTGTAACGGCAAGTTTTCGCTTAGACCAAGCGCCCGCGCTGTTGCAGTATGAATTTCGTAGTTAAGCTCCGGGTTTTTCAATAGTGACACGTTATAAGAAGGGATCATTTTTTTAATTTTCGGTTCCCACGCTTTTAAATGTTGCGGGAAGCATTTTTCTATTAACTCAAGCATGACGGAAACGGCGGTAGAAGCACCCGGAGAAGCACCGAGCAATGCAGCTATCGAGCCATCAGCGGCACTAATAACTTCCGTACCAAATTGAAGCGTTCCTTTGCCTGCAGCAGTATCTTTGATAATTTGCACACGCTGGCCCGCTACCACTAAATCCCAATCCTCGCTTTTGGCGTTCGGGACAAAATCCCGTAAAGCTTCCATGCGTTGTTCTTTCGATAACATAACTTCCTTGATCAGGTATTTTGTCAATGAACCGTTTTTTAGGCCTGACGCTAACATAGTGACGAGATTATCCGGTTTTACGGAAGTTAACAAATCAAACATTGAACCGGATTTTAAAAACTTTGGTGAGAAGCCGGCAAACGGTCCAAAGAACAACGATTCTTTCTTGTCGATAAATCTTGTGTCAAGATGCGGAACAGACATTGGAGGAGCACCAACCGGAGCTTGGCCGTATACTTTTGCATGATGCTGCGCTACAATATCCGGTTTCTGACACACCATAAATATTCCGCTTACCGGAAATCCTCCAATACCTTTTCCTTCAGGAATACCGGATTTTTGCAGCAAATGCAGGCTTCCTCCCCCGCCGCCGATAAAGACAAATTTTGCACTATGGCGTTCGACGGTACCGCTATCGACATTCCGCACTTTCAATTCCCACAAGCCGTCCCTAGTACGTTTAATATCATCAACATTATGTTTGAATTTTAAATCGACGTTTTTACTCTTTAAGTGGTCAAACAATATGCGCGATAAAGCGCCAAAGTTGACATCAGTCCCAGATTCAATTCTTGTTGCCGCTATAGGTTTATTTAATGTCCGGTCTTTCATAATAAGCGGAATCCATTCCATCAGTTTTCCCGGGTCATCGGAAAATTCCATCCCTTGAAACAGGGGATTGTTAGACAGCGCATCAAAACGGTTTTTTAAAAACGTTACACCTTGTTCCCCTTGTACAAAACTCATATGAGGCAATGGCACGATAAAGTCCCGCGGATTACGTATCAGATTGCTGTTTACAAGATAAGACCAAAACTGCTTTGAAACCTGATACTCTTCATTAATTTTTATAGCTTTGCTAATATCTATGGATCCGTCCTGTTGTTCGACGGTGTAGTTAAGCTCGCACAGTGAAGCATGCCCCGTTCCTGCATTATTCCATTCGTTAGAGCTTTCCTCTCCAGCGTTTGCAAGTCTCTCAAACACTGTAATTTTCCAGTCCGGTACTAATTCTTTCAGCAGTGACCCCAAAGTCGCACTCATGATTCCGGCACCAATTAAGATAACGTCTGTTTTAGTTTGTTTGTTGTTCATTTTTACCGTCCTTATACCCTAAGATTTGCAGAAAGGATGTAGGCGCTCCTGCTTAGGCGTCACAGCAAGCCAGGGCGCGACCTAGTCAAACATCTTTTCTGGATCAATTATAACCTGATCATAGTGTATCACTATTATTTATAGATTAAAATATAAACTATTATATAATAGATAGATTAAAATATAAACTATTATATAGTAGTAATAAGCTATTTAAAAGCTAGTAAAAAGTGGGAAAAATGCAGCCCGAATTCCCTGCGGAACCTTTAAATATCTCGAATGAGTAGATTTTGGGGTATTTGCAAAGGGAAACCTTTACAAAAGAAAAGACCATACTGTGACTGATACGGTCTTTCAATTAATCGTTATTTTGATTTTAGACACCCATGACATCTTCCTTGCTCAAAATTTCCTCAACAACATCCTTTATCGTTTTACTTTCTAACTCTTTCTCCAAAGCTCGTTGAGCAGCAGAAAATAGCGATTCAACGGAACTTTGAATATTTCTACCTACCGGACAATCTAGGTTAGGTTTATCGTGTACTGAAAATAATTCATCTTCCTGTACCACATTGACCGCCCGATAGACATCCAACAATGTAATCTCCGAAATATCCTTTGCTGGTTTTGCACCAGCAATTCCGGGTTGGACTTCCACCAACCCTGCCTTCTTTAACATTCCAGTTATTTTCCGAACAACAGCGGGGTTTGTATTTACACTGCCTGCTATAAATTCAGAAGTGTTCAACCCTGCTTTATTAATTTCCAACAAAGTAAGTATATGAATTCCAACAGAAAACCGACTGCTAATAGACATCTTTAGTCACCTTCTTTAATGTTTATAACAAAATATTTCTCCGTATTAACCATGTAATTAGGTCGATTACAACCTTATTATACCTTAAAACTTGGACATAATATCAAAAAAGGTTCTTCCAAATTTGTTGACAAAAACACAAAAAGTAATTACTATGGTTACATGTAACTGAGTTGATTACAACTCGGTTGAGACTATTCTAATAAGAAAGATTGCAATAAAACATATTTGGAGGAATAGACGATGAAAATGTTAGTCACAGGTGCCACAGGGAAATTGGGTACGAAAGTTGTAGAGACGTTATTGAAATCTGTACCAGCAAGTCAACTGGCTGTCAGTGTTCGCAATCCAGAGAAAGCGGAAGGATTTCGGGCACGGGGAGTAGAAGTTCGGCACGGAGATTTTGACCATCCGGAAACATTGATTTCAGCTTTTGAAGGTATGGACCGACTATTAATCATTTCTGCGGATGGGGATAACGAAACAAGAATTCGACAGCACACAAATGCGGTAGCTGCGGCTCAACGTGCTCAAGTTGGATTTATCGCTTATACCAGTTTAGGGAATGCAAGTGAAAGTTCGATGTTCCTTGCTCCACCTCACCGTGCCACGGAAGAAGCCATCTTGAAAACTGGGATTCCTTACTCCTTTATACGAAACAACTGGTACTTGGAGAACGAGATTGGGAGCATTCAAGGTGTGATGGCAGGAGTTCCTTGGGTAACGTCAGTAGGTTCCGGCAGAGTGGGTTGGGCACCGCAACAAGATTATGCAGAGGCGGCAGCAGCAGTATTGGCAGGGGACGGACATGAGAATACAGTCTACGAACTTTCCGGTAAGCTCATGACTCAGGACGAACTGGCATCTGCTGTTGGCACTGTATTGGGTAAGGAAGCAACCGTACAACAGGTCAATGAAGCCACTTATGCCGACATCATGAAAGATACAGGCGTACCAGAATTCATAATTCCTTTTCTCATTGGCATTCAAAGTGGCATTCGGGACGGCGCATTGGAGATTGAGAGTAACGACTTCGAAAAGCTATTGGGTCGTCCAACAACGCCAATCAGCGAGGCACTGACTCAAATTGTTAGTGAGATCTCCCAAACAAAGAATTAATCAAACCAAAAATCGGCTTTTCTGAATGTAAGAGAGGTCGGTTGCCACTAAGCTGGACTCCAGTTTTACATTGTCAGGTTCGAGTGTGACCAAAACATGACCAAACACCTTTAATAATGAATAGAACTCTTCATAAATCATGGGTTAGTAAATCCATTTCATTTTCTACTTCCGCCTGATGTGCATACATCAGGTCATTTTTTTGTTCAGCAAACCTTTTTGTCATGTTTAATGGACCATATCCCCTGATAAATAAACATGAAAGATTAAGCATATTGGAGCAATTGGAAGAATAAAGTTATCGTGGAATGGAAATTGAACAGCATGGAGGTTTTAATAAATGGATTTGAGGGTTATAGATCTACAATATCGATTAGAACAAACCCAAAGACATTTGAAAGGTAATAGCTACCTTAGCCAATTATATAAGGACGATATTGCAGAGATTGAAAAGATCTTGTTAGAAATTGAAGCGATGGTTGAGTATGAGGAAAAAAGGAGATTTATTATGTAAAAAAAGAGGTTGACTCATAAGGGTCTGACCCATTGCAGATAACACGAGATATAGTGGTATTTGGATACTATCATACTATATAGTGTTAATGAAGGGTCTGACCCTTAGCTTTTGAGTCAGTCTCTTACTCTGTATCCGGAGTATTTACCATGAGATGGGCCACATTGGTTAAGCTGATAAAAAATCGATCCTTTTGGGAGCCCTCCAGGCCAATTTCCTTCATGGCTTCTTCCATACACTTCAGCCAAGCTTTTGCTCGGCGTGGTGTGATTTCAAAGCGCAAGTGGCGAGCTCTCATGGCTGGAGGACCAAATTCCTGACTAAAGAGAGGAGGTCCTCCAAGAAATTGAGTCAAAAACATTTTTTGCTTTCGCATAATTTCCTCAACACCATGAGGAAAAAGAGGACTTAAATCGGGGTCACTATAGACCCGTGGGTAAAAAGCCTCGACTAATTTAATAATGGTTTTCTCCCCGCCAATTAAGTCAAATTCCGATTTCATATCAGAAAGCGACATTGCTCCTACACCACCTTTTACATTATTAATAAGTTGAATATATAAAAAATAAAACTTGTTGTATGTGATAAATATCACAAAAAAATTAAAGAATCCTACTTATCAAAAGTAGGATTCTTTAATTGTAAACATTATTTAATTTGCTTTAAATCATCTTTCTTATCATCATCATCCATGATTCCTTTAGTAGAATCCTTGAATTCCTTTAATGTTTTTCCAAAGGCTCGTCCCAATTCAGGAAGCTTGCTTGGTCCAAAGATAACAAGGGCAATGATCAAGATTAATATTAAGCCGGGTAAACCAATATTCGAGAACATAAAGATCATACCTTTCCGTAAGGTTAGAAATATCCTTACCTTAGTTTATCTTAAAATCAGGACTTTAACAATGTAACTTTTTTCTTTCTCTAAGTTTGAGAAGTTTGTGGCATGAAAAGTGAGACAAACTTTCACAAGCATGGTATAGTGATAATATATGCCAATTTTTGAGAATTAATAGTTAAGGAGGGTTCTGACAGCTTTGATCGGACAGATTTTTACACCCATCAGCTTGTTGAAAAAAATATTTCGAATAGGAGAGCGATCCCTTTCTCGACAAGAAATTGTTTATCGATTGCAACATCAATACCAGTTTGAGCAGGTTGAAGCAGATGAAACAGTCCAAACCTCATTAGATTTTACGGACTCTCCATTTCGAGAAGGAAAATCCAAAGCTATCATAGAATATGTACAAGAGTCTCAATCTTTAGCAGCCCAAGTTTACCGTATATTAAATGAAGCGGGAAGCCCGTTAACGGAGGATCAAATTCTTAGAAAGCTTAGAAGCCAGAATTATATTTCTTGGAGTTTTCCTTTTGAACGATTAGGGCTCGTTGGTGATCATCGATTTACACAGTTGAAAGTAGACCAACGATGGCTGTTAAGCGAATGGGTTATAGTCAATGATGAGGTTTATCAATATCTTTCCAACCATGGAACAACAGAATTGCAGCTTCGGGATATTCCTTATTTGCTGCAAATGAAAATGGGTTTGCCCAAAAAGAAGTGCCTATTCTTACCAGAATTTGATGATCGATTTGAGGTCGGTGATACGAGGCTTTTTATTTTCCAGACAGTAAAAGAGGAAAAAGTAGCTATATTCCCGAACATACAGGAACAGGAAACTCTAGATTTAACTCCTACTCGGGAATTAAAAAATACATCTTTTATGGAGGTGGCGGCTGCCATGAGTCAAGAAACGTTACAAGTGATGGATAACCAACAATCAACTGTAGTAGATGAGGTTTTGAAGGATCTGACTGGTGCACTGATTAAATTGGATAAGCGCGCAGGCGAAATGAAAGATGAAGTTGTTACCCATTTCACATCGAATAATTTAGAAGCGATCAAAAGCCTAATGGATGAAAAGGAGAAGAACGAAAAGGTTCTTCTTAAGTTGAAAGAAATTGTGGACGAGCTTTCATAGTTCTTAGGGGAAAGGATTTAGACGTGGAGTTGGATGTTTACCTTAAACAGCGATTTGATCGCCTCCGCAATATAATTCAACTTCGGGAAAAAATGATCAAGGATATGGAGCATCAAGTCATCCATTATTTTGAACAAGGGAATTTTCAAGAAATTGAGATTTTAATGAACAAGAAGAATGCCATGATCTCTACTAATCATCAGCTTTCCCAGTTTATTCATAAATGGGAAGGTAAAGCAGAAGTTAAAGAACCCCTATATACATCCATCTAAGAAAGCTACTTGCATGCCAAATGCGTATAATACTTTCCGATAAGTGTAAGAAAGCTACTTGCGTAGCTAAATGCGTATAATACTTTCCGATAAGTGTAAAGAAAACTTGGCTGGTGTCAAGCCGTTAGGTACCCATAAGCAGAGAGAGTTCTAATAAATATATAAATTCTTATTCACTAAAAGGAGTGGAGAGAGTGGGAACGAATCGCGTCTGTGAATTGCTTGGAATAGAATTTCCAATCATTGAAGGTGGACTTGCCTACGTGGGGAATGGTGCGCTTGCAGCAGCTGTTTCTAATGGTGGTGGCTTAGGAGTAATAGGAACGGCAGGAAGATCTATTGAGAATTTCCGTGATCAGATTAGAATAGCTGTAGAGCGTACGGATAAGTCTCTAGGGGTTAATCTTCCCATTAGTGAGCATTCTGATAACTCTGCTTATGTTCAAGCCATATTAGAAAATAAGCACATATTTAAAGCAGTCAGTATATCTGCCGGAAATCCTCGGCCTTATATTCCCGTTTTTAAAGAAGCTGGCTTAAAGGTGATGGTTCTTACGTCAACCGCATTACATTCGCAAAAAGCGGAGCAAGCTGGTGCGGATCTTGTCATCTGTGAAGGATTTGAGGCAGGTGGACACAACGGTCCTGCAGAATTAACATTGTTTTCACTCATTCCACAGGCTGTAAAGAGTGTTAAGATTCCAGTCGTTGCCGCTGGTGGTATTGCTACTGGCGGCGGAATTGTTGCCGCGTTTGCTTTGGGAGCAGAAGGTGTTCAGTTAGGAACCCGTTTTATAGCCACAGCGGAATGTGAAGCTCATGAAGAGTACAAGCAGCTTATGGTGGAATCCCATGATGATGCAACCGTTGTTATGGAGCGCAGTATCGGAAGGGTAACACGCGTCTTAAAGGGACCCTTTGTGCAAAAGATACTTGAATTGGAAAAGACGAATCCCAGTATTGAAGATATGCTCCCTTACATTCGTGGATTTAATAATAAAGTGGCTGCTATTGAAGGGAAGGTTGAAGTGGGCTGGTTGAATTGTGGTCAGTCTGTCGGCCTCATCGACTCCATTGAAAGTGCAACCGATGTGGTTAAACAGCTAGTTAAGGAAGTAAAAGAAGCGTCAGAGATCCGGTATGAATCACTAAGC
Source organism: Brevibacillus sp. (assembly GCA_036676475.1). Lineage (GTDB taxonomy): Bacteria > Bacillota > Bacilli > Aneurinibacillales > RAOX-1 > LC029. Next base: position 10,989 of record JAKFCU010000058.1, read on the forward strand.
TGTTTTAAGTAAGATCAAGCCTTGGTTTCCCCAAAAGGAATCCAAGGCTTTTTACCGTTTATTGGAAGGTATTATACACAAAAGGCTACACTAGGAGTTTCTTAAATTGAAAATATTGTAATGCTTTTTTCGTTTTATAATTCAAAATATTTATATTATATAGTAAAATGAAAAGAGAACGTATTTTATAACCTTATGGCTTAAAAATGAATAAGCTGGAAATTAATACAAATGATGGAAGGGTGTAGAGTAATGGCTAAACTTTCTAAAGAGCAGATCACCTTTAATTTATCAAAGATACCGGGTTGGAAATTAAATGAAAATGAAATTGAGAGAACATTTGCCTTTGAAGGTTTTAAAGAGGCAATTAGCTTTGTGAATCAAGTGGCTGAATACGCAGAGGAGATTGGGCATCATCCTGATATTTCAATTCATTATAATGAAGTTTTTCTATTACTTACCACTCATGATGATAAGGGTTTAACCGGAAAGGATTTTGCGTTAGCTCAACGAATTAACAAACTATTGCCTAACAAAGGAAAAGCGGTATAAGGAGTTAGATAGAAAACCTAGGTTGCTGCCTATCAGTTAAATCCTAGGTTTTTTGATATTTATTCAAAGCTAATATTCAGACTTTTATAAGAATAAAATTCCTCTTCTTAAACTTGAACTTATTTGTTAAAATAGATATAAATCAAAAGGTTGGAGGTATACAATGCCTGAGATTCAGTTGAAGGAGCTTTGTGAAGAATCATATAACCGTTTGAAAAAATCGGCTATAGACATTGAAAGGTTTTTGAATGCTACAACATTGGATGACCTGGTTAGAAAGAGCGGGGACCCAGAACAATTTCAGCCTTATTATACGGCCTATCTTTCTGATTTAAGAAACTTGCTTGTACATTGTGAGAAGGTTTATGATAATATTGGAGTTTGCCTTCGTCGCTCCAAATTCAACAATGATTTTGCTGAAGAAGCTCTTTATCAATTATATCATACTTGCATTAACTTGTTCTTTTATCCAAAGGGCGAAGTTTATGAGGAGGATGGCAGACATTCTTATACAGGAAGAGATGCCATCATTTTCCGTAAAGAGGTAACGCCGGAGCTTAAAGATCTTACTCTTTCTTTATCCAAAACATTTGAATATTTGCGTGATGAGCTCCAGTACTATGAAACAGATTATATCACGATGAAAAAGATGAACAGCCAAAACAAAGCAATCACTAGTTAAAAAAGCAAAAATAAAACCACCGACTTTGAAGTTGGTGGTTTTATTTTTCGTACTTATATATACGCAAAAAGCTAACGCTAGTAGCTTTCTTATTAGTAAGCAAAGAGATCACTAAAGGCGCCTAGGCGAAGCTTAAATAGGAGCCTATCTCCCCATTTTGATGTTTGTTCTTCCTTGGCAGAGGGAATGGCATGAGCTTCTGTATCCCATTGGTTTAAGGACATTTGTAAAGCATTAGCCACATTAATCATACCATGTCCGTATTCGGTATCTTTTCCTGTAGGTCCTACATCTACAGCGGTGTTGTGGATAATCGCTCTTACGTCCTCATTCGATAGCTTAGGATTAACGGATAAGATTAAACCTGCGAGACCAGCGACATGAGGACAAGCCATGGAGGTTCCAGAAAGAGCCGCATATTCGTTATAGATATAGGTGCTAGGAATATCAACTCCAGGTGCAGCTACGTCTATGTAGCTTCCATAATTGGAAAATTCAGCCCTTTGAGCTTGTTGATCGACAGCCGCTACACTAATCACTTCTGGATATGCCGCTGGATAGCTAGGTTGACTTGTATTATCATTTCCTGAGGCCGCCACAAGAACAATTCCTTTGTTGTAAGCATAACGAATCGATTCCTGTAGTATTCCCGAAGGGTGATAATTACCCACACTCATATTGATGACTTGAGCCCCGTGATCTGCAGCCCAGCGAATTCCTTTCGCAATATCAAAGGAGGAACCTGTGCCTTCTGCACCGATGGCTTTAATCGGCATGATTTTATTATTCCAGGAAACCCCTGCAATCCCTACTGTATTATTGGTGGAAGCAGAAATAATTCCTGCAACATGAGTTCCATGCCCATTATCATCTAAAGGCTGATTGCTGTCAGTCAACACGTTATATCCAGTTACCAGCTTATCTTTAAAATCCTGGTGATTTAGATCTACCCCTGTATCCACAACGGCAACCACTATGCTTGACTTACCGAGATTAATATCCCAGGCCTTATCCGCTTTGATTAAGGGCAAGTTCCATTGATACTGTGAATAAAGCGGATCATTAGGCAACCGGTTCGGTAGGAGCAAATAGTTTGGCTCTGCAAATTCAACATCATTCCTCGCTGTGAAATAGAGAATTAATTCTTCGGTTTCTTTTGTTTGGGATTTAAAAATGCAATAGGGATCCCAATGTTTTTTCATTTTTCCATTAATGGCTTGATTAATCCTAGCTAATTCTGCTTCATTTGGATGAACCTTGAATTTAACGGTAACTTCTCTCTTGACGGCATGGCTTTTATCACGAGTATTATGATGAATCGTCATAATATGGGGGCTGTGATTTAGGCTTTCTACCGTCTGTCGAACTTGACTGATATAGTTTATTTTTTCTGGAATATGAATGAGTTCGCCTTCCTTCTTGTTTTGAACAGAACTCATTGGTTTCATTTCCATGGGCCTATTCCAAGTCATTGGAATAAGAGCAGCTCCAAAGAGTAAAGCAATGATGGAAAATGTAAGGATATTTCGCATAACAGCCATCACCTCAAGTATATGTCATTACCATTATCTTGAGGATAAATATCGTTTTTCATGATGGTGAATCATGGTATAAAGAAAAAAGCCCTTCTGCTTGTTTGAGATTCAACAGGAAGAAAGGCTGTAACCATAGATTGTTAAGTTGCATCGGCTTTCTTACACTTATGGGAAATTATTATACGTACCTAGGCTACGCAAGTAGCTTTCTTATTCTTGTTAACTAAAGTATGCATGGTGATTTCGGGTTTAGAGCGCAGTCGGATATTGAAGCCCGTTTGTCCTAATCCTTCACTGATGTAAAAAGCTTTGTTTTCATGATAATGCAGACCTTTAATGATATTCATCTTGGGCAGTTTTCCCATTTTCGCTAAATGGTAGGCCTTAGGATAATGGATTTGACCACCATGGAAGTGCCCGCTTAATAAATAATCATAGTGGATATCCTTCATTTGCAAGACAATATTGGGATCGTGGGTGAGGACGAGATGAATTCCTTCTGTAATACCTTCGTAGGCTTGATCGATCTTGCTGCGACCCGAGTGATAGTCATCAATACCAATGATATGAATCGGTTTACCCTGATGCATAATACGTTTGTTTTCATTCAACAGTACATGACAACCTTTTTCTTCAAGCGCTTCTTTTAGGCGATAGAAATCTTTTGCCTTTAATACATAATCATGGTTACCAAAGACAATGAATATACCATGGGTTGTTTGCAATTCCTTGAGTTTATCAATATAAGTTAAAAATTTAGGTATACTTCGGGCACGATCTAAGTAATCTCCTGTAAGTGCAATAAGATCTATTTTTTCCTCTTTTAACTCCTCGTAAAGCTGATTCGGAGAGATCGAGAGATTTTCCATATGAAGATCGGATAAATGAAGAATTTGTAGTTCTCCTTCCCATGTTTGGCGAATAGGAAGTGTAATTCGCGTAAGAACGGCATTCTTCGTGTTCTGATGAGCATAGAAGAGGACGAGGGAAAGCAAGGGAATAAGGATGATCCATAACATGATATATCACTCTTTCTATACTGATGATACAAGAAATTATATAACAAATAGAGAGGGGAATAAATGTGAAATATATGGATTGTTAAACAAACGAAAAATTTCAAAATTTTTCATAAGTATGGCAGGGAAACAAAATCCATTGTAGAATTGTTATATAACAAACATATAAAAAAGTATTTAGGGAGCGAGAGCAGATGTTAAACAGAAAAGAAGAAATTTTGTTGCTCGATGAAAAGGCAAATCTTAAGCACTATGATGAGGCAGTAGCCCAAATGGATTGGAAAGAAGTCGAAAAGCAGTTTAGCTGGTATACAACAGGTAAAGTTAATATCGTTTATGAAGCGATTGACAAGCATGTAACAGAAGGAAAAGGAGAGAAGACTGCGCTCTATTATACAGATGGTGTAAGAGATGAACAGTATACATTTTCACAGTTGCAAACCCTATCTTGCCAATTCGCAAATGGGCTAAAGGATTTGGGAGTATCCAGAGGAGATCGCGTATTCATTTTTATGCCAAGGAGTCCAGAACTGTTTATTTCCTTATTGGGTATCGTTCGTTTGGGAGCCATTGTAGGACCCTTGTTTGAAGCTTTCATGGAAGAAGCGATTCGGGACCGTCTCCAGGATAGCGGGGCAATTGCAGTTGTAACAACTCCGCAATTAATAAAAAGAATTCCTGTTCACGAATTGCCCGAATTAAAGAATGTAATCCTAGTTGGAGAGACAGAGGAACTTCAATCTGGTCAGGTTCGTTTTGACGATATCATGAAGGGTTCCGATGGGTATTTGATGGAATGGGTAGACCGGGAAACAGGGATGCTGCTGCATTATACTTCAGGTTCCACCGGAAAGCCTAAAGGGGTATTTCAAGTCCATGATGCGATGGTACATCAGATCATGTCTGGTAAGTGGGTATATGATCTGAAGGACGATGACATCTATTGGTGCACTGCTGACCCTGGTTGGGTAACCGGAACTTCTGCTGGTATGTGGGCTCCATGGTTGAATGGAGTTAGCATAGTATTAAGAGGGGGGAGATTTAAGCCTGCAGATTGGTATGCCACTCTTGAAAAATACAAGGTAACCGTTTGGTTTAGTGCACCAACTGCCTTCCGTATGCTAATGGGAGAGGGCAATGAACTGCCAAAACAATTTGATTTGAATTCATTAAGACATATTCTTTCTGCGGGTGAGCCTCTTAATCCTGAGGTTATTCGTTGGGGATTAGATGTATTAGAAAGACGGATTCATGACAACTGGTGGATGACCGAAACGGGTTCGACCATCTGTGCCAATTACCGCAGCCTGCCCATTCGTCCGGGTTCAATGGGTAAGCCTCTCCCTGGAATTGAAATGGCGATTGTGGATAAACAAGGAAACATATTACCTGCCAATTCAATGGGGAACCTTGCCATTAAACCAGGTTGGCCGGCCATGATGAGAAAGATCTGGCGCAATGAAGCAAAATACCAAGAGTACTTCCAAAACGGATGGTATGTTAGTGGTGACTCCGCTTACATGGACGAGGACGGGTACTTCTGGTTTGATGGGCGTGTAGATGACGTCATTAATACCGCGGGTGAAAGGGTAGGTCCATTCGAAGTAGAGAGCAAATTAGTGGAACATCACGCAGTGGCAGAAGCAGGGGTTATTGGGGTGCCTGATACCTTGCGCGGTGAAGTCATAAAGGCTTTCATTACGCTTCGAGTTGGGTATGAAGAAAATAACGAGCTTAAAATGGAGATTTCCAAATTCGTTAAAGAGCGTCTAGCAGCTCACGCGGCTCCTCGACTTATAGAATTTAGAGATAAATTGCCTAAGACCAGATCCGGCAAAATCATGCGTCGAGTCCTGAAGGCTTGGGAGTTAGGCTTGCCTACCGGTGATCTATCTACCATGGAGGACTAATGATCAAGGGGAATGTTAGAATAGGGAAACAATCCTAACCGAAAACAATAGAAGTCTTGCTGTTGTTGTCTATTCAGGCAAGACTTCTATCGTATATTATACGCAAATGGCTACACTAGTTGCTTTCTTACCTCTTATCTTAAAGCGGGAAGTTTTCCTCATTTTCCAAATAAATCACTAGATAAATAGCGCTCACCCGTATCAGGGGCTATACAAACGACACGATGTCCAGATCCTAAACGCCTAGCAATAAGCAAGGTGGCATAAGTAGCGGCTCCTGCTGATATACCAACAAGGATGCCTTCCTTGCAAGCTAAATCTCTGGTGGTTCTTTCAGCATCTTCATCAGAAATCTGGAAGATTTCATCATATACTGCTACATTTAAAATCGGGGGAATAAAACCTGGACTTGTTCCGACTAATTTATGGGGACCTGGTTGACCGCCAGATAAAACTGGAGAGCCTTTAGGTTCAACGACATAAACTTTTAGGCCGGTGATGTTTTCTTTCAATGTTTCTCCAGTTCCAGTGATGGTTCCACCTGTTCCGGCTGTTGCAATAAAGGCATCTAATTTACCATCGGTTTGTTTTAATATTTCTAATGCTGTAGTTTTGCGATGAATATCCGAATTTGCTTGGTTCTTGAATTGTTGAGGCATATAGCTGTTGGGAATCTGTTCTAATAATTCCTCAGCTTTGCGTATAGCCCCGGGCATCTTTTCCGCTCCGGGTGTTAAGATAACTTGGGCACCGTAGGCTTTTAAAATATTTTTTCTTTCCGCTGTCATGGTATCCGGCATGACCAGAATCGCTTTATACCCGCGGGCTGCGGCATTCATAGCTAAACCAATCCCTGTATTCCCACTCGTAGGTTCGATGATCGTTGCTCCTGGCTTTAGATATCCTGCTTTTTCTGCCTCGATCATCATATTGAAGGCTGCACGGTCTTTTACGCTACCGCTCGGATTAAATTTCTCTAGTTTGATTAAAACTTCAGCATCGTTAGGTCCAACTAATCGATTTAAACGAACCATCGGAGTTTGTCCAATTAACTCTGCCATATTTTCTACAACCCGCATGGGTGAATCCCCCTTTGTTTAAAGGTGAATGGAAATTTGATAATATATGTTAAATGAGGAAACATATAGGTTCAATTCCTATAAAAACAGTGGATTTTGTGTACTATATTATGACTTATTTTAGGACTTGTCAATGAGATCACCATTAATATATAAACTATAAAACTAGTGAAAATAAGTTTTTGATTGTTTTTCGTACTTATCGGAAAGTATTATACGCATAAGGCTGCGCTAGTTAGCTTTCTTACTTTTTTTGTAAAGATGCATATAATAGAATGGAGATAATAAAATATTCACATAGGGATTTTGTCAGAGAGAAAGGGAAGTGGAGGAGAAAAACTGATGACAGATTTGGAGAAAGCTCAGACGGATAAAGTTGGGATAACCGGGAATAGGAAAAATCTGTTGATTCCATGTTTGCTTCTTATCCTGCGTGATTTGAGGGTACATGGATATCAACTTATACAAGAACTTGTATCATTCGGATTTGAAGCTGTTGACCAAGGATATGTATACCGTACACTCCGTCAAATGGAAAAAGAGAACTTGGTTAATTCCGAATGGGATACTACATCTGGCGGGCCAGCTAAGCGAATCTATTCCATTACCGAGCAAGGAGAAGCCTATTTAAGCGCTTGGGCATCAACCCTAGAACAATATCAGCGTACATTGGATCGGTTTTTTCAAATGTATGAACGATTTCTTTTTTCATCACCAAAGAAAGAGGATTAAATATTATAGCTATGAAGGAATTTAATTACTCTTGAAGAATTTTATATTGTGATAGACTTTAGAAAGAAAGCTATTAGTGTAGTTGTGCGTATAAAAATATAAGGTGGTATTAATTAAATGGTAGATAAAGAGAGTAGACTTTCTCCGGACTTACATATGATGATGAATGTGATTCGAGCTATGTATAAAATATTGGAGGAAGACTGGACAAGACAAGCTAAAAGGCATGGGTTAACCTTTCCACAGGAGCATCTCCTATGGATATTGCATTTTCGGGATGGAAGTACCATTACTGAGGTGGCCAATTTGGGTTTATGGCATATTTCAACTGCAATGCATCTCATTGATAAGCTAGAGGAGAAAGAAATCGTTCGCAAGGAACGTGTTCGAAATGATAAACGAGCTTCGCGTGTATTTTTAACTGAAAAAGGAAGAGACCTCCGTTACAAAATGATGAATGAAGATGATTTCTCCACCTATAAGCTATATCAAGTCATGCAGAAGAAGAGAGATTACTATGGATTCGAATGGGGTAAGCTGCTTGAGTTCGGACTTGCTGTAACCCAAGAACTATATGGAAGGGACTATGTGGAATTTGTGGAAACTTCTGCGAAAATGATTGATGCAGAGAATAATCAATTCCATAGTGAAATAGATTATACCATCAAATAGTAGAAGAAAAGAGCAGTCTCCCCTTGAGCTGCTCTTTTCTTCATCTAAGCTGTTTTCTTTAACTGACCAATCCGTTTATCTACCTCATGATGAATAAAATAGATAGAGTGATAAGTCTTTTTTTCTTTAGCCCGGTCAAGCAACTGAAGGGCTTGATTTAAATTTCCTTTTGCGGCCTCGATTTCAGCTTGGCAGGATAATAGAATAGTAGGATTTATCTTTTTCAAATTGGTTACACGAGACATGACCTCGATGGCCCGGCCAATTTCCCCCAAACGAGCAAAATTACAAGATATAAGGGCTAGAATATTCGGGGTCGATGGTGCCTTTTCATAAAGTTGAAGGGCAAGATCCAAGGATTCTTTATATTGTCCTCTATAATAAAGAAGCCAGGAGAAGTAGTTGTAGAAAAAGGTTCGAATGAGCCGGTTGCGAACTCCCCGGAGGTGGATGACCTTTTTAATTCCTTCCATCAGATATTTTTCAGCTTCGTCATAAGCCCCTTCTAAAAATTCATGAGTGGCCTTATCAAGGAAACCTATCGCTGTTTTATTTTTTATAAAGGAACGCGCTAATATTTTTTTTACCATGGAGGGATGCTTTCGGAAAAGATAACAATAATATTGGTAGCGAAACGGATAGTGAAAGCGAACGGAAGCCGTCAAGATCACAAAGACGATACCCATCAAAATAGACAAAGGCGTGAGCTCCATTAGATACATTATTATACCTCACTTGTTATTGTACTAAATTCTAGTATAGCATAAGAGCAGTTTCTACACTATTTTAACTCATCCCGGACGGGTTGATCCCATTGATGATAGAGACCATCGGCCGTACGATAGAGAATGGTAAAATAGGTTCCATCCTTTGCAATCAAGAGAAGAGGCATAGAGCTTCCATTTACCTTATTGTTATGTTCCATGATGATGTTTTCGTGTAGTATATTCCATATTTTGCGGATAACCTCGGAGGAGTCTTCCGCTGGAATGCCTGGAAGTTGTTCCTGAGAGCTGTATATAGGTAACTGAGAAAGAGGGAACAAAAAGTAATCGTTAGGATTAATCTCGAATTTCTGAAAGGCATCATTATATTCGAAGTTTAACTGCTGGTGTAGTCTCCGATCGATGATCTGTTTCCAATTTTGTTGTTGGAGGGTTTCTGGCTGATGGAAGGTTTGAATCCCCCCGTATTTGGTAGCGGATACATATAGGTAATCATAGCTCATTTGGTGCCGATAGGTCTGATTATCGGTTTGGGCATAGTGAAAGCTGATGGCTTGATATAAATGGTTATATTTACTTGTTATTGCTAGCTGTTGGACAATGAAGTCTGCATTTTTTTCCTGATGCCCGGTTTTAGCGACAAGGATTCCATCTTGAAAAAGTAGAGTTACATCTTGCCGTAGGGATATGGACTTATTAGTTTGGGAGATGGTATTTAACTTTATTTTGAATGCAGAAGGCAGGTTACGGTTGTTTTCCATATTTTCTACGAATAAGGTACTGTTGGCTTGCACAAAAGATAGTTGAGGGTCTTTGGAAACTGATTTTAGTACGTTGCGATCATTTGGCAACAATAAATAGGCTGTAATCAAAAGGGGAAGAGCATGTGCGAGAACTAATAGAAAAATAACTGACATTTTCCATTTGTTTGGTATAAGTCCTATTCTTGATAACATGGATAATCCCCCGAATGCCTATTTTTTCCAATGTATGTGAAACTGGACAAGAATATGACTAACACAGCGCTATTCCATCCGACAGCTTTGAGCTATAATAAACAGTGGCAAGAAAAAATAGATGAATAGGGGTTGAGGAGTTGAAACAGTTAAAGGAAAGTATGTATCAGTTGATTGTAGAAACATCCACGAACTTACCTCCTGATGTAAGACGTGCTATTGTAAGTGCAAAGAAAAAGGAAGATGCAGGTACTCGTGCTGCGTTATCTTTAACTACCATCGCGGGTAATATTGAGAGCGCTGAAGTCAATCAGTCTCCGATTTGCCAAGATACGGGAATGCCGACATTCGAGATCAAAACTCCTGCGGGAACCAATCAAGTAGAAATGAAGAAGATGATAAAAGAAGCAGTTATTCTAGCTACCAAAAATGGTAAGCTTCGACCTAATTCTGTTGACTCCTTAACAGGGGAAAATTCCGGGGACAATCTAGGTCCGGGAACACCCGTGTTTCATTTTGAACAGTGGGAAAAGGATGAAATCGAAGTCAAATTAATATTAAAAGGAGGAGGCTGTGAGAATAAAAATATTCAATACAGTCTTCCAAGTGAAATAGAAGGACTGGGTCGTGCGGGCCGTGATTTAGATGGTATTCGTAAATGTATACTTCACAGTGTATACCAAGCTCAGGGACAAGGATGTTCTGCTGGGTTTATTGGAGTAGGAATCGGAGGGGACCGCACCTCCGGATATTCTTTGGCAAAAGAACAGCTGTTTAGAAAAGTAGATGATGTCAATTCCAACCCGGCCTTAGCGGAATTGGAAGATTATATTATGGAAAAAGCCAATGAACTAGGAATCGGAACCATGGGATTTGGCGGACAAGCTACCCTATTGGGCTGTAAAATCGGGACTATCAATCGGTTGCCTGCTAGCTTCTATGTTTCTGTTGCCTACAACTGCTGGGCTTTCCGCCGCCAAGGGGTAACCCTTGATCCACAAACGGGAGACATTACATCCTGGCTTTATAAAGATGGTGAAGTAAAGGTCACTTCTGATGAAGACCAAACCAATGACCAAGAACGCAAAGAAGTAATTGTGCTTGAAGCTCCGATTACCGAGGAGAAAATTCGTTCTCTGAAGGTTGGGGATGTGGTGGTCATTAATGGTGTTATGCATACTGGCCGAGATGCACTTCATAAATACTTGATGGATCATGATTGTCCTGTGAGTCTAGATGGTGGAGTGATTTATCACTGTGGGCCGGTTATGCTGAAGGATGAAACTGGAGAATGGCACGTGAAGGCAGCAGGTCCGACCACCAGTATTCGGGAGGAGCCTTACCAAGCTGATATTATTAAAAAGTTTGGTATTCGTGCTGTCATCGGAAAAGGTGGAATGGGACCGAAAACTCTTGCCGGCTTGAAAGAGCATGGCGCAGTCTACTTAAATGCTATCGGAGGAGCCGCTCAATACTATTCTCAATGTATGGAGAAGGTGGAAGGCGTGGATTTCATGGAATTCGGAATACCTGAAGCTATGTGGCATCTCAAGGTAAATGGCTTTACCGCGATTGTTACCATGGATGCTCATGGAAACAGCCTTCATGCTGATGTGGAAAAGAGCTCTTTCGAAAAATTAGCCGAATTAAAAGAACCTGTATTCAAATAATGGAAAAGAAAAGAAGTCCTGCTTGCAGGATTTCTTTTCTTTTTTGTATAGTCAAAGAAGTTGTCTGCATTATTCCAAAAAAAAAAGGCGAGTGGCAGACCCGGTAGATTGAAATTCAAAGTGATGAGTGGGATACTATAATATGGAAGATTATCTAGATGGGAGCGCGATCGATGAATTGGCAAATGGATCTATGGAAAGCTTTAACGGAAGCCCCTGGAGCTCCAGGCTTCGAGGGACCTGTTCGCAGCATCATGACGCAATATCTTACCCCCTACTCAGAAAAATTAGTACAGGATAATTTGGGAAGTATTTTCGGTGTGAAGACAGGGGATTCGGATGGTCCGACGCTTATGGTTGCCGGCCATATGGATGAGGTTGGCTTCATGGTTACCCGAATCAATGAAAACGGGTTTATCCAATTTCAGACTCTTGGAGGATGGTGGGGCCAGGTCCTCTTGGCTCAAAGAGTAGAAATCATTACGGATAAAGGACCTGTACAAGGTGTAATTAGTTCCATTCCACCACATGTTCTTACTGATGATGCAAGAAATAAACCGATGCCCATTAAAAATATGTTTATTGATATTGGAGCGGATAATAAAGAGGATGCGAAACGAGTAGGCATTAAGCCTGGTCAGCCTATTCTTCCTGTTTGCCCTTTTACGGTGATGGCCAATGAGCAAAAAGTCATGGCGAAAGCATGGGATAATCGCTATGGGTGTGCCCTGAGTATTGAATTGCTGAAAGAACTGCAAAATGTGAGTCATCCCAATATCGTCTATTCCGGGGCTACCGTTCAGGAGGAAGTTGGTCTACGTGGGGCAGCGACAGCGGCTAATATGATTGAACCCGATTTATTCATTGCACTAGATGCTAGTCCAGCAGGAGATATTCCTGGAGTGGAGGAGGGAATGGGCAAGCTAGGCGGTGGATTGCTCATGCGCATCTTGGATCGTACCATGGTGACTCTTCCTGGATTGCGGGACTACGTTATTGACTTATGTGAAGCAGAAGAAATCCCATACCAATTTTTCATCTCCCAAGGAGGTACGGATGCGGGGCGGGTTCACACTTCAGGAAGTGGGGTTCCATCTCTTGTGATTGGTATTCCAGCACGATACATCCATAGTCATGCTGCCATTATTCATAAATCCGATTATGAAGCGGCGAAGAAGCTTCTTCTCAGCTTGGTCAAGAAGATGGATAGAGCAACAATAGAAAAGATCAAAAGTAGATAATCCTAGTAATAATCGAAAGTAGGTATCAGCGTGCATAACCTGTATCTGCATAAAAAAAATGACTTATCCAGTTCGGTGGAGTATACCTATCGATTTGACGAACATACCTATTCTCCTGCCAATCAGATTCTCACTCGTTTATTCCGTCAGATGATTTTAGCGGTTGAAGAGAATTTAGAGGAGTTAGAAGTGGAATATATAGATGCCCATATGGCAAAAATGCTGGGTTTACGGCGTTCTCAAGAGGTTCTAGAACTGTTGGGAGCGAAAAGAGGTCAGGTTCAGGAAAATAAAAAAGGGAATTTTGTACTAAGTCGAACCTTTCGAGTACCCCTAACAAAGGATGCCTTGCTTTATTTCAAGAGGATCCAGGATTTAGAGGAGCTTAACGCTTACCGCATGTTTGCTGGTTATCAGGTTAAGGTAGAAGTATATTTTGCAAAAACGATAAAAGCTTATCTTTCCCACGAAGAAGAAGCAAAATTTATGGAGCTGTTAAGGGAAGAACGTATTCCGATAAAAGTGCTCTAGGAAGGATTAATAAAAGATTTTATTCATAAATGTAAAATATGATTGTAATATGTCATATTTTGTTATATCCTAGTAATATGAACCATTCGGTACAACCCTAATGGTTGAGAGTTATGATTGGACCCAGATGAGTCATCTGGGTCTTTTTTTTTTATACTTATTGGAAAGTATTATACGCATAAGGCTACGCAAAGTAGCTTTCTTACATTATTTCAAATTTAATAATTCCTTTGATTGGTTGTTCCTGATTACTGCCATCTCCATAGATTAGATGAATGGGTCCGTTTTCCCGAATCGGTTTGCCATCAAGGGCGAAGCAAAGGATACTGCCTAAGGCTTCCTGCATGGATAATGTTATCTGTTCTGTGGATGACAAATGACAGATGACAGATGAGGCTGTATCTTGGGGCTTTGCATTGGCCAAGAAGGGGGCAAAAGGAATTCCCCAATCTCCTGATATATCTTTTTTATGTACAAAAATCTGTTCACTTTCCTTCGTCGGTACAAATCCTTCACTAAGCTCTTTGTCCCATTGTTTTCCTATCTTTTCCTGGTATGCAAGGGCTTCATCTTCTACAGGATGATTTTTGAAGAATTCATCCAGTCTTTTTTTTCGATCATCAAAAATCCAAACACCGGGATCTAGGGTAATCGTGTGATAGACATTTCCAGTAATCAATATAACATCTGACATCTCATTCTCTCCATTTCCATTGTTGATCTGAGCCTAGTTTACCATACTCCATATAAATAAATAAAAAACGTATTAATTTTTGATCTTTTCTTCGGAATAGAATATGATAGACTTATAAATAGAATGTTAAGGGATAAGGAGGGAAATTGAAATTGCCGCCAGAAACCGCAATTGAAATTCAGCAGAAGGCAATAGAAATGTTGCAGGCAGATGCAGATAAGATTTTAAAGCTAATCGAGGTTCAGATGAAAAATTTTACCATGCCTCAATGCCCTCTCTATGAAGAAGTACTAGATACCCAAATGTTCGGATTATCAAGAGAAATCGATTTTGCAGTCCGCTTACATCTGATTCAAGAAGATACAGGTAGACGTATTTTGCAGGAATTGGAAAGAAGGCTGAATGAGTTAGATAGCTTGTATGAAAATCAGGAATTATAATAGGGTCCCTCAAAGTAGGGGCTTTTTTATGTTTATTGGAAAGTGTAATACGCATAAGGCTACGCCAAGTAGCTTTATGCGTATAAAAAATAGGAAAGAGGGTTTCTCTTTCCTAATTTGCTGAAAGGTATAACCAGACGTCCATTTCGTGGTAGGTGTCTGTTATTTTCCTTATATCTTATGCAGGATTACTAAAAGAAGTGAATTCGGTAAAATGACCAACTACCTCTTTATCCTTTATCTACAGAAAATATGCTTTCCAATTTTCTTTATTTGCGGACGACTCCAAATCCAAGCGGACGTTGCCGTGTCCGGATTAAAATAATAGATAGCCCCTCCTGTTGGATCCCAGCCATTTAAAGCATCTTTGACCGCTTTTTTAGCATTGGCATTAGGGGTCAGCCAAATTTGTCCATCAGCGACAGCGGTGAAGGCGCGAGGCTCAAAAATAACGCCGGACGGCGTGCTGGGAAAGGAAGCACTTTCTACCCGATTGATAATCACGGCAGCCACAGCTACTTGTCCCACATAGGGCTCTCCACGGGCCTCCCCATACACGGCATTGGCCATCATTTTGATATCATTATCCGACATGCCATGAGTCTTGTATCTTGTCCCGCTTGGTTTAGGTGATTGGCGGCCTGATGAGGATTTTGGTTTCCAATTTTTCGTAGCCTTCCATAACTTTAATTTGGTTTGGGATCCTACCGTTCCATCTACCTTTATTCCAAATTTGTATTGAAAATTTCGTACCGCCCAGTAAGTACCCCAGCCAAATTTCCCATCAATTTTTCCTTTATAATAACCGAGATGCTTTAGTCTGCCCTGTAGCTCCCAGACGTCTCCTCCGACTGCTCCACGCTTGATCGTTCCTTTACCAAAGACATCTTCTGTTGAAGAAGCCCATATTCCAAGGCTTGAAACAATCAAGGCAAGGAACATAAAAATCAAGATGTTTTTTTTCATTTTGTTATTTTTCCTCCTTTATGTATATTTAGATCATAAACTAGCAAAGGATTGGATATAATCTTATACTTATCGGAAAATATAATACGTATAAGGCAAAGCCAGTAGCTTTCTTATTTTTAGCTAATGTCCTGGAAATAATGTGTACAGAGGGATAAATAGGATATTTTTTTATAGGATAAAAGGATTTCATAGCTAGAATATAGAAATTACATCTAAAGAAAGAAATTCAGTGAATTTAGTTCCATGCGCCCATAGTGGGGAATAAAATAGAACAGGTGAAAAGGAGGGCTTACCTTGGCTGATCTGAAGGATAGAGGTAAAGTGAAAATTGCTGATGATGTAGTGGCTGTGATTGCAGCTATAGCTGCCGCTGAAATAGAAGGCGTAGCGAGTATGTCTAGCGGGATCGTTGAGGGTTTTGCACGCAGAGTGAGTGGAAAAAGCGTCCACAAAGGTGTTCATGTCGAAGTTGGAGAAGTCGAAACAGCGATTGACCTTCAAGTCATCCTCTACTACGGAGCTAAAATTGATGAAGTTTGCCGAAAACTCCAATATCATGTGAGAGATGCCGTGGAAACCATGACTGGACTTAGCGTGGTGGAAGTTAACATAAAGGTAGAAGGGGTGGAATTTAAAGGTAAAGAAGAGAAGCCCCCAGTAATGATGGAAGAAACATACCGCATAAAATAGAAAAGTCTTTCCGCTACGAGTAATCCCCCTTGAATTGAAAGTTAAGGGGAGTCGGTATAGCGGAAAGACTTTTATTTTAATACTTAGTAGGAAAGTATTATACGCATAAGGCTACGCTAGTAGCTTTCTTATCAGGAGCTGATGGTTTGTTTTACTAACATTTTTTGTTTATAGGATTCCCTAGAGATACTGAGTATAATCC
The DNA here is from genome assembly GCA_036676475.1 of Brevibacillus sp. GTDB lineage: Bacteria > Bacillota > Bacilli > Aneurinibacillales > RAOX-1 > LC029. The sequence continues at coordinate 27,288 of JAKFCU010000058.1, forward strand.
CCATACTTGTCATACATACCATTAAAGAAGAACCACCATAGCTTATAAACGGTAAAGGAACCCCTGTAATGGGAATGGTACCGGTAACGCCGCCGATATTAATCAAAGACTGAATGGAAATCATACTTACCACTCCGATTCCCACTAGAATGCCAAAAATATCTTCACATTTTAACGTAATATGGATAATCCTCCATAAAAATAAAAGAAAAAATAGAATATATAGGGAGCATCCAACAAAACCGAATTCTTCAGCCATGACAGAGAAGATAAAATCAGTTTGAGGGTAAGGGAGATAAAGAAATTTTTGGATGCTTTTTCCGAATCCTACACCATCGATTCCTCCATGCCCCATAGCATAAAGGGATTGAATCAAATGGTAACCTGTGCCCAGTCCATTCATTCCATCATTCCATGGATTCCAGAAGGTAGTTAATCTAGCCACGCGATAGGGTTCAGATAAGGCAAAGGCAATCATCAGGAGAAATCCGGCTAGGCAAAGGTAACCCAAATGCTTTAAATTTGCCCCTCCCGAAAACATGACGACAACGGCTGTAAGCAATACAATGGCACCTGTCCCGAAATCAGGTTGGGCCGCAATCGCTAAACAAAAGGTGGCCGTGACGGCTAATGCGGGGAAGAGTCCAATTTTCCATAAGCGAAATCGATCCTTTTTTTTGGCGATAAGACCAGAGAGATAGATGATGAGTCCTAATTTTGCTATTTCCGCCGGTTGAAGAGTGAAACCTAGATTTATCCAACTTCGGGCTCCATTTATTCTCATTCCCAATGGAGTGAAAACTAAAAATAATAGCACTAAAGAGATTACAGCAATCAAGGAAAAATTCCTTTTATATACTGGGTAAGGAACATTCATTGCGAACAGCATTCCGGCAAAACCAAGGAATGCCCATAATATCTGCTTTTTTACAAAATACAGGCTGTCATTTTGATAATTTTGATCATAATAGGCGAGAATATAGCTGGCACTAAACACCATCACAATACCAAATCCTACCAGAGTCAATGTCATAAATAATAATAAAAAATCAGGCATTCCCCTCGATTTTTCCATTTTACCCTCTCCCGCAGATAGAATGGGAAAAGAGGGGAGACCCCCTCTTTAAACACTTATCAGAATTGATTTGCAGCTAAAAAATTAGCTTAGTTTTGGTTTAAGTTCAGATAGTTTTTTCTTTGCTGCATTTGTAATGCTAGATGGAACAACGGCTTCATAATCGATCCCATGGGGGAAGAGGTGTTTGCCGATATGAGGCTCTTCCAACTTGATGAGCGTATCGTGTTCCATATCGGTCCCATCAGTCACATGTCCTTGTACTCGAAGATAAAAAACTGATCCTAATGCCTTATCCTCGTATTTATAATCATACGTAGCATGCTCATAATCCCATGCCAAACGAACAAAACCAGCATCATGCATGGCATGATCCAATTGCCCTAAGCTTGTCTCAACACTTGAGAAACCCATATTAATTAGCACGATGGTCTTCCTCCTCATTTTTTTCTCTATGTAATGAAATTACTACTCTTATCATGATATTATGTTTTCCTTTTTGGCGCAACGCCAAATTAGGGGATTACTGGAGAGAGGGACCGATGGTATGAAAAGGTCTGTTTTGTGGAATAGTATAATTGATCTTAGATTAAAAGGAGGGTATTTCATGGCTAATTCTATTCGCGAGATTATGACCACTGATATTGAATGTGTGACTTTAAAGGATAATGTGTATGAGGTGGCTTGCAAGATGAGGGACCACAATGTGGGTGTTATCCCGGTAGTGGATGAAAGCCAAAATTGTATTGGTGTCATCACAGACCGAGATATCGTGATTCGTGGGCTGGCTGAAAAGCATGAAGGATCGACAGCTGTCGAAAAAGTAATGAGCTCAGAATTGGTAACCGGAACACCGGACTTGAGTGTAGACGAAGCAGCAAAAATGATGGCACAAAAGCAGATCAGACGCTTGCCTGTGGTTGAAAACGGAAAATTAGTGGGGATTGTAGCGATGGCTGACCTAGCGGTAAGGAATAATTTTGCTGATGAAGCAGGATATGCTTTAAGTGAAATTTCTGAACCGACAGGACAGCATACCCAAGGTATTCAATAATTTCTGTTTTGGCAATAAGCCCCTTATTGGGGCTTTTCTTACATTATTTAGATGTCTTAAAATTAGGCGCGTATCTCTATTTCAGATCCCTGGGTATTTACATAGGATATACCAAGCAGGAAATACATGAGGAGGGATCTGTCATGGGGTTACAGGATTGGTTTGACGATGACCTGGCCTGGTTATGGATTATCATCATTATTGTTATTATTGTAATTTTGTTTATTGAGGATTAAGGAAAAACAAGAGGCCCCAAATCGAGGGGGTCTGTTTTTTTTCCAAAGTGGACAATGTTTATGTAAGGGCATAGAAAAAGAGTAGCAGGGGGCTCCTCTACTCAGTTATGGTATACAGTCGATCCTCAAAAGCTTTAAGAGCACTATATCCTTGTGTTTGAAGTCTCCAATTTTTCGCAGCCACCTCTATTAATCCCGCTATATCCCTTCCAGGTCGAACCGGAATTTCGATATGTCGGATGGTTACATCTAAATAGGTCATCTTCTTTTGCTCCACTCCGAGAGCATCGTAATGATGCTTTTCTTTCCAAGGGGAAAGTAAGATGTCTAAATTGAGGTTTGTCTCCTCTTGAAAGGAACCCGAACCATAGAGCCGAGGGATATCCACTAAACCAATTCCCCGTAAAGAAAGGAAATCCCGATTGCTATTATTGTGGGTTCCTAGTAAGGTATCTGGGTCAATTTGTTTTAAGATCACGAGATCATCAGCGACTAATCGATGCCCTCTTTCTACCAAGGCTAAGGCTGCCTCGCTTTTCCCGATTCCACTTTCCCCCCGCAGCAGGATGCCCACACCAAAAACATTTAAGCAAACGCCATGTACCCCAATTTCATTAGCAAGTGCTTTTTCAACGAAGTTATTCAGCTTGGTCAGGAATTTAGTTGTTTTTTCTTTTGTCCGAAGAAGAGGGACCTGTTCATGTGTACAATGCTTTTCAAAATAGGTCAGTCCTTCCTGGCCACGGGTGATAATAAAGCATGGGGGTTGTTTGGCTACAACCTGCCCGATTCGTGTATCTTTTTCTTTTTGGGTAAGACTATGCAAAAAGGTCATTTCTTGTAATCCTAACAGCTGGATTCGTTCATTTGGAAAGTGCTCCAAAAAACCGGTAAACGCTATGCCTGGACGATGAATATCGTCATAAAATACATGCCTGTCTAAGCCACTATCGCCTGCAATTACCTCTAATTGAAAACGATCGACAATTTCTTTGATGGAAATTTTCTTCATGATAAAAGCGGACAGGATACCCCTCACTTCAGTGATGGGGAGGAATGGACGCTACAAAAACGGTGGGGTCGTAGACCTCATCAAGTTTTTGTACCTTTCTACTCAAACCTGCCAATACTCCTTTCCTTGTGGTATAATTTACCTATGGAGAAAACCGTTGATAAAGGCACTCCATTTGAACTTTGACAACTCAAAGTATGGGGTTGGTTGCAGAAAGTCGTTGCAACCGTAAAACTTTGAACGTATATC
>JAKFCU010000059.1:0-8400 GCA_036676475.1 Brevibacillus sp.
GGAGATGTTATCATGAACAAAATCCGGATCATGATTGCAGACGATGAACGATTGGCACGTGAAGAATTAAAATATCTCTTGGAGCAGGAGGAAGATGTGGAAATGCTTCCGAGTGCCTCTAATGGATTGGAGCTGATTGAATTAGTGAAAGAACATCATCCTGATGTGGTCTTTCTCGACATTCAAATGCCGGAAATGCAAGGTCTGCAAGCGGCTCGCATGCTTTCATCACGCAAGGACAGTCCGTTCATTGTGTTCTCCACCGCCCATGATGAGTATGCCGTAGAAGCATTTGATTTGAATGCGGTGGACTACTTGTTGAAGCCTTATGATCATCATCGTTTGAAGCAAACATTAGATCGAATTCGAAAAAGAGTTCAGGAGCAGCAGTTAACGGATGAGGCGTTGAATACGCAGGATATTCAGCAAGGGAAGCCTTCTTTAGGATCGGGGAAAATATCCAAGCTGCTCATCGATGACGGGGAACGTCTGATTGTTTTAAATCCCGACTCCATTCTTTATGCAGCCCGGGATGAAAGAGTCATTGAAATCCATACGCAGACCCAGACCTATACCTCCAAAATGACTCTTCAGCACCTGGAAGATAAGCTCAGTACATATTCTTTTTTCAGAACTCATCGTAGTTTTCTCGTAAACATGAATTATGTGCTAGAGTTAATTCCGTGGTTCAACGGGACGTATAATTTAATCTTAAACGATGAAAAACGTACGCAAATTCCGGTTTCTCGATCGGCAGCGAAGGAGTTATTACTACGCTTACAAGGATAAGATAACCAAACCAGCCGAATAAGGCTGGCTTTTTGCTATTCAGACAGCAAATTGGGCAATTGGCGCAAATTTTTACAAAATTTTTTAATTTCAATATATAATGACCATAAAGCGCTTACAAAAAATGAGGAGGGTAAAAAGAGATGAGTACAGCAACAAAACTGTCTAAACATGGAACAGAGTCAAAGGAGCCATCCATCAACTATACGGAGATTGTGCAGTCTTCTGCATTTCAACAGTTGGTCAAATCGAAAAATGCCTTTATTGTCCCCATTTCTATTTTCTTCTTTGTCTTTTATTTTAGCTTACCTCTAATGACTTCTTACACCAAGGTTTTGAATGTGCCAGCATTCGGAGCGGTAACTTGGGCTTGGGTTTTTGCCTTTGCACAGTTTGTCATGACCTGGACTTTATGTATCCTTTATTCTAAGAGAGCTCAATCCTTCGATGGAAAAGTAAAAGAAATTTTGGCTACTATCAACAAGGGGAGGTAATCCACGTGAATACAACGGCATTTGCTCTATTTTTACTCATCGTTTTAGGAACCTTAGCTATTACCTATTGGGCATCCAAGAGAACTAAATCCACTGCTGATTTCTATACGGCCGGTGGAGGCTTGACCGGTTGGCAGAACGGACTAGCGATCGCGGGAGACTACATGTCGGCAGCATCCTTCCTTGGGATTGCAGGAACCATCGCTCTTGTTGGGTTTGACGGATTCTTCTATTCTATCGGGTTCCTCGTAGCTTATCTCGTTGTTCTATACATCGTAGCAGAGCCGCTTCGCAACCTCGGTAAATATACGATGGCTGATATGATCGCCGCTCGTTTTAATGACAAGAAAATTCGAGGAGTAGCTGCACTTAATACCATTACTATTTCTATCTTCTATATGATTGCTCAGCTAGTAGGGGCAGGCGGATTGATTAAGCTTCTATTAGGTCTAGATTATACTACCTCTGTTCTGATCGTAGGGGCGCTCATGACCGTCTATGTAGTACTTGGTGGGATGACGGCAACTTCTTGGGTACAAATCGTAAAGGCTGTCCTCTTAATGCTTGGAACCTTCGTCATCTCTGTTATGGTATTTGCCAAATTTGGCTTCAGCTTTACGAATATGTTCGAGCATATGAAAACGGCAACACCACTAGGGGATGTATTCCTGAATCCTGGAAATAAATTCAAGAATCCAATCGAAACCATTTCTCTAAATATGGCTCTTGTTTTAGGGACGGCTGGACTTCCTCATATCCTGACACGTTTCTTTACGGTAAAAGATGCTTCAACGGCTCGTAAATCGGTTGTTGTGGCTACATGGCTCATCGGTGCATTCTATATTATGACCATCTTCCTAGGGTTTGGTGCTGCTGCTTTTGTAGGACATGAGGCGATTCTTAAGGCAGATAAAGGTGGAAACATGTCGGCTCCATTGCTGGCTCAAGCGCTTGGCGGGGACTTCTTGTTCGCTTTCGTTTCGGCGGTTGCCTTCGCTACCATTCTTGCGGTTGTGGCTGGTCTAGTGCTTACTGCTGCGTCTGCGTTCGCGCATGATTTCTACAGCCACATTCTCCGTCGTGGGAATGCGACAGAAAAAGAACAAATGGTTGCTGCTCGTTGGGCTTCTGTTGGTGTGGCGGTTCTATCCGTTATCTTAGCTCTCTTTGCACAAAGCATGAATGTGGCTTTCTTGGTTGCCTTGGCCTTCGCAGTAGGTGCCAGCGCCAATCTCCCTGTTATTATTTACACGATTTTCTGGAGAAGATTCAACTCCACAGGTGCTGTTGTCGGTATGCTTGTGGGTCTACTCAGCTCCTTATTGATTGTGGCCATCGGTCCAAACGTTTGGAATCCGGAAGTGGGAAAGGCCATCTTTGTCGGTGCACCACTAATTAAGTTAGCTAACCCTGGTATTATCTCGATTCCATTAGGATTTATTGCAGCCTATTTGGGAACGGTCTTATCTTCTGAGAAGGCAGATCACAAAAAATATGACGAAATTCTGGTCAAATCCAACACTGGTTTGGGAGTAGCGAAAGCAGCGAACCATTAAAAAAGAAAAGACGGACTTATAAAGGTTTGACCTCAGAGAATTTGGGGTCAAACCTTTTTTATACTTATCGGTCAAGTATTATACGCATAAGGCTACGCCAGTAGCTTTCTTATAAATTTAAAAATGGTATAATTTAGGTTAAGTATGATAAGGACAAGTACCGGGGGCTCTTTCACGTCAATGACTCGTCATTGAAATGACGAGCTTGCGAGTGTCCGGCAGTACCATCGTGCAAGCACTCCTGCCTTAGAGTGACCTCTGCATCAGGGCAGATTGACAACTACCCGACTACAAGAGACATGCTCAAGTAGCCACTGGATTATCCAGTTTGTCTGTTGGCAGTACTAAGCATTTCCACACTCAACAGACGTTGCGATATACGTTTCAAAGTTTTACGGTTGCAACGACTTCCTGCAACCAACCCCATACTTTGAAGTTGTCAAAGAACTAACGGAGTGCCTTATTCAACGGTTTTCTCCATAGTTAAATTATACCACACAAAGAAGGAGGTAGAACAGGATGTAGTGGTAGTGTACAAAAATTTGATGAGGTCTAACGACCCCACCGTTTTTGTAGCGTCCATTCCTCCCCGTCACTGAAGTGAGGGGTATCCTGTCCGCTTATTTCATGAATATTGCCGGCATCATTTTTTTTCTAGCTATTCTTATTGGCACCCTATCAATCACCTATTCAGCGGTGAAACGAACCACCAATATGAATGAGTTTTATGTAGCGGGAAATCGGTTAACCGGTTTACAAAACGGATTGGCTATTGCCGGGGACTATATGAGTGCGGCCTCCTTCCTAGGGATAACCGGAAGCATAGCCTTATATGGATATGATGGTTTTTATTATTCTATTGGTTTTTTAGTTTCGTATCTTGTCTTACTGATGATCGTGGCCGAACCGCTTCATAACTTAGGAAAGTTCACCTTGGCCGATTCAATCGCAGTACGCTTCCAACAAAAATCTCTGCGCGGAATGATCGCTCTGAATACCATCACCATCTCGATTTTTTATATGATTGCTCAGCTTATTGGAGCCGGTTCGATCATTCATTTGCTATTAAATTTAGATTATTCATTAGCCATCCTTATTGTAGGATTACTTATGATTATTTATGTTGTATTTGGGGGGATGGTGGCTACATCTTGGGTGCAGATTATTAAAACCATTCTGTTGTTATCTGGAACCATTATTGTCAGCCTAATTGTTCTAGCTCGCTTTCACTGGAACTTTTTAGAGATGTTTGAAAGTGTGACGGTAGCCACTCCTTTGAGGGAAAAGTTTTTATTTCCAGGTAATGAATTAAAGAATCCGGTCGAAACGATTTCCTTCCATTTGGCTTTGATCTTAGGAACCGCAGGGCTTCCCCATATTATTGCCAGATTTTTTACGGTAAAGGATGCACAGACGACAAGAGAATCGGTTGTCACCGCAGCTTGGATTGTTGGGGTCTTTTATTTTATGACCATCTTTTTAGGCTTTGGGGCAGCTGCTTTTGTAAGATGGGATGCCTTGCAGGGGGCAAGTGGCGGAAATCTTGCGATCCCGCTTCTTGCTAACGCATTGGGAGGGGAATTTCTGATGGCGTTCATATCCGCAGTCGCTTTCTCTACCATTTTAGCGGTAGTAACGGGCCTTGTTTTAACCACTTCCTCTGCCTTTGCCCATGATGTATATAGCATTATTATTCGAAAAGGGCAAGCCTCTGAAGAGGAACAAATGGTAGTAGCCAAATGTTCAGCAGTTGTGGTCGGCATTATCTCTATCTTTTTAGCGGTTGCGTTAAAAAATTGGAATGTGGCCTTTCTGGTATCCTTGGCCTTTGCGGTGGCAGCCTCCACCAATCTTCCGCTTATCCTATTTACCCTGTTCTGGAAAAGATTTAATCCAACTGGTGCGATCATCGGCATTTTAACCGGATTAATATCATCAATGGTTCTTGTACTTCTTAGTCCAAATGTAATGGACCCTCAAGCAGGTCTTATTCCTATGGATCCGATTATTCCCTTAGAGAATCCGGGGATCATCTCGATTCCATTAGGTTTTATAGGTGCTTATCTTGGTACGATCTTTTCGAATAGGAAAAAATATGTGGATAACTATGATAAATTACTGTTTCAGGCTCATACCGGGGTGAATTTGGAAGAGATTCAATAAAGGAGCTGTCTCGATGGGAGACAGCTCCTTTATTTTACTTATCGGAAAGTATTATACGCATAAGGCTTCGCCAGTCGCTTTCTTATGGGCTTGAACAACCTGTTTACTTAAAAAACAGCCTGACAAGCTAAGCGATACCCTTCCCGTGTGAGGTCTTTTAACTTTTCCTGTTCTCTTTCATTTATTGTGGAAAGCGAATCTCCTCCTGATACAATCCTCACGGTACAACGCCCGCAGGTTCCCTTGGTACATTTATAATCAAGTGGTTGGTTTTGATCTAATGCAGCACTTAGTAAGGTTTTTCCTTTTTGGGGACTCACGGAGTACGTAGTTTGATTTTGCATAATCTGAACAGGTGCCTTGAGCTGGGAGTGTCCTTGTTTTTCGAGCATTGAATGGAGGTTTTCATGGATCTCCATTTTAGGAAGGCCTCCTTTCATTTTGTTCTTAAGTGAACCTACGGTTAACGATCGTTTAGTCAATGTAAACACCACCCCTAGATTTTACTAAATTATACCATGCTTTACCTGTATAAGAAAAATGGGGACATGATTCTTAACTGTAGTTTATGGGTTAAGAATAGATATAATATCGAAAATTTGATCCGGTTAGATTAATATTAACTACAATGGACTTAATTAATGGTAAAGGGAGGAACTGAACTTGAATTTTGATGCTTTGCACTATCCATATACAAATGGGATGGTCGCCACGTCAGTTGCTTTCATAGGCGGGGTGAACCCATGCTAAAAAAGAATATGGAGTTATTTATCGGTTTCTTTCGTTCAGGGATGCTAGGTTATGGAGGTGGTCCGTCAACGATTCCTCTTGTTCATAAGGAAGCAGTGGAGCGTTTCCGTTGGTTAAGTGATGAAGAATTTAGTGATATTCTAGCGATTGCCAATACGCTGCCTGGACCCATAGCTACAAAAATGGCTGGCTATATCGGCCATCGGGTGGCGGGAATGATGGGGATGCTAGTGGCTACCATCGCCACCGTAGTTCCTACGGTTCTCATCATGGTTCTAATGTTAGGGTATTTATATCAGATTAAGAATGCCGCTTGGGTCGGAGGAATGACGACAGCTATTCAGCCCGTGATTGCCGTGATGCTGTTTGTTTTGACCTATGATTATTTGAAAAAATCGTGGAAGGACCAAGGAAAGAGCTTTACGATCGTACTAGGAATAGGGAGTGTGATTTTTCTTCAATTTTTGGGTGTCCATCCCGCTTTGTTGATTGGTGCATTACTAGTATACGCTTTTGTGACCGGTAAAAAGAACAAGGGGGGAACGAACTCAACTGTGGTGAAGAAGGAGGAGGTTGTATCCAAATGATCTACTGGGATTTGTTTTTAGCCTTTTTTCTTCCAGGCATTGTTGGTTATGGAGGAGGACCTTCATCTATTCCTCTCGTTCAACATGAAGTGGTAACCCGCTATGGATGGCTAACTATGGAACAATTTGGGAATATCCTTGCCTTGGCAAATGCTCTCCCTGGACCGATCGCTACGAAGATGGCAGGCTATATCGGGTACGAGATCGGGGGAGTGCTTGGTTCCATTGTAGCTTTATTGGCTATTTTTGCTCCCTCTCTTATGATCATGATTCTATTAATGGGGATGTTGCATAAGCATAAGGATTCGCCAAGGGTGAAGAGAATGACGGCTTTTATCCGGCCGACGATTGCTATCATGCTAGGACTAATTGGATATGAATTTGTGGAGAATGCTTGGAGCATTGCCGGGACTTGGCAAACTTTGTTCCTTATTGTGGCGAGTTATCTCTTGATGGAAAAGTGGAAGGTGCATCCGGTGATGGTGATTGCAGGGACCCTGCTATATGGTGCGTTTATATTAGTATAAATGAGAAAATAGTAGGGTTTGGAAAGCTGAAAAAATTCGATATATATAGACAATGCAGACGTAAGGCGTGCTAAAAGCTATCAATTATATTACAATATAGGAAAATCCTTGAATAGGGTGTGGTTAAATTTGGATACCAATCTTGTTTCATTAAAATGGTTGCTGGAGCATTTGGAGGATGAGCAAGTTAAAATAGTAGATTGCAGGTTTTTGTTAGGCACCCCTCATGCAGGAGGGGAGGCTTATCAGCAGGGGCATTTACCCGGTGCGGTCTACTTTGACTTGGAAAAGGATATGTCTGGAACCAAGCAAGCTCACGGGGGAAGACATCCGATGCCAGATTGGGATGTCTTTGTTGACAAGCTAGGGAAAGCAGGAATTTCTGAGAAAATGAAGGTTGTAGCCTATGATGATCAAGGTGGGGCCATGGCCTCTCGCTTTTGGTGGCTTCTTCAGTTTTTAGGTCATGAACAAGCGTACGTATTGGACGGTGGATACTCGCATTGGATTAGTAATGGGTATCCGACTACGATGGAAGTTCCTGATCCTGCTGCTGCTGTGTTTCACCCGAATTATCAGCACGAAATGCTAATAGGGATTGAGGAAGTCAAGGAAAGGAAGGAACAGGAAGGAGTTATCCTCATGGATTCCCGCGAAGAAAAACGGTATCGTGGACTAGAGGAGCACATTGATCCGGTTGCTGGCCATATTCCTGGTGCCGTGAATTACTTTTGGAAGGATGTCTTAAAAGAAGATGGAACCTGGAAAAAGGCGGAACAACTGAAAGACTGGTTCACTGGGGTGGATCCTGCCAAAGAAGTCATTGTGTACTGTGGATCGGGCGTCACGGCATGTCCCAACATATTGGCTCTTAGGGAAGCGGGCTATGACAATGTCAAGCTTTATGTAGGCAGTTGGAGTGATTGGTGCTCGTATCAGGAGAATCCCGTGGCGGTGGAAAAGGAATAGTAGTTTTTGCGTGGATACTATATTGGATTCACGTTTTTATGGGAAAAAAGGAGTCAACCAGATGAATGAACCGTTAAAAGTCATCATAGTCGAGGGCAAAACCGATCGGGAAAAGCTCCTCCAAATCTTAAACGAAGTAGTAGAAATCATTTGTACCTATGGAACATTAAGTGATGAGAAGTTGGAAGAATTTATTTTGCCTTTGCAGGATGAAGAAGTCTACGTATTGGTGGATGCCGATGGAGCAGGCAATAAATTAAGGCAGCAATTGAAGCAAGAACTTCCTAATGCAAGGCATTTATATACCCGAAAAATGTATCGGGAAGTCGCCACGACTCCAATGGATCATTTAGCTAGAATTTTGGCAGACGCCCATTTTGAGATTCATGAAGAGTATTTAGCAGAACCAGAATAAGAGAGCCGCATCTGATGCAACATTTAAAATGAAGTAAGACACAGATTTTGAGTCAGCAATAGTCTATATTTTCGAGTAGGTCTAATATAAAAATGGATAATATCAGCAACTAAGCCCGTTTCATAAATTGAAACGGGCTAAACTAGTATA
>JAKFCU010000060.1:0-6911 GCA_036676475.1 Brevibacillus sp.
GGAAAAGATAGTCCTCCTTTTTCTTGGTTAAGGGTTTGACCAATGTCAGAAAATGTCTGATAATGAAAAGGTCGAGTCGAGCACCTTATCCAGAATTTACAGTCTTGGAAAGACTTGGTTAAAACTATAGAATAAAGGCAAGTGATCGAAACAGGCTTTCTAGCAATCTAAGGGGATGACCCTTGTTAAACATATCGAATGAAAAATACGTATAGCATGATCTCATATCATGAATATTTCTATTAGAGGTACATTATGAAAGGCATTATTCTAGCTGGAGGAAGCGGTACCCGTTTATATCCGCTTACGAGATTGAATAAGGCCTATCTCGAACTCGGGGAGTTAAATCTAGAATTGTTAGGCTGTGGTTTTGCATGGTTGGATACAGCAACGCATGTGTCTTTGCTAGAGGCCTCACAGTTTATTGAAACGGTAGAGAGAAGACAAAGTTTAAAAGTAGCTTGTTTAGAGGAAATTGCCTTTCGACAAGGCTATATTTCAAAAGAACAATGGATTCATTTAGCTGAACCCCTCATGAAAAATGATTATGGCCAATACTTAATGGAATTAGTCATAAGGAAATAAATAAGTAGCGATTTTTTTATTATGGTAGCTGAAGCATCCATCTAAAACTGCGACTCTAAGTAAAGTGATGAAAGGCAACATACCCAATAGGGGATAAGTGGAGGTTAATATGAAAGTGATAGAAACCAAATTACAGGGAGTTTTGGTGATAGAACCGGATGTATTCGGGGACCATCGTGGATGGTTTATGGAGACCTATAGTGATGCTAAATTTCATGAGGCGGGATTAGATTTCAAGTTTGTTCAAGATAATCAATCCTTCTCCGCTGCAAAGGGTACCTTACGTGGATTGCACTATCAATTAAATCCGAAAGCACAAACCAAACTCGTACGGTGTACTCGAGGCGTGATCTTTGATGTAGCCGTTGATATTCGAAAAGGGAGTCCTACATTTGGTCAGTGGTTTGGAATTCAACTGAGTGCAGAAAATAAAAAGCAATTATTGATTCCCAAAGGATTTGCCCATGGTTTTATGACATTAACAGACGATGTTGAAGTCCAGTATAAAGTAGACCAACTCTATGCACCAGAATGTGACCGGGGGATGATCTGGAATGACCCATCGATTAACATTGAATGGCCAGTTGATATTCCACCTGTATTATCATTAAAAGACCAACATGCACCAACCTTAAAAGAAGCCGAGAATCATTTCGTCTATGGAGAATAAATCGATGAAAATCTTAGTGACTGGCTATACGGGACAACTTGGATATGATGTAGTTCGTGAAGGATTACATCGTGGATTAAACATGCATGGAGTGGGATCGAAAGATGTAGACATCACAAACGAACAAGATGTTTATGATCTTGTCAAACAGGTGAATCCTGATGCGATCATCCATTGTGCCGCCTACACAGCCGTAGATAAAGCCGAAGATGATCAACAAACTTGCTGGAATGTCAACGTGGAAGGCACGAAATATCTTGCTGCCGCCGCTCGAAAGATGAATGCTAAGTTCATGTATGTAAGTACCGATTATGTATTTGATGGAGAAGGGGAGACTCCTTTTACAGAAACCAATACACCGGATCCCATTGGCTATTATGGATTGACCAAATATGAAGGGGAGAAAATAGTAACCTCTTTACTAGATGAATGGTTCATTGTTCGTATCTCATGGGTGTTTGGTATCAATGGAAATAATTTTGTTAAAACCATGCTTCGCTTAGCAGAAACACGTGATGAATTAAATGTGGTGGGAGATCAAGTGGGGTCACCTACGTATACATATGATTTATCCCGATTATTAATTGATATGATTCAGACGGATAAGTATGGAATCTATCATGCGTCAAACGAGGGATACTGTAGTTGGGATCAATTTGCTGCAGAAATTTTCAACCAAGCGCAGAAGAGTATCAAAGTAAATGCCATTACAACCGATCAATACCCCACACGTGCCCTACGTCCGAAAAATTCAAGAATGTCCAAGCAAAAGCTAGTGGACAATGGATTTACTCCATTACCGAATTGGCAGGACTCTTTGCGACATTATTTAAATGCGTTAAATGACGTGAAATAAATGACAAGAAAAAAAGTTTTGGTAACAGGTGGAGCAGGATTTATAGGTGGGAATTTTGTCCAATATATGGTGGATTAATATCCGAATGATGATATTTATAATCTAGATGCATTAACTTATGCAGGGGACCTTACGAAGCATAGTCATATAGAAAAGAAAGAACATTATCATTTTGAAAAAGTGGACATTGCCGATCGGGAGGCCATCCTCGCTCTATTTGAGAAAGAAAAGTTTGATTATGTCGTTCACTTTGCCGCCGAAAGTCATGTGGACCGTTCTATTACCGATCCAGAAGTATTTATTCGAACCAATGTATTGGGAACACAAGTATTATTAGATGCTCCTAGAAAATATGAAATGACGAAATTCGTTCATGTTTCAACCGATGAAGTATACGGAGAACTAGACTTTGATCCAACCACCTTTTTCTCGGAAGAAACACCACTACAACCGAATAGTCCATATAGCGCTAGTAAGCATCATCCGATTTATTAGTCCGTGCCTATCATGAAACATTTGGCTTGCCTATGAATATCACTCGTTGTTCCAATAACTATGGACCTTATCATTTCCCTGAATATCAGAGCCGCACGTGAAGCTGCTGATCATACCGAAAATCCATTCACACTTACGGGTCGAACAGACTGCTACTTGGTTAATACACCAAATCCATTCAACGAAGCTGTTACTCGTGCCAATCTTTATCGGGAGGCGGGTGCGGACTGTTTGTTTATTCCGGGGGTAAAAGACCTGAAGACCATTTCAGCATTGGTGCAGGAGATTGATGGACCGCTCAATGTAGTTATAGGTCTTTCAGGAATGGCTTTTTCAGTTGCTGATCTGGAATCCGTGGGAGTGAAAAGAATTAGTATAGGTGGCAGCTTGGCACGTACTACGTTTGGGATTATACGCCGAGCAGCTCAGGAAATGAGAGAGAAAGGTACATTTTCGTTTACAGATCAACAAATTCCGGATAAGGAGCTTTGTAAGTTTTTCGCTTCGAGGGGCTAGTATTCAAGCAAGATCCCCTAGGCTTGTTTGTGTTACAAAACGGCGATTTTGTAACGAAAGTGAATAGGTTAGATCATTAAACCATTAAGGACTTCGACGTATTTTTTAACATCGCTATACTTAAAAATTCTGAATATTGTCAGTAGAAAGAGTAATTTGTTTTGCTTTGTAATCTTCAGTAAATTGAAGGTGATTATGTGAATATCGCTTCTAAGGCAATAACTAGATCTTGAAACGTAACTACCTTGATTGTATCTTCTTTCCCATACAATTCAACTTCCCCATATTTCCTTTCATCGGATAGGGTATATACCTCAATCGTATGATTGAAAGGGTCAACAATCCAATATTCCTTGACTCCTGCCCGCTCATATAATCGTTTTTTCTCGCCTTTATCTTTCTTTGCTGTAGAAGGGGATAATATCTCTATTATGAAATCAGGAACACCTTCACATCCTTGTGTAGTGATTTTGTTAAGGTCACATATAATAGAAAGATCGGGTTGAACTACATTATTATCAGCTTGCTTTTCGTTCGGGAACAACCGAACATCAAAAGAGGCTAAATAGGGTCTACACGCTTGTCCTACAAGATAGTTAGAGATTAATCGGTATAATTCCCCTAATATTTCTTGATGTTTCGGAGACGGGGCAGGTATCATATTATAAGGTATCCCGTCAATCAGTTCCCATCGTTCTTCGTCAGACCATTCTAGATAGTCTTTATAAGTGTATCTCTTGTTTGGCTGAGGATTTGAGATCATGAATACCCCTCCTTTTTCTCACTTCCAGTTTATCACATTTGAATGATAACGGCGAAGCTAATGATCGAAAACGGTAAAGCCCTTTCGTGCTTTACCTGACTAAGGGGGCCTTAACCTGAACGGCTGCACAGTCTGATAAGTCTTATTTTTAATAAATGCCCGATGATTCAACGTGGATGATTGGCATTATTTTACATCCCTACCACCATTTTTTAACGAAATTTCCTCATCATGTTTCATAATATTTCATGATCATAGAGGAGGAAAAAATGGAAATACAGCGTGCGTTGGAAATTATACGTTCCCTTGCGGAGGGGAAGAACCCTGGGACTGAACCCGAACGACCGTTCAGTCTCTTGGGAGGCTTATACTTAAGGCCCATTACTAGCTTCAGAATCAAAAACATCGGTTTGACCTTCTTTGAGACAGCTAGATGCCGGATGATTCAATCTAAGCCTCCATTTGAGAATCATTTTCTCGAGTGGAGGCTTTTTCGTGTAACAAAACTATCTTACAAAATTACTTCTCCCCATCTGGATCAGGCGGTAGATATAATCGATATTGTTTTCAATTGGTTAGATTGGTGCGGTTGTATTACAACGAGTAATACCAAATTATG
This sequence comes from Brevibacillus sp., assembly GCA_036676475.1. Classification (GTDB taxonomy): domain Bacteria; phylum Bacillota; class Bacilli; order Aneurinibacillales; family RAOX-1; genus LC029. The sequence continues at coordinate 4,505 of JAKFCU010000060.1, forward strand.
GTCTTCTATTAGACGAAATATCTGGTAGAGTCTTTTCTGCTATAAACCCGCCCCTTTCCCGACCCAGAATAAGGGAGATTCAATGATGCGAGTAACCTATAGGCGATGTCCTTAGAGGAGAGGAGGAGGAATTCACGACATTGTTGATTGGTGATGGTTGATCTAATGAGGAGAAAATAATCATCTATGGCTTGATGGTGTGCTGTGCTAGATTTGCTTTGGCATTGGGGACAGCACCAAGCTGCCTTTTTCCGGATCATGGAAAGGGCATGGCAGGCAGGACACTGAACTCCTTTGAGAATTTCTTCTTCAGAAATTTGGTAATGTGAAAGAATATCAAAGTTGAGGGGTGTATGTTCTTTGAGAAGGAGTTGACTCAGTTCTTGTATGGAATACGGGCTCAAGGATAGCTGGGGATAAAGCTGTTCCAGTTCCATAATTTTATCAGGGATATGAATGGCATGCATGATTTTATCGGTAACGTACTCCCTCGTACTTTTTAAGATCGTGGATGGGTTGCTGATTGCAATGAGATAGTCGAGAGGAAAAGTTTTAATCCGGTAATGTTCCAGGAATTTTTGAAGTTGAAGAAGCTGTCTTTTGGCTTGGGCGATCGGATCAAGGAAGCCTTGTTCTTTTTGCTCCTTGGTTCGAATCATTTGTTTGAACTTATCAAAGGTAAGTGTTCCGGCAATATTTTTCGTTTCTATAATGAGGCCAAAATGAGGGGTTAATACGAAGGAGTCCAGTTGGAATGGCTTATCGTCATGAATGAGGCGAAGATCATTAAAGATATGATAGTTCCTCTGGGGGAGAAAGCTTAAATGATAGTCAAGATTCTCTTCTCCACGAATTCCAGCCCTTGCCTTTTCCAAACTAGCCTTGATCGTGCCCCACTTTTTGTGATTTGGCGAGATTCTCCTAAGCAGTGCCTCTTCTTTTAGGATGGATATAGGGATGGTACGCTCTTGAACAACCAGATTGATCACTCCTTTAATCGGTAATGTGGCAATATTTCGCCAGACCTTGCGCAAACTCCTTTTTTATTCGCCCCAATAGGGATTTTATTCGCTATTTTTGAAATTTATTCGCGTATTAACATCTTTGGGCAGTTATTCGTTGACAGAAGCGGAGATCACCTCGATCATCGAGCACTCCTATGGGTTGCTGATGCTGTGGAGCAGACATTGAGCCTGTAATTCCCCGCCAAATGAGCGTCAGCGATTAATGGTTTATGGAAAAACTTATTTTTAAAAATTAACAACATTTGACCAAAGTCGAATTGTTTCAAAACGGAACATAAATGTTTTTTGATTTAGAATATTTTATCCATTCAGTTATAAAAAACAGCTAATATTAGGTTTTTTTACCCTTTTTTACTAATGGCATCAATTTTGCGTATGATAACTAACGTAAGGCAAAAATCTAATATCTTCTAGGAGGGGTAAACATGACACAAACTTTACAACTTAGCGCTCGGGTACAGGAATTTTTAACAGGAACCAAAAAGCTATTAATTAATGGCGAATGGGTGGCAGCAGAGTCTGGCAATACCTTTGAAACGCTTGATCCTTCTAATAAAAAAGTATTGGCTGTGGTAAGCCAAGCAGGTCCTGAAGATATTGATAAAGCGGTAAAAGCAGCTCGTGAGGCCTTTGAAAACGGCCATTGGAGAAAAATGAGTGCTTCCGAACGAGGACGCCTTATCTATAAATTTGCAGAATTAATGGAAGAGCACCAAGAAGAATTGGCTCAATTAGAAACATTAGACAATGGGAAACCGATTCGTGAAACCCGAAATGCGGATGTTCCTCTAGCGATTGATCATATCCGTTACTATGCAGGTTGGGCAACGAAAATCGTTGGACAAACAATACCTGTAGCTGGTAATTTCTTCAACTATACTCGACATGAGCCGATTGGTGTTGTAGGGCAAATTACTCCATGGAATTTCCCGTTACTTATGGCAGCGTGGAAATTAGGGGCAGCCTTGGCTACGGGTTGTACGGTGATCATGAAGCCAGCAACACAAACTCCGCTTACGACGTTATATTTAGGTAAATTGGCGGTTGAAGCAGGATTCCCTCCTGGAGTCATTAATATCGTTCCTGGAGCAGGACGTGCAGCTGGATCAGCCCTTGTTGAACATGCTGATGTGGATAAAATTGCATTCACCGGTTCTACCTCAGTAGGACAAACGATTATGCGCCAAGCAGCAGGTACAGTTAAAAAGATTTCCCTTGAACTAGGTGGAAAATCGCCTAATATTATTTTACCGGATGCCGATATGAGTAAAGCGCTTCCTGGAGCTTTAATGGGCATTATGTTTAACCAAGGGCAAGTATGCTGCGCCGGATCCCGTCTGTATATTCAGAAGAAAGTGTATGATAATGTTGTTGCTGATCTG
>JAKFCU010000061.1:0-3264 GCA_036676475.1 Brevibacillus sp.
CCTGAAAGAGTAAATTCTCCCCTTTGTCGTGTCTATTATACCAACACCAACTTAGAAGAATTACAGCGGCACGAGTTCCCGGAAGATTTAGACAAGGAACTCCGCTATTCCCCATGTACCCTTCCCTACTCCATGGAATGGACCGTTCCTCCGGGAGAGTCTTCCGATATTGAGCAATTGGGGATGAGTTGGGATGAAAATAGATAAGATTACGATAATTATTGGAAGATTTTCTTAAAAGAATTCCGGAATAAAATGCGTTCGAATGATGATGACAATAAAAACCGACTTCTTGGCCATCCCGATCCTATGCAAGGGGACATGCAAGCAGATTGTCAATATAACTTACACGGTGTGAGTTATGGACCGGAAGATGAAGAACGTAGATTTGAGCTCAAACCAGGTGCGACAAATTGGCAGCTCCTGCTCCAAATAGATTCGGAAGAAAAGAAGACCGGGATGATGTGGGGAGATGTCGGGCGGATTTATTTTTGGATCGAAAAAGATGCGCTTGAACGACGTGATTTCACCAATGTTTGGTGCATTCTGCAATGTGGTTAATTGGTGTATTTTATCAGAAGTATTGATTTGGAATGTTCCATACTGATTGAACCCTTTAGATAGTAATCCAATTCAAGATGAAAACACTTGGTAATACGGGTTCAGTAGATTTGTTGTATAACACCTTAACTCGACAAACGCGACTATTTTGCATAATGTGCCAAGGGTATTTACCCTTTTTACATAAAAATTTTAGTTTCGGGGAGATGGGAAGATGGTTCAGAATCAAATTTATGTACCTATTTTGAAATGGAAAAGAGGGGAGCAAAAAGCACTTGAGAAGTTGGATTCCGGGGTAAAATCGAAAGTCATGCCATTAATCGAAATCTCACCAATTCCATATGACTTCGCAAATGAACGATATTCCAAATCTATCGATGATCATTTAAGTGGTGTTGCTGAACAGATTGAGCGTTCATGGGGTAGTAATTTACCACTATTTATAGACTTAAATTGGATTGATTCTTCCGAACGTCTGGCCAACGGAAGACATCCGTTAGCATTTATCACAGAACAATCGCGGGAAGCTGGGTTAAGTCTGATTCCAGTTGTAGGATTCAATCGTGATGAAGATTATATACAAGAAGTCAGATCTGCCTATCAAGAAGATGGTTTAGGAGTTTGTATTAGACTGGAAGATGAAGACCTCCTCGAAATCGATGAAAGGATTAACGAATTACTTACAACCATCGATATAGAGCCTCGTTTCGTGGATCTAGTTCTTGACTTTAAATATATTTCACCAAATGATCATAAGAGAAACCTTGTTTCCTTACTTGGGATTATGAACCAGATACCGCATATCAATGCATGGCGCTCTTTGGTCTTTTGTGCATCAAGCTTTCCAGAGAACCTATCAGAGGTATCAGCTGAAAGTACAGTACCTTTACAGAGAGCTGAATGGCTCCTTTGGAAAGAATTACACAAAAAAAGAGACCGTCTAGAACGAGTCCCTATGTATGGCGATTATGCTATAGCCAATCCAACTATCTCTGCTATTGATCCTCGATTAATGAGGATGAGCGCAAACCTTAGGTATACATCTACAAATGACTTCGTTATTTCGAAAGGACAATCTATCAAAAAAGGTGGATTTGAACAGATGCAAGGGATATGCCTTGAACAAGTTCACTCTTCGAATTATGCAGGTGAAACTTTTAGTTGGGGAGACCAATATATTTTTAAATGTGCAGAAGGTGAAGAAAGCACCGGAAATGCAGAGACATGGCGTCGGGTTGGGACGAACCATCATATTACCTTTGTAGTAGATCAGCTCTCCAATTATTACGATTCTTAAGTTGTTGTCTTACACAAGCCTGTAGTTCTGGGAGAGGGACTGTTTCAACTACCCTCTCCCATATTTTTTTTCGCGGCTTACTTTTATACCCTTTTTCTAAACCTCTACTTATTAATAAATCCAAAGCTTCTTCTCGCCATAAAAGTTGAACAAGCGCAACAGGATCTACTCCATCATTATTTGTACATTTACGAATATCGATCAAGATGACATTTCCTTCGGAATCTTTATTAACCTTTATAATCCCCCACCATGAAGGAACGAGATCTTTAATCTTTTTGACATGATTCTCACCGGTGATAATTGTAACTAAATCAAAAACCTTATTATATAGTTCCAATTGATTTGGTAGTCTATCTAGGGTATCACTTTCGCTTTTAATTTCAAAACCGTGCATAGCACCATTAATAACAGCAACGTCTACCCTTGCATCCCCCTGACATACACCTAGTTCATCTACAATAATAGTATCCGGTTCTTCTTTATGGAGATTTAACAAGTTTGCATGTAAAATGGGGCGAATATCTATATCACGGGTTTTCATCGATTCATCTTCCTTGCTCATTTTTTTAAGATCAAACGAAAAACACGATCACTCCAAAGGTTTTCATGGACGATCGTGTATATTATTATACCAAGAAGAAGGTAATTATTCATTAATTTTCAAAAATAGATCGTCTACAATAATAGCATTACCTCTTTATGCATTTGCAACCATTTTACAAAAAAATATACATTTTTGCAACTTGATTCATACACATCCAAAAGGAATTGTTAGAACAGATAATACAACTTAGAATGATAATAAGAAAATATGTTCTATGGAGGGAATTTATGAAACGAGTAGCCATCTATGCTCGCGTCTCGTCAGACGATCAAGCCGAACGTGGGACGATTGAAAACCAATTGGAGTTTGCACGCAAATACTGTGACCTTCACCAGCTGAATGTGGTTAAGTGGTACAAGGATGACGGGGTAACAGGGACCATCCCTTTAGAGGATCGTGAGGATGGCGCTAAGGTTCTTCAAGATGCAAAGGATAAAATGTATGATCTTATTCTAATCTATCGCCTAGACCGCCTCGGACGCTCTGCTCGCATTATCCTGAATGCTGTCCACGAACTGGAAGGCTATGGGGTGAAGATCCGTTCGATGACTGAGCCCTTTGATACATCCGATCCCTCCGGACGCTTTATGCTGACCATGCTTGCTGGTGTGGCTGACTTAGAGCGTGAAACCATCCTGGAGCGGATGTGGCATGGGGCGAACAGAGCTGCTCGGGCAGGGAAGTGGCTGGGCGGTATTGTTCCCTATGGGTATCGTGTGGGTGATGAAGGATACCTAGAGATCAACGAAGATCCCCTTCCAGGATTGGAATTAAGTGAGTCGGATGTGGTTCGCCTGAT
>JAKFCU010000062.1:0-7850 GCA_036676475.1 Brevibacillus sp.
TTCTGCAACTAGATTGCTAGTTTGTGCGTCTTAATAGTGGAAGAAAATGCTCTGATCATTTTTATCACTAACCCCATAGTGGTCAGTAAAAATTATTTACATAAAAGCAGAGAGGAGAAAACAGCATGAATAGATTTATTTGTCGAACAGTCTCAGGTTTCCTAGCTTTAATGATGGTTCTTGGAGTACTGTCTGTAGGTCAACTTCCAGTGAGTGCTGCAGGAAAGAAATTCTCGGACATTGGAGCCAAACATGAATGGGCATTACAAGATATTACGAAGATGTCAATTAAGAGAATCGTGGAAGGAACGCCAGATGGAAGATATTTGCCAGATCAGGCGGTTTCTCAAGAACAAGCCATAGCGATGGTTCTACGAGCTATGGGGAAGAAAGAAGAAGCGGAATCCTATACAGGGAAGGATCACACGGCTTCTTATCCAAGAGTCACCGATTGGGCAAAAGGCTATGTTTCGGTTGCTCATAATGAGGGTCTTATCAAATCGGAAGAAAGCCAACGCTTTAGTGGCGATTATGCAGCCTCCCGCCAATGGATCGCACAATTATTGGTTCGTATGATCAATAAAGAAGGAGAAGTTTTTGCCTATGATAATCTAGATAAATCATTCTCTGACCAAGGTGACATTGCTGATTGGGCCAAAAATTATGTTAATCTAGCCGCTTCCGAAGAATTTGACTTGATTAAAGGTTTTCCCAACTCCAATGGAACGTATAGCTTTAAGCCAAAGGCAAGTGTAACTCGTGCTCAGTTAGCTGTTTTGATCAGTCGTGCAGAAAAATATCTACCCGCTCAAGCAGGTTTCGAAATGCAAGGAGAGCTATTGTCTGTGGGTGATGAATTATTAATTGGAACGAACGAGGGAAATAAAAAGTTATCCCTTACAGCTGACACTTTAATTTTTAAAGATGGAAAAAAAGTGTCGATGTCCAGTCTTCAACGCTTTCAGCCGGTATTGATTCTTACCAGTACGAGTATAAGCACAACGGCAGATTATATTGAAATTCTGGATGAGGCTGCTGTAACAGAGACGATCTCCGGTACCTTAACCAAGGTCCTCAAGGAATTTAATACGATTGCTTTAACGACAGGAGAAGGTCTGAAAACATACCAACTAAGGGATCAAGTAACCTTCGGATCCAAGGATGGAACCGTGCAGTCTGTGAATGACCTTGCGCAAAATGATACTGTGGAGTTGACCATCTCCGGAGGACGTGTGACGAAAATCTATCGTCTTGTAGGCGAAACCGATGTGAAGTCCAATGGAGCCATATATGATGTCGATGTTACAAGCGGTTTGTTAACCATGCAAAAAGGATCTGAAGCGGTAAAGGTGTATACCATTTCAAATGTTACAGAGGTATCTTATCCGGATAACCGTTCAACCGGTCTGAGCGGTCTTCGCAAGGGAATGGAAGTTGAACTAAACCTGGAGCGAACTGCCGTCACAAAGATTAAGGTCCTTACCATTATTGAGGAAGGCACTGTTATTTCCGTTTCTCCGGATCGCGCCTATTTGACGATTCAAGATAAGCTGACCAAGAAACCGAATGTATATGCTTTAGGTGGGGATGCGGTTCTAAAATTTAACGGAGGAACTGCAGCAACTTCAGCGGACATCCTTGCTGGGGATGAAGTTCTGATCCAAATTGGCAGCACCGGCAGCATTAACTCGGTAGAAATTTTAAACCGCACGGCGAAACCAACGTCTGGCGTTTCCGCGGATTTAATAGAAGGTAAAGTATTTTCGATTGATGAAAATGAAAATACCATTATTCTTGAATTCACCAAGGACGGTAAAAAATCGTATCAGCCTTATGAATTCGCTGACGCCTATGAGCTGTATATCAATGGTGAGCTGGAAAAAGACTTTGATGATGTTAAAAAAGACATGAGAGCCAAATTGTATCTGTTCGAGGATGAAATTGTTTACCTTGAAGTGGATAATAGGGTAGAAGGAACAGTTGTTCGTGTAGATAAAGATCATCGAATCCTAACCCTAACTTTGTCGACGGGTGAACAAAAGCCGTACTATGTGAACAGCAACTATGATGTGACCATCCGCCATGAGAGCGGAGAAGATTTATCTGATTTGGAAAGAAACGATTTTGTCCGCGTACAGTTAGATAATGCAGAGAAAGTGACGGATATCGAAGTGCGCCGTGACTTTGCCTACTTGGTAACGGATGTCTATGAAAGCAGCAAGAAGCTGTATGTGGAAGATGAAGATGAAGATGACTACACCATGTATGTGAATGCCGGTGTATCGCTCATTGTGCCAGGCGAATCGAAGCCGAAGATTGGAGACGTGAAGGAAGGCGATATCGTCAAAGGGACTTACCTGGGTGATGATCTGGAAGCTATAGAAGTACTTCCTAGCTATCTCGGTATGGTTAGCAGTATCGATACGAACAAGAAGCAATTCACTATTTTGAAGAATGATGGAACATCGGTCACCCTCTCCTTTGGAACCGGAGATGTGATCAAATATAAAACGACTTCGTATACGCAGTTGAGCAACTTAGCTGTGGGGGATCGACTTCAGATCAGTACCTGGCTGGGGGGCAAAAAGCGAATCACCAAGATGGAAAAGATAACAGGTGAGTTTTATTATAAAGATAGTAACTATGTTTACGTGATCGAAGGTGTTAAGAGCTACAAATATTCACCAGATCTATTGGTTCGCGGGCAAGGAAACCAAGGGATTACATTGGATTCCTTGAAGAAAAACGATAAAATTTCCATGTACCGATTAGATGAACTTGTATACGAGATTCAGAAGACCAATTAAAATGAAGAAGGAGACCAGTCCGCTAAGCGGTGGTCTCCTTCTTCATTATTCTAATAATGGACGGATAAAAAAGGGCGAGCCTCCAAGTGAGGGTGGTCCCTTTACCATTCTTTTAAATCAGTGACTCAAATTGTTCTTGTAAGCGTTGGGTAAGGGGTCCCGGTGAACCCTCTTTTACCCTTTTTCTATCTATATTCACAATAGGCATAATCTCGGATGTCGTGCTGGTGACAAATACTTCGTCTGCGGCAAATAGATCCTCTAATGTAAAGGGACTTTCCACGACTTCAATTTCCGTTTGCTTAGCGATCTCGAGAATAACAATACGAGTAATCCCGCCTAAAATTAAGTTGTCGAGCGGATGGGTATGCAGCTTTCCGTTTTTGACAATAAACAGGTTTGAAGAGCTTCCTTCCGTTACGGTACCGTTGCGATGCAAAATGGCTTCATAAGCACCCTGCTCAGTTGCCTTCTGCTTTGCCAATACACTGCCAAGCAGATTAAGGCTTTTGATATCGCAACGGAGCCAACGGATATCATCGGTTGTAATGGCTGAAACGCCTTGTTTCATTAACTCCGTCGGTCTTGGTTTACGGGTGACATATCCTGTCAATACCGGTTTTGGGTCTTGGGGGAATGGATGATTACGAGGCGCATAGCCACGTGTGACTTGAAAATAGATTTGACCATTTATTAAATTATGTATTTCTATGAGCATGATTAGATTCTCTTCTAGATTGGCAAGAGGTACTGGAAGTGTAATACCAATTTGCTTGGCACTGTATTCAAAACGCTCAAGATGTTCTTTTAACCTAAAAATCTGACCGTTATAAATGCTGACGACTTCATAAACCCCATCACCAAATTGGTAGCCTCTGTCCTCAATATTGATACGAACTTCCTCGCGGTCAATAATTTGGTTATTGTACAAGATCATACCGAACATCCCCCTATTCATTATAAAATTACAAGACTTGACTTTCATCCAATCAACGCAACTTCTACAATATATAGTGTTAACATAAAAAACGTCTATCAATATATTGAATGTGTCTTTCTCCTATGGTATCTTTAACTATACCCGCACAGACCTAATTTATCAAACATCAAAGAGTGAGGTCAATTTAATATAATGGAGGACTAAGGATGGATTTTGTAAAAACAACATATCGCCTGGAAGGTTTAAGTGAGAAGATTTTCTTGGACCGCTATGCGATGAAGGATCTCGATCCCGACCATATCCAAGAAGGAGATACGGTGATTGCCCTGACCAAGGACGATCCTAAATTTCCGCAAAAAGAGGTAGGTGTGGTCACGAAGCGAAACGGAAGGGACGTAACCGTGAAGCTTCGCAGTGGAGAAGAGATCGTTACCAATCCTGAAAAAATGATCAAAGCCCTCGAAGAAACGCCGGACAAGATGTGGGATCGATTAGCTTACACCATGTCTCGTTGTGAACAAACTTCAGAAAAACAACAAGAATGGGAAGATAAGTTTAGATATTTGCTCGATGATTGGAAGCTAGTACCTGGTGGACGTATTGCTGCGGGAGCAGGTGCCAATGATGAGTTGACATTATTCAATTGTTACGTAATCCCTTCCCCACACGATAGTCGTGGAGGAATTATGAACACCCTCACGGAAATGACCGAAATCATGTCCCGTGGCGGTGGAGTAGGAATCAACCTTTCTTCTTTAAGACCAAGAAGAGCTCTAGTAAAAGGAGTAAATGGATCTTCCAGCGGATCTGTGAGCTGGGGTGGATTGTTTAGTTATACGACTGGATTAATTGAGCAAGGTGGCTCAAGAAGGGGAGCCCTTATGCTCATGCTTTGGGACTGGCACCCTGATTTGCTAGAATTCATTACCATCAAGCAAACAGCCGGTCTAGTAACCAATGCTAACCTTTCGGTATGTGTCAGCAATGACTTTATGAAAGCTGTAAAAGAAGACTTGGATTGGGACTTTGTTTTCCCGGATTCAAATGATCCTGACTATGATGCACTATGGGATGGAGATTTGCAAAAGTGGAAAGAGCTTGGAAAAGCCGTGAAGGTTTACAGAACGGTTAAAGCAAGAGAAATTTGGCACACCATTATAGAGTCAGCTTGGAAGTCGGCAGAGCCTGGTGTGGTGTTCATGGAACGGTATAATGATCTGTCTAATTCTTGGTATTTCAATAGAATTATAGCGACGAATCCATTGAAGGTTGCCTAAATCATTCTATCTCATACATTGTTTAAAATTTTATTTTATGAGGTGACTTTGTATTAATAATGATAAATATGAAGTTGCAAAAGAGATGTTTCTAGAAGGGAAAATGCCATCGAAGATTTCCAAGGACGTAAAGATTCCTTTATCCTCATTTCTCCACAGACTTGAGAAAGAAGGTTTGTACAAGAGGAAGAGAAATAAAATATTTTCTCTAGAACAAGTCGTGGAGATTATGGTGTTGAGAAAAAAGGGATATGCTGCAGAACGAATCTCAAAGGAATTAAACTTACCACTGAGTCGGATGGTGGAGTTTATTAGAGAAGAGTTGTCAGGGACTAAAGTTATTAATAAGATAAATCGAAGTAAATCCAAGAGAGTAAAATACTCACTTAACGTTCACTTCTTTGATGAGATTAATAGTCAAGAAAAAGCATATTGGTTAGGTTTTCTTTTTGCTGATGGATCCCTACACAAAAATAAGTTGACTATCAGATTATCAAAAGAAGATAAAAGTCACCTATATAGATTTACTTCGTTAATTGAATTTACTGGAGAGCCTGTGGATGTTCAGGTGGATACAAATTTCAAGAAAAATGCTGAACTATCTCATCTGCAGGTGAATTCAACTGAGTTAGCAAGGGCGTTAAACAAATACATGCCATTAGGAAAAAAATCTGATAAATTAATGTTCCCTCAGTGGTTAGATCACAAACTAATCTGGGATTTTATTCGGGGATATTTTGATGGAGATGGCTTTGTAATTACGACTCGTAAACAAATTGGATTCTGTGGAAACCCTGTCTTTCTTCAACACTTAAAAGAAACGTTTATTTCCTTTGGTATTGCTTCTGAAAAGGATGGTTATTTTCAACACAAAAAGGATCATTATGCTGAGTTAGTCTTTGGTGTTAGAGTATCTAGAAACATCGCGAAAATGATGTATGAAAATGATAATATTTCATTAGAACGAAAAAAGAATGATTATTATTTGAACCATAGTGGATTTAAAACCCCTTGAATTGCTGGGAGTTCCTTAGAGTTATATGAACCACAACGTGACTGGAAACAGTGAGCGTGAAGGTAAGAAAATCATATGAATTGGATAATCAGCAGCGAATCACCTACGGGGATACCTAGGGTGAACGTTCAACGACCATCGAAACCGTAAAAGGATGTTCCTTTTAGAAGGGAGTAGAGTAGGCTATCAAGTGCTTATAATGGATAGCCGAAGCAGGGGGGGCGGTGAAAGTACCGTTATGATATGGTCTGTTCTATATCGAGAGATATAGCTGTGATAATCACAGGAGTATTGGTTTAGCACGCTAATACTTTAACGTGTAAAGGTGGAGAACAAGGCCTTCCAGGATGGGGAGTCTGCAATCTTTCTGCAATAAACCTATCCAAATTTTATGATGAAAAAAACCATGATGTGGCATGGGATGACTTAGCAAAGAGCGTAAACTATTCTGTACGTTTCTTGGACAATGTCATTGACACGACTCCCTATCATTTTGAAGAAAATAGAGAGAATCAACAAAAAGAACGACGTGTAGGTCTAGGCTCCATGGGATTAGCCGAGCTTCTTATAAAGCTCAATATTCGTTATGGCAGTCCTGAGTCTATTGAATTCTTGGACAAGTTATATGGCTTTATGGCTAGAGAAACTTATCTTGCATCTGCAGAGATTGCAGCTGAAAAAGGGTCCTTTGGTGCTTTTGATGCTGATAAATTTTTAATGAGCGGATTCATGAAGAATATGGTAGAGTCCTATCCAGAAGTAGGCGAAGCCATTCTTGAAAAAGGTATTCGTAATGTAACGGTAATTACCCAGGCTCCAACTGGATCGACTGGAACCATGGTCGGCACTTCTACCGGAATCGAACCTTACTTTGCATTTGAATATTTCCGTCAAAGCCGTTTAGGAATGGATAAGCAATATGTACCGATCGCACAGGAGTGGATTAATGCTCATCCAGGACAAGAACTACCAGATTACTTTGCTACTGCCCAAGATTTGTCCGCCCTAGATCACGTTCGAGTACAAGCCGTGATCCAAAAGTGGGTGGATAGCTCGATCTCCAAAACGGCCAATGCACCACATGATTTCACCGTAGATGAGACGAAGGAACTCTACGAATTGGCCTTTGATTTAGGCTGCAAAGGTGTCACCATTTATCGGGATGGAAGCCGTGATGTACAAGTTTTAACCACGGAGAAGAAAGAGAAGCCTGAAGATAAAAAGAATGAAGAGAAAAAGCAACAAGTTGTTCAGGTCCGAGCGGCCATAGATGATAAGGAAAAAGTATATCAGCGTAGACCACAAATTCTACAAGGCGCTACCTATAAAATGAATACTCCATTAGGAAAAGCCTATATAACGATCAATGATGTGAATCATGCTCCATTTGAAGTTATCGTAAACGTGGGTAAAGCAGGATCTGATGTGTTTGCAATGTCTGAGGCACTAGGAAGAGTTGCCACTCTATTCTTGCGTTTTGGAGAATTGCCGGATGGCAACAAGGCCCGTCTATTGATCAAACACCTCAAGGGAATCGGTGGTACAGGTGCCGTTGGTTTTGGGCCAAATCGTGTAGAATCGGTAGCGGATGCTGTGGCAAAAGCAATGGAATTGCATTTGGATGGACCGGATGTCAACGGCTTGGTTGCGGCTACTGAGGCGACGCTAATTCCGGAAAAGGATCTTCATGATGATGAATTTGAATTTGAAATAAAAGATATCTGTCCATCTTGTGGAGCAGCATCACTAGTTAATAGTGAGGGCTGCAAGACTTGTACGAATTGTGGATATAGTCGCTGTGGGTAATTAAT
>JAKFCU010000063.1:0-4943 GCA_036676475.1 Brevibacillus sp.
GCACGGACAAGGGTTCATACTACCTACTAACATAAAGGAAGCTGGAAAGGTGAGACATTGGCGGTTTCGATGGATTTCAATTTTACGTTCCTCTAATGGTTGTCGTAATAGTTCTAGGATAGACCGTGGGTACTCACAAATTTCATCTAAAAAAAGAACGCCGTGGTGGGCAAGGGTGATTTCACCTGGTTTTAGGTTTCCCCCACCACCTACCATGGCTGTAGTTGTGATGGTATGATGCGGAGAACGAAAGGGGCGGTGAGTTGAATCGAAAAGGTGATTTTTCCCTGCAGCACTGTATATTTTGTTGATTTCTAACCATTCATCATGGGATAAAGTCGGTAAAATGGAAGGTAAAGTTGAAGCGAGCAGCGTCTTTCCAGTTCCGGGTGGACCAATAAATAGAATGTTATGGAAGCCTGCTGCTGCAATCTCTAGACCTCTTTTGGCTTGTGAATGACCGATAATATCGGCATAGTCTAGAGGATGGCTAATTGTAGTAGAGGTTAAGAAGGAAGATTCATAGGGAGATTGATCAAAAATATGGGGGAATTCTCTGAGATGGGAAAGAGGGTAAACTTGGAGGCCAGAAAGCGAGGCTTCTTGGGCGTTGTCTGATGGAACAACTAAGGATTGAAACCCATTTTCCTTAGCGGCGAGGGCCATGGCAAGAACCCCTTGCACTGGTTTAATCTGTCCGTCAAGAGAAAGCTCTCCTACGAGTAAGGTTGTAGTGAGCGAGGGTATGCTCCATTGTCTGGAAGCGGTAAGAATTCCTACAGCTACCGAGAGATCAAAAGCAGGTCCTTCTTTTCGTAAATGAGCAGGAGCCAGGTTAATGGTAATTCGGCCTAAGGGAAAATGGTATCCGCTATTTCGAATAGCGGAACGGACTCTTTCCTTAGATTCCTTTACAGCGGAATCGGGCAATCCGACGAGTGAATAGTGAGGAAACCCAGTGGATAAGTCCGTCTGGACTTCAACGATAAAACCGTCGATTCCAGCGGTGCCCGCACTAAATGTCTGAAAAAACAAAAGCACACCTCCTAATAGATTTTAATGAACAACATTCGGCAAATTTAGAGGAAATCCTGCACCATCCTAAAAAATTCTTACCTAAAGTTTGGAAAAAATATAAATGAGAAAGAGGATTTTAACAGATATAGTCGAATATGTTTTACTTGAGTGTGCAGAATACCTACATAGGAAGTAGAATACTACATAGGAAGAATTTCTCAGGCTTACTTATGCACCAAATTCTGCATATGTATAGATACACCGTGATAGGAGGATGGAGAATGAATATCCATGAGTATCAAGGCAAAGAGATACTAAGACAGTATGGCGTTGCTGTTCCAAATGGAAAAGTGGCGTTTACTGCGGATCAAGCAGTTGAAGCTGCAAAAGAATTAAGCTCTAGCGTTTATGTGGTAAAGGCACAGATTCATGCCGGAGGTAGAGGGAAAGCTGGAGGTGTCAAGATTGCCAAAAGCTTGGATGAAGTAAGTACATTTGCTACTGAGCTAATTGGCAAGGTTTTAGTAACTCATCAAACAGGCCCTGAAGGTAAAGAGATAAAGCGCCTGTTGATTGAAGAGGGTTGCGACATTAAAAAAGAGTATTATGTTGGTGTTGTTATTGACCGTGTAACGGGACGTGTAACGATGATGGCTTCTGAAGAAGGCGGTACGGAAATTGAGGAAGTTGCAGAAAAAACTCCTGAAAAGATTTTCAAGGAAGTTGTTGATCCTGCAGTTGGCTTACAGGTATTCCAGGCTCGCAAGCTTGCCATTAACATTAATATTCCAAAGGAATTAGTAAATAAAGCGGTTAAGTTCATGATGAGCTTATATCAAGCTTTTGTTGATAAGGATTGCTCAATAGCAGAGATCAATCCGCTTGTGGTAACCGGTGATGGAAATGTTATGGCCTTGGATGCAAAGTTAAACTTTGATTCTAACGCCTTATTTAGACACAAGGATGTAATAGAATTACGCGATTTGGATGAAGAAGATCCAAAGGAAATCGAAGCATCTAAATTCGATTTGAACTACATCGCACTTGAAGGCAATATCGGTTGTATGGTTAATGGAGCTGGACTTGCCATGGCAACCATGGATATTATCAAGTTTTATGGCGGCGATCCGGCAAACTTCCTGGATGTTGGGGGCGGTGCAACAACAGAAAGAGTAACAGAAGCCTTTAAATTAATTCTATCTGATGATAATGTGAAGGGTATTTTCGTTAACATTTTTGGTGGAATTATGAAATGTGACGTTATTGCTAATGGTGTTGTAGAAGCTGCAAAGCAAGTGAAATTAGATCGTCCTCTAGTCGTGCGCTTAGAAGGTACGAATGTTGACCTGGGTAAAAAAATCTTGAACGAATCCGGATTGAATATCGTTGCTGCAGAGTCTATGGCTGACGGCGCTGAAAAAATCGTTTCCTTGGTGAAATAAAGGGGTGAGAGAGAATGAGTATACTTGTAAATAAAGATACAAAGGTCATTACACAAGGTATCACAGGGGCAACCGGTCTTTTCCATGCCAAAGGTTGCGCAGAATATGGTACACAGATGGTTGGTGGAGTAACACCTGGTAAAGGTGGTACGGAAATTGAAGGCTTCCCGGTATATGATACGGTTATGCAAGCTGTAGAAGCTACAGGTGCAAATGCTTCTGTTATCTATGTAGCTCCTGCGTTTGCTGCAGATGCCATCATGGAAGCCGTCGACGCTGAACTTGACCTTGTAGTATGTATTACAGAGGGGATCCCTGTATTAGATATGGTAAAGGTGAAGCGTTATATGGAAGGAAGAAAGACTCGTCTGATTGGACCAAACTGCCCAGGAGTCATTACACCTGGTGAATGTAAAATTGGAATTATGCCTGGATATATTCATGCTCCAGGTAAAGTAGGTATTGTTTCCCGAAGCGGAACCTTAACCTATGAAGCGGTACATCAATTGACTACAAATGGCATTGGTCAGTCAACTGCTGTTGGTATTGGTGGAGACCCTGTAAATGGAACCGACTTTATTGATACCTTAAAACTGTTCAATGAAGATCCAGATACTGAAGCTGTTATTATGATTGGTGAAATTGGCGGTACTGCAGAAGAAGAAGCTGCTGAATGGATTAAAGCAAATATGACAAAGCCTGTAGTCGGCTTCATTGGAGGACAAACCGCACCTCCAGGAAAGCGGATGGGTCACGCAGGTGCGATCATTTCTGGTGGTAAAGGAACAGCTGCTGAAAAAATTAAAACGATGGAAGAATGCGGTATTCGTGTAGCGAAAACCCCTGCAGTAATGGGAGAAACTCTCATTGCTGTATTAGAAGAAAAGGGTTTGCTTGATATCTGCAAGACAATCAAGTAGAGAGTTTTTTAGGAGTCTATTTATAGGCTCCTTTTTCAACACTTATCGGTCAAGTGTTATACGCATAAGGCTAAGCTAGTAGCTTTCTTATACTTATCGGTCAAGTATTATACGCATAAGGCTAAGCTAGTAGCTTTCTTATAAAATCATGGATAAGGACGTGATGATACGACGTGATTGTGGAATCGAAGGACTGGTTAGTAGCCCTCAGGCAGATGGAAGGGATTGGATATCAAACCTTATCCATTTTACTGCCTTATTTAGAAAACATACCCTCAGATCTATTGAAACTAGGTGAATATATTTCTCCACTCCCCTCTCTCCCTCTTCGAAAAATGGAAAAAATTAGGCAGCTGAACCGCACAGAAGTAATCCAATGCAAACAATCCCTTATAGAAAAAAATATTCAAATCGTTACTTTATTAGACAATGAGTTCCCTCCATATTTACGTGAGATTGCAAATCCCCCTTTTGTTTTATATGCGATTGGACAACTGAAATTATTACAAAATCCCATGATAGGCATTGTTGGAACACGTAAACCTACGAATTATGGTAGGCAAGTCGCGTTTCATATTGGAGCTGATTTAGGCCGTCATGGATTTACCATCGTTTCCGGAATGGCACGTGGAATTGATTCTGAAGCCCATAAGGGTGTGTTATCTGTTCATAAGGGAACGGTGGCTGTATTGGGCTGTGGGGTTGATGTTCTTTATCCTTCAGAAAATCGCCGACTGTATAATGAAATGGCTGCAAGAGGGCTACTTCTTTCGGAATATGTCCCGGGTACTCGACCGCATACCCGATTGTTTCCGGAGAGAAATCGAATTATTAGTGGATTATCGCTAGGTGTTATCGTAGTGGAGGCTGCAGCCAAGAGTGGCTCATTGATTACCGTTAAGCATGCTTCGGAGCAAGGAAGAGATGTTTTTGCCATTCCTGGTTCCATTTTATCGCCTCAAAGCCTAGGGGCTAATTACCTGCTTAAAGATGGAGCTATCCCGGTAACCCATATTGATGATATTGTAAACACCTATAGTCATTTAGGCCTGAATATTGGAAAAAATAATGAGGAAAAGGGGCATCTAACGGTACATGAAAGACGAATTTTGGATATGATAGAGAATACTCAGATTACCATTGATCAAATTGTGGCCATCACTTCTCTTCCAGTACAGGAAGTATTAGGAGTGTTACTGTCCCTTCAATTAAAAGGGGAAATCCATCAATTACCGGGATGTATTTTTATGAAAGCAAAATAAGGCTACCTTTTAATGAACAGTGTGACCTTTGAAGCATTGATACTACTTGTTAGAAAAATGAAGTTTGACAAATGGAGCTTGCATAATTAATAATAGGGAAGATTAACCATTAGATTGGAACCTATTTTGGTAAAATATTTGGTTAATTGAATCCATCGGTTGAATAGTCGAGAAAGGGGAGGACAAAATGGCTGATGCCTTGGTAATAGTAGAGTCTCCCGCAAAAGCAAAAACAATAGGAAAATATCTTGGGAAAAAATATATTGTGAAAGCCTCTATGGGACATGTTCGTGATTTACCCA
>JAKFCU010000064.1:0-34945 GCA_036676475.1 Brevibacillus sp.
TGGTGCTGCCGGAATCATTAATTTTGTGGTGATAACGGCAGCTCTTTCTTCATGTAACAGTGGTATTTTCAGTACGGGTCGCATGCTGTTTAATTTGGCGCAGCAAGGGGAGGCTCCTTCTAAATATAGTAAATTAACGGAAGGCGGGGTTCCTGGTCCTGCTGTGCTTGCTTCCGCAGGGGCTTTATTAATCGGAGTTGTCCTGAACTATCTGGTACCTGCAAAAGTGTTTATGTGGGTAACCAGTATCGCTACATTTGGTGCAGTTTGGACATGGGCTGTCATTTTGTTATCTCAAATTAGCTATCGCAAGAGTTTGTCTCAAGATGAGCTGAAGGAACTGACTTATAAAATGCCGTGGTTTCCCTATAGTTCGTATGTAACGCTCGCTTTCCTGGCTGGTGTGGTAGGGTTAATGGTTTATTTCCCCGATACACGGATTGCGGTAATTGTTGGGCCCATATGGTATGGGATTTTAACTGCATTTTATTATGGAAAGGGTCTCCATAAGACCAAAGAAGAAAAACACCATAATAAACAACAACTTGTAAGCTAAAGAATCTTCAAAAAAACCGGGCAGGGAAAGAGAGACATTTCACTTTTTTCTGTCCTTTTTTTACATGGAAACACGTTAAGGGAGGATATGAATTCTAAGTGGCTATGATGAACACATGGAAACATATCTTCCATTTGTGAGAATACACAAACGGATCAGAGTTTATTCTGTGTTTTATATAATTTAAATAGTTTATCTATGAATTATAATCAAAATTGTAAAGGATAAAACTTCAAATGAGGGGTTGAAATGACGATGATTATTGGAGTTCCAGAAGAGATCAAAAATAATGAGAATAGAGTAGGGATGACACCAGCAGGTGTAACAGCATTTAAAAATAATGGGCATGATATATGGATAGAGACAGGTGCCGGTTTAGGCAGTGGGTTTACCGATGAAGATTATATTGCAGCGGGAGCAAAGATTGTTTCCTCAGCGAAAGAAGCATGGTCTGCTGATTTGGTAATCAAGGTAAAAGAGCCGCTGCCTGAAGAATATGGCTATTTCCGTGAAGGTTTAATCCTATATACCTATCTTCATCTTGCACCAGAACCCGAATTAACCAAAGCTCTTATGGACAAGAAGGTCGTTGCGATTGCGTACGAAACCATTCAAATGGATCATGGTGCTCTTCCCTTGTTAACTCCCATGAGTGAAGTAGCAGGTAGAATGTCCATTCAAATTGGAGCTCAATTCTTAGAGAAGTCCAAAGGAGGAAAAGGAGTTCTCCTTGGTGGAGTACCCGGTGTTTCACCAGCGGAAGTTGTGATCGTTGGAGGCGGTATCGTAGGAACAAATGCTGCGAAAATGGCCATCGGTTTAGGGGCAAGTGTAACCTTGGTTGATATCAGTGCAGATCGGCTTCGTCAACTTGATGACCAGTTCCAAGGGCGTTTAAAAACTTTGATGTCCAACAGTTATAATATTGCCGAAGCAGTAAAGAAGGCAGACTTGCTTGTTGGTGCGGTTCTTATTCCGGGTGCACGTGCTCCACGCTTAGTAACAGAAGAGATGGTTAAATCCATGCAACCTGGTTCGGTCATTGTGGATGTAGCGATTGATCAAGGCGGGTCGATTGAAACGATTGACCGTATCACGACTCATAGTGAACCGACGTATGTGAAGCACGGGGTTGTGCACTACGCAGTAGCAAACATGCCGGGAGCAGTAGCAAGAACATCGACCATAGCCTTAACGAATGTGACGATTCCTTATGGTGTACAAATTGCAAACAAAGGCTATAGACAAGCAGCATTAGATAGCAAGGCACTGGCCAAGGGAATTAATGTAATCGATGGTAAAGTGACATTTAAAGCTGTGGCTGAAGCTCATGGATATGCCTATACAAGCATCGATTCGGTTTTAATGGATCAACCTGTTTGCGTTTAATCGAAAAAGCCCTGATTTTTCGGGGCTTTCCATTTTTAAATTTGGATAATCCACTCATGTATTGTCACATGTGGATAGAGGTTGTCGAGTAAGTAAAATGGAAGAAGTAGGGCTATTATATGGATTACAAGATTAGTTTTAGGATTCCCTCTAAAGAGTTCATGGAGTAACTTGTGAGTTCGTGTAAAATAGTTTGAATCAAGACATTCTTTTCATGGAAAAATCTTAAGCGTTGCTTGACTTACTCGAACATTATTGTGGAAGTTATGGAGTGCTTAAACTTCACACTCTTAATTATGAGCTTCTCATAACTCCTTATTTCAAGAAGGGCTATGCCCTTCTTGCTTTTTTTGAAGTTTTATGTGAAGGTGACCTCACTATTTCTTCTTTTTGCAAGTTTACTTACGTACATTTTGTTATCCGCTATTTTTATCAATTCATCTATATTTGTTGAATCTTCTGGATAAGTAGCTACACCTATGGAAAGAGAAAGGGTTAATTGTAAATTCCTCGATGCTTCCTTTAATTGGACTTCAATATGATTTATCATTGTTACTGTGCTTTTTTTATCCACATTTGGTGCAACGATAAGGAATTCATCTCCACCCCACCGTACTACAAAATCACCTTCTCGTATACACGCTCTTAGTACATCAGAAATACTTTTTAAAACGAAGTCCCCTTTATTATGACCATAGGTATCATTGATCTCTTTAAACCGATCCACATCCACAATAAGTAAAGTCAACGATTCCTTCTTACGTCGATCAATTTTACTTAATAATTTGGGTAGCATATCTAGAATGAAACGTCGGTTGTAGACTTGTGTGAGACTATCCTTTTCAGAATAAAACATCGCTATATCATACTGTTTACCTAACCACCAACCAAATAAAATGTAAGCTACTGCAACGACAACATATACCTTATCCATGTTTCCATGAACAAAGTAATAATAAATAATTAAAAACAGCCAACTAATAAGTGCCAATATCGACAAGTTGATTCTCCCGGTGTATTTCAATTTTATCATTCCAATCCATTGGATATATATAGAATTCCACTTTTGAAGTTAACTAAGGTTAAGAAAAGTGGGAATGTACACTTCAACGGTTGTCCCTTTTCCAGTTTCACTTTGAATGTAAATCCAACCTTGATGCCTCTCCATAATTTTATTGCATACCATCAATCCTAAACCGATTCCTTTTTCTTTTAGTGAATAGAAGGGTTCTCCTAATCGAACTAAGCGATCCGGTGGGATCCCACATCCCTGATCCGCAATTCGAATGACCAAATAGTCTTGCTCTATCCTTCCATTAATATGAATTTCTCCCCCATTAGGCATGGCTTCGATAGCATTTTTTATGATATGGATAAACACTTGCTTCAATAGATCTTCCTCACAGTGAATAATCGGAAGTACTAAATCTAATTCCGTCAAAAATTTTACATCATTTATTAAGGCTTGAGGTTTTAGGAAGTTTGTCGCCTGATGGATAATATTCTTTATACTTTTCGGTTGGAATTGCTTCACTTGTGGGTTAACTACAGCTATAAATTCATTCGTGATCCCTTCCAACTGATTGATCTCAGTTAAGATCAATTCGATGAATACTTGATTCTTTTTTTCTAACTTTGAACACAATAATAACTGTACAAATCCTTTAATCGTTGTTAAGGGATTTCGAATTTCATGGGCGATTCCCGCCGCTAACTGACCAACTACCGCCAACTTTTCTGATTTGATCTGCAGATTCTCCTCCCTTTTTAATTGCGTTACATCCATGCAACTTCCGATAACACTGACAACCTCCCCGTACTGACGAATAGGACGTAGAGCTGTAAGAAGAGTATATCCATTGAGATTGGGAATTACATACACCACTTCCTCACCAGCCCATGCCCGTTGATAATAAGATAATATAAAATCAGAAGTTTCCTTTGGGAAAAATTTGTGAAATTCATTTCCTATCACTTGCTCCGGAGTTAGCCCAATACGGT
Source organism: Brevibacillus sp. (assembly GCA_036676475.1). Taxonomy (GTDB): domain Bacteria; phylum Bacillota; class Bacilli; order Aneurinibacillales; family RAOX-1; genus LC029. The sequence continues at coordinate 3,947 of JAKFCU010000064.1, forward strand.
ACAAAAAATCCCCCTCACAAAGAGTATGGATAAATTGATCATCTTCCTTGTAGAACCTAAAAATGATTCCTTGCTGTCCTTGGACGGTTTCACGAAGTTCCTGTTTGAAGTTTTCGATCATAGTTATCCCCTTCCACAGATCAAGGGTGGTATAGATTAGGAAATACAATGAACAAATTACATATTTTACCTCCTATCGACAAAAATATTTTAATATTATGAAAAAATAATCTCATAATTGTTGTAAAATGTAAATTAGTGAAATATACATATAGCTGATTTTCGTACAAACCAATGAAGGTGTTTAGGCCATTGGTAAGATTCGCTGTATGAAATGTGAGTTAGATTATAAGAAAATATCTATTCCTACAGGCTATCTATCCTACAAAAAATGTATTTTTTACATGAGTAACTCATTTTTTTGTGGTATGATTCATAATAGAAATGCTCAGATATATTCTCTAATGTCAAATAGTAGTACAATAACAATAAGTGCAGATAGGTCTTTATGACTATTCTAGGATGGGATACAACATGAGATACTCTGGCAGGATTTTTGCAATAAGCATTATCTTTTTTTTCCATACGGCATATTTGATTTATTACTTTTATCGTGATGGACATGTCGATATTGTTGATTTGCTTGGATATCCGCTATTTTTTTGTATTGCTTACTGGGCAGGATTACAGTTTGATAAGGCAACGTTCTACTCCGAGAAGGATATGATTACAAATCTTTACAACCGTCGATTTGTAATCAATACTTATGAAAAAATCATGTCATTGGCAGAACGAACGAATAGTAAGCTCTTCGTATTGGTTATTGATTGTGATAATTTCAAACACATCAATGATTTTTATGGGCATCATAAGGGTGATTTGGTTCTTGCTATGATTGGTGAAACACTTGCAGGTTCAATGAGAAAAAGTGATATCGTTGCCCGATGGGGTGGTGATGAATTTTTGGTGATTGGACATTACAAGGAAGAGTCGGGTTTACAAACTGTCTTACAACGGTTGGACGACGATATGAAGAATCTTTCGAAACAAATCAACATACCTATTCAAGTGTCTATCGGTTCAGCCATATACCCTGATCATAACAAAAATTTATTCGAGTTGATCAAATCAGCCGACCAAAATATGTATGAGTGTAAAGAGGCAAAGAAAAGATTTGTAAATTCTCGAATATAATATTGAGATCAGGTGAAAACTACTCGCTTGGTCTTTTGTTTTATCAGTAAAACTTCAAACTCTGGAATGGACTAGGGTTTATTTTCTCAACGAATATGGAGTATTTGGTTGGGATATATTTGAAATAGGAATTAAAACACTGATATATTGTTATAACAAGCAGGGTACAAATAATTTTTAATGGGGAACATGATGAATAGAAACCAATACGGAAATGAACGGAAAAGAAATGAACGAAAAAGAGATGACCGGACGAGAGCAGCACACTTGGTCGTCACGGAACCCATGGAGTTGATGAAGTTCTTACTTGTAAAATTATCAGGAAAAGGGCGCAATCAGATTAAGGGATTATTATCACGTGGACAAGTTTCTATTGAAGGGGAAATTACAACACAGTATAACCATCTATTGGAGATCGGGGATCATGTCGTAATCAATTGGTCACAGACAGGAAAGGAAGAGCAAATAAGTGGTTTGAATATTCTTTATGAGGACCCGGATCTTATCGTGATCGATAAGCAGGCTGGTTTGCTATCAATTGCTTCTGACAAGGAAAAAAGTGACACAGCTTACCATTTCTTAATGGAACATGTAAGAAGGTCTAATCCAAGGAACAGAATATTTGTGGTTCATAGACTAGACCGAGACACTTCCGGGGTCATGATGTACACTAAAAGCGAGAAGGTGCAACAAGTCTTACAGAATTCTTGGAAAAACTCTGTTCTGGATCGTAGATACATCGCTTTAGTAGAGGGATCTGTTCAAAAAGCAGAAGGTACGATAACATCATGGCTAAAGGAGAGCAAAACACTCACAATGTATTCGAGCCCTACCCCGAATGGTGGTCAAAAAGCAGTAACACACTTCAAGGTTCTTCAGAAGACAAATGGCTACTCTTTACTGGAGGTCAGACTTGAAACCGGAAGAAAGAATCAAATTCGTGTTCACATGCAGGAGATTGGCCACAGCATTGTAGGTGATAAAAAGTATGGCTCAACCCAAAACCCAATCGGTCGTCTTGGACTTCATGCTTTAGTGATTAGTTTTTATCATCCTACTACAAACGATCTGATGCACTTTGAAACAAAAATACCCAATAAGTTTTTGCAGGTATTTAAATAATAGGAAAACAATTTATGGCGGCCCTACTGATAATTGAACGAGACTGTTGAATCGTAATATGTAAATTATAGGGAGTATCTAGAGTTAGTTAGATGCTTGAGTTTAATTTGTCTAAATTTGTTATAAAAAACTGGCATTTTGGTTACAATATTTTTACTTGTTATAGTTTAGGGTCGTGAATTCCATGGACAAAAAGCATAAAAACGAATACAATTTAAGAAAAGAAAGTGTAGGAGTGATAAGCTTGACTCCAATTACCATTATTAAAAAAGATCAGGAAGTAAAACCTACTAAAATAGTTCTATCTGCTATGGATATTCGGAGGAAGTATGGTGTAACTCCAAGATCAAGCAAAATGCTGGTTGATCTTCATAGGGAAGGGAAATAAATGAGTGGGTTTGTGATAGATTTTAACGGAATAAAACATATAGATTTCCATCAAGCATCAATATATACCGATGCTTGTTTTCTTTTGTCCTATCTTGATTTATCCGATAATCGTGGAGATAAAGTCTCCGCTGTTATTGATAAATGGAGTAAAGATGAAATAAAGGAAATTGCAATAAGCAACCATGTAATGGGAGAAGTAGTACATACCCTATTTAAAAATCATATTCGTGATGTTCTAACGATTGTCCATAAATCCCGCATAAATAACGAAAAAATATGTAATGATGACCTTTCATTAATTGGTGATCTTTGGATTTCTAATAAAATTACCGATTTAGTACCTAGGAAAAAGCTGGATACATTGCTTGTAGAAGGGGAACTTTTCTATAATATTGATACGCTTATTAAAGATTTTAAAAATACCTATGACAAAAAACGTCAGGGCTTAGATTTCTATTATAATGAAGCTGTTAATAAATATAATGGAATGTTACATGATTTGAGCGAATTAGGATTGAAAATTGTAATTTCTAATTCTACTGAAGATGTCCATCACTTAGCATTATCAATTATGAGAACTTCGCAAATTGATTCTCACGATGCAATTCACTTAGCAATTGCGAGATTACAGCAATATGAGTATTTTGCCACACTTGATAGTGATTTTGTACATAATTATTATTCAAAAGAATTAATCGGTAAACTTAGAATATTAAAAGTATCCTGAAATTACAGAAAAAACAAACACTTAAAAAGGGATTATTATTGGATGCGTTATGGGAAATCCATGGATGGAGCGGGTGAAATCTCGCTTCTTTTTTGCACTTATCAGAAAGTATTATACGCTAGTAGCTTTCTTATGCTCATTTGTGTTAGCATAATGTGTTATGACATAAAGGAATGCTTTGTGGAGACGTTACAAGAGATGTTATTCATTACGTGATTAAAGAATATATGTATTTAAAATTAAGGAGAAAAAATGACATTTAATGACTTGAACATTATACCCGCGATTTTAAAAGCTTTAAGCGAAGAGAATTATACTACGCCGACACCTATACAGGAACAGGCGATCCCGGCTGTATTAGCCGGCAGAGATTTACTTGGCTGCGCTCAAACGGGAACAGGGAAGACGGCCGCATTTGCTGTACCGATTATTCAACTATTAAGCAAACAGCAACATAGAACCAATACGCACCGCTGTATTCGCTCATTGATTTTAACACCGACAAGAGAACTTGCTCTTCAGATTTCGGATAACATACAAGCGTATAGTCAATACACCTATTTGCGTTGTTCTGCTATCGTTGGTGGTGTCTCACAAAAAGTGCAGGAGCGGTCGCTAAATCAAGGTGCAGATATTCTTATTGCAACTCCGGGCCGGCTTATCGATTTAATGAATCAAAAGCGTATTGATTTACAATATGTCGAAATATTAGTACTTGATGAAGCTGACAGGATGCTGGATATGGGCTTTATTCATGATGTGAAAAAGATCATCACAAAAATGCCTAGCAAAAGACAAACACTATTCTTCTCAGCAACGATGCCGCCAGAAATATCCAAAATGGTTAAATCGATACTGGTTAATCCAGTGAAAGTAGAAATCACTCCAGTGTCTTCTACTGTGGATAGGATAAAGCAATCTATATATTTTGTAGATAAGGGAAACAAGCAAAATCTACTGAGACACCTTTTACAAGATAAATCCATTGGTTCTGCTCTGGTGTTTACCCGTACAAAGCATGGTGCTGACCGCGTTGTACGCGAACTGACTAAAGTGAATATTTCAGCTCAGGCCATTCATGGAAACAAATCTCAAAATGCCCGCCAGAGTGCATTAAGTAATTTCAAGAGTGGTATAACGCGAGTGTTGGTAGCGACGGATATCGCAGCAAGGGGAATTGATATTGAGGAACTTTCTCATGTGATCAACTTTAACCTCCCTAATATTCCAGAAACCTACGTTCATCGAATTGGCCGTACCGGTAGAGCAGGACTGAGTGGGATCGCTATCTCCTTTTGCGAAATTGAAGAAATTCCGTATTTCAAGGATATTGAGAAATTAATCGGAAAGACCATTCTCGAAGTGAAAGGCCATCCCTATCCGATGTTGATTACAACTCTGCCTTTAAAGGCGGAAGGATCACCGGAATCAGCAGTCTTAAAACCTGCCAAATCCAAGGCAAACCCAAGGCTCAAGCCCAAGTGGTTTAAAAAAAGTAAAGCAAGTAGATAACATTAAGTTGGTTAAGTGAGCTATGTGAGTGTCGCTTGGCTAAGCTGTAAATAGTGGAGTTTTCGTTATTGCTACGGGGAATTTTAATGGGATGGCTAAGTACCATCCCATTTTCTTTAATGTTAAGCTATATTTTTGCTAGGCTCAAAGGAATTTACTCGTTTTTTATTGCTGGCAATGATATAAACAACTCCAACTGCAATTAAGGTTGCAATGATCGTACCGATATTAAAGAATCCTTTTTGAGCCGTCCAAACAATGGAATACCCAATGGAACCCAAGAAGATCGCATAATAGAGGAATGGTAAAATTGTTCTTCGAATGATTTCCCCCTCTCGACCAACTAAACCTACTACAGCAGAGGCTGCGACAACGTTATGGACACAAATCATATTTCCCGCTGCCCCGCCAATGGCCTGAAGTGCCACGATCCAAGTTGGATCAACACCAATGCGCTCGCCAACGCCAAATTGGAACAAGGAGAACATCATGTTGCTTACCGTATTACTCCCTGCAACGAATGCACCTAATCCACCGATGATTGGGGCAAAGAGAGGCCAAGCTGAACCGGTTAGAGCGGCAACACCATCTGCTAGAGCGATGGGCATTTTAGCAAATTCAGCTGCTCCTCCACCCGAGTTTATGAACACTTGAACCATGGGTACAGTGAAAACTAAAGCAACTGAGGCTGCAAGCGTTGTTTTAAAGGAATCTTTCACAGCGCGGCCAAAGGAAGCCCCGTTCATTCCATGCAAGAAGTACGTAATTATAGCTACTAAAATAAAAATTGTTCCAGGTAAATATAGTGGCTGGAAGCTGGCAGAGATTTCTGTTCCAAACAAGTTAGGGAATTTGACTGTCCAAGCTTTCATCCAATTTATGATTGGAAGTTGTGGCAAGCGAGAAAGAACTAGGAAAAGTCCTACTAAAACATAAGGTGTCCAGGCGTTTACCATGCTGATATTAGTTTTGGAATCACTGATGTTGATTTCGATCTTACCGTTCCAGGTTGGGTCCCAGTTTTCTTTTTTATCGAAATCCCAAATATCATTTTTAGCAGGCATAAGAAATCCGTTTTTAGCGGCTGTAATGACGATGGCTAGTCCTATAAGACCGCCAGTCATGGATGGGAATTCAGGTCCTAATAGAGTGGCAACAAAATAGTAAGGAATCGTCATGGCCAAAGCAGCAAAAATAGCGAATTTCCAAATTTTCAAACCTTCACTAAAACTTTTGTTTTTTCCATAAAACTTAGTTAGGAATGCCACCACTATGAGTGGGATTAATATTCCGCCGATAGCATGAAGCATGGCGACTTTGGCACCAATCATATTAAGGAACGGACTCCACTCCGTGTAACCTAAGGATGACGCATAGGTCTTAATCGCTTCATCAGAAGATAGACCACTGTTTACCCCCACAAGAATAGGCGTACCGACGGCACCAAAGGAAACAGGTGTACTTTGAATGATCATTCCTGCCATAACGGCAGCCATGGCTGGGAAGCCTAATCCAACTAATAGAGGTACGGCAACTGCAGCAGGTGTACCGAATCCAGCTGCTCCCTCAATAAAGGAACCAAACAACCAAGCGATAATGATAACTTGTATTCGACGATCAGGAGTAATATCAGTAAAGCCTTGACGAATTGTACGAAGACCACCGCTTTCCTGGAGGGTGTTTAATAATAAAATCGCCCCAAAGATAATGTACAAAAGGGTAAATGCGGTGACTAAACCGTTTACAGAAGCAGCAGCAACTTGTGCACCAGGTACCTTCCAAACAAATAAAGCAAGTATACCGGCCACGATGTAGCAGATAGGCATAGCTCTACTTGCTGGCCACTTTAAAATAACCAGAAATAAAGCTACAGAAAGAACGGGTAACAATGCAAGGAATGCTAAAACACTTGTACTCATTTTTTTATAAACCTCCCCCAAAAAAGTAAATAAAATCTTCGGAAATTAGAATTCCGCAATCGCTTACAAGTCAGTGGACGCCTCACCTCTTACACTAACGCCTAATGATATGGTCACGTCACCTGATGACCTTATTATATATGTTGTACTTTTGTTTGACAAGGTAGTTTAAGAATTTTTAAAAATTAAACTGAATAATCCTTTCTGAAAAGAGCTTGACAAGGTAGAGTAGGTGTCAATTTTACTTTCCAATCTGATGTTAGGGTTATTATCCTTTTCTTGTATTATTCGTCATTTATTCGCCATATTTCCTTAACAGTTCTGTAACAAATATCACAGAAATCTTATGATATTATATTTACACGGTGGTTATAGGTAATACCTTACCCCTATATTGATAAGTTAAATTGTTAAACCACTTCACGATATAAAATAATTATTATTTGTGAAATGGTGAACATTTTTTCTCGAATAAGGAGATGAGAGCAATGAAGCCAAAAATAGCATGGGTCTCTCTATTTGCCATGTTATTCCTAAGTGGGTGTGAAACGAACATGGTTGTGTTTGAACCGCAGGGACCTGTAGCAAGAAGTATTTTGGATTTGATTAACTGGTCACTGATCTGGATGTTGCTTGTTGTAGTTGTGGTGTTTGGCTTGTTTGGTTATATCGTTTGGAAGTATAGAGAAAGGCCAGATAATATGGATTACGAGCCTCCGGAAGAGCATGGAAGCACACTTTTAGAAATCATCTGGACGGGGATTCCCATTCTCATTATCATAGCTTTAACCATTCCTACCGTAACCACGCTTTATGCGTTGGAGAAAGTACCAGAGGGATATGAAGGTAAAAAGCCGATCACCATCCATGTGACTTCAGCGGATTGGAAATGGATTTTCAGCTATCCGGAGCAGGGGATTGAAACTGTGAACTATGTTAATATTCCGGAAGATACGCCGGTGAATTTTAAACTGACTTCTGCGAGTACAATGCAATCCTTCTGGGTGCCTGCATTAGCTGGACAGAAATATACGATGAATAAGATGGAAACGCAGCTGTATATCGTAGCTGACAACCCAGGCTCCTATATGGGTAGAAACACAAACTTTAACGGTCGGGGTTATGCCGATATGGAGTTTGAAGTGCTGGCCCAAACCCAAAAGGATTTTGACCAATGGGTAACAGAAGTTCAGGAGAAGGCGCCTAAGCTGTCTGAAGAAAAATATGAGGAATTGCTAAAACCTACTCATTTGGGTCGTTTAACGTTTTCTAACACTCACTTAGAATGGGTGGACCATGCAAAGATGGATTCGAAGACCTATACGAACCCTGAATTATACAGAGGCCACGGCTATCAAGGGGAAATTTTTGAGGAAGAAGACACACATGGAGGTGAACATCATGGGCATTAAGTGGGATGAATTTTTTATTACGGGAGATCCGTTAATTCTCGGATCGCAAATAGCAATTGTACTTATGACACTAGGAATCGTAGGTATGCTAACCTATCTGAAAAAGTGGAAATGGCTTTGGACGGAATGGCTGACAACGGTCGATCATAAAAAAATTGGGATCATGTATATCCTTTCGGCTGTGTTCATGTTCTTTCGTGGAGGAATGGACGGTTTATTAATGAAAGCTCAAACCGCCCGACCAGAAATGCAGTTCCTAAATGCACAGCACTATAATGAAATTTTTACGACCCATGGGGTCATTATGATTCTGTTCATGGCGATGCCTTTCTTGATCGGTTTAATGAACGTGATCATCCCGCTTCAGATCGGGGCAAGGGATGTGGCTTTTCCGCAATTGAATGCTTTAAGTTTTTGGTTGTTTTTCAGTGGAGCGATGCTTTTCAATGTTTCGTTCGTGATCGGCGGATCACCTGATGCGGGATGGACGGCTTATTTTCCGCTAGCAGGAAAAGAGTACAGTCCAGGCATTGGAAATAACTATTATGCGATTGCTCTTCAGATCGCTGGGATTGGTACGCTGATGACAGGGATTAACTTAATAGTCACCATCCTAAAAATGAGGACGAAAGGCATGACCTTAATGAGAATGCCGATGTTTACATGGACGACGTTGATTACTTCTGTCATTATTGTTGCTTCCTTCCCGATCTTTACGGTAGCCCTGGCTTTAATGATGTTCGACCGTCTTTATGGGACTCACTTCTTTACTCTATCTGGCGGCGGTATGGATATGTTATGGGCAAATCTATTTTGGCTCTGGGGACATCCAGAAGTGTATATTGTGGTACTTCCAGCGTTTGGGATATTCTCTGAAGTGATTGCCACTTTTTCCCGTAAAACGCTATTTGGTTACAAATCAATGGTCGGTTCTATCGTAGCGATTGCGTTTCTAAGTATGCTAGTTTGGGTCCACCACTTTTATACGATGGGGGCAGGTCCAGCCGTTAACTCGTTCTTTTCCATCACGACGATGATGATCGCTATACCGACGGGGGTCAAAATGTTTAACTGGCTCTTCACCATGCGCAAAGGACGGATCAAAATGACTACCGCGATGTTATGGGCTTTAGGCTTTGTTCCTTGCTTTGTCATCGGTGGGGTAACAGGGGTGATGTTAGCCATGGGTGCAGCAGACTATCAATACCACAATACACTATTCCTAGTTGCACACTTTCATTATGTTCTCATTCCTGGAGTGGTATTTGCCGTATTTGCCGGACTTTATTATTGGTGGCCGAAAATATTTGGTCATATGTTAAATGAAAGACTTGGGAAATGGCATTTTTGGCTATTTACGATTGGATTCAACGTCACGTTCATGCCAATGTTTTTCCTTGGTTTAAAAGGAGCGGTGAGACGTGCGTACACGTTCTCTGTTGAATCTGGCTTTTCCAGCCTGTTCTTGATTTCAGCCATCGGATCAGTGATCCTTGCTTTGGGCTTTGCCGCGTTTTGTTACAACATCTATTGGAGCATCCGCTTTGCAGACAGAAACATTTCTGCTGATCCGTGGGATGCAAGAACGTTGGAATGGGCAACAGCATCGCCAGTTCAATACTATAACTTTGCAAAACAACCGGAAGTCAAATCATTTGATGCTTTCTGGTATATGAAGAAACATAACGAAGGTTTAGGGCTTAAGGATCATGACATCGAAGAAATCCATATGCCAAGCAATTCAGGACTGCCATTTATTATGTGTGTGATGTTCGGGATTGTTGGATTCTTCCTCGTATTCGAATGGCATATCGCTGCTGCCATTGCAGCTTTAGGCATCGTGGCCGGTTTAATTGCGCGTTCCTTCGACTATAATCATGGCTACCACATAGGTGTTGATGAAATTAAAAAAATGGAGCGCACTTGGCGTAGTACAGAAGGAGAGGTGTATACTCGTGTCAGCTAATGTGAATACGTCCTTGCCTTTAGAATATCAAACCGAACAAAGCCGCATGAACATTCTAGGTTTTTGGATTTTTCTCGGTGCTGAGATTATTTTGTTTGCAACTTTATTCAGTGTGTATGCGGTATTGGGAGAACGCTTTGCAGGGGGACCTGTTCTTCAGGATATAATGAAGTTCAAAGATGTCATAATTCAGACCCTGCTTCTATTGACGAGCAGCTTCACTTGTGGTGTTGCTATCTTTGAAATGCGCCGTAATCACTTGAAAGGGTTATTGACTTGGCTTGTGATTACCTTAATGCTTGGTGCAGGTTTTGTTTATATGGAAGTGAATGAATTTATGCATTATATCCATGAAGGGGCAACGATGCAAACGAGTGCAGCCTTCTCTAGTTTTTTTGTTTTGCTAGGAACGCATGGAGCACACGTAACTCTGGGGATTGGTTGGGCGTTGATGATTATCATTCAGCTGGTTCAAAGAGGATTGACTCCGGAAACTGCGCGCAAAACCTTTATCATTGGACTCTATTGGCACTTTCTTGATGTGGTCTGGATCTTTATCTACACATTTGTTTATTTAAAAGGGATGGTGAGCTAAATGGAAAAGAAAATGAGCGGCTTTCCCATTCATCATGTGTTTGGATTCTTGCTATCTTTAGTGCTAACCTTTGGAGCAGCGGGGGTCGCCTTAAAAACTTCATTATCTTTTCAAACGATGATGTGGATCATTGGCTCGTTAGCCGTCATTCAAGCAGGACTTCAATTATTCATGTTCATGCATGCTAGTGAAGGAGAAGACGCGAACACACAAATCATTAATTTGGTCTATGGTTTCTTAATGGCTATTGTTATCGTAGCAGGAACCGTTTGGGTCATGTCATTTGGGATGCATATGTAAGAAAAGTAAAACCACTGGATTTGTAAATCAAGACTATCATTTGAGATAAACCTGAGAGTATTTTAAAAAGGGTTTATCTCTTTTTCTTAAAAGCAAGAATTTGCATTAGCAGTTTGATCGACTAAAAAAGACCGACATCAAGCACGATTGTCGGTCTTTTTTGGCAGCTCATATTTAACTATTGATTCCCAATAGTCTAAAAAACTCTTCGGTGACATTTAGGATACGGAAACAATTAACTTCATGCGGACCTAGGTTGAACAGTTGGTTTGTTTTTGGATTTTTTACGTTTTAAAAATGCATAACCCCAGATATAATATCCGGAAAAAGTGAGTAGAATCAAAGAGATTCCTGAAGAAGTCACAACAATATACTTAAACCAGTCACCAAAGAAGGAGCCATCATGTAAATTTTCAAGAAGTTTATCAGTTCTATTTCCAACAGACAATATCTTTCCTGTTGTCATGTCAATCTGAATCTCACGACCGTCATTAGACCAAACTTTGTAAACACTCTTGTTTGGCCGAAAGTCAATTCGATCCACGTCCTTATCCGATTTCAAATCATCGAATCCTTGTGCCGCCGCAATGGAAACAATTTTATCAATCGGCAAGGATTGTGTAATTTCAGCTTTTTCCCCTTTTTGAGTTTTGGGTTGAAACCCCCACTGATCTTTGAAAAGTAGCATGACACCTGTTACAGAAAGTAAGAGGAAAACCAACGATAAAACTAAACCTACCCACTTATGTATTTCTCTACTCAATCTCAACAACTTTACTGAACTCAAAAAAACTCCCCCCAAAAATAATAATAATAATCATTATCAACGATAACGGTTATTATTATATACAACACTAAAAGAAAAGTAAATAAAAATATTTTAATAATTTTCAAATTAGGTAGAGTAATATCCATTTGATATTTTCATTAAACCTCAGAGCAAATTCGCTTCACCTATACTGGTCAGCTTTTTAATAGTGGAAAGAAGGATTAACTGATTTTCACTCATTCTCATTCAGCTCCTTTATTAATAATTCTAACTATGTTCACAAATTGGTCAAATATATTTATGGATTTGGAAATGGAGTTTTAGAAAAGGTATTGACGAATTCTCCCAATTAAATAATAATGGTTATTGATGTTAGACGTATATTGATAATCATTATCAAACATGATTCACTAGGGGGACTTACAATGAAGAAAAAAGGAATGTTGATTGCTGCACTAGCAGTAACTATCATTGCAACTACGGGGTGTGGAGGTCAGGGGCAAGAAGCGAAACCGACTCAAGCAACAGCTCCAACACAAGAACAGGCCCAGCAGCCTGTTGCTAACCCAGAAGAACAAGTGAAGCAGTCTATTATCGAAGCGAAAAAATGGGCCTTAGAACGTGTCGACGGAATCATTCAGAATACGGAAGTTTTAGAAAAGGCCATTCAGGATGGGGATTTCGAAAAAGCGAAAGAACAATGGTTGCCTACACAATTGGAATACGAAAAGGGAGAAGCGCTATTTGCTACGTTATCACCAGAATTGGATGAAACCATGGACGTGAGCACCGAAACTGGTTTTCATGGCATAGAGCAAATCCTTTGGGGCAAGGAAGATCCTGCAGGAAAGAAAGAACAGCTATTGCAGATTACGGCCACACTTAAGGAAGATGCCAACAAGCTCAAGGCTATTGTGGAAGGTGCAGAGTTAAATGAACAGCTTCTATTTGAGGCGATGACAGGGATCCTGCCAGAGCTGGCAGGTTTTGTTGAAGCCGTTTATTCAGGGGAGAGTGTTTCGGGAACAAGAATCGAAGATGCTCGAAAAGTCTTTGATGGGGTTCAGTTATTCTATGATGCTGTTTCACCAAAAATTGCCGACAAATCCAAAGAAACGGATGAAAAAGTCCGCACTCAAATCAAACAGGTTTTGGAGGTTATGAAGGAAGAAAAACCGAAGGTAGAAACGGTGGATCAAGAATTTGGAGCCCTCTTTAACCTTATGGTGGAAGCGGCAACGACCATTGGAGTTAAGCTGTAAATAGAAAGGTACTTGGTCCTACTCATAGGGCCTTTTACCGTTTTCAAGGGGGAAATGGGATGGAGAACTGGCAAATAGCCTGTAGAAAGATGGTTTTGGGGTTTTTGGTTCTGATGCTTCTATGCGTTTCGCCTATGCCGATTAAGGCTGAATCCGATACTTCTTACGGCATGACGTTTCGTAAAATACAAACGCTTCTGCTTAATCAAGATGAACCATCAATAATTCAAGCAAAACAATTATTCGAAGGCTTAGTAAATGATGCTAACAATGAAGATGAGCAGATGAAGCAGCAGATATTAGATCATTTTGATCAGCAAGAAGCAGAAAAAATTTCGGTCAAGATGTATCATTTGTCTTATTTAGGGGTGAAGCAGGCACTAGATCAAAAAGATATAGAACAAGCAGCGAAGTGGTTTGAAATTCGTGAGCAAAAGATCAAGTTTAGTAAAGAAGCCACCCCAGGACTTCAGGCTATTGTGGAACTAAAGCAGGATTCTAGTAAAATAGATCGCTTAAAGCCAGTGATAGAAAAAGATTTAAAGGAATTGTATGTCATTAAATTAAAGGATGCTATAGCAGACGCCCAGGCACCGCTCAAAGCATTTTTGTACTTTGAAATGGTAGAGCAGGATTTACAGCAGGGGGATTTATTGCCTGATCAAGTCAAAACCATGCGGGCCATTTTGGAGAATGCTAATCAACAAGGAAAATGGCTAGATTCTGATCAAAAGAAGCTAAATGAAATCCTCGCAACTTATTTTGCGAAACAAGTTTCTCAAGAGGATTTAAAAAACCAAGCGAAAAAAATGTTAACTTTGCTTGATTATACCCAGCGAAATTGGGAGGTTGCCTTAAAAGAGGAAAAGGTATTTAATGCGGTAGAGTACGCAGAATTGCAGGCCTTTAGTAGGGAATTACAGCAACGGTTTCGTCAAATCCATGATGCTTGGCCAAAAGAGGCGCTGATCATTGAGCAGGATTTGGAACAGATCGATCAAGCATTGAAAAACAAACAATTGAAAGAAGAAATCAATCCAACTCTTAATCAGTTGATGGAAAAGCTGTCACAAGGAGCAGGGGTATCCTTACCCAAAGCTTCAGGAGGGGAGACAACAACTGATCCACAGAAGATTTTGCAACAAACGTTATCCGTTTTGGAAAAGTCTAAACAAGCTTACCTGGATGGGAAACAGCAAGAAGCCTATGATTTGACATTTGATGCCTATTTTGTATTTGAACCGCTGGAAACGAAGCTGTCTGTCAAGGATAAAGGGGCCGTGCAACAGATCGAGCAGTCATTTGCAGAACTTAAAGCTTCGATTCAAGCGAACCAACCGATTGACTCCCAACTTGAACAGCTCAAAGATCAATTAACCAAAGCTGTGTCAGAACTAACGGCCACAACAAATGGTTGGGGGGTATTTGTTCAGTCGCTAATCATTATTGTACGTGAGGGATTTGAGGCGATCATTATCATTGCCGCTTTGATCGCTTACCTTGAAAAGACAAAGCAGGAGAAAAAGTACATTTACTATGGCGCTTTATCCGCCATTGTGGCTAGTCTGGTTTCAGCCTATCTGATTCGTGCCGTTTTCCAACTGAGTGGGGCTAATCAGGAGGCCATCGAAGGCTTCACCATGTTAATTGCTGTCGCCGTGCTGTTTTATGTCAGCTATTGGATGATCAGTCAGGTGCAAGGAAAAAGATGGCAGCAGTATATTCAAGGAAAGATGCAGACTTCGATTGCCAAGGGAAGCTATATCACCATGGGATTTGTTGCCTTTCTTGCGGTATACCGTGAAGGCTTTGAAACGATTTTGTTCTACCAAGCTTTATTTTCTTTAGGTGAAAACGAAAGCATGATCATATACGGTTTTGCTGTGGGAAGTTTACTTCTGGCTGCCCTTTATCTGGGACTATCTCGTTACAGCGTCAAGATCCCGATTAAACCTTTCTTTTTAGGCACTAGTTTTATATTATATTTTATGGCTTTTAGCTTTTCCGGTCATGGTATTTTTGAGCTGCAAGAAGGCGGTTATGTCACAGCCACCTATCTTACAGGCTGGCCTACTATTTCTTTGCTGGGAATTTATCCAACAGTTGAGACGATGATGGCACAATCTCTTTTGGTGTTTGCCGTGATCGTGGCTCTTGGATGGATGATTTGGAAGAAAGGAGCATCAAAGAATGAGAAAAAAGCAGTGGATTCTTCCTATTCTTCTTAGCGTGGCTATGCTTATTGCATTCACCTATTTTTATGAATGGGATCGCACCCAAATAGATGACGAACCCGTTGTCAAGGCAGCAGAAAAACAGTCCAAGGACTTTGGCTTGTCTAATGTAAAGACCATTTCAGGAGACCCGGTTAAGGCACATCTTTTACAGGACTCCGCTTCGTGTGCAACGTGTCATCAGGCTTCATACGAAGAATGGCAGGTTTCTGCTCATGCACGTTCTGCCGTCAATGATCCGATTTACGAAAATCATGAAGATACGTTTGCCGTACCTGACTTAGGTGAGGACGGCATTACTTTCTGTGCCGGATGTCATACTCCCGAGGCTGTCGTTACGGGTTCGGTAGGAACAACCAAGTGGAGCAGCTCTAAGTATGAGCGTGCCGGTACGTCTTGTATTATCTGCCATGCGATTGGAGACGTGTATAACGATCCAAAACAGGGGGTTCCAGCAGATGCCTCCTATGTGATAGCGCCAGAGAGAGCGCAAATTTATCCCTTCGATCAAGAAGAGTCCAAAACCTTGCAGAATTATTTGCTGCGATCCGCCCCTAAGCGGCATGCTGCGGATTTTTCGGCTAAGCTTTACAGGGAAGCACAATATTGCTCCACTTGTCATACCCAAGCGGCTCCTAATGGGAAGATTGAGCAGGATACTTATCGAGAGTGGCAGAATAGCCCGTATGGTGATGCCAATTCCAAAGAATTTTCCACTTGTATTACTTGCCATATGGCCGCTGTACCTGGAGAGCCCGAGACAATAGTCGGGGGACAAACAACGAATGGCGGCAAAGTAAAGGATCAGGTGTTGAGCCATCGCTTCGTAGGGGCTAATCAAGCGTTGCCGTACTTTTATGGCGATCAAGAGATGTTTGAACTGACAGAGCAAATGCTGCGTTCTGCAGCCGAAATAGATATTGTAGATGTGAAGGTTGAGAAAGAAAAGCTACAATTTAAAGTGAAGGTGACAAACAAAGGAGCAGGCCATAATCTGCCGACAGGTGCTACAGACCTTCGACAGCTATGGATTGACGTAGAGGTGCTGGATGGTCAGGGCAACCTATTGTTCGCTTCCGGGAAATTGGATGAAAAGAAGGAGATTCAACCGGAAAGTGTGATTTTTAACTCTCGATTTTACGATAAGGAAGGCAAGCTGATTGATCATCACCAGGTTTGGAGAATCGAAAGAAGGGAAGATAACCTGATCCCTCCAAAGGAATCCAAGTATGGGGAGTACGCTGTTCCTTTAGAAAATAATTTGAAGAACGTAACCGTTCGGGCGAAGCTTCGTTACCGGATTGCCCCACAATATTTTGCCAATGTCACCTTAAGGAATTTTGGTGACCCAGGTACAGACCGATCCCTTCCGATAACTGACATTGATCAAAAGGAGAAGGTGATTCCCCTTGACTAAGCTTGCTTTTATAACATCCATGTTGGCGGCAATAACGGGATTGGGCTTGATGATCCCTGCTAGCCCAGCTTATTGGCCGTATTATTCAACGATATTAGTTGTCCATATTATCGTAAGCCTTCTATTATCTTTGGTCATGATTGGGGTAATGTTAACGCATGTTCGGAAAGCTGTTAAACTTGCTACGAAGGGGAAGGCGAGAAAGCAATCGGGCCTGTGGTATTTAGTGGTGATTATGCTGGCGATTGGCTCCGGCGTGTTTATTTCGGTTCGCAGCGGCTTTGCCGTTTCGTGGGTTCTTCCCTTGCATCTTATCGCGGGGGTATGGTGTTCCTTAATGGGATGGAAACACTCGGTGAAGAAAACAGTTAAACCCTTGGTTAACACTCAATATGAATTGCAAAAAGACACAGGCGCTTAAGTCCTGTGTCTTTTCCTTTCTCATGGTGGCATTGGGTATAAGCCTTCATTTCCGATAAGTCGAACCATGTCTGTATTGATGTATAGTTGTTTGCAAATATTAATATAAAATTCATGATAGGAGCATCAGGGCCAAGTGGCTGAATGCTCTTTTTATTTATGTCTAATTTGTGAGAAAGTTAACACCGGAAATTTTACATATATATTAAAATATTATCAATAGACAACGTTTACAAATGAACTTATATA
Source organism: Brevibacillus sp. (assembly GCA_036676475.1). Classification (GTDB taxonomy): domain Bacteria; phylum Bacillota; class Bacilli; order Aneurinibacillales; family RAOX-1; genus LC029. Next base: position 21,435 of record JAKFCU010000064.1, read on the forward strand.
AAGGAGACATCAAAGATGAATAGTAAAAATACTCAATTAACTTTACAAACCCTAAGTTTAGTGTCCGGATTTATGGTGTGGGTCCTTTTATCCTCTTTAATGACTTTTATTAAGGATGATATAGCTCTAACTCCGGATCAAATTGCCTTGGTTACCTCCGTTCCTGTCATTTTAGGCTCCTTATTGCGTATCCTGTTTGGTTTTTGGACGAATCGCTTTGGAGCAAGGAAAATGTTTATCTTCAGCCTCCTTTTTCTGCTTTTCCCTGTTTACTATATCAGTCAAGCGGAAAGTTTTATGGAGTTGCTCATTGGAGGGATCCTGCTTGGGATTGGCGGAGCTAACTTTTCCATTGGTGTTACATCCCTTCCTAAATATTTCCCGAAAGAAAGACATGGATTTGTAAATGGAATCTATGGTGTAGGGAATATGGGAACCGCGATTACCGCCTTCTTAGCCCCAATTCTGGCAGGTACACTAGGCTGGTCCATTACTACGCAGCTATTTATGGTTCTTCTTGTTGTTTTTGCCCTTTTAAACTTTTTCTTCGGGGACCGACATGAGGAGAAAGTAAAAGCGCCATTGATGGTGCAAATCAAAAGTGTCTACCGGGACGAAAAGCTTTGGTTTCTTTCCATCTTCTATTTTATTACGTTCGGTTCTTTTGTCGCTTTTACCATTTATTTGCCTAACTTTTTAGTAGCCCATTTTCATTTAGATAAAGTGGATGCAGGTTTACGCACAGCAGGTTTTATTGCTCTATCTACTTTAATTCGTCCCCTTGGGGGTTGGCTGGCCGACAAATTCAATCCGTTTAAAATTCTGATGATTGTTTTTGCTGGACTAACCTTTTCAGGGATCTTACTTTCTTTTATGCCTTCCATTACTTTCTATACGATTGGTTGTCTAGCTATTGCGTTCTGCGGAGGGATTGGAAATGGTACGATCTTTAAATTGGTTCCACTTTATTATTCTAAGCAAGCGGGAGTCGTTAACGGGATTGTAGCGGCGATGGGCGGCTTTGGCGGATTCTTTCCACCACTTATACTTGCACTTCTTTTCAATTTGACAGGGCATTATGCCATTGGTTTTATGGCTTTATCGCAAGTAGCCTTAGCCAGTTTAATCCTAGTGATTTGGATGTATTACCAGGATAAGCTCAAATTGAAGGATCAGATATTTGAGTATTCTTTTGAAGGGATTATGGTGACCGATACAAAAGGGAAAATTAGTTTGGTAAACAAAGCATTTACTACCGTGACAGGTTATGAACCCGATGAAGTGCTGGGTAAGAGTCCGCGAATTTTAAAATCTGGACATCATGATCGTCAATTTTACATAGAGATGTGGGAAACTCTCAAAACCAATGGCTTATGGCAAGGGGAAATTTGGAACCGGCGGAAAAATGGAGAAGTCTATTTGGAATGGTTAACGATTAGCGCCATTCAAAATGAGGGTGGGGAAGTCAAGAATTACGCAGGAAGGTTTAGTGACATCACAGAATATCGACAGATAAAGAAAGATAGCATAAAACCGCAGGGAGGTTGAATACCTGTGGTTTTTTCACTCATCGGAAAGTATTTATTATACGCAGAAGGCTACGCCACTAACTTTCTTATACTTATCGGTCAAGTATTATACGTAGAAGGCTATGCCACTAACTTTCTTAGTTGCAAAATGGTCTAAACATTTGTATAATTATTTTTAAAAACTCATATGGAATTACTTGGTTATAGGAAAGGGAGGGGTTGCGATGGCACAGTTGTCTCAACAAGTCATATGGATCACAGGGGCTGGGACGGGATTAGGCAGGGAGCTTGCTATCTTATTGGCTCAAGAAGGAGCTACAGTAATCGCTTGCGGAAGAAGAGTACCCAAAATCGAAAAGTTAAAAGAAGAACTGCAACTAGGGGAAGATAAGTTCTTCGCAAAATCGGTTGATGTGTCCCAGGAGCAAGAGGTGAAGACCTTCATTGAGCAAGTGATTTCACGATTTGGACGAATTGATGTGGTCATCAATAATGCAGCAGTTTTTGAGAATAGTTCCATTCTTGAAACAAGTCTAGAGTCATGGAAATATCAATTTGATAATAATACTCTAAGTACCTTTATTGTCAGTCGGGAATGCCTTCCTATTATGAGAAAGCAGAAAGCCGGGCAGATTATTAATTTGACTTCCCGATTAGCCCAAACGGGCGGAAATGGATTTGCAGCTTATAGTGCAACGAAAGCAGCCATTGAAGCCTTTACCTTCTCCTTGGACGAAGAAGAAAGACAGAATGGAATTATTGCCCATGTGGTTAATCCAGGCGTCATGAAAACCCATATGCAGGCGATTGGATCTGACCCGAGTCATGTGGCTAAAAAGCTGGTCAGGTTGATCAAGGAGAATCGGCAACCTACAGGGAGAGTCGTTGACTTGGATCAGGAGTAAGCAGAGTTCCATAACTAATAAAAGAGAAGGCAATTCGATCTTTCGGGATCGAATTGCCTTCTTTTATTTTACTTGAACGACAATACTGTCAAAAAGACGTTCATCGATATAAGCATCTAACCTCCATAATCCTTTGCTTGGCAAAGACATCTGAGAGGGAACATGATTGTCTGCTCCATTATTGGGCTTAGCAGGAATGATATAGACCTTTTGAAGTAATGGTACCTTTTTTCCTGTATCCTGATGTTCGGCTAAGATAGTAAGTTTTCCTGTCACTTCATCCAAGCTTCCCCAGAAGTGCCACATGTATTTTTGACTTTGGCCTGCCATAAAGGGTGTATCTATGATGGCTAATCGGTCGGGAATGCCTCTCATCTCATAACCACCGGATTGGAAGGTGGGGCTAATATCCCAACTTATCTGTGTTTTTTTCTGATATTCCTCTTGATTGGCGCACCCGGAAAGGAAAAGGATGGCTAGGACTATGCCGAAAACGAATCTTCTCATGATTTCACTCCTGTAGATAGGGACATTTCTCTCATCATAGCAAAAAGGGGAATACCAAAGAAATGATTTTTGCATAATTAGTCTGTCAGGTATAGAAAATAAAGGAGGGTAAGGAATGAAATAGGAGGGCTATACGTGGTTTTTTTCATTTCAGTCGCTATTGTCTTGGTGTCTGTTTTATAAGGAGCCAAAATGGGCCTGTTTTGTCCCGAGGTTGAAAAATACGTCCCATAAAGTTATAATTAAGTCATGGAATAAAACTCCAATCCCTTTTCAATTAGTAGCATAACCTTAGCATGTAGCGCCTTCGTTACATGCTCTCTTTTTAGTTATAATAAAGTAAAATATACCCAACTCTTCCAAAAAGATTTACAATGAGGAGAGTGTTTGATAATTGCAGAGGAATGACGACCTTTGAGGAGGAGTAACAAAAATGAACCTACGTTTTGATTATTCGAATGCCTTATCCTTTCTTAAAAAGGAAGAGATTGAACAATTAGCCCCATTTGTGAGCAAGGCGCACGAGATGCTTCACGAAAAATCAGGAGTAGGGAAAGAGTACCTAGGTTGGGTTGACCTCCCGATTCGTTATGATCAACAGGAGCTTTCAAGAATCAAAAAGGCAGCTGAACAAATAAAACAAAATTCTCAAGCGCTGATCGTGATCGGGATCGGAGGCTCTTACTTAGGAGCGCGTGCAGCGATAGAGATGCTTAATCATACATTTTATAACCAACAGGTTCAATCGACACCGCAAATTTATTTTGCCGGTCAAAACATGAGCTCTATCTATATCTCCCACTTGCTTGAAATATTAGAAGATAAGGATATTTCCGTGAATGTCATCTCCAAGTCAGGTACGACGACAGAGCCTGCCGTTGCTTTTCGCATTTTCCGAGATTTGCTGGAAAAAAAGTATGGCAAGGAAGAGGCAAAAAAGCGGATTTTCGCTACCACTGATAAGGAAAAAGGCGCACTGAAGAAATTGGCTGAGGAAGAAGGATATGAAACCTTTGTTATACCAGATGATGTGGGGGGAAGATATTCCGTTCTTACAGCTGTTGGACTTCTGCCGATTGCCGTGAGTGGCGTGAATATTGATGAAATCCTAAGAGGAGCTGCAGATGCCTATCATTCCTATTATAATCCTGATCTGCAAACAAATGAATGCTATCAATATGCCGCTGCACGTAATGCCCTATATCGTAAAGGAAAAACGATGGAAATTCTCGTTAATTATGAACCTTCTCTTCATTATGTAGCGGAGTGGTGGAAGCAGCTCTTTGGGGAGAGTGAAGGCAAGGATCGTAAAGGGATCTTTCCTGCTTCGCTCGATTATTCAACCGATCTTCATTCCATGGGACAGTATGTTCAAGACGGATTGCGCAATATGTTCGAGACGGTTCTGCACATTCAAACGCCAAAAGCACAGATCACGATTCAAGAGGATCGGGACGATATCGATGGTTTGAACTTTCTTGCCGGAAAGACGATGGATGAAGTTAATAAGAAAGCATTTGAAGGATCGCTCTTGGCCCATATGGATGGTGGGGTGCCTAATCTGGTCGTCAACCTTGAACAGATGAATGAGTATAATTTCGGGCAGCTTGTTTACTTTTTTGAAAAAGCCTGTGGAATAAGCGGATATTTACTCGGTGTAAATCCATTTGACCAACAAGGGGTTGAAGCTTATAAGAAAAATATGTTCGCTTTGCTAGGGAAGCCGGGATATGAAAAGGAAAGAGCGGAATTGGAAAATCGTTTGAGCAAATAAACCAAAAGGGGGTCTTACAGCTGATTGGCTGAAGACCCTTTTTCCCTAAATGTCTAAATAGGAGGGAGCAATCCCATGTAACAGGCAAGCTGCTGAGATTTATTGGTATAGTTTCGGCAAGATTTTCGCGGAGTTGGATAAGGCGGATAGGGGGTATAAGGTGGATAGGGTGCCGGATAAGGCGGATAGGGCGGATAAGGTGGATAGGGGCTTGGCTGTGGTGATGGAGCTTGCTGATAGGGCGGGATTGGGCCATAGTAAGGGCCAATTCCTACAAGATCACTGTAATGGAATTGCATAAACTCTCTTTTCCTACTGCCAGGTCGATAGATCCACATATCTACCATACCACTGCCCGGGTTATAGTTGATGACGTAAGCTACAACCTGGCCGATAGAGGGAACTGACGTATTGATCCATTGGCCAACATAGGGGGCAATCGCACTGGGGGGGACAAATTGTAGGGAGGCCTGGCGATTTTCATTGCGCTTCTTTCCCATGGTTCACACTCCTTTTATACACTTATCAGTCAAGTGTTATACGCATAAGGCTACGCTAGTAGCTTTCTTACACTTATCAGTCAAGTGTTATACGCATAAGGCTACGCTAGTAGCTTTCTTATAGTCTATCCGCGAATGGTTAAGGGCGAAATAATGAAAAGACCCATTTTTCAGATATTCCTTGATTCAAAATCCAGATAATAACCATATAATGATAAGGACTAGAAGTGAATCCATTTCTAAGGAGAGGCCATGGACTTTATTGAAAAAAGTAAGCAGGTAATTCTAGCCTACCAGGATCCAAGCGGAGCTTTTGTAGCTTCCCCCTCCTTTGAACACTATCGATATAGCTGGTTGCGTGATGGAACATTTATTGCTCATAGTTTGGATCTTACAGGAGAAAAAGAAGCAGCAGAGCGCTTCTTCCGTTGGGCTGCCCAAACTATTGAACGATATCGGGATAAAGCGCGGCAAGTTATTCAGCTAGCCAAGGACGAAAAGAATATACCGCAGGAATGCCTCCTTCACACACGATATACCGTGGAAGGAAAGGAGGTGGAGGGCGATTGGGGAACTTTTCAGCTTGACGGTTACGGAACATGGATATGGGGACTGACTCACCATTTCTTACTTTGGAATGACTTAAGTCTTTTTCATGAATTAAAGCCAACAGTACAAATGGTGTCGGAATATCTAATGCTCCTTTGGCAGTATCCAAACTTTGACTGTTGGGAAGAGCATGGGGAGAAGATTCATCCCTCCACCATGGCAGCGATATATGGAGGACTTCAGGCATCCCGTATCTGGGTGCAAGAGGATCAGAGAGAATCCATTGATCAAACCCTTATTGATATGAAGCAATTTTTGATGAACCAAGCCCTATTTGAAAATCGCTTTACCAAATCCATAGGCCATGCAGAAATAGACGCTAGTTTATTGTGGTTGCATGTTCCATTTCAGGTCTTTGAGGGGCAGAATCCCTTGATAAGTGAAACCGTGAGAGTCATAGAAGAACGACTGTTATGGAATGGGGGATTGCATCGGTATCCTCAAGACGTTTATTATGGGGGAGGACAATGGGTTTTACTTTCTGCTTGGCTAGGATGGCACTACGCGAAGTTGGGAGAGCAGCAAAAAGCAGAAGAGATCCTTCGTTGGGTTCGATCTCAATTTAATGAACAGGGATTTTTGCCGGAACAGGTCCAGCATCACCTTCTGTCCCCTCAGCATCTTGAGACATGGAAGGAACAGTGGGGACCTCCTGCTTGTCCGCTGATCTGGTCACACGCGATGCACATTATATTAGAAAAGAATTGTGGAAAGGGGCTCAACCTTTAGGTAAGCCCTAGTTTTTATTACTAGCAGGGGGGATTCCCATGTTTGACCCAACCATTTTTGATAACTTGAAAGTGGTGATAGAAGGTGAAGTATATGATTTGGATTCGGTTGGAATGATTCGGGTTACCAATCGGATAGATCGTGTGGATCTCTCCACCATGTCTAGATATTATGCCATTCAATTTTATGAACAGGAGGAGACGGCAGGGCAAACCTTTGCTGAAATTCGCTTGCATGCTGGTACTGAGGATCTCGTTGCTGAAATTTTGGAGGAGGAGGATCGCTTTACTGGATGCAAGCTAGAACTATTTTTTCAATGTTACGTGAAGGATGTCAACCGGGAATGCCTTGAAATTCATCAGATCTTGGATAAAATATGGGAAAATCGCCCCAAAATAGTACAACAGCTATCTTTCCATTATAATGATGATACTAAAATCTATACTAACGAAATTAGTTTGGAATTTGGACGGAAAATCAATGAGGATCAAATCGGTGATATGGGTACACTGATCGATCATGTTTTACACTCCATACAATGTCTTAATGAACGTACATACGAGGAAAAGGGAGATTAACCATGGAATTAACCAATTTAAAGCCATTTTTACAAGAAGCCTGGAAAAAAGCAAGATTCACTAAGTGGACAGCGGTACAGGAAAAGGCAATGCCTCTAGTTTTAGAAGGAAAGGATCTCATTGTCGAATCCCCAACAGGTACGGGGAAAACTCTTGCCTATATCCTTCCGCTATTGGAGAAAATTCAGGAGGACAATAAAAATGTACAGGTTGTCATTTTAGCCCCAACCCGTGAGCTTGCCATGCAGATTCATCAAGTCATTCAAACTTTTACTTTGGGCACCAACATTTTGAGCATCTCTTTAATTGGTGGAGCCGATATGAATAGACAACTGGAAAAGTTGAAAAAACACCCACAATTGGTGGTAGGAACACCTAATCGAATCAAGGAACTGATTCAGGCAAAAAAATTAAAAATGCATGAAGTAAAGACCATTGTAGTGGATGAAGCCGATCAGATCTTCCAAATGAAGCTTCTGGAAATGGTTCAAGATATCGTGAAAACTACGTTAAAGGATCGGCGAATATTGTTCTTCTCCGCAACGATCTCTGCAAAAGCGGAACAGATTGGAAAGGAAATGATGAATCAGCCGGAGATCATTCGCGTTTCTCCGAAAGATTTGCCAGAGTCAGCTGTGGATCATATTTATTTTGTATGTGACAGACGAGATAAGGTAGATGTCCTCCGACGGATTGTAAAAATGAATAAAGGAAAGCTGATGGCCTTTGTCCAGGATGTAAATGAAATAGAGGAATTGGCTGCCAAGCTTAAATTTAAAGGAATAGCAGCGGGTATCCTGCAGGGGTCTGCCTGGAAAACAGAACGGGAAGCTATGATGAAAAAGTTCCGGGATGGAAGCCTACAGCTACTTTTGACAACCGACCTAGGAGCAAGAGGGCTAGATATTGAAAATGTAACGCATGTCATACATTTTGATTTCCCTGAACAAAAGGATCAATATATCCATCGTTCGGGCCGTACCGGACGAATGGGGCGCAAAGGAACGGTCATTTCCATTATTACGCAACGCCAAGAGGCAGCGATAAGCAAAATGGGTAAAGAGTTAGGGATATCCATTGAGAAGAAAACCTTGCATATGGGGCAAGTGGTAGAAGAAAAACCGACCTTTGAACGAAAGAAAAAACCATTGAAACGATGAAAAAAGGGCTATGACATGAATCAGGGAATGATCCTCATTGTTAGGTGTCCCGTTATAGAAGGATTAATAGAGTGGGAAGGAAGTATTAACATGGAGGAAAGGCGACTTGGCATTCTCTATGTAGTCAATAGATTATTAGATGAAATAGATTTTGAAAGCAAAGTAATCAACATTATGGGAAATCAAACCTGGGATGGTTGGAATTATGGCCAGATGGGCAAGGTTCTGCTTCTCTATTCCTATATCCCTGAATCAGTTTCATTCACTTCTTATTTGGAAGAGTATGGGGTGAAAGAAATGTTAGGAAAAAGGGAATGGGATTTTGATGTGCTCTCCGTTAACCAGTTATTTCAACCTCATTGGGGTAGGATCTTAAAAGTAATCACTACGACTCTGCAGTTTACAGGGGAAGAGGGCTGGGATAGAAAAGAGTGTCTCCCTATACGAAAAGGGTGCTCTCTATTGGTTTCTTCAAATCGAGGTTATCCAGTAGAATGTTTAACCAAAGGGAATACCTCAGATGCCTATAAAGTGGTCCGGTTTTCCAAGCGGAACAAGGGAAAGGGGGTTGATCATGCGGAACCGTTTATTGGTCTGCTTACCCCATTAGCTGTTGATTGGCAGGAGCTTTCTATGGATCAAACCCTTCATACTCTGTCAGCGGGAGGGAAGTCTTTTCTTTATTTCTCCAAAGAGGCAGAAGGATTACGCTGGATATATAGATTAGAAAAGATAGAAAAAGGGGAGATTTCTGCCGAAATAGAGGCGCAACTCATCCAATTGAAGAAAAAAGCTTGGGAAATGGGGTATGACGAAGGACTGCTGTGGCTGAATCGGGAATTGAAGAAACCTCATCCCTTGTTTGCAAGCCTGACAAAGAAGCTCAAGCTTTGGACGAGGAAGCAGAATAATAGGGTGCTTCTACAATGGAAGCCGAAGGATGAGAGGCTCTCCTATAAGAAGAAGATATGGGTACTTAACACCAATTTGTCTTTTTCTTATACAGATTCTTGGATCATAAAAGCGACTTCTTTGCGAGAAAAATGGATAAAAAATCGGTGGTTAGTTAAGATCAAGAACCGGGAAACTGAAGTGCATGTCATTCCCAAGATGGCTATCTGCTGGGTTCTTGAACAGGAGTTATTCACAAGATTATATTTATCCGGGAATAAGGATACTATCCTAAATGATGATGGAATTATCCGAATCAAATGGCAGGGGGATAAAGTTATTATCCCCAGTCAAGCCAGCCGATGGATTACCCGCCTATTTCCGGAGGATTAGCTTAGCAGGATGTGCTCAATCTGTTTGATTCTTATACGGATCAGGAGCTCTTTTTGAAAAAGATAAATCAGTTCATCCTGTTCCTGGGTTTTAAATTGATCCTCGTGAATCATTTTTAACGCATTCTCTAGTATAGGGATACTGTTAATATTCAAGATTTCGTTCATATCCATTGGCCATAGACTCCTTCATTGCACTTATCAGAAAGTATTATACGCATTGGCTGCGCAGCAGCTTTCTTACACTTATCCAAAAGTATCACAGTAACTTTCTTACAATAAAAATAAAGATCAATTTCTATTTCCAATAGTTCTACACGATCTGTCAGATTCCTTCTGGTAAATACTAGAGAAGCTGTGGAAAATTAAGGATTTTCCACAGCTTCTTTCTATTATATAGATTTATGCTCTGAGATTTTGTTGGCTTTTATTTCTAATCGCTTCCAAATATGAGCCGTTATCGCTGTAATGATAATTGCTAATAGGAGTCGAATTAATAAAAGCGGGAGAACATTAATTCCGAGAGGAACAAAAAGAAGGGTGTCCTCGATAACGGCATGACAGGCAACTAAAAAAATAGAAATAAGGTATAGGTCTTTTTTTGATAGATTATCCTCTTTTGCTGCTTGAATAATGACTCCTGCACCATAAGCAATCCCAAAAATCAGTCCCGCCATAAGGGTGACTCCCGTTTTATCGGATACTCCAAGTATCTTAGTAAAAGGAGTAAGTCCTTTTGCCAAATAAGGCAGTGCCTTCACATCTTTTAATATTTGAACTCCAATCATGAGCGGAATCACGATCATAGCCATTTGTAGAATTCCGAATAGAGAAGTTTGGGCCCCATGAAGGATAATGTCTGGCCATTCATTGAGTTCCGGTTGGCTGTTGGAGATCATGCCGTATTGGGCGAGCTGCTCTCCTCCATTCCATATTTGATTAATGATGATAGCGGAAAAAAAGGCTAAACCCAGTCGGGTGATGGCCATGATCCAGGCTTTTACCCCAATCTTACTAGCGATCGCCGTTTCGACCAGTAGATTATGAGAAAAGCTCAGCATGACGGATAAAATAAAAACCTGCTTGATCGTTAAATCCATGGTCAACATAGCACCGATTGCAGCATAAAGATTTAATAGATTTCCAAGTGCTAGCACGATAGCTGCATCACCTGGGAGTCCAAACCAATCCATGATCGGGGTAAAGATGAAGACAATCAAATCTACCAAAGGAGTATGCTGCATCTGGGTAACTATTAATGTAATGGGAAAGATGATCTTCCCTAGCTTCCAGGTTGTTTCTAATCCTATGCGCATCCCCGTTTTCCATGTGGCTGCTGTAATCAAGGAGAAACCCTTCTTTCCAATAGTATAAAAACTGGTAAGGGGACATACCTTATTAATAGGAGGGATGTCCGATGAAGTATATGTTTATTTTCAAGAGAACTTCTGTTACCTTATTTGTTCTTTCTCTTTTGAGCCTGGGAGGAGGTTACTATGCTTTACAATGGATTAGCGAATCTCAAAGCACATTTAAAGAAGAACAGTCTAAGAAGGAGTTTACTATAATTACAACAGAATACAAGTCTAAAACAGATGATGGAAAAATGATAGAAGTTTATCGATGGAATCCAGGAACCATTGTAGTGAATGAAGGGGATCATGTTACATTAAAATTTTATGGGGTGCAAGGGATATTTCACCCTTTTGAAATTGAAAAATTGGGGATCAAAGGGGAAGTGAAAAAGGGAAGAGAAACAAGTGTATCGTTTGTGGCAGAAAAAGAAGGAACGTATAAGATTGTTTGTACTGCCCATGCAGATATGCAACATAATGGACCGATGGTTGGATATTTAATTATAGATTAATAGAGAGAAATGGCCATTAATATATGGGGGGCATATAAATGAGTTTGGACATGGCATTGACCATTACATCACTGCTTGTGGTGATTGGCTGCATTACAATTCCTATTCAGTTTGGACATGGGTTGCAGGATAGACGGAGATAGAGGCAGTTGAAGGGCTATACCTAAACAGGTATAGCCCTTTGTCATGATATCTGTTGGTGGCGGATAAATGATAAAGGGGCACTTTTAGTCCCTTCGTTATCTTAATGCTGGTTTGTAAACCTTTTTTTTAGCATAAAGCCCATTCCAGGAATAAGAATAGAGCCAACAAGACAGAGGAGAATCCCAACTAGATTTTGCTCTGCAATAAAAATTCCAATTCCGGATAGAAAGAGTGCAGTCATAATCGCTAAAACGAGAGAAACCTTTTTCCATGTTGTCACATTATTCACCTCTCTAGTAGTATAGCACAAAATAAAGAATCACCAGCAACTTTGGTTACTGGTGACCTGTCATTAGTTGTTCCATTTTTTTTCCCAGTTCCATGGCTAATGCCTCTAAGGAAGTATAATCGGATTCATCAAAAGCGACGGCTGAACTGGTCACCATGAGTTTCCCAAGAACATCATCACATGAACTTGTAATAGGCATTTGCAGAATGGCTTTACGCGCAATGGACACGGGAGTCTGATCCCCAGCAGTTGCTTTCAAACTGTATTGTTGGTTATCCAACAAATAAAGCCCGACCCACTCGAAATGAGCTACTTGTTTATTAAGCCTATGTACAAGGTGTTCAAACGTTTCTTGATCTATTTTAGTAACCTGGTGAACAGCCGCGATTAATTCAAGAGAGGCAATATCAGCGGCCTTGGACATTGATCAACAACTCCATTCTCTAAGCGTTTTCCTTAGTTTGATTTTATCAGAAAAATGTTGAAAAATAATGTAGTAAGTTAAGGAATAATAGTTAATCGAACACCAATAAATGATGCTGCGTAATATAAAAATAGGATGGGGAAGGAATAATAGGATAAAATGGATGAATTCAATTACAGCTTTTTTGCAGGCTCGTCATTCCTGATTAGAATGGGGGATTTAAATGGAAGCGTTACTTAAGAACCTGTTCCTGGTTTTATCCAAAAATCAAAGTTTAAATCGCTTGGCCCAAAAATGGGGCATGCATTTTGGCGCTCATCGAGTCGTAGCGGGAGAAACTATAGAAGAAGCGATTCAAAAGGTGCGAGAGCTTAACAAACAGGGATTAGTCTGTACGATGGACCATCTAGGAGAGTTTGTTTTTACAGAACAAGAAGCCAATGAAGCCGCTGATTATTGTATTAAAACGCTGGAGGCCATTGCAGCATCCAAAGTTAATTGTAACCTGTCTCTAAAAATGACCCAATTGGGACTCGATATTAGCCGGGACTTGTGTATGATGAATATGCGAAGAATTCTCGATACTGCCGTAAAATACACTAACTTTGTACGGATCGATATGGAAGACTATGCCCATTATTCAATCACCTTAGATATACTGAATGAATTAAGACAAACCTACGATAACGTGGGGACGGTCATCCAAGCCTACCTTTACAAAAGTGAGGATGATGTTCGTCATCTCGGACGAAGATATGTTAACTTGCGACTGGTAAAAGGGGCATATAAGGAATCACCAGAAGTTGCCTTTCCCAATAAAAAAGATGTGGACGAAAATTATAAGAAACTGATTGCCCTTCACCTGGAAAGCGGTTCGTATACAGCGATAGCTACCCACGACGATCATATCATCGCCTTTACGAAGAAGCTAGAAAAAAAACATGGATATTCACGTGAGCAATTTGAATTTCAGATGCTCTATGGGATACGAACATCCACTCAGCTCGAGTTGGTAAGGGAAGGCTATCGCATGAGAGTGTATGTCCCCTATGGAAATGATTGGTACGGCTATTTCATGAGAAGACTCGCGGAGCGCCCCGCAAACGTCGCTTTTGTAATCAAAGGGTTTTTCCGCAAATAGTATTCCAACAAGCGAAATGCAAAATTAAGTGGAATTGGGAATACTCACATCTTCCTAAGAAAAGCAGAGAAA
>JAKFCU010000065.1:0-1910 GCA_036676475.1 Brevibacillus sp.
ATTTTTCTGGGAATTCGCATGCATAGTTATACAAGCGCCATGCGTCGAATCCATCGGTTCTTCCATTTGGCCCGAAATCGAAATCCACACAGTGTTCTGGGTATTCGATCATGCATCCGTTTCCATGTAATTGATAGCTTGCACCCTTAAAGATCTCTCCTCGTTGAGCTATTTTTTTGTCATGCAATAATTGGTGTAGTGATCTCGAGCCGAATTTGTCTTCAAGCAATTGCAGTGAAGTTTTCACGGCGCTTAAAAAATCAAAAATTAATGATTCCAGATCTTTGTTAATCATCTTCTGGGTCGCTCCAGCCTATCATTACCAACATATTTTGCAGGCTCTTGCCATTCGGGACAGATCTTTTCAGTTTGATTTATTTTCAGTTTTCATGTGCATAGAAAATAAATCTCTTCCTTTTTTGGTCTGTAGCAAATAAATTTCGCTTTTCTGAATTGGAATAATGGAGAGTGGTTTTGATAACTATTTATTTTTACTCAGAGTTCATGAGGTCGCGATATTTGGAGAACAACAAAACGGCATTTGGGTCACCATCAATTAATCGTTCGTAAAAGCTTGGGTCTTTAGACCATTCATCGAATACTAGTGAAGTTGAATTTTCTCTATCTCCTGACGGGACCGAGCTCAATTTCCAGTATTGTGAAATGTGCTCGTCTATTACCTCAAAAAACTCAGCAGCAAAGGGTTTTGGATACTCGTCGTCCTCTTCAGTACACAGGTAGAACCATGGGCAATTATCCCAGAACTCAACGCCGTAGACTGTGTATTCTCTAGCGATTTCAAGATCTATCTCACCATCGGATCTAGAGATATAGTGCTTTAGTCTAGCTGAAGTGTATGGGTTTAAGATGTCGTGTAGATTGTTTGTTTTGCAAACGACTTTCATTATGGATAATCTCCGAGCCAAAAGGGGACAGATTTATTTTCATGCGCATAGAATATAAATCTGTCTCCTTTATAGAGTTTGGAGGGCTTAATCTAATGGATAATCGCATGTCCAAGGCGGCGTAAACAAGTCTGGGTTAATGTTGTTTTCCTGTAGGAAGTTATTGATGTTTTCTTCGGTTTCCAACTTTTGAAATTTTATTATTGTAATGTCGCTATCGTCAATACTGTCTCTTGTTTCAAGTATGTGTCGTGGGATGCTGAACTCGATGGCGACATAATTTGAATTTTTTGCATTTTCTAAGAAGTCATAAAACAAGCGGGTTGCGCGTCGATTGATAAAGTCGATTTGATAAACTGCGTAGATGGCAACCCATCTGCGCAGAGACTCGTCATTTTCTGGAAGTTCTTGTGCAATTTCAAGATATGATTTGCTTTCAAGTCCATACCAAACCTTTCTTGGGATCATTTGTTGAGTGCTCATTTTTGGCCTGCGAACGGATTTTGCCAGTAAATACGAATTGCTTTGCCTAAAGTTGGCTGAAGCTGCAAGTGTGGATGGTCTCCGTGAGGATCACTTGGGTCATGATTCGCCATCGTAACTTTCCTTGTTTTTATATCGGAAACAGGTACGTCGTCCCAGTGGTAGTAATCTTCAGGATCTCTAACTTTCCTGAAGTGGGTTTTTGCAGTGGCAGAGTTAAACTCCTCTGCGTTTCTGTAGCCTTCACCAACGTACTTACCTAAAAATAACTCTTCAGCCTCGGCTCTGCTATTGACGGTTACAGAGGTTGCACCTCGATCCAGCGCATCCGACGCTCGCTTTACTGATGGACTTGACCAAGGAATCTCGGGAGCGGGCGGTTCTTTGGTATCGACCTTGGCTTTACCGGCGGGGTTTACCGAGGGATCTGTCTTATCTCCAGCCCCTGGACACCCATTCAACCCCAACGGATCCACCCACCCCGTAGGGTTAGGCACGTACTGGTAGTTATTCAACCCACCC
>JAKFCU010000066.1:0-19378 GCA_036676475.1 Brevibacillus sp.
GATATGAGTAAAGCGCTTCCTGGAGCTTTAATGGGCATTATGTTTAACCAAGGGCAAGTATGCTGCGCCGGATCCCGTCTGTATATTCAGAAGAAAGTGTATGATAATGTTGTTGCTGATCTGTCTTCGCTTGCCAATAAAATTAAGCAGGGCCCTGGTATTGATCCATTAACGGAAATGGGACCATTAGTATCTCAAGATCAGTTGAATACCGTTAGCGGCTACATTGAAAAAGGAAAAGCGGAAGGAGCAGAAGTGGTTGCAGGAGGGGCTTATAACTTTGGCGATGGCTATTTTGTTTCACCTACCATTTTTGCAAATGTAACCGATGACATGACCATTGTAAAAGAAGAAATCTTTGGCCCTGTTCTAGCAGCCATGCCATTTGAAGATTTAGATGATTTGATTGCCCGCGCTAACGACTCTGAATACGGATTAGCTGCAGGTTTATGGACACAAGATGTGAAGAAAGCCCACTATGTCGCCAATCAATTAAAAGCAGGAACCGTATGGGTGAACTGCTACAATGTATTTGATGCAGCTTCTCCTTTTGGCGGATACAAACAAAGCGGTATCGGCAGGGAAATGGGAAGCTACGCTTTAGAAAGTTATACAGAAGTAAAAAGTGTGTGGATCAATTTAGATTAATAAATTTCGATTGGAGAAAACAGGGACAAAAATTTGTCCCTGTTTTTATATTACTTATCGGTCAAGTATTATACGCATAAGGCTACGCCAGTAGCTTTCTTATGTGCCATATAAGTACCGTATCATAATGGAACGGTTGCTGTTGCTCTTTTATGATACAAAAAAATATGTATATATATAAACAAAACACTACAAAACACAACGAAGTAAAACGAAACACAACGAAAATAATGAACCAAATCACTATGACTGGGAGAGCAAAGGGAAGCGGCAGCTTCGCCGTCATCGTTGCGAAATACTACTTATATATAGTATTAAACGAACAAGGCTTGTCCAGACTGCTCATTCAACTTATTAATGTTGATCTCACTACAGTTCGGGCATGTTTTATAAACAAATCGTTTACGTGCCTCATGATAAAGAGAATGAGATGAATAAAAATTCTTCCACATCTTTTCCAGCTCTTCTTGACGATATTGGTCTAAAGGTTTCATTTGTTCATCACTGATTCGCCACTGTTTCTTTAGGTCTAACATATTCTGATAATCTAAACGATGAGCAAGTTTTTCAGCTAATTGAGAAATAGTTCGACAAAAATCCTGAGTATTTTCTTCGAAAGCCTCATCAATTAGACCAATATTTTTAGCTGTATGGGTTCCTAAAGAAATACACTTTTCAGTCAGTTCAAGAGCGATATCATTTCCTACCCGTCTAGGCAATAAGTATGTCCAATACTCCGATCCATATAAATTACCCATCCCTTTATAGTGCGGATTTAGAACCACACCTTTACGTGCATAGACATAATCGGAAGCAAGACTTAAAATGACTCCACCAGCCCCCGCATTCCCTTGTATGGCAGATATCACTAAACGGGAAGTCGTCTTGATAATTTCACGAACCAAGTCATTCATGGCGTTAATATTTGCCCAAGATTCGTCGGCAGGATTACTCGAAGCTTCAATAACATTCAGATGAATACCGTTTGACCAAAAATCCGCGCCGCCCATAAGAACAATCACTTTAGTATCATTTTTCATAGCAGAAAGGTATGCTGAACGAAGCCTATTACACTGATCGGTGCTCATCGCACCGTTATAGAAATTAAAGTGCAAATAGCCTACATTATTCTTTTCCTCATACCAAATCTCCCGATAGGTTTTACCGTTATAAATTTCATCAAAATTTAAGGGGGACTCAGGAACATCATGCAATTTCTCAGCTAATTCCAATGTTGCAGGCACTTTAAAAAAGATTTTATCTTCTGTTTTCTGTTTTTTCAAATGGGTAATCCAAACAGCCCCATCTCCCGTTGCCCGGCAAATGGCTCCATCACGCCAAGCAATAACTTCACCGGGCTTTCCTTTTAATAGGTCTTCTTCATGTGCGCCATATAGATAATACTCTTCTCCAAAAATTTGATCTAGAACCCCAGGTTGACTATCCGCACTGCGAATATGCTTGGCAATTTGCTCTGTACTCATCGACCAATCAATGGCTCTATGAGACTGCTTCATCGTAATATGCAGACTCCCTTTGACATCTTCATTGGTATAATCAAGCGGCTCCGGAACAAAATCACCTTTTTCAAAACGTTCAACAGATAAAAGCAAAGCTTTCATGGCAGCTTCTGTAACCTCATGCCTATACAAATTGCTTTTAGTCGTCTTTCTCATTTTAAAATTAATAGATCCCCAAATATCCCCAGCATCCATCTCTGCATCTGCTTGGAGTATGGTAACCCCCCATTCGTCAAGGCCATTCAAAATAGCCCAGTCCAGAGAGGATGGACCGCGATCACCCTTTATCCCAGGATGGACAATCAGACAAGCATGATTACGCCAAATCACCTCTGGAATGGCCTTCTTTAACATGGGAGCAACAATTAAATCAGGTTTGAAATTTTCAACGGCTTGAATCATTTCAGTGTCACCGATTGCCAAGTACACCGCTACGTGGTGTCCCCTATCTGTTAGTTCTACATAGGCCCTTCGACTCATACTATTATGAGCCGTTGTTAAAAATAAAATCTTCAAAAAATCAACTCCTTTTTTTTATTCACTAGACTACTTCAGCCCTTCTGACTTCTTGATCAAATCTTTTAATTCTAAAGTAATGTCATTAAGTGTAGTAATCAAAGCAGATAGAAACTCTATGGAAGTCAATTGCCCTTCAGATGAGTTGGCCACATTTTGTGCATTAGTCGTAGCTGTTTCAGCAAAAAATGTCATTTCATGAACAGACGCTGCCGCTTGTTCTGCTGCAGCTGATACACTCTCGGCTGAAAATGAGATCTGTTTAATTTGATTTGCAACTCCATTTATGGATGTATTGATTTTTTCAAATAGTTCTCCTGTTTCTTGTACGATATCCAGTCCAGTTTTTGCCTCGTAAATGACATGATTCATCGAATTTACGGATGAGTTAGTGTCTTCTTGAATAGCCTGGATAAGATTCGAAATCTTGCTTGCAGAATGGGCCGATTGCTCTGCCAATTTCCTTACTTCAACCGCTACAACAGCAAAACCCTTGCCATGCTCCCCAGCCCTTGCTGCTTCAATCGCTGCATTTAAAGCAAGCAGATTCGTTTGAGAAGCAATATTTGTAATTAATCCAACAATATCCCCGATTTCTCCAGAACGATGATTCAACATTTTTACTATTTCAGAAAATGTACTCACTTTTTCGTTAATAGATCGCATCTGATGTACTGTTTTTTGTATCATGGCATTGCCATCGGTAGCCTCTTGGGCCATTTTTACGGATACTTCTGAAACAACAGTTGAAGTTTCAGCAATCTGTTGAATTCCAGAGGCTATTTCCTGTATAACCTTTGAACTATCCTCTGTTTGTTGCTTTTGTGTATGGGCACCATTTGAAATTTCTTGAATATGGGACACGATATCTATGATCGCTACTCGATTCGAATCATAATTATTTTTCAATTGTGAGGATGAATCAATTAGCTTCTCAGAAGTAATGGAGAGCTTTTCTATAATCCCGCTTAAGAGGTGTTGTTTATGCTCCTTTTCATCCAGATCGGCTAATAGTTTTCTATTCTGAATGATCTGCCAAATAATTGCACCGGATGTACCAATTAAAAATAAAGCATGAATAAGAACCATGGAAAATGCGTACTCAAATTTCCCGAAAACATATTCACTTAAAAACATGAAGCCTGCCAAATGTTGAACAGTAAAAAGAATAGTCATGATTAATATTAAGTTGATTCTTTCATAATAACCCACCATAGCTACGACCATGAAGATAGAAAAATGATACTCTACCATGCCTTCTCCACCAGCAATCATCGACATGCTGCTAAATGTGATGGTGAGTGTATTCAGCAGCGGAACTAGTGGATGATCCTGTTTAAATCGATAGAAGAAAAGTGTTGCTGCAAAAAAAATCACCGGAAGAATCAAAAAGATATTGGTTATAAGGCTTAACTGTTCAGCTGGTTGCCCCCCATGCTCACTCATCCAATATGCAGATATATGTAAAACGCGATGAAGGAAATGAACGATCAGTGATGACAAAAGAACTAATCCCGACAAAATGAGTATGATCTGGTTTTTCACACGTACCAACTTAAAATTCTCCTTTCTTATTGTAACTGCGATGTATTATGAAAAATTGAACATAAAAAAAGCCCTCACTTCAGGAAGGGCTTTTACATACCAAAATGAAGATCGGCATGATGTAAATACCCACTATTCGGAAACTGGCTGGCATGGTCATGAACCGAAGCCCCTATAGCTTTGCGTCCCCACCTTTCGGTGAGTTTGCCATTATCGTAGGAGTAAATCTTTTGGATAGATTGTATGTAGTACTTTATACCTCTAATATAAATTATTTCTTTATTCCTAGCAACTGAAAACTTCTAAATAAAGATCCAGGCTGGGCAACAACCAAGTTTTATTTTACTTATCAGTCAAGTATTATACGTATAAGGCTACGCCAGTAACTTTCTTATACTTATCGGTCAAGTATTATACGTA
Source organism: Brevibacillus sp. (assembly GCA_036676475.1). GTDB lineage: Bacteria > Bacillota > Bacilli > Aneurinibacillales > RAOX-1 > LC029. Next base: position 4,650 of record JAKFCU010000066.1, read on the forward strand.
TAGGGCTAAGCCAATAACTTTCTTAAAAATGTGATTCAAATCCTCTTTTTATTTCAAGCAGTCCTGTAAACTAATGTTTATTGAGAGGCACTATCATTAGAAAATTTGGAGGAATGAAAAATGAATAGAGAGATTACGCTAGCAAAAGACGTTTATTGGATCGGAAAAATAGATGAAAGAGAAGTTCCATTTCATAGATTAGTATTAGCAAAGGGAACGACTTACAATGCTTATTTATTAAAAACAGAGAAACCTACCGTCATTGACACGGTGGATATGCAGTTTGGTAAGGAATTTGTAGTGAATTTGAGTCAATTCATAGATCCAAAGGAAATTCAGTATATCGTCATTAACCATACAGAGCCAGATCATTCAGGCGGATTAGCGGCATTGGCACCCAAATCTCCGGATGCCGTGATTGTTTGTACAGAACCTGCGGTAGATGAATTAAAGGAAATGTACAAGCTCCATCATCGAACATTCCTCGTTGTAAGGGACGGAGATACCTTGGATATTGGCGGGAAAACACTGAAATTCAAAGAAACTCCCTATCTTCATACAAAAGAAACGATGATTACTTATAGTATAGAAGATAAAATCTTGTTTCCATGCGATATTTTTAGCACTCACGTGGCAACTCGTGAACTATTCAATGATAACACGGATATGACGGAAGACTTCATGGGCTATTACCAGGCCATTATTCACCCTCATAGACGGTATGTTAAAACCTTAATGGAAGCATTGGAAGAACTGGATGTTCAAATGATTGCCCCTTCTCACGGTTATATCATTAGAAAAGATATTGAGAAGTACATTGATTTATATGCCAAGATGAGCGCGGATACAGCTAATGATACAAAAGCAACCATTATCTATACAACGATTAGAAATAATACCAAAATGATAGCCCACATACTGCAAAGGAAATTGGAGGAAAATAATATTCAAGTCACGGTTTTCAATGCGGACCGGTCAGATAAAACGAAAATATTAGAAAGTGTACAGGAAGCTGATGCCGTGTTTATTGGCAGTTCTACTAAGTACGCCGATATGATCGGAGGCCTGGAAGATATTCTTAAAGAACTGAAAGAAATGAATCTGGAAGGAAAAATTGCAGCAGCCTTTGGATCCTATGGGTGGAGCGGAGAAGCGATTGAAGTCATTCAAGATTACCTGAATGAAACCAATATGAACGTACAGAGTACATCACAAATCATTAAGGCGACGGGGATGACACACGTCCAATTTCCGGTGAGAGTCAAGTTCTCCCCTAACGATGATCAAGTGAAAGAAATAGAACATTCAGCAGCTTATGTAGCTGATCTATTATTAAGTGCAGGATAAAATCAATGTTCCAAATAGTGCCGGGAAACTAAACCTGTTTCCGGCACTATTTTTATTTCTTTCAAGGTGGTGATGATGGTCACTTTCAAATGTAGCCATCACCAGTATAGTAGTATTATAATGAATTCATATATATTAGGTGATCAAAAATGAGAGAGCAATCATGTCATCATAAATCCGGTTCTCCTTGTCCGAAAAAGGTTCCTATTTTTAGTTCGCTATCAGACGAGGAAATTTCTAGAATTGCCGGAATGACCAAACATAAGCTATTTAAAAAAGGAGAAGCTTTCGTCCATGAAGGAGAGACTTCGGATATCTTATTCATCATTAATAAAGGCCAAGTCAAGTTGTCAAAGCTGACGGTTGATGGGAAGGAGCAAATCTTAAACATCCTGACAAGCGGCGACTTCTTTGGTGAACTGCATTTGTTTAATGTGGATGAGGTAAATAATTTTAGCGCATACGCGATTGACGACACGGAAATCTGCTTGTTAACAAAACATGATTTCGATCAGATGATGAACGCAAATCCGGATATTGCCATAAAGCTATTAAAAGTAGTTACAAAAAGGTTAGCTCATACCGAAAATCTAGCGCAAAATTTAGCTACGAAAGATCCTGGCGTTAGAATTGTGCAAATGATTCTGGAGTTCTGCGAAAAATTCGGAACCATAAGCGAAGAGGGAATTAAGATTGATTTACCCTTATCACGGGAGGAAATTGCCTGCTACGTTGGTGTTACAAGAGAAACGATTAGCCGCAAATTCAGAATGTTTGAGGATTTAGGGTTCATTACATCAATGGGGAATAAGCGGCTTATTATTAAAAATGAAATAGGTTTAAGACAATATAGCGTTTAGGTTTTTTATTGTTCACTAGGAAGAAAGAGCACGAGCAGTTATTTTGCTTGTGCTTTTTTTTTCGCTAAGGGGTCTGATCTACCTAATTTTTACTTTCTGGCGAAAAAGGCCGACGATTGGATGAAATAGGCGGATATCATTCCCAATAATTTTGAATTTCATTATACTTTCCTCTGGTGTAAAGTAATATATAACTTAATAGGCTAGAGAAGTAGGTAAAAAGATTCATGTCTTTATTCCCTAGTGGAGATAAAATAAAGAATACAGGTATATTTTTCAAATTTATAATGACCATTTGATATTTTCTAGAGGTGACCTTTTATATGAAATTTTTGCCCAAAGTATCTGCGGACGGTGCACTTTTCTACGGTGATAACCTGCCGGTCATGCAGCAATTATTGAACATCGGGTACAAAGAACAATTTGACATGATCTATTTCGACGGCCCCTTTAACTCCGGTTGGGTGTTTTCCATATATAATGAAGAACTTGAAGAGGAGATCGTTGATCCTTGGAATGAAGCCAAAACGCTTGAACATTTCTATCATCCTGATCTTTATCGGGAGAACTATAGGAAGAGGATTATAGCAGCTAAAGAATTGCTGAAGGATCAAGGAATTCTGGTTTTTCATACGTCGCAAAAAGAGGGTCATTATTTGAAAGTGATCTTGGATGAGGTGTTTGGATCCAGCCATTTTCTTGGTGAGATGATCTGGAAGTTTTCGGATGGACCAGCCTATCAAAAAGGGCAATTTGGTTTAAACCATGAAACGTTATTTTTTTATGCCAAGACAAAAGACTTTTTTAAACGTCCTGGCATTTCCTTTTCTTCCGTTTGGGATGATCTGGGCACGTATGAGCAGATGGGTGCGGAGAATACGTATTATGCCACCCAAAAGCCGGAGAAGCTGATGGAGCGAATTTTACATATGACGACTGAAGAACAGGCTTTGGTTGGGGATTTTTACTGTGGCAGCGGAACATTGCCCTATGTCGCTGAAAAAATGAATCGGAGATGGATGGCTAGCGATCATTCCCGGATCTCGATCCAAACCACACTGAAAAGGCTGGCCGCATTGGGGAAAGAAACTACGGTTCATCATCTCATGGAGGATTTTAATCCGGATTATCTTCAAGGCCAAGAGTACACGAAACATTCCGATATTCCCTTTTCTTTGGACGAGTTGGAAGGATTGAAGCAAGAAATGAAGGGTTTACCCGTTACCATTAATGCGTATGAGTATGCGCCTGACATTGATCTGATCGAGGATGAAAAGCTGAGATACCAGATCATCATGCCATCTGGCACAAGCCAACGTATCATCCATAGACCCGTCCTGGTAAGAGGAAAGAATGGGCAGCAGTTATATGTCAATAGCCCGAAGGAGTGGATCCAATTTCATTTGAAACACGGAACGATGGAGGAGCAGCATTATGTGATCGATGAGGAATCCGTGCAAGAGAGAGTGCAAAGGCTTTTCGCCAAGATCAATGGGAATTGGATTCAATCTCAAACAGAGTATGAAGATCATGATCTGTTAACGGATATATTTGGTTATTCCTATCGTGTTTCAAAGTTACGCTGAGAGAAAGGAGGAATCATGTTGAGGAACAAAGTGGCCTTAGTCATCGGTGGATTAAGAGGAATTGGAAAGGCTATTAGCGAAGATCTAGTACGTCATGGGTTTACGGTCTATGCAACCACCCGAAATGGAGCGGATCATATGGAGATGATCGGTTTGATTCCGGTTCAGATGGACGTCATGAAGGAAGCTGACGTGACAAAGGTGTTCGAGCGTATCGAAGAGCAGCATGAATGCCTCGATCTGCTTGTTAATAATGCTGGGATTGGGGTATTTAAGCCATTTGAGGAGTTTTCATCCCTAGAGTGGGAAACGATTTTTCAAACCAATGTTCTAGGAGTGTTTCAATGCACCCAAAAGGCCTTCCCGTTATTAAAGAAAAATGGGGGACGGATCATCAATATAAGTTCTATCGCAACGGAACGAAAGCTCCCCTTTAATGCACTCTATGCGTCCTCGAAGCATGCCTTGAGAGGTTTTGGCGGAGTGTTGGCAGAAGAGTGGTATCGTTATGGGATTTTGGTGACCAATATTCATTTGGGAGCCACGTATACCGATATTTGGAAAGGGGTAGAAGGGTTTTCCGCAGAGGATATGCTTCACGTGGATGATGTTGCACGAGTAGTCTCTTTTATTTCGACGACTCCATTGCATGTCCGAATCGATGATATGACCGTGACCCCTCCCAAAGGAGTACTGTAAATGTCCCTGAAAAAGAAGCTTGCCATTATTTTTTCTTTCATTGTAACCAATGTTTTAGTGCTGAATAATACCTTGTTTTATTTTTATACTCGAGATCTTTTGCAGAAGGATCAAGTCAAGCAAATGGAGTTGTTGGCAAAGGAGATTAGTATTTCGGTTGAACATACACAATATGGAGCAGGCTATGTAGAGGATCTCATCGGGGAAAAGCTGCGCATCGCCGCCTTGGCTGCACAGTATGCACTCAATCCGGATATTGATAAAGTGACGAACGAGGAACTCGTATCGTTAAGCCAAAAGCTGGGGGTTTCCTACATTACGCTCATGGTGCAGGAAGAAGATGATATTCGCGGTGTGAAGTCTTCTGATCCGAAAGAACGGGATTTAAGCACGAAAGAATGGGGATATTGGCATACCGCCTTCCAACAGTTGTTTTCCAATAAAAAGGTAACCATTCCCGAGGGACAGAAGTTGGAAAATTACTGGTCGGGTCCGCTGAACGTGTCTACCTCTGATCCGAATCATGTGGATAAATGGGGCTACTATTATGATGGGACGACGAATTATATCATTAGTCCTTATATGAGAGATGATCAGATCATGGATTTTAAGGCTCAGATTGGACCAGATGCCATTGTCAGTAAAACCTTGCTTCAGAATGAGGCTTTGTTAGCCATTACAGGCTTTAATCCGAAGGCATTTGGGTACCCTCCTATTTATACGGAGCAGAATGGACAAAAATTCATTGAGCTGTCCAATCAAGAGATTCAGTTTGGGAAATATGAGTATCAGGATGAGAAAGATGTTTCGGCCGTAAGAACAGCCATAGAGTCCGGTCAGGCTGTTAGTTTTATGAGCGAGTCCCACGATTTTAAAGTTATGAAGAGCTTTATCCCTGTCCCTGCAGAACAACCTTATGTGATTGGAATCGTAACCGATTATAAGATTATTGATGAAGTGCTGGACAAACAGCTATTCAACAGCCTTGTCATTTCTATTATTGTTTTATTCTTGGTGTTTTTCTTAAGTTATTTCTTGGCGGCGTATATCGTAAGACCTTTACACAGGATCCTGCAAAAGGTAAATGAAATCGCGGCAGGAAATATTGGTGCACAGGTCCAGGTCGTTAGCAAGGATGAACTGGGCTTGCTTTCTAATCGGATTAATACGATGTCTTTAAATCTTTTACGCTATACCAATGAACTGAAGGAAAAGAATCAAGAGATTGAGGATCACGCCTATTATGACTTTTTGACCGGATTGCCGAATCTGAGATTGTTCAATAAGATGGCATCTGATTTTGCCAAAATGGATAATAAGAAACCGATAGCCATATTGTTTTTAGATTTAGATCGATTTAAATTTGTCAATGATATGCTGGGGCATTCAGCTGGAGATTTTATTCTAAAGGCAGCTTCTGACCGGGTGAGAGACCTTTTAGAACAAGACCAAACGATATCCCGAATTGGTGGGGATGAGTTTATTTTGTTGTTGCCGAATACAGATAATGATGGTGCTAAGAGTATCGCAGAAGAGATATTGGAAGAATTTGAGAAACCCATTGTTTTTAAGGGAAATGAGTTTTTTATTACGGCAAGCTTAGGAATTAGTTTGTATCCTAGGGATAGCGAAGATGTGGAAGATGTGATTAAAAATGCGGATATTGCCATGTACCGCGCCAAAGAGCAAGGAAGGAATAACTATCAATTTTACTCTTCTGACATGAATGAAGTAATCCAAAGAAAAGCTGTTTTGGAAAAAGAGATGCGAAAAGCTTTGGAACGGGATGAGTTTGTGCTGCATTATCAACCTCAAATTAATATCCAGTCGGGGATCCTCGTGGGAAATGAAGCACTTATTCGCTGGTATCATCCGGAATTGGGCATGATATCGCCGCTTGAATTTATTCCGTTGGCTGAAGAGACTGGCTTTATCAATATGCTGGGGGAATGGATTCTTCGGACGGCTTGTAAACAGAATAAACAATGGCATGATGCAGGGTTCCCTACCCTGAAAGTATCTGTTAATCTGTCTATGCGCCAGTTCCAGCAAGCAAATTTACTTGAGCTAGTCACGGAAATCCTTCAAGAGACAGGACTTGAGCCACAGTATTTGGAATTAGAAATTACAGAGAGCATTGCCATGTTTAATGAAGATCATGTCATTTCCAAACTTCAGGCTCTGAAAAACACCGGAATAAAGATTGCTATTGATGATTTTGGGACAGGATACTCTTCCTTGAGCTATCTCAAAAAGTTCCCAATCGATAACCTGAAAATTGATAAATCCTTTGTAAGGGACATAAGCCATAATTCCGATGATGCGATGATTATCAGCACCATTATTGCTATGGCTCGCCAGCTCAAGGTAAACGTCATTGCCGAAGGTGTGGAAACAGAGGAACAGTTGGAATTCCTTCGTGAACAAAATTGCCATAAGGTTCAGGGATATTTGTTCAGTAAGCCTTTATCTGTAGAACAGTTCAATATGTTATTTAACGGAATTCAGGAAGCCGCTATGGCTAAAATTAAAGGTTAACGCGAAACAATCCCTTACCCCTGACTCATTGGATGGAGTAAGGGATTTTCTTTAAATATAGGCCAAAAGTCCTAAAGGAATTTGTCGAAATTAACCGAATATACTTCGGAGGGAAGAAATGTTAAATTTATCTAGAATTTGATTTTAGCTGGATGAATGGAGGTGTGGATGTGATTGTTCAATTGATGAGGAAGGTGGACTTTTCATCTGCTCATTTTTATCGTATCTCCTCGTGGAGTGAGGAACAAAATCAGCGTGTTTTCGGCCTTTGCAGCAATCCCTACGGCCATGGCCATGATTATCGCCTTGAGGTGACGATTAGCGGGGAATTAGATATGAAGTCTGGGATTGTTGTCAATATCACAGACGTGAATCAAGTGGTAAAGGGGCTAATAGAGAAAGAGTTTGATGGCAAGTTCCTCAATTGGGAACATCCTTACTTTGAAACGGTGGTTCCCACTACAGAAAACATAGTGAACTATATATGGAAGACACTTGAGGATCAATTCACTCCGCACCGATTGAAAAAGCTTCGTTTATGGGAGAACCCATTCTTGTACTCAGAAAAGGAGGCAGGATCATTGATTCAATTCACAAGAAAATATCATTTCTGTTCGGCTCACCGACTTCATAGTGAACAGTTAAGTGACGAAGAAAACCGGGAAATCTTTGGGAAATGCAACAACCCGTATGGCCATGGACACAACTACTACTTAGATGTCAGTGTTCAAGGAGAAATTGACCCAGTGACCGGCATGGTCATGAATATGGCTGAGCTGGATGAAATCGTCCATCGTGAGGTAATCAGCAAACTGGATCACAAGCATCTTAATCTTGAGGTGCCTGAGCTGAAGGAACTCAATCCCACATCAGAAGTCGTGGCCATGGTCATCTACAACATGTTGTCCCCACATCTGCCAAAGCTTCACAAAGTCGGACTTTGGGAGACCGAAAAGAACTACTTTGAGTATAGCTAAGTGCCTGTCAAGATCTCTTCTGCGTAAGCAAGGAGAGGATGGTGCCTCTTGGTGCACCACCCGAGTTTTGTCGAATAAAATGCCCGATGATCCATCATGGAGATCGGGCATTTTTGTGTTTATGGGTTTAACATCTTCAAATTCTTGTTCTGTAGTGTAACAGGTATAGACGGGCTGGTGAAGGAATATGGATGAATATATGCTGAAAATCGGTGTCAAATTGAACGGAAAGGAGAAGAGAAGGGAATGTCTATGGAAAGCCAAAATAAAGACGTCATAATAGACTCATGGGAACAGCTGCAAAAAGTATTGTTTGAAGATTCTTATAATGCAGAAAAACAATGGGGAAGGTACCGTTCACCCTATGCCTATCGTGGGTTAAGTGATAAATCCTATGAATTGAAAACGAGTTTGGTTAGACTCGGTGGCAATTACCATGAATTAGAAAGCCATATTCTCCGGAATTTCAAGAAATATACCAGCAGGCAAATTAAAGAAGGGACCGTGTGGGAATTACTGGCGGTTGCTCAACATCATGGGTTGCCTACCCGGTTGCTGGATTGGACCTTTTCTCCCTATGTTGCTCTCCATTTTGCAACAGAGGATACGTTGAAGTTTGATAAAGACGGGATAGTTTGGTGTATAGATATTCATAAAATAAATGAAAAGCTGCCATTACAATTTAAGGGAATATTAGATAAAGAGGGTGCCTATCTTTTTACCGTCGACATCCTTCGTGAAATTGGCAGTTTAGCAGAATTTGATAAATATCGGGATTTGCATAACAGGGACTTTTCGCTATTTTTTGAACCTCCATCACTTACGGACAGGATCATTAACCAGTATGGTTGCTTTTCCATCATGTCTAATAATAGAGGGATATTAAATCAATTTATTAAAGGGGAACCCAAGCTGTATAAAAAAATCATCATTCCATCTAATCTTAAATGGGAAATAAGAGATAAATTGGATCAGGCTAATATTAATGAAAGAATTCTTTTTCCCGGTTTAGAGGGTATAAGCAAATGGCTGAAGCGATATTATAGTCCGAAATCGTGAGAGTGCCTGCCAAGACCTCTTCAGCGTAAGCCAGAAGAGGATTGTGCCTCTTGGTGCACCGTGCGAATTTTGTCGAACGAGAAAAACCTGATCTTTGGTCTTTTCATCATCCATGGAGCAGGGGTCATCGTTGTTGTGAATTTAGAATTATTTTATTTTATGTGCATCATTGGTAGAATCGTGCTGACAGATACACACAAGGTAAATTATACTATAATTAGGTGAAAGGTCTTATTATTTTCAGCGTAGTCACGATTCGTTATATCACTGACTTGGTGAATGAATAATCAAGCAAGAGGTGACATGGATTTGGAGCAAAATGAATTATCGCCGGAACAGATTTTGCGTGTGATCTTTTCCTATGCGGCGAAGATTGCGAATGAAAAAAAATTGGATCAGCTTCTTCTATTCATGGCTGATATGGGAAGAGAGCTCATTTTGGCTGACCGTTGTACGGTATGGCTGATTGACGATAAGAACAAACAATTATGGACAAAAGTAGCTCATGGGGTCGAGGAGATTAGAGTTCCGTTGGGGACCGGTTTAGTAGGGTATTCTATTGAAAATCAGGAGGCTGTGATCATAGAGGATGCTTACGAGGATCGCCGCTTCAACCCAGAGGTAGATAGATCCACAGGGTATATCACCAAATCAGTCTTGGTCATTCCTTTCGAAAGTAACAGTGGAGTGATCATGGGGGCTTATCAAGCGGTCAATAAAAAGACCAGCAGCGGTGTGTTTTCCAAGAAGGACTTGGAACACCTGACGCTAGCTGCTTCCTATGCAGGCAAATCCCTGGAAGCGGCCATTTTAAATCGGGAGATAGAAGAAACGCAAAAAGAAATCATCCTTACCATGGGTGAAATTGGGGAAAGCCGTTCGAAGGAAACGGGTTTCCATGTGAAAAGAGTTGCCGAGTATTCTTATTTATTGGCTTTAAAATATGGATTGAGTCAACAGGACGCAGAGCTGTTAAAGATGGTATCTCCCATGCATGATATCGGTAAGGTTGCTATTCCCGATGCTATTCTCCAGAAGCCAGGAAGATTAACAGAAGAGGAATTCGCAGTGATGATGACTCATTCTGAGATAGGATATCAACTTCTAAATAATTCATCGCGTCATCTATTGAAGTCTGCAGCGATAGTGGCGCATGAACATCATGAGAAATGGAATGGGAAGGGTTATCCGAATGGGCTTAAGGGTGAAGAGATCCATATCTTTGCACGAATAACTGCCATTGCCGACGTTTTTGACGCACTGGGAAGCAACAGAGTCTATAAGCCAGCATGGGAGTTAAATAGAATCATAGAATTGTTTAAGGAGGAAAGGGGTCAGCATTTTGATCCTCAGCTAGTCGATCTCTTCATTGAAAATACTGAACAATTCTGGGAAATCAGAAATGCTTATTGTGACCATTAGATGGTTGAGCTGACAGAAACTCGATGATATTTTAAAAATAAATTTAGGACAAAAGATAGAAATCTCAATAGAGGGATGATAGCATTTTTTTATTTCATAAGGTGAGTTACCGCATCGTTCGGATCGCTGTGAACGAGCAGATCGGAAGTAGAGTGCCTGTCACCACCCGAATTATGTCGTTAGCTTTCCGTATATTATTAGGTTAGGAAGAATAATCCAAATGGGAGGTACTATTATGAGAAAATTATGTTCTTTTCTGTTATTATCCCTCGTAGCATCCATCACACTACAAGTAAGTCATGCAGAGGAGATTCAGCCATACCAGGCAGATGAAATCCAACCTTATCATGCAGAGGAGATCCAGCCATACCAGGCAGATGAAATCCAACCTTATCATGCAGAGGAGATCCAGCCATACCAGGCAGATGAAATCCAACCCTATCATGTAGAGGAAATCGTGCCATACCAAGCTGAAGAAATTCAAAGGTATAATCAAGAAGTAGCGGAGCAAATTCAGAAGAATATGGTGGTTCTAAAAATAGGGGACAATCAAGCAGTATCAAAAGGGGAAGTGAAAAAACTAGATGTAACTCCGGTTGTTATACAAGGCCGTACTTTGGTTCCTGTTCGTTTTATTTCTGAATCACTGGGTTCTTTAGTTAGTTGGAATCCAAATGATCAACTCATCTCTATTAATCTTGAAAATACCACTATCAAACTATGGATTAATAAAGAGACTGCATTAGTGAATGACCAGCCATCTCGAATAGATGTACCACCCCAGATCATAAATGGACGTGCGTTTGTACCCATCCGGTTTATTTCTCAAAATCTCAACCAAGATGTCTATTATGATAAAGACTCTCAACAAATATTAATTTATCCAAAGGGCAGTCTCGAAATAGAAGCCTATACATCTTCCGATATTGAGCCTTTTCAAGCAGAGGATATTGAAATTTTTCAAGCTGAAGACATAGAAAAATATCAAGCTGAACAGGTGAAGGTCAATCCCCCTGCTCCATCCATAAAAATTAACATTCCTAATCACAAGAATTCTTCCTCATCAACAGGAAGCGAAGGTTCCAGTTCCTCAAATGGTCTTTTGTTCTCCCCTGCTGATGGATTTCGATATTCTGATCCTAATGGATTTTGGGGTCAGCAGTGGTTAAATCCCTTGGGATGGTAGCCGGGCGTTGATGGTAAAGTTTCGCACCTTAATATATAAGTCTCCTCAGAAATGAGAAGGCTCTTTTCAATCTTGTAATAAAGATACATCACGATACGACAGGTTGGATTGGACCTAAAGTAGTGTTTTTTTTTAGGATCCACTACTGGTCATGTATCCAAAAGCCTGCTCTAACAAGATATAATGGTAATATCATCTTATTTATATGGAGGGGAAAAGGAATATGAAAAAGAAGATAGTCATACTAGGCTTATCATTTGTTCTATCGTTGGGTTTGGTACAATCGACTTTAGCTGCGGAAGTTTGGTCTGATGGAGATTGGCAGCTGGGCGAGCCGACAACAGGAACAACAAATCAAGGAAATACAGGTCAAGGATATACTGAATTATGGTCTGAAAAGCTGTGGTCTGATGAAACCAATATGAATCCTCCAGAACCATCCACGGGGATAAACAAGGCCATCGTATTTGATGTCCTTCCAATCCTTGAGAATGGACGTATGTTAGTTCCTGTTCGAGATATCCTGGAACCGCTAGGCGCATCATTCGATTGGGATAGTAAAGAAGGAATGGTGAAAGCAGTTAAAGGATCGACGGTTGTCAAACTAAAAATCAACTCTAAAGTTGCATACGTAAATGGAAAAGAAGTAGCTTTAGAAACACCTGCCAAAATTACAAAAGGCAGAACAATGGTTCCTTTGCGTTTTATTTCGGAATCTTTGGGCTACAAGGTGGATTGGGACTCTGCTACAACAAAAGTTACCATTAACAATCAATATTACTTTTATTTAGATCCACCGAAACAGGAGAAAGATTCTTCTCACTTCTATGCGGGAAATTGGGAAATTTGGGTCCCAGGGGGATATGCTACTACTGACTCTACCCTCAATGGAGATGGCTCAACGACCATCAAGCAAGAATATGTGAATGGTGCCAAAGGAAAAATCTTAAGTATTAAAGAGGACGGTTCCTACATATGGGAAGTAGTGGGAGAAACGATCAAAGGGGTTTGGCAAACAGCTGAGAATGGGCGGATATTACTTCTTAATGGACAAATGGAGTCTGATTGGTACGTAGAAAAAGTAGATCAAAATGAAATTAAAATTTATGCTTGGGGAATGACGGAATACGGAACAAGAATAAAGTAACTGTTTATTGATGAATTAAACCGAAAACCATTCAAATCACCTACCCATAAAAGATAAATTAGGCACAAAGCACTATTTAGATAGCTTGATTTATTCTGATAAAATATAACTATATTTGACTTTCACATAGGTCTACGATAAAGGCAAAACCATTGAAAAGTGGTGACGCAAAGCTAGAGGGGCTTTCTCTGGAAAACCAGAATGCCAGCCAGCTACCGAATATCGCGCCTCCCGTCTGATTTATGTGGAAAAATGGAGGAGGTAGTTAGGGTGAACCTAATTCAACGAGTGCAGTATCATTGGCATTGCTATTGGTATCGTCTAAATGAGCAATTACTTCAGGATTGCAAAGATGACTATGAGAAGGTTAGGATCCACAGCAGAGTAATCTATCACCGGCAAAAAATGTCTTCAATATAAGCACCTAGTTATGAAAGAACGAAAGATTTCTGCTAAAAAGCTCGATCATCCAACATGGATAATCGAGCTTTTTCTGTATTTGGGCTCGACAAGGATCGACAGGTGACAGGCAATGACTATTTTCTTGGGAAGATCCACCTTAAGACAAAAGCCGTTTGTTTGGCCATGTCCATGACTCTATCCAATTGAGTGCACATTAAGAGAAGCTGCTGCTGAAATCCGGTCTGGATATTCACGATCCCTTTAATATGAAAGTTCCCTACTGGTGCAACCACTTTACCAACCCCTTTTCCAGGTTCGATAGGGCCCTTTTCAAAAAATAAATAGCCGACATGATTCTTATTGCCTAATGCAGCATCGATTGCGATGATTTCTTTGGATGGAGGGATTTGTTCAATGGTCTCTTGTAAATTCAAAAAATGAACCGGCTTATCTATCGATCCATAGACATTACTAAATCCCCGCTCCTTAAGGTATGTCCCCACTAAAGGGCCATAGGCATCCCCTGTACACCGGTTACTTCCTATACATAAAAACGCAATATTTTGTTCCTTTAAATCTGGAGTAAGGACTGTATTCCACATTTTGCGATAGGCATAGCTGGTTACCTTCTCTTTTGCACTGATACTTCGCTCAAGGTCGGCAAGCATAGCTTCACTCTCCATTATGATTATTTTGGTTACATATTAATGAATGCTATAGAAATATTTTTCTAAAAATCGTTCTTTATTAAGAGTAGGCAGTGAAAAAGAAGCTGATGCGATCTGAATAGGTCAGACTCCGTGGAGCATTGACCTTTTCCTGTGAAACCTGTAGTTGTATAATAGTTAGAATTCTGTATCTAACCCTTAGTATAACTCTAATATCGTTCGTTATCAAGAACATATATTATTCATTCTAAAAGTTCTATGCTCTTCGTCCGATCGGTCAATCACAGATTTTACAACTCCTTATATTTGAATGTACTAGAGTTGAAATGGTAAGATGTTCTCTATACTTAAAAGATTGTAGGTGTAAAAGTTGTGTTTCCGTTGAGGTTACTGCGTTTATTCTCATAGCTTGTCTGATAGGCGGAGCTGTTTTCGTAAGCTATAAAGTCTACATAAAATACCTTTATCAATCGCAACATCATATCTCTAGTATCGCTCCAAGTGAAAACACGCCTTTTCAGACGGAGATTCAACTCATTCATCCTGCCTATCAGCTTAAACCGTTGAAAAAGAGAAGTTCCGCACTTGAAAAAGGGCTTATTGCTCGTTCGCAAAAGAGATGGCATGTTGTTGATCAAGAGCATCTCCTAGGAGAATTGCAGCTTGAAGAAATCCTGCTAAAAAATACAGGAGACTATTATTATTTTCTGCGGTATAAGCCTAAGGTGACGAACAATGAACCCTTGCAACTTCAAATTCATTGGGGAGCCCAATCTTCATTAGTAAAGGAACGACACATAACTTATCCACCCGTCCCGCAAGGTTCTCCCTATACCAT
>JAKFCU010000067.1:0-22137 GCA_036676475.1 Brevibacillus sp.
GGTTTGAAATGGATCGTGGCAGCCATCTTCCTAATGATTGTTATGAAGCTAGTGCTTGGGCTATGGGGAGGACACCCTTTTCATGGGGCGCATGAATTTCGTCCGTATCATGGCATGGGGCATGGACAGCCTCATATGATGCGAGGACAAGCCTTTATGGGAGGATTTCAGTGGATCTGGACGCTTGTGACCATTGCCTTCTGGAGCGGTGTCATCGTGATACTGGTTCGCTGGTTCAGAAGAAAGACAAATTCACAGATTATCCAACAGCCCTTTTCTTATCCAAGCTATTCCAGCCATGTCCAGTCCGTTGATTTTTTGGATGAGTGGGAAAAAAATCAAATGAAACCTAAGGAGGATCACTAAGATGGGTATTTTAAAACGAATCAAAGACATTACTGCGTCTGAAGTCAATGGATGGCTAGATCAACTTGAGAACCCTATTCAAATGCTGAGTCATTACGAAAGGGAAATGGAGGAGGAAATTAACAAAGGAAAACAGGCAATGTCCAACCAAATCTATTTAGAGAAAAGACAAAAAGCACTCATTAGGGAAGTTGAAGAATTGATTGCTAAAAGGGTACGTCAAGCTAAGCTCGCCGTCCAGCAGGGGGAGGAAAAGGTTGCGTCACTGGCCATTCAGGATAAACTCATCCAGGAGAAAAAGGGGAAGTTGTATGAAGAGCAGTTACAAGCGATGAGACAACAGACCACTCTTCTACTCGAGAAGTTGAATGAACTGAATGCAAGATATGATGAACTTAAGCATAAAAGATTACTTCTCATTTCCAGAGCAAACGTAGCCCAGTCGATTCAGCAGATTCAACATAAGGTGGGGTCACTGGATATGAATCACCTCGGAAAAGGCCTAGCCCGTGCGGAAGAACGAATTTTAATGCTGGAAGCACAAGCAGAGGTGCATCACCGCATTTCTCCGAATACCCCTTCTTTAATGGAAGATCCCTCCATGCAAGAGGAAGTAGAGAGGGAGCTCGCCAAATTGAAAGCTAGTGAATAAGGAAAGCTATCGTGAAGGACTCTTTACGAACCACCTGCACTTTTGTAGGTGGTCTTATTCCAATTTAAGGCACTACTTAAAAATAATTTTCAGGGGAATATAAGAAAAAAGTTTTTTTGGAGGGATTCGACTTGAGTTTATTTAAAAGATGGAATGAAATTCAGGCACAGAGCAATGTCGAACAACGTGAGGTATGCCCTAATTGCTCAGGTAAAGGTTTTTATCAGCATGGATTGGAATTTGCCTATATCCATGAATGTTCCGTATGTGAAGGGAGTGGAACCGTTCAGATAGATTAGCTCCTTTCGGGGCTCCATTTATCCTTCCATCATCAATTTCAATACGTATAGAATGAGCAAGTGTGCAGGGTAAAAAAGTCGATACACCCATCGAAAGCCTCCTTTTAACCGATATCTGCCCAATACAGGAACCTGGGTGAGTAAGAGGGTGGCCAGGAGACTAAACATTTGGGTCAGCCAACCAAAGAATAGTAGGCAAAAGAGATTTAGTCCTAGATGAGCTTGGATCGTTTCCCTGCCGCGCCATAGGTGATAAATGATCATCAAGCTAATTCCATAAATCCCGTAGTCCATCGGAATCAAAGAGGACAAAAGCGCAATGAGGAAAAGTAAAGCAATTTTATAATTTTCTATACGATCATAAACATAGATAGCAAGAAGCCCAAGTAGAAGGGTGAAAATGACATTTAACTTGGGCAACTCAAAAGCGTAAGCATAAGGCAATTGAGAAAGCAGGGCTAGCACAAGTAACCGCCCCATGTAGTGTTCAACATTCCGTGTCTGATAGTACCCTTGAACAATCCCCCAACAATAAAGTGGAAAGGCCATTCTTCCAATCACTCGCAGCCACTTCTCTTCAGGGAAAAAGATAAGACCAATATGGTCAAGAAGCATCGTTAGCATGGCAATCCATTCTAGCATGGAGTATGATCCTCTCTTTAGTAAATGATGTTGTATAAAAATAATTAACTAACTTTTTGTTATTATAATAATAAAGGGTTTAGCAGCTTCCGTCAAATGAATGGAAACGAATGCTTGAGTATTCCTGTATAGTTTTTTATTCAACTCAGCCGATCCGAAAGGAATTTGTCATGATCTAGCTTTCTGGTTATGATAGGGTAGTATAACTAGGATTATGTCCTTAGTGGTTGAGGTGATGAAATGAATACAGCAACTTTTTTGTTAACCATAAACGAGATTAAACAATGGTGCGGCTCGACCACTATTTATAATAGAGGCGACTCTTATTTCAGAGAGGGTCGGGTGAACCATCTTGCAAAAGATCCTACTTTAGAAAGTTGGTATGCCGAAGTATCCGGAAGTGAGGACTATGAGGTATTTGTTGATCTGTTTGATGACCAAATTAGGGCGAATTGTGAGTGTCCCGCTTTTTACACGTATGACTCATGCAAACACATCGTGGCGGTGCTACTGGAAATCGAGCAGAAACAACGGAAATTAGGCAGAGAACCGAGAAAACCAGGTTTTGCTCAACGTAAATATAATCAAGCAAGCCAAATGATGCACACCTTTGACAACGAGTTGGGTTCAGAGCAGGCAGATCATCCCTTGGTGGCTAAGGAGCTGTTATCAATCGAATTCATTTGCTCCCCGACATACTCCGGCACGAGGTTGGGAAATCGATTGATAAGCATAGAGTTGAAGGCAGGGCTAAAGCGGCCTTATGTTGTAAAAGATCTTTCAAAGTTCTTGCAATGCATAGAGAATCACTCTGAGTATGTGTTTACTAGCAAATTTACCTATGATCCGTCAGAACACGAATTTATGGCAGAGGATCGAGAGATTATGGACATGTTGCAAGAGGTGCGAAAGCAGGCGGAATTCTACCGGGATCAGATGAGCCATTTTTATTCGCGCCAGGAAAATGAGCGATCGCTGCTCGTCCCTCCGATGATGGCAGACCGGCTTTTGGCTATGCTGCTCAAACGGAGTACGACCTTTGAAGGACTAACCAACGTATCCTATCAACATTACAGTGACCATCATAAACTCCCATTTCATTTCCGCTTGGAGAAAGGATCATCCGGGGATTACCAGCTTGACTTAACCTCCTTGCAGGCCATTTCTTACTATGAGTCATATGGATGGATATTTCAAGAGGGGTCGGTGTATAAGCTATCACCCGTACAGAAGGAGCTGTTCAAAAGCTTATCTCCCTTTATTAAATCATCAGGGGAAAGCGTCCTGCCAGTCGCTCCACATCAGATGGGGAGATTTGTCTCCACGGTGATCCCCAAGCTGAAGCGTATCGGACAGATGGAGCTGGCAGAGCAAGTGTCCGAACAAATCATGAGCCCGCCGCTGCAATCGAAGGTGTTTATCGATCAGCAAGATGAACAGCTGATCGTTAAGCTTGAATATCACTATGGTCCGATCGTGATGGATCCGTTCCAAAATGATACCCACGATGAGGCGGTGAATGGTGTAATCCTTATGCGGGAAATGGAAAAAGAGCAAGAGATCATGGCCATTATCGAACGGATTCCTTTCCAGTTTGATGGAAAAACGTGTCATCTTAAGGGTGAAGAAGAGATTTACGATTTTTTATTTACATCCCTTCCCCAATTAGAAGATCGTGCCGAGATTTTTCTCACCCATGCAGTTAAATCGTTGATCTTGCTCAAACCAGCTAACCCTTTGACGAAGGTGGATATCGATTCGGGGGGCAATCTGTTGGAGATTCGCTTTGATATGGAGGGAATTGAGCGTGAGCAAGTCAATCGAATTCTGCAATCCGTGGTGGAAAAGAAGAAATTTTACCGGTTACCGAGCGGTGCATTTGTTTCGTTGGAGGTTGAATCCTTCCAAAAGATGAGTCAATTATTTGAGGAGCTTCATATTCAGAAAACGCAGGTCAACAAGGGAGTCTTGCAGCTTCCCGTTTACCGGGGATTACAGATTGATGACATCATGAGCGGAGGGAACCCCTATGCTGTGAAGCTTGGCAAGAAGTTTCGCAGCCTGATTCAAGATCTCAAAAACCCTGATAATCTGGATTATGAGCTGCCATCCAACCTCTGTGCTTCCCTTCGAGATTATCAGCAGATTGGTTTTCAATGGCTGAAAACGATGGCTCATTATCGTCTGGGGGGCATTTTGGCCGATGACATGGGACTTGGAAAAACACTTCAAGCGATTGCTTATCTTCTCTCCGAGAAAACAGAACATCCAACCGATCGGAAAACATCTCTTGTAGTCTGTCCTGCTTCTCTTGTTTACAATTGGAAAAACGAGTTTGAAAAATTTGCTCCTGATTTGGATGTCGTAGTGGCGTATGGCACGCCTGAAGAACGATACGGCTTTCATCGTGATCAAAAGCCGGATGTATTCATCACCTCGTATCCGCTTTTGCGCCAGGATCTGGAATTCTATGAAAAGGTGGAATTCGACTCCCTGATCTTAGACGAGGCCCAGGCGATCAAGAACCATATGACCAAAACGGCCAAAGCCGTCAAAGAGATCCAAGCCGTTAAGCGGTTTGCCTTGAGCGGCACACCCATCGAAAATTCGCTGGACGAGCTGTGGTCCATTTTTGATGCGATCCTGCCTGGCTTCTTTCAAAATCAGAGTGTCTTTAAAAAACTCGAACCTGATCGAATCTCCAGGATGGTTCGGCCTTTTGTGTTAAGGCGGCTTAAACAAGAGGTGTTGAAGGAGCTGCCTGACAAGATTGAAACGGTTCAATCATCAGAACTCACCAAAAAACAGAAAGAGCTCTATCTCGCCTACTTGGAAAAAATCCAACATGAATCCAAGGATTCCATACAAGCGGAAGGATTTGACAAGAGCCGCATGAAGATTTTGGCGGGATTGACCCGACTCAGACAGCTCTGCTGTCATCCTGCTCTATTTATCGAGGATTATCACGGTCAGTCGGGAAAGCTGGAACAGCTTCAGGAAATCATGGAGAACGCGTTGGAAAACAAGCGAAGACTTTTGGTGTTCTCCCAATTTACCAGCATGCTTCAGATCATCCGTGAGGAGCTTGATCGCGGGAAGACCGGCTACTTTTACCTGGATGGGCAAACCCCTTCCAAAGAACGCGTGGACATGGCAGAACGTTTTAACCACGGAGAAAAGGACGTTTTTCTTATTTCCCTCAAAGCGGGAGGGACCGGATTGAATTTAACCGGAGCGGATACGGTCATCCTCTATGATTTGTGGTGGAACCCGGCCATTGAAGAACAGGCGGCTGGACGCGCTCATCGCATGGGACAAAAAAACAGCGTACAAGTCATGCGGCTGATTGCCAGAGGAACCATTGAAGAAAAAATGTATGAAATGCAGCAGAAGAAAAAAGAACTGTTTGAACAAGTGCTCCAGCCTGGGGAAACGACATTGTCCAGTTTTTCTGAGGAGGAAATTCGTGAGTTGTTGGGGATATAAAGAGACTTCCTTTGGGAAGTCTCTTTTTAATGACTTCAACCTTAGATAGGTGATTCAAATGTTTTCTGTGAGTTATTTTTATGAAAGTGGGAATGATATCCAATAGGTCCTTACATTACTACCCATTTCATCATTAAAGGAGGAAACTTCCTATGCAGAGAGCTACGTATCAACCCTCTGAATACAATCAGGGTTCCTTTTCTTCCAAAGCGGCGAGGAACGGGTTTATCGCTTTGGTTATTGTGTTCCTCTCGATTTATTTTGGGTCAGAACAATTCGGGTACTATGATATTGCGCTTTATGGCTATTTGTGGGCTACCGTTCTATGTATTCTACTTATGACCGTTCGGGTAACGGCATGGGCCATGCGTCCGCCTACGCGGCGGTTATGGCAGCAGGGCTGGCGTATGATGCGTTCAGCAAAAGGACTAAGTTTTTTGTTCACCACCTTTTGGAAAAATATTTTTCAGCAGAAGTTTATTTATAAACGATCCTTTTATCGCGGCCTTCAACACTTTCTGATTTCTTGGGGAGTCATCTTATCATTCGCCATTACCTTTGGGTTGGTACTTGGTTGGATGCATTTTGAATTGGTGGATCCCCGTACTTACGCGGTCGTGGTTTTCGGAATTCCCGCTTTTTATATGCCAGTCGATTCGGTGCAGGCCTTTATTATCTATCATGGGTTGAACTGGTCAGGTCTGATGGTTCTCGTGGGCTGTACGATGGCTTTGATTCGACGGGCTGTGGAGAAAAAGACTTTGGTAGAGCAGGGGAAAGAGTACGATATTTTCCCCTTGGTACTGCTGATCGCCGTGACCGTCACAGGAACTTTGTTAACGGTTTCCGCTATGTGGATGAGAGGTATGTTTTATGTGGGAATAGGCATTACCCATCAGATTACGGTGATTGTGCTGCTGCTTTATTTTCCATTCGGGAAATTTTGGCATGTACCTTTGCGGTTTTTAGCTTTGGTTATTCCCATGTATCATCAATTGGAGAATCAAAAGCCATGTGCACGTTGTGGCCGGGAATATGCGACAGAGGCTCAGATTAAAGATGTTCAATTAGCGTTGAAAAACCGGAATCTTTCTGTACCTATTGAACAAACATCCCTGCATATGTCGGATCTTTGTTCGGAATGCCGGAGGGTTACTCATCGTCTCGCTGCCTATGGGGCCAAAGTAGGCTTGGGGGAAGCAGGACTATTTATCAAGAATAACGGAAAAAATGGACTGGAGATTGAACCGAAAGGAGAGAGCGGACTTGTCACACATCCAGAACGCTGAATATTCCCAGCGGAACGTTGATGCCATCACTCGGGAAGGAGAGCATCTGATTCCTACCCATTGCTGCTTTTGCGGAATGCAGTGCGGTATGAATATTCGGGTGAATAACGAAACCAAAAAGGTGGTCGGCGTTGAACCCCGATATGATTTTCCGATGAATGGGGGAAGGCTCTGTCCCAAAGGAGTTTCGGCGTATCGTCAAGTCGAGCATGAAGAGCGCCTATTACACCCGCTTATTCGCAAGAACGGGGAGCTTACTCAAGCAACTTGGGACGAAGCGTTGGATTTGATTGCCGCCAAAATGAAATCGATTCAAGCAGAGCATGGGAAGGATGCATTTGCGATTTACAGCGGTTCTTCCATGACCAATGAAAAATGCTATGTTATCGGCAAGTTTGCCCGGATTGGTCTCGGGACCAAAAATATTGATTATAATGGCCGTTATTGCATGTCGTCGGCTGCCGTTGGTTTTAACCAAAGTGTAGGAATTGATCGCGGTTCCACGAATCCCTGGAGCGATATTAAGTCAGCAGATGTCTTGCTCATTGCTGGATCCAATACGGCTGAGTGTCATCCCCTTTCGATGCCTTATGTGTGGGGAGCAAGGGATCGAGGGGCCAAAATGATTGTGGTCGATCCAAGACAAACCAAAACCGCCCTTGTAGCGGATGTTCATTTAAATATCCGTGCAGGTACAGATTTGGCCCTTACTAATGGAATCATGCATGTTCTTATACAAGAAAATATGATCGATATGGACTTTATTCAGAACCATACCAATGGATATGAAGATTTGAAAAAGCTCGTAGCTGACTACAATCCCGAATATGTAGCGCAAATTACGGGAGTGGAAAAAGAAAAAATTATAGAGGCTGCCCGGTTATTCGGAAAAGCAAAGAACGGCATGGTCATGTTTGCCCGGGGAATTGAGCAGCATGCCAAAGGATCTGATAATGTTTCCAATTATGTTAACCTCTGTTTAATTACGGGAAAGGTTGGACGTAAGGGGTCTGGTTTTGCCACCTTTACAGGTCAGGGAAATGGTCAAGGCGGACGGGAACATGGTCAAAAAGCCGACCAGCTCCCTGGTTACCGCAAGATATACGATCCTGAGGCGCGAAAGCATATAGCCGAGGTGTGGGGGGTCGATGAAAGTGAAATCCCTGGACCGGGCAAGTCGGCATACGAGTTGCTTAAGTCCATAGGCGATGAAGTGAAAGGAATGCTTCTCGTCTGCAGTAATCCGATGGTTTCGGCTCCGAGTGTAGGAAATGTAAAAGAATATTTAAGCAAGCTTGATTTTTTTGTAGCGATCGATTTCTTTTTATCTGAATCGGCTGAATTGGCAGATGTGGTGCTTCCCGCTACGGTATGGATTGAAGACAACGGGACAACCACGAATGTGGAGGGCCGGGTGGTGCGGATCAAAGGTTTCGATCGGGCTCCAGGGGAAGCGAAGACAGATTGGAAAATCATCAGCCTTTTAGCGGAGCGTTTGGGTAGGGGACAGTATTTTCAATATCAATCTTCTGAAGAGATTTTTAATGAACTTCGAAGGGCTAGCAAAGGGGGAACTGCTGATTATTCGGGAATTTCCTATGAAAAAATTGACCAGATGGATGGCGTGTTCTGGCCTTGTCCGAGCGAGGAGCATCCGGGAACTCCCCGGTTGTTCGAAGACTTAAAATTTAACTTTCCGGATGGAAAAGCGCGTATTTTGGCTATCGAACATTTGGGGCCCAATGAAGATGTGGATGAGGAATATCCATTCTTGCTTACGACGGGACGGGTCGTTTTTCATTATCTGAGCGGAAACCAAACGAGGAGAATTGATGCCCTCCGCAAGTTTTGTCCAGATCCCTATGTGGAAATTCATCCGGATACCGCTAAGAAACAGGGAATTGAGAATGGGCACTATGTCAAAATTAGCAGCCGTCGCGGAAATATCACAGTACCGGCCAAGCTGACCAAAATCATTCGTCCGGATATGTTTTTTGTTCCTTATCATTGGGGAAAAACCTTAGCGATTAATCATTTAACCAATCCTGTCCTTGATCCCAAATCCAAGATGCCAGAGTTTAAGGTTTGTGCAGTCAAGATTGAAAAAACGGAACAAAAAGAGGTGCAAGATGGCCAAAGTACTTTACATTGATTTTGAACGATGTATCGGCTGTCGGGCCTGCATGATCGGTTGCGAAGAATGCAGCGGACACGATCATTTGTCCCGCATGTTTGTGGATGAATTGAATCCGGGGGAAACGGTGGCTACTTCCCCCACCCCTTGCATGCACTGTGTAACGCCAGCCTGTGCAGAGTCCTGTCCGGTTCAGGCCATTTCCGTCACACAGGATGGAACCGTGCTGTCGGCTTCCCATGAAAAATGCATCGCTTGCAAGAATTGCACCTATGCTTGTCCTTTCGGGATTCCGCGAGTAGACGAACAAAAGAACCTGATGTACAAGTGCGATCTCTGTTATGACCGGACATCGAAGGGGAGACCGCCGATGTGTGTAAGTGTATGCCCCACCAATACCATTCTGTTTTTGGAAGAAGAGCAAGCCAAGAAAAAAATGAATAAGGAAGTCCAGTACAAATGGAATTTTGGAGATACCGAGATTGAAACAAGAACAGTGATCGGTCTGCCCGATGTGAAGGGTCACCGGTTTGGTTATCATGAAGTGTAAGGACGTACAGGTGCATTCCTGAACGTAGTAGGAATGCCAAGTGATAAAGGCCCCCTCAGGGGGGGCACAACAATCGCTGGTGAAAGAGAGGGTAATCGACGTAGGGCACCAGCATACAGAAGAAGGAGGGTAAGCAAGCATGCGGGCGAAATTAGAAAATTTCTTGCGGGATATCTCCCTGAATATTCGCAGAGAAAGGGAGTTGGATCTGAATAGGCGGGGATTCATCGCATCCACGCTAGCGCTGATCGGTGTATTCTTTCTCAGTTCCACTCCCTTTGCCGCTATAGCGATGCGAAAGCGTGCCGAAGAGAATCAGGTGGATCGATATAAAATTGCTGATTTGAATGAACTGGAGATAGGTAAAAGTAAAACGTTTGCCTACCCCAACGAAAATGATCCGGCCATTCTGGTTAGATTAACGGAGAAGGACTACCGTTCTTACCATATTAAATGTACACATCTCCAATGTCCGGTTTATTGGGACGAGCCTTCCGGGAATCTGATGTGTCCTTGTCACAATGGCTTTTTTGCGGTAGAAGATGGGTCCGTCTTGGCCGGACCGCCACAGCGGCCGCTTCCCTCGATTGAATTGGCCTTCGAAAATGATGGAATTTATGCGGTTGGAATGGTCAACCATCAAGCAGCTAATCATGGAGCGTAAAGGCTTTGACAGGCACAACAAGTGGATTCTATATAAAGAAGAGGATTTGATGATGAAGTAGGAATGCCAAGAGATGAAGGAGGATAGTAAGATGAGGATGGCATGGTGGATTTTTATTATTTTGGTGTCCATACAGGTAATTCTCACCCAATACATGGTGGAGAGTTATTTGGATGGTCATTTCGACTCTCTTCCTTATTATATGGGAGCGATGGGATTGATGTTTTTATTTGCTTGGCTGGCTTATGCCTACTTTAAGAAAATGGAGTATACGAGTGAATAATCAAGAAGGGAGCCCGTTTAGAAGGGGCTCCCTGTTTTTATTACATAAGTGAATTTGATTGTTATTTTTTCTTTGACGCTTCATGTGAGTGAAGTGGATTTGAAAGCTAGATAGAATACGGACTTAGAAAAAAATTAGGGGAGTATTTTTTGTATCATTAATTTCTTTATAAAACAGCTATGCACGTGGTTGGCTATATTCTTTTTGGCTGGCCTCTGCCTTTCCAGAAGAACAAATACCTAAAGGAACACGTTTATCTTCATGAAGTATATAGCCGGTAGTAAAAACTTTGTCAGTTAGCAGCTTTGTATGAGTTTCATTACATTTGAGGCAGTAATACATACTAGACCCCCCTCGTTAAAATTTGTTGTCAATCTCTGTTTTCGATAGAGACTAGCTTGTCTTTAGCAATCCATACATTAACAGTCTATATCTTTCAGCTCATATTTAGGTAGTTTTACTCCACGTGTATTGCATTTGATATTTTAATTCCATTGATGCACACTAGCTTCTGAATTAATATACAGTTGATTTATTTCAGTATAATTAAAAAATAGAAAATGAGATGTGATGTTTTTCACATCTTTGTATAGGTGTTATATTGTAAAGTTGCGGATAAAAAAAGCACCCAGCCTAGCGGCGGGCAGAGGCATCGTCATCCCTGTGTGATCGAGTTGAAAAGGAAGGGAGGGTAATGTTATGAGGGATGAGTTTACTGACAGGATCACCTGATTTTAGTTGACCTATATACTCAATATGATGATCTAGAATACTTAAATCTGGAATATATTGACTAGTAAACAACTCACAAAACAGGTAAGGCCCCACAGTTGCATTTCAGCAAAGAAGAGGAATTGACGTAGGGCACCAGCATTCAATTGAAGGAGGAACCGTGCATGAGTACACCCCGAAATGAGATCTCACTGGAATCTTTACAGCGAAATTTCCAGGAGGTAAAGCCGGACCTGAAACCGAAGGAAGTGATGGATGAGGCGAACCGATGTCTCTATTGTTATGATGCTCCATGTATTAAGGCCTGTCCAACGGGGATTAATATCCCGTCCTTCATTAAAAAAATTGCCTCCGGCAATTTGAAGGGGTCGGCTCGCGTCATCATGGAAGCGAACCCTGTAGGGGCCACTTGCTCCCGGGTTTGTCCTACCGAAGAATTATGCGAAGGTGCCTGTGTGTTGAACCATGCCTCTTTGCCTATTATGATCGGTGATCTTCAGCGGCATGCCACCAATTGGGCGATGAAGAATCATGCGCCCTTGTTCAAAGCCGGACAGCCAAATGGAAAAGCCATTGCCGTCATTGGCAGTGGACCGGCTGGTTTATCTGCGGCTAGAGAGCTAGCCAGGCTGGGGTATCAAGTGACGATCTTTGAAGCGAAGGAGAAGGCGGGTGGATTGAATACCTATGGTATTGTTCCCTTCCGGCTGCCACAGGAAATCTCGCAATGGGAAGTCGAGCAGGTGGAAGTTTTGGGGGTGGAGATTCGGACGAACACTCGGGTGGGAGTCGACATCCAAGTGGATGAAATAATGGAAAACTATGATTCCGTTGTACTCGCTGTCGGGATGTCGAAGGTGACGATGCTAGGCATTGAAGGCGAGGATTTGGCAGGGATTTACGATGCCATAGACTTTATTGAAGATGCCAAGATGAAGCCCATTACGTCCGACTTGGTCGGGGCACGTGTAGCTGTCATCGGTGCAGGGAATACGGCGATTGATGCGGCCACCTGTTCTGTTCGATTAGGTGCGAGCCATGTCAAGATAGTCTACCGTCGATCTCATGCGGAAATGACAGCTTATGAATTTGAATTCGAGTTTGCTAAGCTTGATGGCGTGGAGTTCAGATGGTTAACTCAACCTATACGAATCATGGGTGACAAGAACGGAAAGGTTAAACAGCTTGAATGTATTCGCATGGAACTGGGGGAACCGGATCAATCTGGGAGACGTCGCCCCATTCCGATGGAAGGATCCGCCTTTACGATGGAGGTGGATGCGATCATCAAAGCGATTGGACAGACCCGCTATACAGAGCTCATTGAGGCTTTTGGACTTGAGCATCATCGAGGGATCGTTAAAATTGATGAGGAAACGGGCCGGACTTCTCATCCAAAGGTGTTTGCAGCTGGCGATGTCATCTTTGGCGATGGTCAAGGAGAAGCCATGGTCGTGAGTGCGGCCGAACAAGGGAAACGAGCGGCCTATGCCATTCATCAGCAATGGTCTGAAGAAGTATCAACTGAAATCGCGTAAGGTGTTGCCATACCCATAAGATACGAGGAGGCATAATGATGGCAGATTTGAATATTAATCTAGCAGGCATTAAATCACCAAACCCGTTTTGGTTAGCATCTGCCCCCCCGACAAACTCCGGATACCAAGTGCAGAGAGCATTCGAAGCGGGTTGGGGGGGAGCGGTTTGGAAAACACTAGGAGATCCTATTTTGAATGTATCTTCCCGGTTTTCGGCCCTTCATTTCAATGGACAGCGAGTGGCTGGTTTTAACAATATTGAACTGATTACGGACCGTCCACTAGAGGTTAACCTGAAAGAAATCTATGAAACGAAAAAGAGATTTCCCGATCATGCGATCGTGGTTTCTCTGATGGTGGAACCGAAAAGGGAAAAGTGGCATGAAATTGTCAAAAGGGTTGAAGACGTTGGGGTAGATGGATTGGAGCTGAATTTTGGCTGTCCGCATGGAATGGCAGAGCGCGGAATGGGCTCCGCTTCGGGTCAGGTTCCTGAACTGGTAGAAAAACAGACTTATTGGGCAAAGGAAGCGGCACAGACCCCGGTCATCGTCAAACTAACACCGAATATTACCGATATTACAGCCACCGCTTATGCTGCCGTACTAGGCGGGGCCGATGCCATCAGTATGATCAATACGATCAACAGCCTAATGGGCGTAGATCTTGATACATGGAATACGATTCCGCATGTAGATGGCAAAGGTTCGCATGGCGGCTACTGCGGTCCGGCCGTCAAGCCAATTGCTTTGAATATGGTGGCGGAATGTGCCAGACACCCGGAAATTAATATTCCTATTTCTGGTATTGGGGGGATATCCAATTGGAAAGATGCGGTTGAATATTTTCTGATGGGAGCAACGGGAGTCCAGGTTTGTACGGCAGCGATGCATCATGGATTTCGCATTGTTGAGGATATGGTCGACGGTTTGAATCACTATCTGGATGAAAAGGGAATCTCCTCGGTCATGGATCTAATCGGGAAATCGGTGCCCAGATACACGAACTGGGGCGAGTTGAACCTGAATTATAAAATTGTAGCCCGTATCGATCAAGAAGTGTGCATCAATTGCAATAAATGTCATATTGCCTGTGAAGATACTTCCCACCAATGTATCGAGATGCTAACTTCTCCCAGCGGACAAAGCTATTTGCAGGTGCGTGAAGAAGATTGCGTAGGCTGCAACCTATGTTCCATCGTATGCCCGGTAGACGGGGCCATCTCGATGGTAGAAATCCCGAATGGGGAATCCATGTCTTGGAACGAACGGCAAGCGTTGATCAAAGGAATGGAATGCAGCTAATCACAACGTAACAAGTCTGATTATTTAGAGGGGATGGAATAATGAAAAAAATAATAAGGAATGGGACGATTATTACCGCTGCGGATACCTATCAAGCCGATTTGTTGATCGAGAATGGAAAGATTGCAGCTATCGGGCAGCGCTTGGAGGCAGATGCGGCAGAATTAATCGATGCATCAGGACTCTATGTTTTTCCAGGAGGAATTGATCCCCATACCCATTTGGATATGCCATTTGGCGGAACGGTTACTGCCGATGATTTTGAAACAGGGACGACGGCTGCGGCCTTCGGCGGAACCACCTGTATTGTGGATTTCTGCTTGACGAATAAAGGAAAACCGCTAAAAACGGCGATTCAAACCTGGCATGAGAAATCAATGGGCAAAGCGGTTATTGATTATGGATTTCATCTGATGATCGGTGAAATCAATGAGCATGTATTGAATGAACTCCCTAGCGTCATGGAAGATGAAGGCATTACTTCATTTAAGATATTTATGGCGTACAAGAACGTTTTTCAGGCGGATGATGAAACCCTGTTCCGCACTCTGATCACTGCAAGGGAACATGGAGCGCTGGTTATGGTTCATGCTGAAAATGGTGATGTCATCGATTATTTAATCAAGAAGGCACTAAAAGAAGGAAATACCGATCCTATCTATCATGCCCTGACCCGGCCACCCGAAGCGGAGGGTGAAGCAACGGGCAGAGCGATTCAATTGACCGCCTTGGCGGATTCGCAGTTGTATGTCGTGCATGTTTCTTGTGCCGAAGCTGTGCAAAAAATTGCCGAAGCCCGGCAAAAAGGGCATCGAATATGGGGAGAAACCTGTCCGCAGTATTTGGTGCTCGACCAGAGCTATTTGGAAAAACCCAATTTTGAAGGCGCCAAATATGTGTGGTCCCCTCCGCTGCGGGAAAAGTGGAATCAGGACGTATTATGGAATGCCTTGAAAAATGGGCAATTGCAAACGTTAGGTTCTGATCAGTGCTCCTTTAACTTTAAGGGACAAAAGGAATTGGGCCGTGGGGATTTCTCAAAGATTCCGAATGGGGGACCGGTCATTGAAGACCGCTTTAGCCTGTTGTTCTCTGAGGGGGTAAAGAAAGGCCGAATTACAGTCAATCAATTTGTGGATTTGGTCTCTACCCGCATCGCTAAACTATTCGGATTATTCCCGCAAAAAGGGACGATAGCCGTTGGTACGGATGCTGATCTGGTTCTCTTCGATCCTCATAAGGCACGAATGATTTCAGTTGAAACCCACCATATGAATGTGGACTATAATCCATTTGAAGGAATGAAGGTGATCGGGGAACCGGTATCGGTGCTTTGCCGTGGAGAATTTGTGATCAAGGAAAAGCAATTTGTCGGGAAACCGGGATACGGGAAGTATTTGAAACGAAAAAGATATACCAATACAAATGTATAACGGGAAAGAGTGATGATATGTCTGAATTTAAATTATACATGGTTGAAAAGCAAAAAATAGATGAATTTATAGCTGAAGGCTATCGGATCAGCACGGTGAAAGAAACATGGAATGGGGATGAGGTTGAATTTATTCATCCTCATCAAGATCAACCGATCCTGCTGCGTATCCAAACAGCGGAAGGCCGCAAATATTTTTCTAGTATCATCAAAACTCTGCAAAAATCAGCTCCCCATTCTTGAAAGAGGAGTGAATCTATGACAGGCAAAACCATTGTAGAAAAATTAAAAAACTATATCAGCGGGGAATGGGTGGAATCCCAAACGGAAAAGTATGAAGAAATCCCCAATCCGGCTACAGGGAAAATCCTTTCCCATGTACCGTTGTCTAGCAAGGAGGAAGTCGATGCGGCGGTACAATCCGCACGGAAGGCCTTCCCTGGTTGGAGCCAAACTCCTGTAGGCGACCGGGCAAGAGTGATGTTTCGCTTTCAGCAGCTGCTCGTTTCGCATCAGGATGAATTAGCGCAAATGATCACTCTGGAAAATGGGAAAAATCTAGCAGAATCGCAAGCTGAAATTCTCAGATCTATTGAAATGGTAGAGTTTGCCGCAGGCATGCCCACCTTCATGATGGGAGATTCCCTCCCTAATATAGCGCGAGGGGTAGATCTAGAGAACATCCGTGTTCCACTAGGGGTAGTCGCTGGCATTTGCCCTTTCAATTTCCCCGTAATGGTACCGATGTGGATGTACCCGATTGCGATTGCGGCAGGCAATACGTTTGTGTTGAAGCCGTCAGAGCGAACTCCTTTATCATCGATTCGCGTGGCGGAACTGCTGGAGGAAGCAGGGTTGCCCAAAGGCGTATTTAATATCGTGAACGGGGCTCATGTTGTGGTCAACGGATTGTTGGAGCATCCTGATGTTAAAGCGATTTCGTTTGTTGGCTCTCAACCGGTGGCAGAGCATGTATACCGTACAGGAGCTGCTTTCGGGAAAAGGGTGCAAGCACTTGCAGGTGCAAAGAATCATCACTTGGTGATGCCGGATACCGATCTGCAGCGTGCAGCCAAAACGATTATCAGTGCAGCATTTGGATGTGCCGGCGAGCGGTGCATGGCGGCAAGCGTTGTCGTGGCCGTAGAATCGATTGCTGACGAGCTTATTCATCATCTTGTGGAAGAATCCAACCTGCTCAAGATGGGCAATGGCCTTGAACAAGGCATCGATCTCGGTCCCGTGATCCGCGCATCCCATTTATCGCGCACCCATAGCCTCATTCAAAGCGGCACACAGCAAGGGGCAGCTCTTGTCCGGGACGGACGCTTGGATGTGGAAGCAAAGCAGGAAGGCTATTACCTTGGTCCGACCCTGTTTGATCATGCTACTCCGGAAATGGAGATCATTAAGGAAGAGATTTTTGCTCCCGTGCTTAGTGTTATTCGTGTAAAGGATTTTGAAGAAGGTTTGGAAACCATCGGTCAGTCCCGCTTTGGAAACGGAGCCTGCATCTATACGAATAGCGGCCGGGCCGGCAGGGAATTCGTCCAGCGCGTGGATGCTGGAATGGTTGGTATCAATGTTGGGGTGCCGGCGCCGATGGGCTTCTTCTCCTTTACAGGCTGGAAGCAATCATTCTATGGCGATCTGCATGCCAACGGGAAAGATGGAATCGAATTTTTCACCAAGAAAAAAACCATTACCTCTCGCTGGTTCGACGACGGAGATATGAATATCGGGTCGCAAAAGATTTTTGTTAAATAATAGCATATCACGAGTGAAACGCCTTCATATAAGGGGGGAAAGAATGAAAGAAGTCACGGCCCAAGACAAGGATAGCTTATTGGAAATAGACCGAAAATACATGTGGCATCACATGTCGCCCTATAATTCGAATCCGATGATCGTAAAAAATGCGGAAGGCGCTTGGGTGACCGACATCGATGGGAATCGTTTCTTGGAGGGAATGTCCGGATTATGGTGCGTCAATATCGGTTTTGGCAATAAGGAACTGGCAGAAGCGGCCTATCAGCAATTGTGCGTGATGCCCTATTATCCGCTGACCCAAAGCCATGTCCCAGCCATTCGCTTAACTGAAAAATTAAATCAGTGGCTTGGGGAGGAGTATCGGATCTTCTTCTCCAACTCCGGTTCTGAGGCGAATGAAACGGCCTTTAAAATCGCCCGTCAATATCATCATCAAAATGGCCAACCGGGCCGTTTCAAGTTTATCTCCCGCTACCGCGCCTATCACGGAAATTCGATGGGGGCGTTGGCAGCAACCGGACAAGCGGAACGAAAAAAGAAGTATGAGCCGCTCGCTCCGGGGTTCTCCCATGTGGCTCCTCCTTACTGCTACCGATGTCCATTCAATCAGACATACGGAAACTGTGCGCTGGAATGCGCAACAGCCATTGATGACGCAATAAACTGGGAAGGCTCAGATACGGTAGCTGGAATCATTATGGAACCGGTCATTACGGGGGGAGGGGTCATTGTTCCTCCGCCGGAATATATGCAAAAGGTACGCGAAATATGTGACAAGTATGGCGTTCTCTTGATTGTGGATGAAGTAATTTGCGGTTTTGGCAGATCGGGCAAGCCTTTCGGCCATCAAAATTTTGGCATCAAACCGGACATCGTGACAATGGCCAAAGGGATTACCAGCGCTTATCTTCCATTATCCGCTACCGCTTTAAGGGCTGACCAGTTTGAATCATTTAAACAGCCTGGAACCCATCAGCATTTCCGCCATGTGAATACCTTCGGAGGAAATCCTGCTGCCTGTGCCTTAGCCCTTCGCAACCTCGAACTGATTGAACAGAATGCGTTGGTTGAACGGGCAGAATATCTCGGCTTTACCTTGCGCGGGAAGCTGTCATCGCTTGAAGATCACAAGAATGTCGGGGATATCCGCCGTTTTGGATTCATGGTCGGAATCGAAATGGTGGAAGACCGGCAGACGAAAAAACCGGCATCTCCGGACATGGTGCTTAAAGTGATCGTCGAATGCCGAAAGAAAGGATTGATTATCGGCAGAAATGGGGATACCGTTCCCGGCTATAACAACATTTTGACGTTATCACCGCCATTTGTCGTCTCCGATGAAGATTTGGATTTCATCGCGAATACGGTTTCTGAAGCCATTCAAGCCCTTTCATGAGAAAGGGAGGATAGAGGACCCTTGGAGATTTTCTATCCTCCATTATGTATATACCAAAAGGTCTATCATACATCTCCGCTCGTTAAGTCAATATCGGATTGATCCATGCCGTCCCGAGTCGTATGTAAAAAGGGTTCATTTGCTACCTTAAAATGAGAGAGGTGAAAACCGGATGAAAATCAATTCAAAACGATTAGAACAGCATTTCGCTGAATTGGCCAAGATTGGGCAAATCGGGGAAACGGGTGTATGCCGCCCCGCCTTATCGGCTGTTGAAAAACAGGCCTTTGAAGTCGCCATGCAGTGGATGCAGGAAGCTGGCATGACGGTTCGCATCGATCATTTCGGCAACCTGATCGGCCGTTATGAGGGGGGAAATCCGAAGGCACCGGTATTAATGATAGGATCACACTTGGATTCCCAACCCTATGGCGGCCGATATGATGGGGTAGCCGGTGTTCTTGCAGGAATCGAAGCGGTAGCTACACTCCATGAACAGGGAATTGTACCGGAACGTCCGATTGAAGTGATTTCTTTTTGCGATGAAGAAGGATGGCGCTTTAATAAAGGTCTTTTCGGTTCGAGAGGGATTCTTGGGAAATGGGAAGAAGGGGAATTGGCCCGCAAGGATCAGGATGGCATAACGAGAGAACAAGCGTTGCGTGATTTTGGTTGTGATCCCACGCGATTTGCGGAGTCCATTTATGAAGAGGGCAGCATTTTTGCCTTTCTGGAGGTGCACATTGAACAGGGGCCAATTCTGGATCGATTGAATCAACCTGTCGGCATCGTATCCGGCATCTCCGGTCCTCTTTGGTGGACCGTATCTTTAAAAGGATTTGCTGGCCATGCAGGTTCCGTGCCGATGGCTATTCGCCAGGATGCTTTAGTTGGTGCTGCAGAAATGATTGTGTCTCTGAACGAGATTGTGAAACAGGAGCCAGGGACACCCACGGTTGGCACGGTTGGCAATCTTCGCGTATTTCCCAATTCCAGAAATATTATTCCAGAAGAAGTCACCTTCACGATCGACCTCAGGGACATTGACCAAGCTCGTCGTGATCGCTATGAACAGCAGTTGCGTAAGTCCATCGAAGCTATTGCGGCCAAGCACAACCTGGCTGTTGAGATTGGGGAAGATACAAATAGCGAACCCCGCTATTGTGCGGATTGGATTATGGAAATCATTCGAAAAGAAGCGACAACGATGGGGCTAGAAGTTCCTGAATTGATGAGCGGTCCTTTTCACGATGCCTTGGCTCTTTCCTATGCATGTGATTACGGCATGATTTTTGTACGCTGCAAGGATGGAATCAGCCATAATCCGGCTGAATATTCTTCACCTGAAGATTTGGCCTTGGCGACTGAATTGCTTTATCAGACGGTAGTGGATATGGTTTAGTGTGGAGGGTATGAGCGGGCTAAGGTAGGCGGAGACTT
Source organism: Brevibacillus sp. (assembly GCA_036676475.1). Classification (GTDB taxonomy): domain Bacteria; phylum Bacillota; class Bacilli; order Aneurinibacillales; family RAOX-1; genus LC029. The sequence continues at coordinate 19,978 of JAKFCU010000067.1, forward strand.
TCCGCCTATGCCCCAGAATCGTTAGTCTGTGTGCCAAATTAGCAGCCTTGGATTCCATGTAGTCTAGTTAAACAAGGATGGAATCCTCAGATCCCTTTTCCCTGCAAAAAATAGGTTTATAGCCATTTTCGATAATCATGTCTGCGATCTCTTGTACGCTGCGTTCGTCTGAAATTTCGAATTGTTTTGTTCCTTTTTCTTCATGGGAATAGCCGCCAACCTCGGTAGATACTCCAGCGGACATTTTGGTAATGCCGTACTGCATGAGTTGATTTCTCAATTCTGCGCTCTCTCTAGTAGATAAGGTGATGCCGGATTGTGGTTGAAATAAACGATAGGCAAAAATGGCCTGCATCAAATCCTGATCCTCTACGGAAAAGTCAGTCTGAAATTGACCTACATGCGGGCGTATTCTGGGAAAAGATAGACTAATGGAGACATCGGGATATTGCTGCATTAAATAGTGAGCGTGCATGCCGGTGAAATATACTTCTTTGCGCCAGTCAGCAAGACCCAACAGTGCCCCTATCGTTACGTTTTTCATCCCAGCCTGACATCCGCGCTCAGGTGCATCCAATCGATGTTTATAAATCCTTTTCGGACCTTTCAAATGAATTTCCTTATACTTATTTTCGTTGTAAACCTCTTGATAAATGGTCAATCCGTCTACACCAGCCTGTACTAATTCGCTATATTCATCGGTTTCTAGCGGATTGACTTCAATAAAGATAGATGTAAAATACTTTTTTAACACTTCAACACTCGCTTTGATATAAGAAACCGGGGTATGAACCGGGGACTCTCCAGTTAAAATTAGGATACTCCGAATCCCAGTCTTGGCAATCTCTCTGGCCTCTTCTTCGATTTGATCCAAGGTAAGCTTCTTCCGATCAAATGAATTGACCACGCTAAAGCTACAATAGGAACAGTGGTTTACACAGTAATCAGCTATATACATGGGGGTAAATAATTCGATTCTTTTATTAAATTGTTCCTGGGTCACTCGATGGGCCTTGTCTGCCATTTCCTGTAAGCAATCTTGGGCTACAGGAGACAAGAGAATAAGAAAATCGTGGTCAGTTAATGTCTCTTTGCATAGTGTATCTTTAACGTCCTGCAGCGTAGTGGATTGCCAAATTTCATCGATCGAATTCTGCTTTAGTAGTGTATAGTTGTTATAAAAACTCAATGATTACGCCTCCTATAATATAAATAGACTCTCGGCATTTACCGAGATAGATGGGACAATGGTTTCCTTGAACCATCTGAATGAATGGAACCAAGACAGATGACTTGATAGATTAGGACGTAAAAACCCCTTTTTTTATTCGAAAATTATGATAATTTCGAACCTTTGCAGGAGGCGGAAGAAGAACACTTATCATAATAAAAAGCCGCATGAATCATGCGGCTTTAGATATACGCGACTAATGTTAAAAAAACATAAATCGTCTCTCATTCCTCCGCTGGCATTATCCAGTTCAGGTTCAACGGTCGACAACAGATTAGCTATCCTCTCAGCCTGGTTCCCCAAGCTCCCGCATTAAGGCTATTTAATTCGTAAATCTACAATAGCACAAAACGGTATGATTAACAATATCTACAATAAAAGAGGACAATTTAGCTATGGCTACCACACAAAAAGATAAAAATGAACTTACTGAAGCTTTAAAAGTTATCATTCCAAAGGTGTATGGTCCTGATTCAATGTTTAAAGACTGGAGAATTGAAGTAATAAGTCCCATGCCAAAGTTAACTGGATTTGAAGTAAATTATTATAATATGGCAACTAACTTCTGCGGAAAAGATGTTGCTAATCATTCTTGGTTTGTTTGATTAAGATTTCCAAAATTATTGCCAGCTCAGAGTGCTTCATTAGGTGAGCTATATATTGTTAAAGACAAAAAATTAGGTTGGACAGCTTGGTTTCGATACCACTATAAAATATCTAAATTTTCATAATAAGCGTCGTTAAATGTCATATAGTTGAACAAAAAAAGGAGCCACGATGGAATTGGCTCCTTAACTATTGATCCTCGTTAGTCACCCATGCCGCTTCGCGGCACCACAAAGAATGAAAATGGGGGTTCCTTGTCGAAGTTATACATACGGCTGGCGAGGAAGGTCGTTTCCGCTTGGTGCTGCGAGCCCTACCGTTAG
>JAKFCU010000068.1:0-21256 GCA_036676475.1 Brevibacillus sp.
CCTATTTCTATTGAACTATATATAGTATGAATAGAGAACATATGCGAACATGGTGTTTAACACATTTAAAGAATCACTAAGAGTACATTTACAATCTTCATAAACCAGTTTTTGTTGCTCAACCGCTCCCCCTATCCATTGGTGAATACTAGAGTTGCACAAGAACTATACTACAATCAGATGACCTTACTTTAATGGGTTATCAAATAGGAGAAGCACGATAAGAACTTGACTCCCAATTTCTCTCGTGCTTCTTTTTTTCAGCCCCCATTCTTTTGATGGGGGTTGTATGGTTATCTATTTAAATTTTGTATTTTAAGCATCACTAAATGGGAAGTTGCGTTTTTTGCCACCATCTTTGTATGGTGAACAAGTTTAACTATATTTTTATAAGCTTGTTTTGCCCCCATCACTAACAATGGTACCCCGATAAAACCAATCTTTGACCAACGGGAAAACATCCCTTCGAAAATGTTGGACTTATGTGTTAGTGAAGAAAAATGATGAATAGATTCGAGATTAAAAAAATGAAACCTTAACTGAGATAGTTAAGGTCAATCATTCTGGCTACTTTATCCTTTTGACTTTTTCGACGATTAATTTATGAACTAATAAGCCTCGAATTAAAATAGGAACAGTTGTACGACCACTAATAATATGAGTATGCCCGTCAGCCAATCGAGTAACGACTCTAAATCTGTGAAAATGCCTAGCACCTTGACCGTTAATTGCTGGTCCAGTTGTACCTGAATAGGAATGCCGATGTCCCTCAGTTGTGTTTGTTATCCCTTGAAAGGTGTGACGATGAGTACCTTCCTCAGGGATGAGCAGATTCCTTACGCATCCAACCTAACAAAGAATAGACATAGTTCCTCTTTACTTCCTGTGTTTGTCCTGTATTTTATTGTCTGCCCAAACTTCAAGAAAGAGCGGTGATGAAAGACTGCTCCCAACAATCGATCCCTGTTAGAAAAAAAAATTACAAAATATTAGCTAACTAGGTATAAACACAATCTTCTTCTCTTGTTTGAGCGTAGAATATCCCGAAAAATGGAGAGGAGGATTTGTATGGCAAAAGTAAAACAGGTAACCCCCCAATTTCGAAGGCTTTGCAACCAATTTTCAAGAATTTTAGGTGGAGAATCAGAGATTGAAGATGGACCCGTTTGTTTTGTAAGTCGTCCTCGAAGATTTAACGAAACAATCTTAGGAATACGCACGAACTCCCCTTTGGTTAATGCTCAACTCTTTTCATTTGAATCTCTTGATCGGTCGGGACGCGCACTCTGTTTAGGGGAGACTGCAGTTTTCCAAAATCAAGCAAATCGATTAATTAGAAATCTTCAAAGACGTGGGATTACAGTAACAGCCCTTCATAATCACTGGCTACGTGAAAATCCCCGTTTGATGTACATTCATTGGGAAGCTATAGATAATCCCGTCGCATTTGCGAGGAAAACCAAAGAGTCGATTGCTTTCTTAGGTTAAACTCAGCCCATATTCCGAAAAATCGAGAGGAGGATTTGTATGGCAAAGGTAAAACAGGCAAGCCCCGAATTTCGAAGGCTTTGCAACCAATTTAATAGAATTTTAGGTGGAACTGAAGTAGAAATTGCTGATGGACCCGTTTGTTTTGTAAGTCGTACTCGGAGATTTAATGCGACAATCTTAGGAAGACGCACAAATTCCCCTTTGGTTAACTATCAACTCTTTTCATTTGAATCTCTTGATCAGTCGGGACGCGCGCTCTGCTTAGGTGAGACTGCAGTTTTCCAAAATCAAGCGAATCGATTAGTTAGAAATCTCCAAAGACGTGGGATTACAGTAACAGCACTTCATAATCACTGGCTACGTGAAAATCCCCGTTTGATCTACATTCACTGGGAATCTAGAGATAATCCCATTGCATTTGCGAGGAAAACCAAAGAGTCGATTGCTTTCTTAGGCTAAACTCAGCCCATACTAAAGCATTAGTGACATAAGAATTAAAATGCGAAAGTACCGTTTCTCCTCCTTAAGACAGAAATGGAATCAAAAAAAACCTCATCCCCGATATTTTTGGGGATGAGGTTTTTTTTGATTCAAAGTTACTCACCAAAGGAGGTTCCTTTGTGGGTCGATTACTTCGAATTCTCGGTTTAATTTATTGCTCTGCAATAGTAAGCCCAATAAGATATACCGGGGCTGATGTGTTGCCATCAACGGTAAATGGAATAATGGAATCGTCAGCGACGATAAGGTTTGTTACTCCATGAACCTGCCCGCGGCTCCACGATACCGCCCTTGTTAAGAGGTGCCATGCGGAGAGAGCCTTGTTGATGGTAGGTGTGGCCGAAATTTTCCTTAATGAACTTTACAAGCTCGACATCATTATTGATGATGTCGAGTGTTGGTGAAATGAGGCGATAGGACTTGTCGATTTGTCTAGACTTTTCGGCAATCTGCTGGAAATAAATCTTATAGATGTTTTTTACAGCCTCCAGATCGGCGGGGTTTTCAAAAAAACCTTCATCGGCAAGCACAAAGTTTTCTAAGTATTCTATAAGGTTATTGCACTATCCTGCTGCCCTTTTGTTGCGTAAAAAGAGCAACGATCCATATCGATGCTCCGAAGCTAACAATCCTCGTTAATTCAACAACCGGCAATTATTCAAATTGAGTAAGAATTAACGAGCTTAATAACCCCAAAGAAGCAATTAACCCTACTATTGCTCCGCCTTCTTCATAAGCTTCTGGCATCATTGCTGCTGCAACCATAGAAACCACTCCTCCTGCTGCAAAACCCCCAATAACACCAATTAAAGTAGAGGATGCATTTTCTAAAAAAACAAATCCTACCATGGAGCTTAAAGCCGAAAGAATTAGGACGAATAACCATAGACTAAGAATCTTTGTATTTGAATATCCATCTTTTTTTAATCCAACACTACTTGATAACCCCTCAGGAAAATTACTAATGAAAATAGCAATGACTAAAAGCCAACTCACATTACCCTTTTCAAGTAAACTTACTCCAATAATCACAGATTCGGGAATTGCATCAATAAGAGTTCCTATAAAAATTGCTAAACCTGATGACCCTTGAGGATTTGCTTTTGAGCGTTTTCGCTCATGTCCCCCTTTTCTTGATATCATGTATTCAGCAAACGTAAATAATGTGGCTCCCCCAACAAATCCTAGCGATGTAGCCAAAAGTCCACTTTCTTCTATCGAATCACGAAGAAGTTCAAAGGAAGCTGCTCCAATTAAAACACCCGTGCCAAACGCCATGATAGTGCCAATCCATTTCTTTTTTATTTGAAATAAAATTCCTGTTAACGCGCCCAGAAACACTGCTGACCCAGCTATACCACCCCACAATGCGGCATTCCACATATTACCACTCTCCCTTTCATAAAATTAATATAAACTTATTATGTTTGGATTTTTTTTACCTATCCAATTGTCGTTAAATATACCATCCATGTTGGGAAAGGGGGGCTAGAAGTAAGATGGAATGGGAGTTGATTCTCCAGTTCAATTGGGAAAACTTATTTCTCTTATTATCTCTACTCTTAGGAACTGTCCCCTTTACCATATGTATTTTGCCTAAATTAATAAAGATACCTTTACTAAGATTCAGAATTGATATTAGAAAAATCAACAATAAGATTAATATCATTTGGTTTAAATTTGCTCCATGTTTTACCTTCAAAATTTTCATAATAATCATGAAGTTTACAGTGAAAAAAGATGGGGAGCCAAAGTATTTTAATTATCTTCCTAAAGATTTCGTTTAAAATCTCAATGATTGGGAGATGATTAATGTGCTAATTACTAAAATGATTGGTGAGGTACTTCTATTTTTGGTTGGACTCCCGCTAATGGCTTATCAATCCATCGAGATGTTAAACGCCTTAATTGAATTTGTATCTGATATGGCACAACTCTATCAGTCCAAATAGAAAAAGGGAGACTAATCGTCTCCCTTTTATTCGCGAGTACTCCACATCGGGATATTCAGTCAATGCGCTGCCTAATGTTGAACCAGGACTGGTGTGTTTGAACATAAGAAAAAACACCTTAATATCTTAAGGTGTTTTTCCATCAACATACGGCTCATTATCGATTCATCTTCTTAACTGTCAATCGTTTCGATAGAGATAAACAATGAACGATTTTATGATCTATTCACCATCAATTAGATCATCTGCATAAGTAGGGTTAAAACTTTCTCTACAATTCATACATTCGCACCGATTACGTTCAAATATGGCCAATTCCTCTCCGCAATGTATACATTCATCCGTTGTTAACTTATACATTTTCTCCATCACCTTTTCCTATGTTGTCTTATAAAGATTCTGTGTATTGTATAAAAATTACATTGTGAATAATTTCACTATTTCTCGTTTTTATTTTATCCCTTTTTCCCACTGGATACCACATGAGCAGCAATTCGACACAATATCGTCAATCGTTTGTGACAAACTTTTGAATGATTCCATGACATATGGTTTTAAACCAATGTGCTACTGAATTGATTATGGATGAATTTGAATCGATTATGGAAATATAAGTAACAACGACAAAAAGGAGGTTCTATCATGAATCAGGAACAGAACGAGACCTCAAATGGAAATAAGCAAGAAGTAACGCCAATCCTTCCAACACCTCCGGTTGAACTCAGCCCGGATAAGATTTCTGCACCCACCTATAGAGATTCCACCATTCCGCCGAAGGAAGTGCAAGAACAGATTCCATCAGACATGAAAGCAGCCAATTTGACAAGCCATATTGCTCTTTTTATTAGTATGGGGATCTTAGCCGTTATTCTTATTGCCATGCTTTTCTATTTTGCTTAGAAATCCTGGTCATAAAATCGCCCTGAACACCGAGTTAGACGGGACAAGAGTTTCCTTGAACCATCCAAAAAGCTTTCCTCCTACTTTGGTAGGAGGATTTTTTCATTTCAACAATCTTCTGATTTGGAAATATTATGTCATATATTTTTTAAAATACCACATGACTTCCCGTGACCCATCTTCCAGGTGTGGATTTGTAGGTTATCGTTTTTTCAATGGTATTAAATTTATCTCCTTCGGTAAAAATGTTTCTTGAACTATACATTACCTAAGCAGGAGATGGAAATGAAAATGGAAAAACTGCCACAAATACCAACTACAATGTATACCCCAGAAGAATTGATTCTATTCGCTGGTGCCAGCTATGAATCAATCACCAACGCTATTGATATGGGAGACGTCGAAATCATGGATAACACTCAACTGAATTAAAGATCATTTCAAAAGAACAGGTTTGATGCCCACTCCAACTACTTGCCATAATGCGTTAGCTGCTTGACCGTCAACTTTTCAAAAACAAAGCGATTCTTTAGCAGCTCCATTTTACTGGAGTTGTTAAAGAATCGCTTATTTTAGGGCTTACATGACAGCCTCGATCTCCAACCACCCGGTCTCCACACCGTTTCTCCTGTAAGGATCCAAAGTCGATTCAAGGATTTCATGAACACTTATCGCTGACACCTGAACACTGATCCAACTGATCACTGAATACTGAAGGCTGAACACTAAACGCTTATCCCGGGCAATGGTGAGTGTTCTACCTTTATTCATGATAATCGACCCTCCTCCATTTATCAGTGACTTATTATAAGGGATTTCAACTTTTTTGTACAGGCTTAATGGAATGTTTCAAACTGTTCACAGGATGCGTAAAACAAATGAAAAAGATCATCTTGTGGTTCCCCACAAAATGATCTTTGTCCTTACTGATTATTTAAATTTCTAATTACCATGGGGGTTCTGTTTTCTTTCGTTTCTGCGGCCTTCTTACTGTCCTTTTGATTTTTCGGTTGATTGGCATTTCCCGATGTAAATCTTGCTGAATCCATATTATCCATAATGTTCATGTAGATACTCACCCCCTTTGGAGCTATTGTCCCCAATCCCCTTATGAATAAAAACTTCACTTTTCTGCAAGAATGGTTCAACCATGTTTGCACAAAATAACAGTAAGAAAAAAATGATGCGGGAGACACCCATACAAGAAATGAAATTCAAGGGCGGGAACATGAAATGAGAGGAAAAATCACGGAATTGTTGACCCCGGAACAAAAAGAAAAGATCAATCACGAAATAAACGGACTTAAGTTTACGAAAAACTTCCGATCGGCCACTGCAGAAGAATGGTTCGTATTCCTTCCTTCATTTTTCGATCCCCAGACACAAGGGGCAGCTGCTAAGGTTATTATTCATTATGATTTACAAGGAAACAAAGACATCTTTATCCATACCACGATTATCTATGATGACTCTTCTCTCTATGAAGAATTTAACAAGGCTCTCGTATATGCCATCTCCGATGAATTGATAAACCGCCTTGTGGGTTATGCAAATACCCTTGTGTCCGTACATTGCGGCTCGAATTCCTATCAAGCGGAGTACACTGGCTAGTCTCTTTGGCATAAGAAAGCTACTTGCGTAGCCTTATGCGTATAATACTTGATCTCTAAGTATACAGAAACCTTGGCTGGTGCCCTGATAACTACATATGGTATAGCATAGATATTAAAGCAGAAAGCAACTCCCTTTTGGATCAAATATCCCTCATTGTTTTTCTCATTTTTTGATAAATGTTTTTCTCGCAAATGATTAACAGCCTAGCTTCCTCCGGAATCGGTTCATCTAGTCTTTGGTTAATGGTTAGATCCGCTCCATCGGCAAGGAGGGTAGCCCCTTTCTCAAGCAATTGATTATAGGCATCCCGGTAGGTCTTCCAATGAGCCTGCTTCTCGATTTCATACAAGTCTGCCCCGTCATTCCGGCTAATCAGTTGAGATATGATTCCAGGAATTCCATTTGCGAAGGCAGACAGGACGGCCATATGGGATATGGTTTCATCGGACAAAATAAATTCATCCACTTTTATATGCTTAAAGTTTTGGATATGCTCTTCTGTCATGATCTCCACGGTCGTATGAACCCGGGGTGCCAACCGTTCAATAGTCGTGGCAATCAGCAGGGATTTTCCGTCAGCTAATGAAGGATTGGCTACTTTATCATCGGCAAATAGAATGGCCGCTTTGGCATTCGCGATGTTTGCCTGTATTAAGGCAGCTTCTTGTGAAGCATCCCCGCAAACAAAATGGACTCGCTCCTGGGAAAGCGGTGTTTTTTCTAGCTGATCGACCAGCACCATCTCCGTTTCAGGGTAGGAAGTCAAGATCTCCCGGATGGCAAACTGCGATTTCCTGCTCCATCCAATAATTACGATATGGTCCGTACCCAAGTATTCCATCTTTCCGGCCTCCCTCATCTCTCGCATAATAGCAAATCTCTCCACAATCTTTCCTATCAAAACACCAATCAGCCCTATCCCGGTCAAGTATAGAAACATAGCAAACAGTTTTCCCGCAATCGTTGAGGGATAATAATCCCCGTAACCTACAGTTGTCAAGGTCGTCATAACCCACCATAACCCGTTAAAGGGATGTTCAAACGTTTGGGGTTCCAGCCAGTAGATCATTACCGAGCTAGATAGGATAAAAAAGAAGCTTGCCAAAAAGAAGATTTCGTTTTTCGTCTGTATCATTTTAATGAAAAATTTCCTAAAAAAAAGCATAGTTCCTCCTCTTACCCCAATGGATGATAAACCCATTTTAACATAAGCTAAGATTCATTTAATTCAAATTTTAAAAAATCGGTATATAAATGAAACTTTTCTGGGTTCCTATCCGTTATAATTATAATTGAAATAGAACTAATTCATCTTTTGGGGAGGTATATGAAAGTTGACTGAGCAAATTCCCCTACTTTATGCCGAATGGAATGATTCAACCGGACAGCCATCCGAACCGTTGGCGAAAGTACTGGTCAGCCAGGGTATTTTATTTTTAAGGAAACTGGTCAATGCCACCGTAATCCACAATTATATTTGGGAACATACCTCCCATGAGCGTGACGGGGAGCAAGCCTTTATTTTCGTAAAACCATTGGATCCTGTTGATCAGCCGCTGGGTTCGGAAATGAAAGAGGCTGTGTTTTCCCGGCATGATGTGTCTGGCCAATATGAAGTCGAATATTGGGAGCTGGACCATCTCCGCTGCCAGTGGTTGGATAAGCAAACCTTCGAACGGTCACTCGAGGCTGCCCAAATTCTTCTAGACCATTATTTGCATCATTACGGGGTTCATTTTGAGGTAACATATACGATTCTTGATCCTGCTCGAAAGAAGGTCCTGGTATTTTTGCAGCGCACAGAATTTAATTCGCAATAAAAAGGAGGTCTCTAACTGGATGAAACGAGAACAGGTTCAAGCCTGGTATCAAGCGGAATGCCAAAAGTCAGGAGCAGCAACGGATGGGCAAAAGCAACCCTCATATTATCAGAAGTGGATTGCCTTTACCTTGCTTTTTAGTGCGCCACTTGTCTTAAGCGGATGTGCCGAGGATCAGCTGACAGCCGAGGATGAATGCGAGTGGGAACGGGAATCAAACGGTCAATGGGAAATTGACTGTGATAATGATAGTTCCAGTTCCTCTTGGTATCGCAGCCATGGCTATTCTTCCAAGCATTCTCCTGTTCATACCTCTTCGCCCATTTTAAAAAAGGGAATGGGAAGCGGAGGAAAAAAGAGCGGCGGTTTTTTCTCAGGAGGATAGCCGGATGAAAAATAGAGTATATCCCTTACCAGTCTCTCATAATGCACTTTTTTCAGGCAAACGGGGTGAGCAAATTCCCTATCATCGGATGTATGGAAAAGAATACTGCGTTTCGGCGGTCATTTATTATGCAGAGAAAGAAGTTGAACTCCTGCAAAAAGCTTCGGTTGAAGTAGATCAAATCTATCAGAAGGTACTCAGGTTAGTTCAGCGAGTTTTACCTGACCCTGTCCTGATCAATCAATTAGCCGTTCATCCGGCCTTAATCCCAGCTGCCCGTATGGAAGTTCCCTTCCATGGCATTTCCCGTCAGGATTGGATCCTCCTTCCTGAAGGACCGAAGCTTATTGAGAATAATACCGACACACCGACCGGAATTCCCGAAACCTCCTTTTTGGCCGGATCAATGTTAAAGGATTTCACCACTAGCATAGATCCTTCTAAATACATGAACGACAATATTCGCAGCGCTTTTGCCAGGCTTATCGATTTCTACCGGGAATGTGGTTTGACTGGGGAAATCGCCTTCACATGCTATGAATGGCATGATGAAGATGTAAGGAATACACGTTATCTCATGGAACAGGTTCAGAAGGCAGGATATCCGGCTTGGTTTGCTCCATTAGAAGAGTTGGAGATTCAGAAGGATCACGGCTTATTTCATAATGGGAAAAAAATTGACATTTTGTATCGTCTCTATCCCTTGGAATATCTCGTGCATGATACAGACGAGGATGGTTTTCCTACAGGTGAAGCTATTCTTTCTCTGGTGGAGCAAAAAAAGCTGGCCTTGATCAATCCAGCCCAAAGCATTATCTCGCAATCCAAAGGATTCTTGGCCTTGATTTGGTCATTATACGAGAAAAATGATTGGCTTTCTACCATGTGGGGGTTGAAATCAGCCTTTTTTAGCCCGAAAGAATGCGATACGATCTGCCGATTCCTCCTTCCTACCTACTTTGAAGATCAGCCCTTTCGCAAGAGCGGGACTCCGTGGGTTTCTAAGGTCTTGTTTGGGCGGGAGGGGAAAGGAACAGTTCTGTATACAGCTGAAGGTTATCAGGAAACAGTACCATTTGAGCACACCGCTGATCATGAAGAGGATCTAGCAACGAAAACCTATTACAGTGAACAACCGCGAATCTATCAGCAGCGGGTTGCCATGGAGCGAGTATGTGTTCCAACTGAGACAGGACCTTTTGATGGATTTTTGTTAACAGGTGCATTTGTCATCGGAGGTACATTTGCAGGCCTTCTCCCCCGTATCGGCGGTCAAGTGACGGGGAATATGGCCTACTTTGCACCGGCCGCCATCCAAAGGGACAACAATCCCAAGGAACAGATTAAGGAGGATACAGATGTTTGAAATGATGGATGCATTCAATATCGCCATTGGAGTCATTATAGTCATTTTGATATTATTGGTTGGCACCTTTGTTTTTAGCAAACTAACCAAGTTTGATGATATCAAAGAGATCCATAACGGGAATGAAGCCGCTGGAATTTATATGGGCGGAAAATTAATCGGTCTCTCCATTATCGTAGGTATGGTTTCCTACAGCAGCCACTCCTGGCTGGCCATGGCTGTTTGGTCGCTGATCGGCATGGCGATTCTTTGCCTGGTCTATTTGATCGTTGATTTTCTCACCCCGGGATTTAAAGTCTGTGAGGAAATCGCCAAAGGAAATAAAGCAGTTGCCCAATTGCTGAGAGCTGTGATTATAGGAACATCGTTTGTGTTAGGCACCATATTGATGTAACGAAAAGGGTTCCCCATTGCTTAAGGGGAACCCTCACCTTTATAAAGGAAGTTGGACGTAAAACATGGTTTTTTCATTAACTTCGCTTTTGACGTAGATTTTGCCTTGATGTTGATCGATGATGGCTTTGGCTATCGCTAAACCAAGGCCATACCCACCGTACTTGCGTGCCCGGGATGGATCCGTACGGTAGAACCGGTCAAAGATCCTTTCCATATGCTCTGATGAAATGCCTTTACCCGTATTGGCAATCGAAAAAAGGATAACGTTATGCTGCTTTTTAAGCTTAATGTTTATAGAACCTTGGGGATTGGTGTATTTAATCGCATTATCCAAGAGGATCAGAATCACTTGTTTGATTTGCTCGCTGTTGCCGCATGTCGTCAAATCAGGCTCAATTTCATAGTCAAATGCAAGATGTTTCTCAAAGATTACGGCTTCCATCGTTAACATGACATTTTCCACCACTTCACTTACATTAAATTCCGTAAAGATCATCCTCGCTCTGGCATCCTCCATTTCGGTCAAGTACAACAGATCATTGGTCAGCTTCGTCATTCTCTCCGTTTCCGATTTGATATAGTGCAGCCACTTCGACTGTTTTTGAATCGTGTCTTCCCCATTTGCTAATAAGACATCCGCATTGGTATGGATGATGGCAAGCGGCGTTTTCAATTCATGGGAGGCATCGGCAATAAATTGCTTCTGTTTTTCGAAAGCTTCTTTGACCGGAGCGATGGACCGGTCTGCGAAGAATCGGCTTATGAAAAATATGACAATAAGCATGACCGAGCCCACTACGAAGAAGGTATAGACTAAATGGGTAAGAATTCCTTGCTGGGCGGTGATATCAAGGAATACAAGATTATTCCCTTTATCTGTTTGCTGCACGGTAAAGGCCCAATGGTTGCCATCCAAGTTTACTTGACCGATGCCCTTATTCTGTGATAAAGCTTCATCTATTGCCAGATTATAAAATTCACGGTCCATCTCAAATCGAGATGTAATGGATGTGATATTCCGGTGTTTATCTGTAAGGATTAAGAAGGAAACCGAACGTTCCGACCATGGTGGCATCTTTTTGTCTGCCGGTGGTTGCTGATGATCGCCGTTCGACCGCGGGGGGCGAGGATTACCGTCGTGCTTTCGGTAGAAATCGGAAATTTTGTGCAGCTCCATATCGATATCATGATGCACATTTTGATACGTGATCGTATAGATCGAGGCGAAGGCTAAGAGCATCATCACAGAGATGATCACTAAATTAACAAAAAGAAATCGATTTCGGAGTTGTTTGAACACTAAGCTGTCACCTCCAGCACATACCCTACACCTCTGATCGTGGTGATTCGGACGGATGACTGGAGAAAAGTAAGCTTTTTTCTTAAAAAGGAGATATAAACTTCCACATTATTATGTTCAACCTCAGAATCGAAGCCCCATAGTTTTTCAATGATCTGTTCTTTGGAGGTTACGGCATGTTTCCTTGTCATAAGTAACTCTAATAATTCACTTTCTTTTAAAATAAGCTTGATTTCCTTCCCCTTGCCCGACAGTTTAAGGTTCACGGTATTCAATTCGATATCTCCAAATTTTAAAGCATCATCCGGCAAAATCTCCCCTTTCCGTCTTAACGCCGCTCTTATCCTTGCCAAGAGTTCCTCCGTTGAAAATGGTTTGGCTATATAGTCATCAGCCCCATAGTCCAGCCCTGCCACCTTATCGGAAATTTCTCCCTTAGCTGTAAGCAGGATAACAGGGGTTGTGATCCCTTCGTTTCGGATTTTCTTTAACAGGGTGATGCCGTCCATTTCAGGCAGCATGATGTCGAGAAGAAGCAGATCATATATACCGCTTAGCGCGTTGTCCAATCCAGATTGCCCGTCATAAACAGCATCCACAGAGTAATTCTGTTTCCTTAATATTTGGGCTAATGCCTCTGCTAGATGGAGCTCATCTTCGACGATTAATATTCTCATGGGTTCTACCTTCCTCTTCTTATATCTGCACTTTTTTCAACCATTATATCAACAAAACCTTTAATCAACCTTAAAGAAAAAACTGGAGACATCGTTCAAAAAAATTTGAAGATGTTGTAAACCATTTCAGATTCATTTAAGGTTTCCACTTTAAGATAAGAGCATCGAAAGGCAAGACATTCACGAAAAGAAAGGAGTATACGAAATGGCTATTGAGGTGTTCAATCGATATGAGAGCAAGTATTTACTTGACAGTACGGCATATCACCTATTTTATAACCGACTGCTTGAATATATGGAGTTGGATGAATATAACAAGCATCATGAGTTTTATTCTATCAGCAACATTTATTTTGATACTAAGCATGATGCTTTGATCAGGAATAGCCTATCGAAGCCAAAGTACAAGGAAAAACTCCGTCTGAGAGCTTATGGCATTCCGCAAAAGGAGGCAAAAGTTTATTTAGAAATCAAGAAGAAGGTGTTTGGTTTGGTCAATAAAAGAAGGACTGCGCTCAAGCTGGATGAAGCCTATGACTTTGTCCGCACAGGGATCGAGCCTGACTTCAAGAATTATATGAACAAGCAAGTGATTCAAGAAATTAAGTACTTTTTACAACGATATCACCTGGAGCCTAAGGTTTACCTGGCCTATGAAAGAAAAGCGCTGTTCAGTAAAGATAACCGGGATTTGCGGATCACGTTTGACACCAACATCAGATCCAGGCGGTTTGAACTAAACCTGGAAAGCGGCGACCATGGGGTGGAATTGCTAGAACCGGGGCAATGGCTCATGGAAGTAAAGGCAGAGAAAACCGTACCTATCTGGCTATCAAAAATGCTTTCCGAACACCAACTGTTCCGTGCAAGCTTCTCCAAGTACGGCAACGAATACAAAAAAATGCTGGAAAACAGCAGTACTTTAAGGGAGAGAACACGGTATGCTTGAATCAATCTTTACTTCCACCGCGACAAATTCGGAACTTTCGTTAACACATGCGCTATTAACTATCATTGTATCCTCTGTTTTAGGTGGAATCATCAGTTTCACGTATATGAAAACGAGTAGACGAAACGTGTATTCACAAAATTTCACACTGACAATGGTATTGCTGCCTGCGATTGTAGCTATCATTATCCTCTTGATCGGAAGTAATATCGCAAGGGCCTTCAGTCTTGCAGGGGCATTCTCCATCATCCGATTCAGAAGCGCACCAGGAGATCCGAAAGATATTGCTTTTGTCCTGTTTACTATGGCAGCTGGACTTGCCTGCGGTGTTGGATCATTTGGCTACGCGATATTATTTACAGTTTTTCTCTGCTTGCTGATGATTGTCCTCAGCTTCCTCAACTTTGGCGCAAGAAAGACAGCGCAGAGAATGCTTAAAGTGACCATCCCGGAAGATTTAGGGTATGAGGAAGCTTTTGACGAAATCTTTAAAAATTTCAATGTTGGATATGAGCTTCAAAAGGTCAGAACAACCGAGTTGGGCAGTCTATATGTACTGGTTTATACGGTGACGATGGACCATCTCACAAATCAAAAAGAATTTCTTGATGCCATCAGGTGCAGGAATGGGAATCTCGATATCTCATTGACCATGAGTCCGGCAACGTCAGACTATTAAAATACGGGAAGGAAAGATAATACAATGAAGAAGCTAAGAAATAGTAAAAAATTTGGGATCGTGTTCTTGAGTGCAGTTATTTTGTCAGCCTGCGGTGATTCATCTGCATCACCATCCGACGTTTCGTCTTCCGCAGCTACATCGGAACAATCGAATGAAACGAGTGAACAAGCAGTCGGTACCGACTTAACCGGGAAGGTTGCGTATGACAACGATGATTATGATACGGATTGGAGTAAGGAAAGCTCCACGGTTATTGAATTGAATGGAACAGATGCAAATATCAGTGGTTCAGGTGCAGCGGTGAAGGATGGATCCATCACCATTACAGCAGCAGGAACCTATGTCCTGAGCGGAAAATGGAATGATGGCCAAATCGTTGTTGATGTTCAGGATAAAGGGGTCGTTCAGCTGGTTTTAAACGGAGCGGTGATTCATAATAGCGTCAGTGCTCCAATTTACGTCAAAGAAGCAGGCAAAACTGTCATTACGCTGCAAGAAGGAACGGAGAACATCGTTTCGGATGGAGAAACCTATGCTTACTCGGATGCTTCCACCGATGAACCGAATGCATCCATCTTCAGTAAAGACGATCTTACGTTTAATGGCAAAGGAAAGCTCACCGTTCACGGTAACTATAACAATGGGATTACAAGTAAAGACGAATTAAAGCTGACAGGAGGAACCATTGACATCCATGCTGTTGACGATGGGCTAATGGCGCGCGATATGGTGGCTGTTCAACAAGCAGCGATCACCATCGAAGCAGGTGGAGACGGAATCAAAACTACGAATGATACTGACGCCTCCAAAGGTTTTATAGCGATTGAGGGAGGTACATTTAACATCAAGGCAGGCAGCGACGGAATACAAGGGGCATCATCCGTACTGTTTGGCGGCGGATCCTACACCATTGTTTCTGGCGGAGGCAGTAAAAACGGCAGGGTGAAAACGGACAATAATCGGCCAGGCCCATGGGGAAACCGTACGGCTCAATCTGCTAATCAGTTGGAAGAAACGGAATCACAAAGTGCAAAAGCAGTGAAAGCTACCGCAGATATTGTGGTTAACAGTGGAACCTTCAACATCGATTCCGCTGATGATGCGATACACGGCAACAGCCATATTACCATCACAGGCGGCGATTTTGATATAAACTCCGGTGACGATGGGATTCATGCGGATGCATCAATCACGATCATAGGAGGAACCATGGCTATTGCAAAAAGCTATGAAGGAATCGAAAGCGCGGCAGTCACGATTTCGGATGGTGACATTCACGTTACCGCCAGCGATGACGGAATTAATATTGCAGGTGGCAATGACGGATCCTCTACCAATGGGCGTCCCGGACAAAATCAATTTAGTACCTCAGAAAACAACAAGCTGACCATCCATGGAGGTGCTGTAACCGTTGATGCTGCAGGTGACGGATTGGATGCGAATGGTTCGATCTATGTAACCGGAGGTACTGTAATTGTCAATGGCCCAACAGGTAACAACAACGGGTCCTTGGATTATGATGGCACCTTCGAAATGAGCGGTGGATTCCTGGTTGCTGCCGGAAGCTCGGGCATGCCTCAAACACCGTCTGAGGAATCAAAGCAATACTCTGTCATCATGAATTACTCTCAGACACAACAGGCAGGTTCAATGGTTCATCTGGAAGACAGCAAAGGGAACACCGTGGTTACTTTTGCCCCGTCAAAGAATTATCAAGCTATCGTAATCAGTTCACCGAATCTGAAAAAAGATTCTGCCTACACCCTCTATTCCGGAGGAACATCGAACGGCAGTAAATCGAACGGCCTATATAACGATGGAGAATATCAGGGCGGAACAAAGGTGGTAGAGTTTGAGATAACAACCCCTGTAACATGGTTGTCTGAATCGGGAGTCACCGCTGCCAGAAGCGGCCATCCCGGAGGACCGAACAAATCTGGACGCATGGGTCCGAATAGAAACCCTTCAGGTATCGGGCTTGAGTAAGGAATCATGCCCGCAGAGGCTCCATGTCAAGCCGTCTACTATTTTCTCTATTAAATACCCATTTCCCACAGCAAATGGCGAAGAGCCGAAAGACTTTTCCCTTCATCTTCTATTGTTACCAGTTCACTCGTACCAGAATTTTCAGAAAACTGTGTGGCGAAGTCGTTTGTACGATTTTCTTGTTTTCCAGCTTTCGTTGCACTTTTTGTAATGGTCTTGTCGATCTTTTGCCATTTTTTATTGGAATCTTGATAAAATTGAGGGTCTAGAAAAATATCCTCGGTGAAGCTTCCATCTGGATTGAGGTAACGAGTGGAATATTTCGTACGCTTACTTGTCAATTCCAGTTTCGTTTTTGGAAGTTTGTTTGGCAGTTCTCCAATGTCTGCCACAACCTTATCCTTTTTCGGGATTCGTCCATATTCACCTGGTGCGGCACTGGCTACAGGGATTAAAAGATTTAAAGCCAGGCACAGTGATAAGAGTAATGATAAATAGCGATAAATAGGTCTCGAAGACATTGCGATGATGTTTCCCCTTTCTTAAATTTTGATAAAATAATGATAAATAAGGCGGATTCGGTTCCCTTTTCCGACATTGCTAAACAGGATCTCATGGAATATCTAAGTATTAGAAATGCAAAATATAAAGTGGATGATAAAGTGAAGCCCGTATTCCTCTCTTCCCCAACCGGTCCTAATGGATCAGTAGGTCGGATTACCGTTAGATCCGTACAGACTTTTGTTGAAAAGTACGCAAAAGCCTTCGGAAAAGGCGGACTAACGGTACACAAATTACGCCATTCATTTGCTACAAATCATTATATGGAGAATAATAATTTAGCTCAATTGCAACAACAGCTGGGTCACTCCGATATTAATACAACCATGCTTTATACCCATCTGACTTCTGATGCTATGAAGGAAGCTGTAAACCGAGCAGATAAACGTACTAATTAGTATTTCTTAGAAAATGTAAAATCAACTTTGTTAACTTTGTTTATTTTGTTTATTTGTTGTAAAATATAATTGGAGGTGATTTTATGGAGACAAAGAACCAACACTCAGATGTTTCAACTTTAGCCCAAGAAGTTAATGATATCCTTGCTTCTAACCCATCATTACCTCGTGATCAAATCGCAACTCTGAAAAGAGTTGCTGAGTTACTTGGGAAACAAGATCGTATATTGGTTAATGGAGTAGAAATTATTACGATTTCAGATAAGCCTGTTCCCATCGAAAAGATGGCTAGTAGGATTGCAAGTCGAGAGCGTTGGAAAGAAAGAATTTTAGAGAAAATGTCTATTAATCAAGATATGTCAAATCAGGATTCATCTAACAAAGATTCAAACTTTGTTTCCACTGAAGAAGTAGCGGAATACTTTGGGGTGACGACGCAGACGGTACGTGACTGGATTAAGAAAGGAAAATTGTCAGGTGTTCAACAAGTTGAACGTGGCAGATTTATGATTCCAAGAGAAGAACTTGAATTCCTAGCTGATAAAAGGGAGAAAGGAATGCAAGCAACGGATGAAATTCTTCTAGATATATTTGGAGAGGATAGCGATGATTGGGAGATAGACTTCGAAGAGGAGACAACAGAGTGAATATATTCTGTTTAGATTCAAACTTTGTTCTCCCTAGAATGGTTCACGAAAGAAGGAACGTCTTTGAAACCCCTAATCAATTGGATCGACTTGTCTTCTTGAAAGAAAAGAGAAAAATAGAGATTTGCTTTCCCACAACAACACAAGCTGAAATATATTCAGTCCTGAAAGCCAAAGGTATATCGTTTAAAAACAAAATAACAGGAAAAAGGGAAAATAAATTATTAAGTCATCATCAAATTATGAAATTAGCTCGAAACTATGAAGAAATTTTCGATTTAGATTATTTGAATGGCTACAAAAATATAGATTTTCCACCTGATAATTATAAAGAGATCTTATTTGAAAATATCCGCCTAGAATTAAACATGACCATTCAACAATCAAAAGAATTTATTGAGAACAAAACCGGTCAAAGTATAGATCATCTTAAAGATGAATATGACTATCATGTAATGGCCTCTGCTCTTAAATGCAACGCGGATTTCCTTATTTCAGAAAATACAGGAGATCTCTTAAATCCTCTTGGAAAATGCCAGATCATCACTATAAAAGAATTGCCAAAATACTTGCCAATTTATCCTTAGAGCCTCCGACAAAATTCTGAAACCATTGAAAATACGCGCTAATATGGACTGAATTAGGATTACTTTGTCTCGTGATCTGAAGAGAGAACGAGACCATTTACATTTGTCAAATCCCATTTAGGTCGATTTAAGACCGAATTTGCCATTTTTGACAAAAAAGAAAAGCCATGTCGGTTCTCCTTTGGTAAAATGGAAGTGTCGAGCAACCACTACAAAAGGAGTTTGTCATGACTACGGCCATTATACCAAATACCTATTCAAATGTAATCTATCTTCAGGATTCTTTGGGTTTTCCAGAATTACCTTTCTCTAAACCCATTTATTCCGCTATTCTCCCGTTTGTTCAATAACAAAAAGGGATCAGTGATGATCTCGGCTCCTCATCTAAAGTAAAACCTTCACCAATTAAAATAAAAACCGTCAAGCTCTACTCTTCGGTTAAGTAATATGCAATTCACTCTTTTGGATCATACCAACTTACTGACCCTTGATAATCTACGTTTTCGATCCATTTTTTGCCCATGTTCCGTCTGGTTCGGAAATTCAACATCATTCTTTTCCCAATTCGATCTTGTCCAAGTTAATTTTTGATTTAAGTGCAGACACTCAGGGTTAAAATCACCATACCCACTAGAAGGGAAACTTATTTGCTTTTGATCTTTCTTTTGAATATTAATTCTAAAGAAAATCGGCAGTGCTCACTTGGATGCTCCGAACTTGCGAATAATATTATGGACCTCTTATTCAGGAAGGAGATGGAAACATGGCTGCTACCATAAAGTGGATTTTCATCATCATCTGTGGAGTCACCTTTGGGATTTGGTTCGCACAAAACGAATGGAGGTTCAACACCATAACGGGTCCGCTCCCACGTTTGCTTCGACTTTAACCACAAATGGTTTCCGTTCTTGGCAACATAATTCCAAAACCGACTTCGAATTCGTGTTCCTATTGTTCGTTGAAAATAAAGTTTTAGACTTAAGTTGTTAATCACACGCGGTTTATTGCATAAAAAATTACAGACTTCGAAAAATAAGTTTTAGACTGCCCAAATAAATGAAATAAGCGGCGGACTAGGACGAGAAAATAAAGTCCTAGACTACCGCTGCCACTATGCAACTATCGAATCCCAATAGCTGAATAACTTATGTAAATAGCTCTGGGTACATTCTAAGGACTAAAGCATCTAATCAACCTTCTCTTTTATTTAATTTCGTGAAATGATATTTCTTGTGGCATTACAGACTTAATAAATTGCACGTCTTTACCCTCAACTTCCCAAGCATGAAATTCTGTTCCCCAATGCTCAGAATTGAAGTAGTGCTTATCATTCTTTTTTAATAAAATAGTAAACCATTTAATTCTTCCGTATTCATCTAAATAATTTTCAAGAAAGAACCGTTTTACTTGTTCAGTTAATTCCCCTCTAAAATAGGTCTCAAGTTCTTTAACGTCAACCATAAAGTGTTGAAATTCTAGTTTTATCTCATTTATCGCCTTTTGTTCTTCGTTCCAACAATTAATTTCCACACCATTACAAATATCCAAATAGTTCTTCATCAGTGGCAACCAATATCCATAACCATCAGCTGGAATCATCACGAATTGATTTACGCCAACAAATGAATTTATTTCAAAATGCAATTGAAACTTTGACAATGACTATTCCTCTCTTCACAAAGTTTTAATTTATTATACAGAATTTTATAAACATATATTACTTTGGGTATGGCTATACGCAAGCATTCGAGAGAAAAATTCTATCGCACTATAGAAGTTGACCAAAAAGATTACTACTTTATTTAACATAACTCCCAATACTTCAACAACAAAAAGAGGAGCCAATTAATAGCAGCTCCTCAACAAACGATCCCCGTTTGTGGTATATCTACCAAATTGAGTTAGCACCGCCATTGTCATACCTCGTCATCACGAAACAAATCCTCCAAATACCTCTCGGTTCTATTTAGAAATCCTTTTGTAATTTGATAATGCTCCGTATCCTCATATCTGACGCTTTCAATTGACGCGGAATCAAAACTAAAAATCTTTGCGTTTGGATACCCCAGAAGAATAGGCGAATGTGTAGCGATGATAAATTGAGCGTTCCCTCTACTCACCAATTGGTGAATAATCCTCATAAATGCTAGTTGGCGAGCTGGGGACAACGCTGCTTCTGGTTCATCTAACAAATAGATGCCCTTACTTCTAAAACGGTTTAAAAATAGTGATAAAAAGGACTCTCCATGCGATTGGTGGTGTAAAGACCTACCACCGTACCCCTGATAATGGAAAGTAGGATCATCCTTAACAAGTTCGTCAAGATGAGAAGCAAAATGATAAAAACTTTCAGCCCTTAAAAAAAATCCTTGACTGATTTTTGGCAACCAAGAGAGTCGAATGTAATCGCCCAATGCAGCTTGGGATGAATCCACGTCATGTACGTTGTTTCTCCCACCACCTGCGGTATTAAATCCACACTGGTACGCAATTGCTTCAAGCAAAGTAGACTTTCCAGAGCCATTCTCCCCTACGAAAAATGTTACTTCACGAACGAAATCCAAAGTATCCATTCCACTTATTGCTGGAACGGAAAACGGATAAGTTTTAAAATCTGTAATTTTTCCCTTTAATAGAGTTGCTTTACGTAAAAACAAATTAATTCACTCTCCTGCCCATTAGGGGAGCATCCAAGTGCTGCCGATTGCAGCCCGATTTTTCGAACTATCGATCTCCGTTAGTTGAGTCCCTTTAATTTGGTTTTGCATTGATTTCCGTTAAAGTTCATGCATCACGAAGTCCCACCGAGTTAAGGCAGCTTGCTGCCGGCCGCGATGCGGTTATTCGGTGCGGATGTGTCCCGGCAATTACTTCCTCGTTCCTTGTTTCCGGGACCGAGGGTCGCCCAGACCCGGAGCGTAAATGCGGTGTTTATATGATGCACCCGACTTCTTCGAGATACTTTCACACTGCTTTTCTGTTTCTATTTTTACTCTAGTAATGTATATTTCAGTTAAGTCTTCTTTTAAACGTCACTTATTTAT
>JAKFCU010000069.1:0-17416 GCA_036676475.1 Brevibacillus sp.
TCCTGATTATGAACATCGAGCAAAAGCTCCGAGTTCTTTTTTACTTATTTTTTAGAAAGCTATTCAGAGGCATTGTAGGTCGGAAGATCCTTATAGGGTAATTCGTTCAGCAAGCCCTAAATACTAGCAGGGAACATTTGTTTGTAAATTCTTGTTGGCAAAGATCTTGAAATTAGGTATCATAGGAGAGAAGATATTAGCGGATGATCTCATAGTCTAATATCCTATCTTATTGTGGGAAGGGGAGAGTTTTTTTGTCAGATCGCAAAGCTGCCTTAGAAATGGCATTACGTCAAATAGAAAAGCAATTTGGTAAAGGATCGATCATGAAATTGGGTGAGATGGCTGCAACTACAACCGTTTCAACGGTATCTAGCGGGTCTATTGCTTTAGATATTAGTTTAGGAATAGGTGGCTACCCAAGAGGAAGAATCATTGAAATCTATGGACCGGAATCGTGCGCTGTGTTCGCTAACAACTAGGCGAGGAAACTCACTAGGAAAATAGCGGGATCTAATTAGATCTAACTCTATATCTGAGAAGTAGGGTGAAATCCCCTGCATGAGGTTAAAGCAGGCAAATAACCTACCCTGAGACTCCGACGTGGCCTTGTAAGTGGTATAGAAGGTTACGAAGCTCGGTAAAGACGACTGAAACAAAAGCTGAGATGCTTTTAAAGTAGGACGGGGGGCTACAAAATCACCATGCGGACGAAAGGAACCCTTGCTTAAAACCTCGTAAGACCGACGATAACCGAAATGAAGGTATCGCACCCTGGATAGGGTGTCTATCACAGTATTTGAGTCGATTCTCTTAAATTACTGTACTACAGGATTAACCTATAGTGTCCTTCGACCGCCTGCATGGTCAAAAGGATGGTAGACGGGGCATAGAGGGCGGCTAAAGTGATATGTAAAGCTAGGATATAGGGAACGCAGGAACCCATGAAGCGGAGGATGCCATAATCCGATGAAACGAATCAGTAGGAAATGACTGACGAATCATGGGGACAGCAGCCCGTAGTAGTGAAGATCCCACTCCACTTTATCGCTGATATAAAAGAAACTGTCTAGGAACTGACCGACAACAGTGACTGGAAATTCAGTAAGATGTGGTTCATAAATCCAGTGGAAATAAAAGTGGGGGAGCGAAGGGGCATAGTCTATCCTAAAAGCTGTGAACATCAACTGCTAGGTATGGCGGAGCCAGACCTAACTGTCAATCGGGTAACCCTGAACCAATAGGGGAAAGGGGGAACCGAATTGGCGCAGACAACTAGCTACCGCATCGAAAGTGAAAGTGACTTGCGTAACTTCCAAGACAAAGTGTATATACAAACCAAACGTGGGAAAGAAGGAAACCTCAACCCACGATTCTTCGGACTTTTGGAAGTTGCGATGGCAGAAGCAACAATAGTCACAGCCATACACAACATCAAAGGAAATAAAGGAGCAAATACATCAGGAACGGATAACGAAACGATTCGTGAATTAATCGAATTACGTCCAGAAAAATTAATACCGAGAATACAAGAAAAATTCACGAATTATCAACCGAAACTGATTAAGCGAGTGTATATTCCCAAACCAGGAAAAATGGAAAAGAGACCATTAGGGATTCCAACAGTCGAAGATCGTGTCATACAAGAATGTATACGACTCTCAATAGAACCGATCCTGGAAGCACAGTTTTATGAGCATTCATATGGTTTCCGACCAATGCGTGAAACACGTCAAGTACTTGCACGTTTGAACTACTTAATGTTTACGACGGGTAAAATATGGATTGTCGAAGGTGACATTAAGAAGTGCTTCGATCGTATGGATCATACGATAATGCTTAGACAATTGTACAATATGGGAATATGCGATAAACGAATATTGATGATCATAAAATCAATGCTCAAAGCGGGTATCATGGATGAACTAAATGTTAATCCGATTGGAACCCCGCAAGGAGGAATCATTTCTCCGTTACTCGCCAACGTTTACTTAAATTCCTTTGACTGGCATGTTGCAAACGCCTATTTGCATAAACAAACGACTAAAACCTACTCCACAGATGGAAATCGAATGAGAGCTATAGATTATTCAAGTAATTTAGCTCCAGCTCACTTAATTCGATATGCTGATGACTGGGTACTGGTAACAGGAAGCAAGGAACATGCGGAAATCTGGAAAGAACGATTAAAGTGGTTCCTAAAAGATAAATTAAGACTTGATCTGTCCGAAGAGAAAACAAAAATTACAAATGCTACCGAAAAAGCGGTCAAGTTCTTAGGCTTCGAAATCAAAATGATACCAGAAAACGGTCGGGGTAAAATGGGTCTAACAACGCAAAGCAGACCGGATCAAGAACGACTAAAGACAAAGGTAAAAGAGATAAGAGAAGCAACTTTCAAATTACGGAAAGTCAAAAACAAGAAATTGCTTTTCCCTGAAATTATGCGAGTTAACTCAATGATTCGTGGAATTATCAACTATTACCTTCCAACAACTTTAGTCCACATAGAACTCAAGAAATATTCAAGAGCTTTACAATGGGGTGCTACACGATCTTTGCAAAAATTTGGTGTAGATTGGGTAAGAGCAAATGAGGTAAATAATCTATTGAGTGTCCATTCGAATTACACAGCGGCATTACCAACTGTGACAATCGAAAACATGAAAATCGGAATAACTTGCCTCGATTTTTGCAAATTCCAAAGACCAGATACAAAGAATCAAGAAGAAACACCATATACCATTAAAGGCAGAGAGTTATACGCAAAGCGTACTGCGAAAAGACCGTTATTAACGAGAGCAGACGAACTACTAGGTTTGCCATTAGCGGCTAGAATTGCTTATGGCCAAACGCCTAGAAAGTATAACTTTGAATATTTCATGAATAGGGCATACGCATATAACCGTGATAAAGGAAAATGCAGAATATGTAGGACTGATATTGCGGGAAATGATGTGCACATCCATCATATGTATCCGAAAGTAGCTATGCGATATGTAAATAAAGTCCCTAACCTAGCAACAGTATGCAAACAATGTCACCATCGAATACATTCAAATCAGGATTACCCTGATATGGACAGGAAGGCTAAAGCGAAATTATTAGCCATGCGGGAAAAGTTGATGATTACACAGATATAAAGGCTTAAACCACCAAAGGATAGATGGAACGCCGTATGCGGTGAAAGTCGCACGTACGGTGTGAAGTGGGGGAAAAGCCAGTAGTCCTAACGGATAATGCCGAGGATGACAGCTTACCTATCACTATAAGCGGGAAAACCACTGTAGCTCTTCATGCCATCGCTTCTGTTCAGAAATCAGGCGGACAAGCTGCGTTTATAGATGCAGAGCACGCCTTAGACCCCGAATATGCTCGCAAGCTTGGTGTTAATATAGATGAACTTCTTTTATCACAGCCGGACACGGGCGAGCAAGCGCTTGAAATTGCAGAAGCCCTAGTTCGAAGTGGGGCCGTTGATATTCTTGTTATCGACTCTGTTGCTGCCTTAGTTCCTAAAGCCGAAATTGAAGGGGATATGGGAGATTCCCATGTAGGTCTGCAAGCACGACTCATGTCGCAGGCATTAAGAAAGCTTGCTGGCGCCATTAACAAATCCAAAGCGATTGCTGTATTTATTAACCAGTTGCGGGAGAAAGTCGGCGTCATGTTCGGTAATCCCGAAACGACTCCCGGCGGTCGTGCACTGAAGTTTTATTCAAGTGTACGTCTTGATGTTCGTCGAGCAGATGCGATTAAACAAGGAAATGATTTGGTTGGAAATCGTACAAAGATTAAAGTTGTCAAGAATAAGGTCGCACCTCCCTTTAGGCAATGTGAAGTAGATATTATGTATGGCGAGGGAATCTCCCATGAAGGAAGCCTATTAGATATTGCTGCTGATGTCGATATCGTAGCTAAGAGTGGTGCATGGTATTCTTATAATGGAGAACGGTTGGGTCAAGGTAGAGAAAATGCGAAGCAATTCTTGAAGGATAATCCGGAGATTATGTTAGTTATTGAAAAGCAAGTAAGAGAGCACTATAATCTAGATGGACCTGTGGTTCAACCACAAAATGATGCTGACGAAGACCTTGACCTTGAAGAATTAGGCCTTGAGTTAGAATAAGTAAGGATACTAGGGCAGTCTTGTCCTCGAATTTGGCAAAGAGCTGAAGAAGAGGAGGTCTGCCTTTTTTCACTCAACTAAATTAGGACTGGAATAAATATGGATAAAAATCAAATTACATCTATTGAAAAACAGAAGAATCCCGCACGATATAATATCTACATCGATGAAGTATTTGCTTTTTCTATTCATGAAGATATACTTATCAAGTTTCGCCTATCCAAAGGAAAAGTAATAAATTCCCAAGATATTCAAGATGTTTTAAGGGCTGAAGAGAAACATCGAGCTGAGCAATATGCCTTGCGGTTTATTAGCTATCGGCCTCGTACAACTCATGAGGTGTATGAATATCTGCAAAAGAAGGGATTTGAAGAGGGAGATTGTTTGGCTATTATCTCTAGGTGTATAGAAAAGGGGTATATCAATGATCAGTGGTATGCCTCACAATGGATAGAAGAACGGAAAAGACTGAAACCAAGGGGAAGGCATTTGCTTCGGCAGGAACTTATGCAAAGAGGCATAAAGGATGATCTTATTGATGAAGCTCTTGCGGAGCAGCTATCTAACGAAGAGGAAAAAAGGATGGTCATTCATCTGATAAACAAAAAGTACAATGGGCGACTTTTTCCCACTTTATCTGATATGAAGAAAAAGATAATTCCTTATCTACAAAGAAAAGGTTTTCCGTTAAATGTAATTTTCTCCTCTATTCTTGAAGTGAAGGATGAATATCTAGGGGATGTTCTTGAGGATGAGGAATATGAATATGAATAATTCATGGAAAATGTAATGATTTGTTAGCAATTTCTTGACAATGTTTACTTTCTATCAGTAAAATAAAAAGGTATATTCATCTTTATTGTTTTTTCTAAAAGTAGGAGTAAGTTTTTTTAGAATTCGTGACGGAAAGTCGAATTTTATTGTGTGTCCAAGGAGAATAAACTAGGGAAAGCAAGGATTGTGTTGATTGTAAATTAAAAATCATGCATTGACGAGGACTTCAAGACCTACAGATGCAAGGAGGTGACGACAGATGGATCTGTTTTCAATTGGAGGAATTTCCATTCTGCTTGCAGTTACGGCGGTCGGAGTCGGTATCGGTTATCTAGTTCGCAAGTCCATTGCAGAAGCGAAGATTTCCAGCGCTGAGGAAGCAGCAAAGCAAATTATCGATCAAGCTGGCAAGAATGCTGAAGCCCTTAAAAAGGAAAAGGTTCTTGAAGCAAAAGATGAGGTGCATAAGCTCCGAACTGAAGCAGAAAAGGAGAATCGAGAAAGACGCAATGAATTACAGCGTTTAGAAAAACGTGTCCTACAAAAGGAAGAAACCCTTGACCGCAAGTTGGAAAACTTCGAAAGAAAAGATGCTGAATTAGAACGCAGAGACCGTTCTATATCAGAGATGCAAAGTAAAGTGGAAGAGCTCTACCATAGTCAAAAGACGGAATTAGAAAGAATTTCCGGATTAACCCGAGATGAAGCGAAATCGATCATTCTTTCCCAAGTGGAAAGTGAAGTGAGGCATGAGAGTGCTATGCTTACTAAAGAGATCGAGCTTAGAGCGAAGGAAGAAGGAGAAAAGAGAGCACGAGAAATCATTACAACAGCAATTCAACGCTGTGCAGCCGATCATGTAGCAGAAACCACGGTATCCGTAGTAACTTTGCCAAATGATGAAATGAAGGGCCGAATCATTGGTCGTGAAGGACGAAATATCCGTGCACTTGAAACATTGACTGGAATTGATCTGATCATTGATGATACTCCTGAAGCTGTGATCTTATCTGGATTTGATCCGATTCGTAGAGAAATTGCCAAAACTGCCCTAGAAAAGCTGGTAGCAGATGGTCGTATTCACCCTGCTCGGATTGAAGAAATGGTGGAGAAATCACGCCGTGAAGTAGATGAGAGAATTCGAGAATACGGAGAGCAAGCTACTTTTGAAACCGGTGTTCATGGATTGCATCCAGATCTGATTAAAATTCTGGGTCGTCTGAAGTACCGGACCAGCTATGGTCAAAATGTGTTGAAGCATTCCATTGAAGTAGCCCATTTATGTGGTCTAATGGCAGCCGAGCTTGGAGAGGATATTATTCTTGCTAAACGCGCGGGACTGCTTCATGATATTGGAAAGGCAATTGATCACGAGGTAGAAGGATCTCATGTTGAGATCGGTGTGGAATTGGCGAAGAAGTATAATGAGCATCCACATGTTATTAACGGGATCGCTTCGCATCACGGCGATGTCGAGGCTGATAATGTGATCGCTATGCTTGTAGCTGCAGCAGATGCTCTTTCTGCAGCTAGACCAGGTGCAAGAAGAGAAACGTTAGAAACCTATATCAAACGTTTGGAAAAGCTCGAAGAGATTTCGGAATCATTTGAAGGGGTCGAGAAATCGTTTGCGATACAGGCAGGACGTGAAGTTCGTATTATGGTTAAACCCGAGGTTATCGATGATCTTGAGGCCCATCGTTTGGCGAGATCTATTACCAAACAAATTGAGAGTGAATTGGATTATCCTGGACATATTAAAGTTACTGTTATTCGCGAAACAAGAGCTGTTGAATATGCAAAGTAAAGTGGCGTTATGCCACTTTATTTTTTTTCATACTTATCGGAACAAGTATATTAATGAGGTGAATTCATGAGAATTCTGTTTATTGGAGATGTTGTAGGAAGAGGAGGCAGAGATACCGTAGTATCCCTTCTACCTAAATTAAAGAAAAAATATCAACCTACTTTTACTGTTGTGAACGGTGAGAATGCTGCAGCTGGGCGGGGGATTACGGCAAAAATCACGAAGGACTTTTTTGAAGCGGGTGCACATGCCATTACCATGGGAAATCATACATGGGATAACAAAGAGATATTTGAATTTATTGATCATGAAAACAAACTGGTTAGACCTGCTAATTTTCCTGAGGGAACACCTGGACAGGGCTTCACCATTATTCGTTCAAACCAGGTGGAATTAGCTGTTGTCAATCTCATGGGCAGAACCTTTTTGCCTGCTACCGACTGTCCTTTTAGGAAAGCAGAAGAAATAGTGAATAAACTGAAGCAACGGACCCCATTTATCTTTGTGGACTTTCATGCAGAGGCAACCTCAGAGAAGCAAGCGATGGGGTGGTTTTTAGATGGAAAGGTATCTGCTGTAGTCGGTACCCATACGCATGTACAGACTGGTGATGGACGCATTCTTCCACAAGGGACAGCCTATCTTACAGATGTTGGAATGGTAGGTCCATATGATTCTATATTAGGTATGGAGACAGAGGCTGTATTGAAAAAGTTTTTGACACAACTTCCTGTAAGGTTTGAAGTCGCTTCGGGAAGAAATCAACTGAATGCTGTTGTGATTGATTTAAACTCAACTACTGGGAAAGCAGTCAAAATTCAAACGGTTCGAATTGATGAAGAACATCCCCTAATGGAATAGGGGGTTCTTTATTTTTGGTTTAATAATACTGAATTTTTAGAACGCTTAAATAATATATGAGGAATTTTTTTGTAACTCGTTGAATATAGTAGCAGTGGTAATAATCATACAAACATTCAAGGAGGTACTGGATCATGGAGGTATTAAAAGTTTCAGCAAAGTCCAATCCAAACTCTGTAGCTGGTGCACTTGCAGGGGTTCTGCGGGAACGTGGAGCTGCTGAAATCCAGGCAATTGGTGCGGGTGCGCTTAATCAAGCAGTAAAAGCGGTAGCTATCGCAAGAGGGTTTGTAGCTCCTAGTGGTGTTGACTTAATTTGCATACCAGCATTTACGGACATTACCATTGATGGGGAAGAACGGACAGCGATAAAGTTAATTGTTGAACCAAGATAATATGTTAAAATATTGGTAAAACCTGTTTGTTCAGATTGAATGAACAGGTTTTTTCAGTTTCATCGAATTTTTTCATCAGGAGGAGAAAAAGCTTGAAAATCATTGATGCTCACTGTGATGCATTGCTAAAAATGGTAGAAGATGAAACACTAGATTTTTATAAGAAAGATAGCCACTTACATGTCCATTATGAAAACATGAAACGATCCAAAATTGGTCTGCAAGCTTTTGCTCTTTTTATACCACCGAGTGTTCCTGTTTCCCATCGATTTGAGTATGCCTTAAAAATGATAGATGTATTTTATGAGCGTGTTGTAAAAGATGGTATGATTATTCCTGTTTATTCAAGAAAAGATGTAAACTTAGTGCTGGACCCTTCCAGTAAACTAATGGGTGCTATGCTAACTCTAGAAGGTGCGGATGCACTTCAGGGAAGTCTCGTGCATTTAAGGATCCTTCATCGTTTAGGAGTTCGGGCTTTAGGATTTACCTGGAATCACCGAAATGAGGCTGCGGATGGAGTTGAGGAACCCAACGCGGGGGGACTTTCACATTTTGGACGTGAATTATTGCAGGAGGCCAATCGTTTAAAAATCGTCCTGGATGTTTCCCATCTTGCAGAGAAGGGATTCTGGGATGTCATAGAGTTATCCCAAAGTCCAATTATCGCTTCGCACTCTAATTGCCAACACATTCATCCCCATCGGAGAAACCTGTCAGATACCCAGTTACAAGCGATCATAAAAAACAGGGGGGTAATAGGCTTAACCTTTGTACCCTATTTCATTACGAATAAAGAGAGGGTTACTATCGATGATCTTTTGAGACATTTGGATCATCTTCTTAGCTTTGGAGGAGAGGATCATATCGGGTTTGGTTCTGATTTTGATGGAATAAGCCGAACAATGGCAGATTTACAGAATACGGGGGAGTACCAGTTACTTGTTGATACATTATTAAGACATTATCGTGAAGATCAGGTTCGTAAATGGTTGTCTGAAAACTGGAATCGTCTACTCTTTGAAACTTTCGGGTAAAATAAAGAATGATGAATGCCTTTAAACAAATGACTTGCATTTTTCAGAAAATAGGAATACAATTGTAGACGTTTAAGGTTAACAAATTGTTCACAATTTTATAGTAGAGCCATTTTCACAGACAAAAAAATACAATTTGTTGGAAGGCTCTTCCTTCTAAATGTAGAAAATGGTAAACTTGTAGGTGTATATGAGAAAGAAAACGAACTCAATGTTTGAAGGGGTGGAGTTTCATGTTAAGTCAACTTTCATGGAAGGTTGGAGGACAGCAAGGGGAGGGAATCGACAGTACCGGTGAAATTTTTGCTATTGCTCTGAATCGTCAAGGTTATTACCTGTATGGTTATCGACACTTTTCTTCCAGGATTAAAGGCGGTCATACTAGTAACAAGATTCGAGTAAGTACAAAGCCGGTTAGTGCCATTTCTGATGATTTAGATGTTCTTGTTGCCTTTGATCAGGAAACCATAGATGTAAATGCTCATGAACTGCGTAAGGGTGGAATTATTATTGGAGACAGTAAGTTTTCACCAACTGCACCAGCTGGGATGGATGTTCGTTTATTTTCTGTTCCATTTACTCAGCTAGCTGAAGAATTGGGAACTTCCCTTATGAAAAATATGATTGCTGTCGGTGCTTCTACCGCTGTTTTAGGCCTTCCTGTGGAATCCTTTACAGAAGTAGTGACCGAATTGTTTGGTAAAAAAGGTCAAAAAGTTGTAGATAAGAATATGGAAGCGATCGCAAAAGGTGCAGAATACATAAATAATGAAGCAGGCGGAAGTATTCCAGACTTTAAGTTGGAGCCTGCAGATGGCATCAAACGTATGTTTATGATTGGGAATGATGCTATTGCTCTTGGTTTTGTGGCAGGTGGAGTTCGGTTTATGCCGGCTTATCCAATTACACCAGCTTCAGAAATTAT
Source organism: Brevibacillus sp. (assembly GCA_036676475.1). Lineage (GTDB taxonomy): Bacteria > Bacillota > Bacilli > Aneurinibacillales > RAOX-1 > LC029. Next base: position 9,929 of record JAKFCU010000069.1, read on the forward strand.
GGAATATTTAATTAAAAAGCTTCCTGAATTCGGTGGTGCCGTTATTCAAACGGAAGATGAAATCGCTGCAGTAACGATGGCAATCGGAGGTAACTATGGTGGTACCCGTACCATCACGGCATCATCAGGACCGGGGTTGGCCCTTATGATGGAAGCCATCGGTTTGTCAGGTATGACAGAGACTCCTTTAGTTATTGTCAATACTCAACGTGGAGGCCCTTCAACCGGTCTTCCTACCAAGCAAGAGCAAAGTGATGTCAATGCAATGATTTACGGGACTCATGGTGAAATCCCTAAGGTTGTCTTAGCTCCAAGCACGGCGGAAGAAGCATTCTATGATGCAATTGAATGTTTGAATATTGCCGAAGAATACCAAGTACCTGTCATTCTTCTTACTGATTTACAGCTTTCACTCGGAAAGCAAACGGTTGAAACGTTGGATTATAATAGAATTCAAATTCGTCGTGGGAAATTAGTGGACAAGGATCAGTCGGAGACAGATAGCGGCATGTTTAAACGTTATGAATTTACCGAAGATGGAGTTTCTCCAAGACCTATTCCAGGGGTGAAAAATGGACTTCACCACGTTACAGGGGTTGAACATAATGAAGTGGGAAGACCATCCGAGGATGCCTTAAATCGCCATAAGATGATGGATAAGCGTCTGAATAAGTTGAATGGTCTTAAAGTACCAAATCCAATCCTCATTAACGAGAAATATGATACGCCAGATGTTCTTGTTGTCGGAATGGGTTCTACTCGTGGAACGATTGAAGAGGCAGTAGAGCAACTTGAGAATGATGGAGTGAAAGTAAATACTGCACATGTGCGTTTGATTTGGCCATTCCCTGAACAGGAATTAGCTCCTTTTGTGGAAAAAGCAAAGACCGTAATCGTTGTGGAAAACAATGCAACGGGTCAATTAGCGAACCAAATTAAGCTTCATGTAGGTATGAAGGAAAAGATCAAATCAGTACTGAAGTATGACGGTAATCCATTCTTGCCTTCCATCGTGTATAAAGAATGTAAGGAGTTGTTATAGTCATGGCAACATTTAAAGATTTCCGTAATAACGTTAAACCAAATTGGTGCCCTGGTTGTGGTGATTTCTCTGTTCAAGCTGCCATTCAGCGTGCGGCTGCTAATGTAGGTTTAGAGCCTCAAGATCTAGCCGTCGTATCGGGGATTGGCTGTTCGGGGCGGATTTCTGGATATATTAATTCATATGGTTTTCATGGTATACATGGACGTTCACTCCCGATTGCTCAAGGTGTTAAAATGGCCAATCGTGATTTAACCGTGATTGCCTCTGGTGGGGATGGAGATGGATTTGCCATTGGGATGGGTCATACGGTCCATGCTATTCGACGGAATGTAGACGTTACGTATATCGTAATGGATAACCATATTTATGGATTGACTAAAGGACAAACGTCTCCTCGAAGCGCAACAGGCTTCGTAACGAAGAGTACTCCGAAGGGTTCTATCGAGTCTGCTATTTCTCCTATGCAGCTAGCCTTATCGGTGGGTGCGACCTTCGTTGCGCAAACGATGTCCAGTGACCTAAAAGGTATGACTGATCTAATCGAGAAAGCCATTCAACATAAAGGTTTCTCATTAGTAAACGTATTTAGTCCATGTGTAACCTTTAATAAGATCAATACGTATGACTGGTTTAAAGAAAATGTAAAGAACCTGTCGGATTTTGAAGGTTATGATCCTACGGACAAGATTGTAGCTATGCGTACACTCATGGAGAATAACGATCTTGTTAATGGTTTGATTTACCAGAACACGGATAAAAAAGATTATCAATCTTTAGTTTATAATTTTGCTCAGACAGGGTTAAGTAAGTCAGATTTGACGCTTGATTCGAGTAAATTCGATCAATTATGTTCTGAATTCATGTAGAATGATATTAAACGAGAGGCCATCGTCTAGATGGTCTTTTTTCACTTATAGGAAAGTATTATACGCAAGTAGCTTTCTTACACTTATTGATCAAGTATTATACGCATAGGGCTATGCCAGTAGCTTTCTTACACTTATTGATCAAGTATTATACGCATAAGGCTATGCCAGTAGCTTTCTTACATACTTTTTAGAAATAGTCTTGGAACGGAGAAAATAAGCTATACATAAGGATAGGATTCCCCCATGTATGGACATTTTATTGGTTGGGAAAGGTAAACGTATCTATGATGACCGAATGACTTTGAACAGAGGTGGTTCTTGTGTGGTTTTCTACATCCATTTTATTTAGAGTTGAGCAGATAGGACACTTACCAAGCTATTGTGAAACGATTGTTCTTTTTAACGCAGTTTCTGAAGAAGAAGCATTGATTTTAGCTAATCAATGGGGAAAAGAATACGAGGATGAAATCTTTGAAACAAACGGAAAGAAAACACGTTGGGTGTACGAAAAGGTATTAGATGTTTGGGAGCTTTTTGATGAGGACATCCGTTCAGGTACGGAAGTCTATACCCGTTTTTGGGCAGCACCTCCCTTTATTGAAGAATGACATAAAAAAAGAATGGACGCCGGCAGCTTTTCCATTTATAATATATTTCGGAAAAATAAAAGGTACAGGTGATTACAGAATGGCTAGATATCAAATTTTATTCGAAACAACAGAAGGAAAACAAATCACTGGTCATATGCTGGCGAATAACCAGGATGAGGCAAGAAAAAGAGCTGAGCAAGACCTTAACGAAAAAAATGGATTAAAGCGTGTAGTAGAGGTTAAAGAAAGATAAGAGTCTAAACAGTCACGATCCGAGTGGCTGTTTTTTTTCTCATCATTGATCAAGCCATAGCAGGTAAAGTTTGCTTTGGAAAACGCTTCTGTTATAATAGGGGAGTTAAAGTGTCAACAATAAGATGAGCTTTTAATGAGAAGTAATCCATGCAAGTTAGTATGCGATATACATATTTTTACATAGATTTCAAAGTTTAGGGCGGCCACCCTTAAAGGCTCCAAAGGGGCACAACAGGTGCATTCCAGTAATGAAAACTTGGCTGATGTCAAGCCTTCGGCGCAGTAGGAATGCTAAGAAATGAAGGAGTGTTGAGGATGTCGGAAAAAGATTACAGCAAATATTTTCATGCCACCTATTCATCTGATGAGAAGAAAAAAAATAAGCCAAAGTCAGCGGAAGATATCGGATATTCTCAAAGAGAAGGTAAACTGCGTGGAAAAGAAGAGGTCATGGTGGTCAATTTTGATCCTGTTCCGGATGAACTAAAGGAATTAGGAAAAGACAAGACCTATTGTCTGGTGACCTTCGGCTGTCAAATGAATGAGCATGATAGTGAAACGATTGCTGGAATTCTGGAAAATATGGGATACACTTCGACTGATAAAGAACGTGAGGCAGATATTGTTCTTTATAATACTTGTGCAGTCCGGGAAAATGCAGAGGATAAGGTATTTGGTCATCTCGGCAGCCTAAAAGCAGTAAAAATGGAACGTCCGGATATGATTCTTGGGGTTTGTGGCTGTATGTCTCAAGACGAATCTGTGGTAAATCGGATTTTGACTAAATATCAGCATGTGGATTTAATATTTGGAACACATAATATTCACCGTTTACCCATCCTGCTTAGGGATTCCTTATATAGTAAGGAAATGGTCGTGGAAGTATGGGCAAAAGAAGGGGATGTTATTGAAAACATGCCCAAGGTACGTCAAGGCGGCTTGAAAGCTTGGGTTAATATCATGTATGGATGCGATAAGTTTTGTACCTACTGTATCGTTCCCTACACGAGAGGAAAAGAGCGTAGTCGTAACCCGGAAGATGTAATTGCTGAGGTCCGTGATCTGGCACGTCAAGGTTATAAAGAAATTACTCTTCTCGGTCAAAATGTCAATGCCTATGGAAAGGACCTCACGGAACGCCAGTATTTATTCGGAGATCTAATGGACGACATCCGTAAAATCGATGTTCCCCGCATTCGTTTTACGACAAGCCACCCACGCGACTTTGACGATCATTTAATTGAAGTACTCGCTAAGGGTGGGAACTTAGTGGAGCATATCCATCTCCCGGTGCAATCGGGAAATTCAAATATTTTAAAAAGAATGGCTCGTAAGTATACAAGGGAACAATATCTGGAATTAGTGTCAAAGATAAAAAAAGCCATCCCTCACGCTGTGCTTACCACAGACATGATCGTTGGCTTCCCGGGGGAAACCGAAGAAGAGTTTGCAGATACCCTCTCTTTAGTAGAGGAAGTTCAATATGATACAGCTTATACCTTCATTTACTCGCCCCGTCATGGTACGCCTGCTGCAGGTATGGAAGATGACATCCCGGAGGACGTAAAGAAAGAGCGTTTGCAACGCTTGATGGCTGTCGTCAACCGCATTGCCAGAGAAAAGAATGAAGTATTGCGTGGACACGTAGTTGATGTGTTGGTTGAAGGAGAGTCGAGAACGAATCCGGATGTATTAGCAGGCCGGACTAGAGGAAATAAGCTTGTACATTTTATTGGACCAAAAGATTGTATTGGGCAGATTGTCCATGTTAAAATAACAGAGCCACAAACGTGGACATTAAAAGGGGAAATAACCGCTAAAGTGGAGGTTTAATCGGGATGGGGAACGAACAAACAGTAATTAACCATAGTGTAATTGTAGATAAAGCAAAGGAATTGGCGGAAATGATCGCCAATTCTGCAGAAGTTGAATTCTATAAAAAGGCAGAGCAGCAAATTAAAGCGAATGTCAAAGTCCAGGAGCTCATCTCCAAGATCAAGAAAAAGCAAAAGGAAGCCGTTGCTCTTGAATCCTTAGGGCGTGCCGAATTGATAAAAAAAGTAGAAGCGGAAATGGATGAACTTCACGAGGAGTTAGACGGGATTCCGCTAGTGAGTGAATTTAAGCAAACTCAAATGGATATCAATGATTTATTGCAGATGGTTACCAATGTCATTGCCAATAGCGTATCAGAAAAAATCATTGTTTCTACCGGTGGAGACCCGCTATCAGGCGAAACGGGACATCCTCGTACGAAACTAGACGGCGACCAAGATTGTGAATGTTGTTAATCGGAAATAGTCTGAGTAAGAGGCTGACTCATAAGGGTCTGACCCCCACATCTAACTGATGTGGGGTCAGACCCTTAGCCTTTGAGTCAGTCTCTTTTTTTCACCATAGACTAATGTCCTGCATAGGCTGTAGTAAACATAGATAAATATCTAGGTTTCGAAGTACGTTTGTTTGTTCCTTTTGGTAAGGGAAATGTTTGCACCCTAGACGAATGTCCTGCATACAAATGTACTGAAAAGCAGTATGGAGGAGGTAACATCATGCCGAGTACAGATAAAGAAATGCAGTGCCGTGAAATTATTACAAAAGCGGTCTGTGGTAAAGGTCGTAAGTTCTCTCAACGCACCCACACGATTACCCCCAAGCAAACCCCTTCCAACATCCTGGGTTGCTGGATCATCAATCATACCTTTGAGGCCAATAAGGTAGGTGATGTGATTGAGGTAGCAGGCTCTTACGACGTTCAAATCTGGGTTTCGTTCAATAACAACACAGATACAGCAGTCATCAAAGAAAATGTATCCTATGTAGAAAACGTTCCACTTTCCTTCTTTGACAGCAATTGCCGTGGCAGGTTGGAAATCTTTGCAGACTCCACTCAGCAGCCGAACTGCCTTGAGGCTAGAATTGTAAACGGTGGTAGCATTCTAGTGAAGGTGGAAAGTGAATTTGCGGTTGAGGTCATCGGTGAAACGAAGCTATGCGTCGTCATTTGCGACAGCTGTGATGATGGGGATAAGGATGTTGATTTTGAAGACCTAGAGGATGTTGAGGATTTTGATGATCTTGATGGGGACCTGATAGACGACCTTGACTAAGTAAAGAGCTATGGGGGGAATGTTCCCCCTTTTTTCTTTTCCCTTTAACTTGTAGTTCGGAGTGACACTCTCTTCACTTAGGCGCATATGCTGTTTATGAAGCAATTTGCGGAGCTGTGGAGTCTCATTCTGCCCGCAAAGGAGAAAGGAAGAATTCAATGTCAGCATTCTTTTTATATTCTAAGTATAGCCCACCAGTATCGTTGCTGACCCTTCTAGAAATTTCGTACGGTTCAATCCTGCCTAAAGATAAGAAGGATATGGTTATTCAATGGGGAAATGGTAATCTATCTTCACAGGACCCTGATGTGCATGTGTTAAATGGCGAAGAGGGGCTTGAAAATGTTGCTAACCGTAAAACCATGATGGACATATTAAAATGGAACGGTATTCCAGCTGTAAAACACAGTCAGCAGCCTAAAATATCGACTATTCGCCGATATTTTGTTTCTGTTTTTCAACAGCAGGAATTAGCACTTTATCGCTCTCGTGGGAGAAAAATCTGGTTAACCAATGAAGTATCTGCTAATTCGAGTGATACCTACGAAGAAATTGAAATGAATAGCGGATCAAAGGAGATACGAAAAGTCCTTCGTTATGCCGTTCGAAGTATATATTCGCTTGGACTCGATTTTGGGGGAGTATTAATAGGCATTGCCTTGAATGGAACAATGAATGTCATTGATGTGACCCCTACTCCAAAGTTGAATCACAGCCTGGCTGAAAAGTTTAGAAAGGCGATTGAACAATATGTAGAGCAATATAGTAGCATATCGGAACATTCCGTCATGCTTGGAGCCGATCCAGAGTTTGTCTTGCGGAATAAAACGACAGGAAAAATGGTTTTGGCTTCACGATTTTTTGGAAAAAAAGGAAGTGTGGGGTGTGATCATATTTGGCTGAGAAGTGATCAAACCAGAAGACAGCTTCCCTTGGCCGAATTAAGACCTCAGCCAGCAAAGGAACCAAGGCAACTTGTGATTAATTTATATAAAACCATGATGCTTGCCGAAAAGAAAATTAATCTTCCTTCTATAGAGTGGTTGGCCGGAGGTATGCCCTTTAAGGGATACCCTATTGGCGGTCACATTCACTTCAGCCAAACGAAAGTTAATTCTGCGTTCTTGCGTGCCCTTGACTCGTATTTGGGATTGCCTTTAATGCTTATCGAAAATGACTTGTCGTTAAGTCGCAGACCTAAATATGGCTTTCTTGGAGATTTTCGCAATCAATTCCATGGTGGTTTTGAATATCGAACCCTTCCCAGTTGGCTGATTTCGCCACGAGTGACAAAGGGTGTTCTGGCTTTAGCAAAGCTCATTGCCGAATCCTATCCGAAGCTTCGTGAAGTTCCAACTCTTCAATCCTCTATTCAATCCTCTTTCTATCACGGTGAAAAAAGAAAGTTAACCCCAGTAGTTAAAGGCATTTGGACTCATCTTGAAAATCTTGAAGATTACAGTAAGTACAGTAATTATATTGAGCCCCTAAAACAAATGATTTTTAACGCGGATGAATGGAATGAGTTTCAAGATATTCGCGAGGCTTGGCGAATTCCTCCTTATTCCGTAAAAAAGTCAACAAGTGATATGATATAATGAATAGGACTGGTTTTCTTA
>JAKFCU010000070.1:0-3840 GCA_036676475.1 Brevibacillus sp.
CTTTATTAGAACTTTGAGAAATGATATAGTTCGGCTGCAATGGAATTTTGCCTCCTCCACCCGGGGCATCAACAATAAATGTCGGAACGGCATATCCCGATGTATGACCGCGAAGTCCTTCCATAATTTCCAATCCTTTGCTGATTGGTGCACGGAAATGGCCAATCCCTTCAGATAGGTCACATTGGTAAATATAATATGGACGAACTCGAATTTTAACTAGGTCATGCATAAGCTGTTTCATGATCGGTACACTGTCGTTAATGCCTGCTAAAATAACCGACTGGTTACCAACAGGTACACCAACATTTGCAAGCATTTCACATGCACGCTTCGATTCTTCCGTAATTTCAATAGATGTATTAAAATGTGTATTCAACCAAACTGGATGATACTTTTTCAAGATATTACAAAGATTTTCGGTAATACGCTGTGGGAAAACGACAGGTGCTCTTGTACCAATACGAATAATTTCTACATGCGGAATCTCACGTAAATTCTTTAAAATATATTCTAAAATATTGTCATTAATAAGGAGCCCGTCTCCTCCGGAAATTAACACATCTCGAATCTGTGAGTTAGATGCGATATAATTAATGGCTGTGTCTAACTGTTTCTTTGGTACACCCATTCCGATTTGTCCGGAGAAGCGTCTTCTTGTGCAGTAACGGCAGTACATGGAGCATTGGTTTGTTACTAGGAATAACACGCGATCCGGATAACGATGTGTTAACCCAGGTACTGGTGAATCTTCATCTTCGTGAAGGGGATCTTCTAAATCATATCTTGTTTTATGCAATTCCGCAGAAATTGGAACAGACTGCATTCGCACCGGACATCTTGAATCATCTGGGTCCATAAGCGATGCATAATATGGCGTGATGTTTAATGGGATTGTTTTTGTTGAGATTAAAACCCCTTCTTCTTCTTCTGGTGTTAAGTTAACTACTTTCTTTAAGTCTTCTAAATTTTTGATAGTATTCGTCAATTGCCAAACCCAATCGTTCCATTGCTCCTCTGTAACATCCTTCCAAAGCTCGATTTCTTTCCAATGTCTTTTTGGTTTGAATAAAGTGTTTCTCATCATAAACTCCTCCTAAAATTAGCCTATTTTTTATCGACCATTTTTGATGATTTCTCCTTCGATCATTACGATATTAAGAAATGAGGTATTCCATATAATAGCGATTTTCCCCTTCGCCAAATTCATCTAATCTTGTCTCTTTTATGACAAACCCTAATTTTTCATATAACTTGACGGCTGCCTTGTTTTTAGTACTGACCGTTAAGCAAACCTTACGAAAACCATCTTGCTTTAGAATCGGATAAATTTCCTGTAAAAATAATTTCCCGATTCCTTTCCCTTGCTGGTCGGAGCGGACATAAAACCCAAAAATGTAGGCTTTATGAATATCATTGTAAGCTCTCATCACTTCGCAAATCGCAATCGGCCTTGGATCATTTTGCTGCCGGTATTGAATGAGTTTTCCGTAGCGTGTAAGCGGGACAAGGGATTGTTCATCTACTGCTCCTAATCCCGGAAACGCATCTTGCTCAAGCTCCATCATCATTTTTAGCTGTTCTGGATTCAATGAAGCTGGTACTTCGACATAATAGGTTTTGTTCAATGTTTCCATTTTTCTTTCCCCCTTAGTTCTACTTCAAATTCGATATCATCCAGCGGCCAAATTGGCTTAGGAATGTAACGATACGTAAAAGCTGTTAAACGATTGGATGCAACACCAGGTGCATCCACATAAATGATACGGCCAACAATCGGCTCAAACGCTGCCCGAAAATGATTTTTTGCCTTTAACCCAAGAATTCTCTTTGCCTGTGGCTCAAGACCAATATGACGAAACATTTCCGGATCATTTGCTGACATCGGCCTTCCAATGAGGAGGATATCCATATTGCCAACACGTATGTGGACCGCACCCTTTAAATCGACTCTTAAATGCTGATTAAACGGTCCAGAATTGTGAAATACGCCGTCTGATATGGCCACTACCATTGCTTCGACTTGTACGGACTCCCCAAATTCAGGAGACACTTTCCCTCCAAGGAACAACAATACCTTATTTCCGGTTCCCTTCTTGCGGCAAGCCTCAATGGATTCTGGATCGTAGAGTCCTCCAAACAGCGTGTCAGGAATGTTCATCTTCACCATCTCCCGAAGCAGCTCTGTTGTATCCCCGCTCCCGCAGCTTAAAGGATTATCCGAGATGTCCGCCAGCACGACCGGCTTGTCATCTTCAATCGACATCGCCAAATCGAGCCCTTCTTTTACACCGGGCAAATCCATGATAAATTCTTCTTTTACACTCCAGAACAAGGAAGCCATCTTTTGGGCAGTCTCTTTTCCTTTTTGTGGATCCAGCGAAACAACAAGTACACTTGCACCGACCATGGGAATATCCGAGTAAGGAAAGCCACCAAATACGGACACATTATAAATGCCTTCTTCCTCTTCGGCCTGTTTCGCCCACTCTATCATTTTGTGCATCGGCCCTTCTGCAGTTCTCATATTGATAGAGGGAGGCATCATCGGCAATTTTTCAAAAGAAGCGTAGTAGGTCACACTTTCCTTTAATTGTTTTATCAAAGCGATTGCCGCATGAATGCCTTGTTCGTACATATCAATATGCGGATATGTTTTAAATCCAAAATGAAGCGGTGTGTAATCAATCATTTTTTCGCTTAAATTGGCGTGCATGTCCAGCGTCGTCGCGATTGGAACATTCAATCCGATAAGCCCGCGAATTTTTCCCAGTAAATGCTCTTCCGGATCAAGGAGGTGCTCCACGACCATCGCTCCATGCAGTGCAAGCAATAATCCGTCCAGCCTTCCAGCCTCCCGGATTGACTGGAGCATTTGCTCTTCGATGATGGAATACGCTTCTGTTGATACTACGCCCGATGGGACCGCTGCCGCACAAAGCAGCGGTACGATTTCTACATCCATTTCTTGATTCAATACATCCAAAAACCCGCCCACTTCCGTTTTCGTACCAATATAGGCATCATAAATTTCATCGCCGATAAAGTAGCCTTCATTTCGAAACTGTTCGATTTCAGTTTTCATCGGGCTGAAACTGTGGGATTCATGGTAAAAGAATGCAATACCGATACGATGTTTTCTCATGTTCTCCCCCATCCCGTTCATTTAATAGTTCGTATAAATCGACTTCCACTCTGTCATGACATCAAATGCATGATGGGAAACTTCACGGTGACCGTTTCCGGACATTTTCATACCCCCAAACGCCACTCCCATCTCGGCATTGGATGTTCCGTTATTAATATAGACAAGTCCGCTTACCGCTTCCTTTGCAGCACGGTTCGCATAGTGAAGGCTCTCAGTATAAATGGAAGTCGATAACCCATAAATCGTTCCGTTATTTACCTCCATGGCTTCCTCATATGAATCTACTTCAATGATGGCAAGAACAGGACCAAAGATTTCTTCCTGTGCAATAGTATCATTCGGTTTCACATTCTCAATGATTGTCGGCTCATAATAATAGCCGCCCAATTCTTTGACACGCTGCCCGCCTGACACAATTTTCCCACCTTCTTCAATCGCTGTTTTTACATATTTTTCGACTGTATGAAGCTGGTCTTCATTTACGAGAGGGCCCACTTGATTCCCTTCTTCAAGTCCATTTCCTATTTTCATAGACTGTGTTAATTCTATTACTTTTTGTACGAGCAGTTCCTTTACTGGACGCTCGACGATTACTCGACTTGCCGCTGTACAGCGCTGACCAGTTGTCGTAAAAGCTGATTTTACGATTCCTTCTGCCGCTTTGTCCAAGTCCGCATCCTTCAAGACGATTA
>JAKFCU010000071.1:0-2560 GCA_036676475.1 Brevibacillus sp.
ATTAATACAAACCTATGCAGACAAAGGTTGGAATGCATTTCTTAAGGAACTCAACCGTAAGCCCACGCGTACTTCGAAAGGACGACAAAAAGTCCCCAAAAACAAGGATCCCGTATATCCTTTTGTGGGAACCGTTGCGAAGGTTTATTATATATGAAAAATAAAGTAACCTGCACATGTTAGGTTATTTGCAACGCTAGTGGGTCAGACCCCGAACGAGCGATCAGCGAGAGAATACAACCTATGCCTGGTCGCACCGAAAGTTGAGTTATTTATAAATCGGTAGGGTTACACCTCTCATGGGATAAGCACACTTCCGTGGACACCCTACCTTTTTCTGTGAAAGACCAAATCTTGGGCCATCGTGGATTTGATCGGTTTTGACATCTGTTCACATACCCCTGTAGGGTATAAAGCATTAAATATGGTAGAGAATCGATCATAACGAATAATTTTTTTTGCATAACGGAATTTTTTTGAGCATAACAGAATTTTTTCGAGCATAAATCCTCTGAGGATGACTTGAAAATAGAGGGGATAAGCTGATTTACAGCAATATTAAATCAGATACCCATTGAGAATTGGCTAAGATTGAAAGGAATAAGAGCAAATGACTAAATCCAGCAGTATATTAGTGGTTTTTCTAAAAATGATCGACCATGGACGATCATTTTTATCCAATGTAAAATTATTCAGCAAAAGGCTTAGTAGATTGTGGTATTCTGGTAGTGAGCGTTGTAATTTAGTAACAATGGAGTGATGCGATAGTCCAAACCTAATGAACTATGGTCTTAGATAATTCCCTATGTTAACGATGATAAAGAGGTGGTTGTAAAGTTGAAGAAAAACAATGGCAGACTTCCGTTATTGTTATCTTTTCTATTATGTTTGACCTTACTAGCTTGTGGATTTCCAGTTACTCCTGCAAAAGCAAATAATGATTTGGGGACCTATATTAAGTTTCAAGGTTCCTTATGGGCCACGGACTATGATATAACAGAACCGGCTGGTGTTGGAGCATGGAAGCAAGCAAACCCTGACAATCCAGCTATCCAAAGTATTCCTGAATATTACGCATTTGGCCGATTGGGCAAAGCTGCTCCGCGTACAGGTCAATCAGTTGGAATTCAAGGCTTTTCCACGCTGGCAGGGATTGATCACGCAGATATCGAAATTGAAGTCATGGACATGCATTTAAATCAAGAGGAAACCTATCATACCGGAGATATCGATCCGGCAAATACCCGATTCCATGAGCTTTGGGAGAATGGTACGGCTATTTTACGAGCCAATGGCCAAGAAATTGCCCGATCCGTGAATATGGAGTTAAAAGCAATCAACCGTGTGACCTTGCAAAATCAATGGGTTAACGAAATTGAAAACTTTCAAGCAGTTGGTGAGCTGGAGCCGATTCCAAATTCACAGATAAGCCAAGACTTTATCAGCGAATTTGAAACGATTTTCGGCACAAGGAGTTTCCAACTCCTCTTCCAACCAATGGCTGATCATGCTGATTTAGGCATAGCTGCTAATCCGCTTCAAAATTCAAGTGACTATGTCTTTAACTACACCACTTTGTTTACGGGTGTTCCTGCTGATCCAATAAACGATCCTCCTGAAGACCCTAATGATGAATTTAATCCGGATCGAAATGGAGATGGCATCGTTGATCTTTATGACATTGTTCTAGTCGCTAAAAATCACCCAGAATTAATTCCGCAAGTTGCCGCTCATTATGGAACAAGACCTTGCGGATTATGGATTCTAGACGCAAAGGTTCCGGTCGATCATGTAAAAAGTATACAAGTGGAAAGTGACTTGCATGTGGTTGAAAATACAGGTACCGTTTCCGTCAATGCCTATGCTCCTAATGGAGACACCCATTTTGGCAGCGGAACCTGTCGAACGTACGTTGGCGTCTATGATGCCCTAAGAACCAGTGACCCCGCCTCTGGAGGGATTCGCTTAGAAGGAGCTATCGCTGATCTTCCCGTATTTGCTTCTGAAACAGAGGCAACTGTTTCGATAAATACGAATGCACTGCCGGCGGGAGAGTATTGGCTAAGATTTACTACCAAATTGCCAGATGGCACTTGGGAAGTGGCTGAGGGTGTATTGATGGTGCATGAGTAGATGCAAAACCTCCACAGAGAATCATTTCTCTTCTGGAGGTTTTTGTCGGTTCTAACCCAATCCCAAGCCAACTAATTCAAATGTTCTATCATCAGTGGTCTCGGCAGAGATTTCCGGGTAACCTTCTAAGGCGACAACAAAGCTAACATGACTGAAGGTATCGGGTCCGTCATCACTGGAAAGCAGAATTTTTCCAGTCCTCTTACTGACTGTCACTACGCTATCTGTCACACTTGCCAGTTCTTCCCCATCTACGTTAAGAAAAACCCGGTGAAAAGCACACCGGGTTATATTTTGTATGTCTGAGATTTTGTATTTAATCCCATTGTTTTTAAGATATTCGTCTCCATAACTCCATCTTACAAAAAAACTGAAAACTAAAAAAGGGATACCACTTGTACCCCAAAAACTTATAAATTCTTATATG
>JAKFCU010000072.1:0-56082 GCA_036676475.1 Brevibacillus sp.
AAAAAACACCGTTGGTAGGTGTTTTATAGCTGCGGCTATATCAAACGGTTTATATCTTTAGGTATTCGGCTAATTGATTGAAGGTTCCGGTAAATCCTTCCTGTACCATCTCTTGTGAAGAAAAGAAGGTTTTGATTTCTTCCTCAGTCGGGGATACGGGAACCAGAATCGTTGTAAGTATGGTTTTTCCTTCGTCCTCGATGAACTTCATGGTATTCAGGGTTTCCAGAGGCCAATTTGCGTCAAAAGGTGCACGTACAATGTTACCTTCCTCATCAGAAAAGAAACTGGTGTAAACGATTTTCTCCGATGGAACAATTTCACTGTATACAAATTTAACCCACATGATGTCGCCGTCAGCAGGTTTCTGGCTGTAGTAAAAGACACCGCCCGGACGGAAATCTGCTTTTGCAACATGAAACGTCCATCCTTTTGGCCCCCACCAGTTCTGTAGATGTTCTGATTCGGTGAATGCCTTAAAGACAAGTTCTCGTGGAGCATTGAAAGTATGAGTGATTTCGATTTGAGTTGACATTGTGAATCCTCCAATAATTTTAGTTGTCATTTTATTTTTTTCCTAAATTATGAATGATGCAGTTGCACATTACTGCGGCTACGCTGCTAGCCGGTTTCACGCTGTCACTTTCCTTGCAGCTGATCTTCATTATAAACACTGTCCTAAATATATGGAACCGGAAAAAGCCTCTTGGAGACGGCCGTCTCCTTGAGGCATTTATTCTGCTTTTCACAGCTTACTTCAACTTTTTATTCTTTATGTAGAGAGTGATCAAGCTTCAAAGCCTTACAGATAATCTTAGCGTTCAGTGGCATGCTTTGTAAATCATACTGAAAAGCGATTGATTTTTGTCAAGGTAACGATGTAAAACATACTGGTTATAAAGGAAAAGCAAATGATGCTCCACAAGAATTTATCCCCAATCGGGATTTGAAACATGATAAAGAAAAAGGAAATATAGAATAGAAACGTTGTCAACTTTCCGAAAATATGGGCTGGAAGCGCCTTTTTCGCTTGAAACTGATAAATCGCTGAACCAATGATCATTCCCGCATCACGGATAAAGAAGGCAGCAGCGGCCCACCAGCTGATCATGCCAGAGATGAGGAATGAGGCAAAAACCGAGATCATCATCAGCTTGTCAACCAGAGGATCGAGTATGATTCCCATTTTAGTCACCATATTGTATTTCCGGGCTAGGTATCCATCTGCAATATCGGTTAATCCTGCCAAGAGAAGGACTACGAAAGCAAGTCCTTTATTGATTTCCAGATCAGAAAAGAAAACAATCAAATAGATGGGGATCAAAATGAATCTCCCGATGGTTAGGCTGTTGGGTAGGTTCAAACCTATTTCCCCCTTTCAATTACACCTTTTATCATTATACTGTAATGGAAAAATAGCTGGACAATAAAGGGTATTTACATATAAATGAAATAACGGGATAAATTGACCGAGTTCCCGGATTCGGTCCATAATCGACTGTGAAAGAACGGAATATTCCGACATGCCGAGATTAGCTGAAAAGATAAGTGGACCAATAATTACCTTTACCGATTGGCGCCATCCTTTTTTTACCCCTATGAGTGCGATAGGAAGGATTGGTGCACCCGCTTTTAATCCCAAAAAGGCAATCCCTTTTTTAGGCTGAATCATTTCTCCATTTCTGCATCTTTGGCCTTCTGGAAAAATGCCAAATATCTCTCCGCGATGAATAACCTTTAGGGAATAGCGAACGGGACGAATGGCTATTCCGCTATCCCTATCCACGGGAATCGCATGAAGATTTTGAAAAATCCAGTTGGATAAACGAGTGCGAAACAATTCATGTTTAGCTAGAAAATGAATTTTTCTTTCAAATAAGCTGAAAAGGATAATGGGATCATAGTTGCTGGTATGGTTTGCCGCCACAATAACAGGACCATCACTGGGTATATGCTCTAAACCGATAATATCCAAACGAAATTTAAAGAAAATCAATATCTTAGATATGACTCTTATAAACCGATAGAACATCTCTTCTCCTTCTTTTTAGGATATGGTAACCTGCAATACTTTGTATGATTTTTAGGTAGGCTGCCCTAAATGAGGATTCGGAACGGCCTTTTTCATGGTGAGAACCCCTATCTTCCAGTCACTTTGCACGGTCATTTGTTATTTCTCCTTGAAATTCGAGTGCGCTGTAAAAGCATTAGATATATTTTCCTGATCCTGTATTTTTATGTTGCAGAAAATTGTCGAAAAATAAATTTTTATTTTTGAATAGGAATCGCCTTCTTAACTTCGTGCATTCAAAAAAAATTTCGATCATTATTTATTTCCTGCCCTAAAAGTATATTATAAAAATCCAAATGCCATCATATTAAAGTCGAATGTAATTAAAAAAGATGGATTGGTTGAAGTTATGAAACCCCTTTTTTTACAAAGTTTTTTGAAATCCCCCTTTGGAGTCATTATTCATTGCAAATGAGGAAAATATGTCATGAACATATTTGACGAAGTCACAATCCAATTTATTCCTTTTAATTCTCCCCGGTTTTATTCAAAAGAAAAAAGCAAAAGAAATTACACACTCCTTTTAGATAGGAAAGGGGATCAAGAATGAAAGGTAAAGTGATATGAAAAAAGTAATTTTGCTCCTTGTTGATTCCTTGATGCCAAACATTCTGGAAGATTGCGTGAGGCAAAGAACCGTTCCGGCACTTCAATTTCTAAAGGATAGGGGAAGGTATTGGTCCGACTGTGTTACTGTTTTTCCAACCATGACCGCGTCGGTGGACAGTTCCTTAGTAACAGGCGTCTATCCCCATATTCACCGCATTCCCGGATTAGTCTGGTACGATCCGGAAGAAAGAAAAATCGTCAATTATATCAACGGGTGGAAATGCGTATATAAATTAGGCGTTTCCGATTGTGCAGAAAATGTACTTTATAACTTAAATGAAAAGCATTTAAGCAAAAAAGTGACTACCATATTCGAGGAATTGGCAAGAAACGGGAGAACATCAGCATCGATTAATGCGATTGTCCATCGCGGAAATAAAAAGCATCGCGTTCATCTTCCTTTGGTTATGAATATGGCTACACAATTTCGATTGGATCGGGAAATCTCCGGTCCGGATGTGTTGACCCTAGGCGCAATGGTGGAAAACGGAATGAATCGGGAAATTCCCTCTAATATGCAAGATTTTAGACACATGTTTGGAATTAATGATGCATTTGCTGTTCATGTGACGAAATCGTTAATCCAATCGATAAATCAACCTGATTTCATGTTGGTCTACCTTCCCGATAATGATCATGAGGTGCATAAACAAAACCCTGATCATGCTGAGGAAGCTCTGATTCGGGTAGACCGGCACATTCAGGAAATATTGAACGCTTTTGATTCCTGGGATGATGCTTTGCATCAGTGCGTCTTCATTGTAACGAGCGATCATGGTCAAACCCGGATCGGGAAGGAGCAGGAATTCAATATTGATCTGGATGTGGTGCTGAAAGAATTTCGTGTTCTCCAACTCGGAGACGATGTAAACGATCATGAAATAGTCGTATGCAATAATGAGCGGATGGCTTATATCCATCCATTGAAATTGGATCAAAAACAGAAAATCGTACGGCAGCTTTTGTCCGAATCCCGGATCGACTTGATAGCCTGGAAAAAAGACAAAGGGGTTTTGGTTAAAGAAGGGGGATCAGGCCGGGAAATTTATTTTGAACCTAGTGGACCGTATAAAGATATCTATGGATTGACATGGGACATTACTGGAGAATGGATTGTTTTGGACTTGTTGGAACAAAAGGGGGTTCTGCAGTATGGAGATTATCCCGATGTTCTCTCCCGATTATATGGAGCCCTGTATTCCCAAGACCTTCCCATGATTGTCATTACCGCCCGTCCCAGATATGAGTTCAAAAGCAGGTATTATCCAATGCATTTAAATGGGGGCAGCCATGGTTCCTTACACAAGTTCGATTCGATGATCCCTCTAATTGTTGCGGGTACTGAGTTGCCAATCAACCAACCGCCGCGGCTAATCGATTTGAAAAACTATATTGTAAAGCTATTAACATCAGAATAGGTTTATCACGTTCTGTTTGTTTTATTTATGAAAAAAAGAGACAGTCATGTACTGATCATGTTTTGAAAAAATAGAACAGGTTGCAACGATTGGATTGTGCAACCTGTTTTTTATTTGGGGGAAAAGACCTGAAGATGGAGAGGAATGATTTGAAATTCCATTTCTGTTACCTTTGCTTGATCTCCATCTAGATTAAGAGCCATTTGCTCGGGAAAATAAGCTTCCAAAGATATCACCGCCAGCTATAAAGATAGCATTCCATTTTTCCGTACAAGCTTTTCTTATTATTGTCTCTATCTCCATTTGATCCGTTGCTTTAAGTTCAATTTTATAGCCACGGTTTGAAAGCTTATCCCATAATAATGGAAACTGACGATGCCTTTTTCTTTTTCCTGACTGTGGGTTGTAAATGAATAGTGTCTGTTTGGCATTTTGCTTCATATGATCACCTCTTGGATGGTGCCTTTTAATATGCTCTTTCCTCCGGAATTTACTGAGGGTTTCATCAAACAGGTTTAAATTGAAATCATTTAGTCAAAAACTAGTATCATTGGGCAAAATATTTTTTATGTCAGGTGCAAAAATGATCCGATTTATTGTTAATCCGATGTCTGCCAGCGGACGCGGCAAAAAAATATGGCTTCAAGTAGAGGACACTTTAAAGCAAAAAAATCTGAACTATACGGTACAATTCACTAATTATCCGAAACATGGGATATCTCTTGCAAAAGAAGCAGTAAAAGATCCTACGGTACAAGCCATTGTAGCCGTAGGAGGAGACGGAACAGTACATGAAGCAGCCCAGGCACTGATCGGAACCGACATTCCCCTCGGGTTCATTCCGGCCGGATCCGGCAATGATTTCGCGAGGGCATTGAATATATCCATAGACAGTGCCAAAGCACTGGAAAGGATACTTCAATTTCGCCCCTTTAAAATAGATATTGCGAAAATTAATCATAAATACTTCGTGAACGGGGCAGGTATCGGGTTTGATGGTGCAGTTGCCAAAATGACCAATGAATCCAATATGAAAATATGGCTGAATCGCATGAAGTTAGGGCGGTTCGCTTATTTGGCAAGCGCCTTGAGGCTCCTTTGTACCTTCCGTCCGACGGATCTGATCCTAACAACCGATGATAGAAGCCACTTTTTTTCTAACGTATGGTTGATCGCTGTGACGAACATCCCGTTTTATGGAGGGGGAATGAAGGTTTGTCCGGCAGCTGTATATGACGATGGACTGCTTGATATCTGTATTGTCAGAAATGTGAACCGGGTTCAATTTTTGCGAAGCCTTTCCAAAATATTCTATGGAAAACATGCCACAGACCCCAGGATCGTTTTTATGAAAGCTCAAAAAATCGCTGTTCAATCCAAAGATTTTCTTTTTGTACACACGGATGGCGAATCTGACCAATCTACGCCTATTCAAATAAAGGTTGAGAAACAAGCGCTGAATGTCCTCTAAAATATGAGGAATGATAAAATCGTTTGAGCATTTGTGTTATCTAGCCAAACGGTTTTTCGTTCAAGCCATAGGAACTTGGGGTATGATTCGGCCTTCAATTCGCCCAAAAATGTCTTCCAGATCCGTTCCGGTGATGGTAAGACCATGATTCTTTCGCCGGATCTTCTTCCTGGCTGATCAATTCCGCCACCGTCTCGGCTAATTCCATGGTGCCGCAAGGATAGTTGATTTCCGTTGCCTTTACGCCATCCATCCAGGCATGGATATGAACGATAGCACCGACTTTCGGATGCTCTTTATAGATCATCCAATGTTCAATGGCATCGACCGAGGCACGTTTCGGATTTACATCTGAAGGTACACTTAAGAGCATCCTATTGCGTTCTTCATCATAGTCTTTGATCAGGAGCATATCTTCCCCAACTGTCATAAAATTGGATTTATCCACGCCGCTGGCACTCATCCAAAAACTTTGGCGATCCCGGCGGTTGCTGAGATTTCCGTAGCTTAACCCTCCCACGCCAAACAGTTTTTTCAAATGCTTCCAATCGCGAGAAGTTAAATACTCGTGAATTGGGAAAGGAGCCGGGAGCAAATTCAGGCGATCTAATCTCTTGCCAGCCCAGGATAGTTTTTTTGTGATTTCATCCCCATTCCAAAATTCTTGGGGAAGGTCTGTTTGAAATTCATTGTCGATCACGAGTCGCGCAGAAGCCACCGGTTCAAGCCTCTGGTAAATTCGTGAAAATAAATCTTCCTGGTCACCAAGCGAATAAGCGATCTTATACCATCCTTGTTCAGGAGTGATGAAATAAAAATTCGTGCATGCCTTCTCGTGACAAATATAGACCAGGTGATTGGCTAAAGACCTGATAAGAAAGGGGTAAGCTGCTTTTAATATGTCCTCTGGCGTTTCATCCGCCTCAAGAATGGATACAACAAACGTTGCTTGTGCTTTTCTGCGGAAGGGTCGAGGTGTTTCCGCATGGATAAAGTTAAGAACTAAGCTAATATCATTCTCATTTGTGTTTTCGCGAAAGCGATGGGTGATAAGGGGGGATAAATTTAATTTCCCTTCAGCCATGAGTTCAATAGCCATTTGATGGGCCCTCATTTTTTTTTTATTCTCAATGCGGAAAAGAAACACTTCCGTAGGATCCTGAAGAGATCTGAAAAGGGAGGAATTATATTGTTGACACAAATCGTCAGATCCATCCCCAATTTGTTTACGCTTGGGAATCTATTGAGCGGAGTCCTATCCATTACCTTTTCCATGAATGGATACTTGGGAGCTGCTGGCTCAGTTATTTTTTTATCGGCATTTTTTGATTTATTTGACGGTCGCCTTGCAAGGAGACTTGATGTTGACAGTCGACTCGGTGTTGAGTTGGATTCTTTAGCTGATATCGTGAGCTTTGGCGTTGCTCCAGCCATATTATTCCATTCCGTAGCTGATCCTTTATTAGTTACCGACATTGCTTTTTTTCTGTATCCAGCCATGGGGGCATTACGGCTTGCTCGATTTAACGCCAATCCTACCAGAGGTTACTTCATAGGGCTTCCGATACCCATTGCCGGATTACTTCTAGCCCTTATGGGGATGTTTGGGTATGGTAACCCTTATCTTACTATTTTTCTGGCTATTCTTATGGTTAGCCCTTTTAAAATAAAAAAGATCTAGAAAAGAAGAATCGCACGAGATTGGAGAACGTGGAATGCGAACATGATAAGGATAAACCGTTTAGTGATGGATCATAAATAAGCGTCCGACAAATGAATTTTGACGGACGCTTATGCATTTCTTGTCAGTGGCAATGCGATCTTTCAACTTCTGCCCTTTTGGTGAATTTTGTGACGTCGAAACTGAACCAAAACCATTATGAGAATAATAAATCCCACGCTGATATAAATATAACTTTGATACATTTGGAATAGCTCAATCACAACTTTGGGATCTCCTTTATAGATTTGGCCCAGAAATAACAGGGCAAATGACCAAAAACAAACACCCACAAAGGTGAAAAGTCCGTACTTCCATACTTTTACTGCACTCATCCCTGCAACATAGGAAATGTAGCCAATCCCTAAAAATCGTGTCAGGACAATGCTCCATTCCCCATATTTATGAAACCAATGCTGTGCCCTCTTCATTTTCCGTTCAAACCGATGTTGCATCTTCTTCTGAAATTTAAATCCAAGCCAATAGGGAATGAAACTGAAAACACTATATGTCAAACTCATCCCTATGGCCAATCCTAAGATTTCGTTGATTTGAGGGGATAATAAATATCCATAGGTTATGACCGCCATGATTCCAGGAAACGGAATAGAACACCCCTCAATAGCCATAATCAAAAACAGAGGAATAATTCCCATATGGTGGAACCAATTGAACCATTCTTGCAGCATCCTGATTCACCCTTTCCATGATTAGGATATGATAAAATCTGCATGTTCATTTATTTATCAATCAAAATTCAAGCAAATTGTTTCACCTTTGGATTGACGTAGTAAAGAATGTCTTGGACAAAATGGTTCAATACGGGGATTTTAATGTAGGGATAAATATGCTCAATCGATTGTAGCTACGATCGAAGGGGCAATTTTACTTAAAAAAAGCGGAAGGGACATCCAGATTTTTAAAAATATAATGGATGTCCTTCGAATTCAATTACAGCTAGGTACATAGGATAACATCAGGCCTCGGCGGTTACAGGAGTTGAGCAATAGGTATGCGAAATGTGAAATCCTTTGCTTTTGAGTATACGGAATTCAATAATATCGATGGAAACAGTGATACTCTTCTGAATGGATATAAAAATAGACATGATTAAAATAATAAAGCGGCCAGGAGGAACAAATGTCAGATAAATTAGAGAGACTGATCCAAGCTGTAAGGAAAAAATGGGTTCCGGAATTCCAACTGCAAAGGTTTGAGGATAGCCCATGGAATCCCATGCGGAAACCTCTTAAAGAATCGAAGGGTGTCCTCATTGGAACGGGAGGAATCTATGTTTTTTAGATCTCATAGTGTAAAAGAACGAGAGAATGGTTATTTTGTATAAGGTATAATTTTCCTTTAGGAGGATACCAATGAATACAGAGTCTTGTCAATCCAGTTTCTATGTGGGAACCCAGGGAATAAACCTGTATTATCGTATCTGGATGCCAGAAGCTCCCCGGGCACTTATGATTTTGGTACATGGTGCGGGTGAACATTCCGGTCGCTATTCTCACATAGGTGAGGAGTGTTTGCGACATCAAATTGCTCTTATTACTCCTGATCTGCGGGGTTTTGGCCAATCTGGAGGACCTCGAGGTCATATCAATCGTTTTCGGGAATACCTGGTTGATTTGGAGAAATTAGTGACGCTATTACAAGCCCAATATCCTGGAATGCCGTTATTTTTATTAGGTCACAGTCTAGGTGGGTTGATTGTGATTCGATATGGCCAAAAATACCCTAGTAAGGTAAACGGGGTGATTTTGTCATCTCCTGCATTGGGCCCCCGTATTCGCGTTCCTTACCCTCTAAAAAAATTTGCTGAATTTATTTCATTAATAACTCCCAGTTTATCTGTAGAGCCAATAAAATGGACCGACACACTAAGGAAACTGAGTTGGTTAAGACCGATTTTGCCTGATAGACCATCTGAAATACTTGCTGATCCTTTGTCCACAATCCAATATACTCCTCGTTGGCTTACAGAATTTTTTCAAAATGGGATTCATGCGCTGTCGGAGGCTACCAAATTTCACTTCCCGACCTTGTGCCTTTATGGTCAGCAAGATCCCTTGGTTGACCCTTGCTTAATCCAACAATTTCTTGAGTCAATTACCACGAAGGACAAGGGATATGTAATGTTCTCCGATGGACGTCACAGACCTTTGCATGAAGAGCAAAGGAATCAAGCCATAAATAATATTTTTCAATGGTTAATTCCCCGTCTTGATCAATCTAGTTTGAATCACACCAATTAAATGAGTGCAAAATGGGCTTTAATATGCCACTCCTCCGCAACAATATTTTAGGGTGTTCAAACTCTAATTGGTATGGAATATAAGCTGCCATACCTTCGTTTGTACAGCAGCCCATGTCGTCTGCTATTTAGGTGGTTTTCAGGCAGGTATAACCGGCGACATAAAGCAGGGAATGAAAGTACATATGTCAATAAAGCTTAAGAAAGGTCTGACGTAAGTCAGGCCCCTTATTTTTCAAAACATATAAGATCATAAGAATCGATCCAATAGTATTTCTTTGGACATGGCAAGGTATTTAGGCGTAAAGTTTTCCTTCTTAAGCGAAATTAATTTTAGGCTGTGATGACAAAAAAAGAACATGGGGATCAAATAAAGCGCTTTTATCCTTTTATAGATCGGATTTGGGATGTCAAGGCAATCAAAGCCTAACCTCTTGACTCCACGGGTTAATAGGGTTATGCCTAAAATTCCTTTAATCCTTTCCCTTTCAGGGTCCGGTATAACATCCACAATTAGGCTTACGCTATAAGGAATTTAGGAGTATATGGTATCAGTTTACTTGTTTAATAAAGTTTATGTGGGAATAATTGGAATGATTAAGGTTAAAATGAAATATGAGTTAACAATGTTTATATAGTGATAACTCAGTTAAGTCCATTCAGGATTAAAAAGTTGGAGACTCAATCATTTTTTTCAATAAATAAACTTAATTCGTGTTTTAGGAGGGCCCCGTGGAAAATATCATTATCGGAATTGACGTCGGTTCCACTACCGTAAAAGCAACCGTGGTCGACCCAACAAGCAAGAAGATTTTATGGTCCGATTATCAGCGTCACAACACGAAGCAAGCTGAAAATGTGCTGGAATTTTTGGTCCGCATCGGCAATGAGTTTTCCGATGTACCACGAGAAAACATTCGTGTTTTTATTACGGGATCCGGGGGAAGCCCCATTGCCGAGCACATTGGGGCGAAATTTGTCCAGGAAGTGAATGCCGTTACGATGGCTGTAGAAAAGCTTCACCCTGATGTAGGAAGTGTGGTGGAGCTAGGGGGACAGGATGCTAAGATCATTATTTTTAAAGTGAACGAAGAAACGGGGGACAAGCAGGCCATCACTTCCATGAACGACAAATGTGCCTCCGGTACCGGAGCCACGATTGACAAATGCTTGATTAAGGTCGGCATGCCCGAACATGAAGTGGCTAAGCTCAATTTTGATGACACGAAACTACATCATGTGGCAGCAAAATGCGGTGTTTTTGCCGAGACGGATATCGTCAATTTAGTCAAAAGCGGCATTCCCGCATCTGAAATCATGTGTTCGCTGGCGGATGCTATTGTCATGCAAAACCTCTCTGTCCTCACTCGCGGGAATACGCTGCGGCATAAGGTGCTGCTTTTGGGTGGCCCCAATACCTATCTGCCGTTTTTGCAGCAATGCTGGAGAAAGAGAATTCCTGAAGCCTGGGAACAGCGGGGATACCATTATCCGAAAGACATGACTCAGGAAGAACTGATTTTTGTTCCGGAAAATTCCCAGTATTATGCGGCATATGGTGCTGTCATGTACGGTATGTATGAACCGGTGGGAGTCGGTTCATATAAAGGATTAGAGGATTTAAAGGCATTCATCTCCCATGGCCGGAAAGCGAAGCTGGGAGAGAAGGCCGGGGCTCCACTGGTGAAGAGTATCGATGAATTGAAGGAATTTAAAAGAATGTACAGCATCCCGAAGTTTATACCCGCCTCTATTCAGCCGGGACAGGTGGTCAGGGCGGTGGTCGGTCTGGACGGAGGATCCACTTCCTCCAAAGCGGTATTGGTAGACGAGGAAGGCACGATTTTATTGAAGGAATATCAGCTGTCCAAAGGCAACCCGATCCAGGATACGAAGGAGCTTCTCGGCCGCATTTGGGAAAAGGTTGATTCCGCAGGAGCTAGGCTGGAAGTGATCGGCTTCGGAGCCACAGGGTATGCAGCCGATGTACTGGAGAAAACCTTAAAAGCAGATGTGAACATCGTCGAAACGGTGGCCCATATGATGAGTGCTGTGCATTTTTTCGGGGATGTGGACGTGATTTGCGATATCGGCGGGCAGGACATTAAGGTTCTGTTCATGAAAAACGGAGATATCCGCAATTTCCGCCTGTCCAATCAATGCTCTGCCGGTAACGGCATGCTGCTGCAAGCGATGGCAGATCAATTTGGCATCCCGATCCAGGAATACGCCGAAACCGCTTTCAAGGCAGATCTCAGTCCCAAATTCTCATATGGCTGTGCGGTTTTTCTCGATTCCGACCGGGTCAACTTTCAAAAAGAAGGATACTCCAAAGAAGAGCTGTTGGCCGGACTAGCCATGGTGTTGCCCAAAAATGTGTGGCAGTATGTCGTGCAAATTCCCCGGATGGCGGAATTGGGCCGGAAATTTGTCCTGCAGGGAGGGACCCAGCATAACCTGGCAGCGGTGAAAGCACAGGTCGACTATATAAAAGAGCGGGTTCCTGATGCCGAGGTGTTTATCCATCCCCATACAGGCGAAGCGGGAGCCATTGGTGCCGCCATGGAAACCCTGCGTGTGGTGAAGAAAAGAGGCTATTCCACATTCCTGGGAATGGAGGCGGCTACCGGACTCACCTACCAATCACGCAATGATGAAAGCACCCGCTGCAACTTTTGCCCGAATAACTGCAGCCGCACGTTTATTGATTCAACCACGCCGGATGGGCAAACGGCTCGTTACATTTCCGGGTTCAGCTGTGAAAAGGGAACCGTGGAAGACAAGGAAGCCGTCATTGAACTGACGCGGGAACGCAATCGGCTGAAAACCCAGTATCCCAATCTGGTTGACTATGAGGCGCGCCGCATGTATCAGCATTTCTACGATGCGGAGCCACTCCCCGAGGAAAATCAAGTGATGGAGGATGTACAGGTCAAGCCGGGTTGGTTCGGTCTCGGCATGAAGCGGGTGAAAGTGCAGCGTCCGATCCAGCGTTCTTCTATGGAAGCGATGGAATGGAGAAAACAGCTGCGCATCGGGATTCCTAAGGTGCTCAATATTTGGTCCACGGCCCCCTTTTGGCGCACGTACTTGGAGACGCTCGGAGTGGATCCCAAGCATGTCGTTTTCAGCGATAATACGAGTGAGGAAATGTGGCAGGCGGGCGGAAAGTACGGCTCCATCGATCCGTGTTATCCGTCTAAAGTAGCCCAGGCCCACGTTCATAATTTGCTGTTTAAGCACCACAAGGAGCATAAGGTCCTCCATGCCATCTTTTTCCCATGCATTACGCATATCCCAACGCATCTGCACAATGTCATGGATTCCTCCAGCTGTCCGATTGTGGCGGGAGCGCCGAATGTGATCAAAGCGGCATTCACCAAGGAAACGGACTTTTTCCAGGAGAGAGGGGTCCGGTATTTCGATCCGGCGGTGAGCTTCACGGAACCGAATCTGCTCAAGAAGCAACTGTTTCAAGCATTTAAGGATTTCCTGCAGATCACGGAGGACGAAAGTGATTTTGCTGCGGACCAAGGCTGGAAGGCCTTGGAGTTGTTTGATGAGGAAATGCAGGAAAAGGGCAGGAACATTCTTGAACAGATCGAAGCAGAGAACCGAATCGCCATTCTGATGATCGGACGGCCTTATCATTCCGATCCGGGAATGAACCACTCTGTGTTGGATGAATTTCAGGTCTTGGGTTATCCGATCTTATCCATGCGTTCCTTGCCGAAAGATGAAGCCTGGCTGCGCCGCTTTTTCCAACAGGATTTAGACAGCGGAAGAGTGGAGCATGCCTTGGAAGTATCCGATGTTTGGCCGGAAAATTTCAGTTCCAACAGTGTGCAGAAGGTGTGGGCTGCCAAGTTTGCCGCCCGCCACCCGAATGTGGCCGTCTTGGATCTGTCCAGCTTCAAATGCGGACACGACGCCCCCACCTACGGGCTGATAGATTCCATCATCTCAACGGCGGGCACTCCATATTCTGCTCTGCATGATATTGATGCGAACAAGCCGACTGGCTCAATCAAGATTCGGGTCAAAACCTACGCGCACAGTTTGGGGCTCCATGAGGAACGGTTGGAGGATTTGGCACGGCGAAAGCAGGAACTGCAGGAGCTGATTGAACAGAAGCGGCTTGAACTGCTTGGCAGGGGCCGGCAGGAGCGGCTGGATGAGTATCCCCAACAAAAAGCGATCTCAGAATAAAGGAAAAGGAAGGGAAAAGCGATGCGCCATTTAAAAGAAGTGAAAAAGGAATCGATCGAACGGGATTTGAAAAGCTACCAAGACGAATGGGAAGCCAAACTGGGCTTGGACCAGGCGTCTAAGGAACAATGGTTTGATTTGGTTCCACGTCAATTTTTTTCCAAGGACAAAGATTCTACCACCATCCTCTTTGGCGGCCTGACCATGGCTCATGATTATTTGGTGGAGGGAGCGCTGGCCGGCTTGGGATATCGCGTCAATCATCTGGAATGCCCGGACACGGAGTCTCTCCGTTACGGCAAGGAATTCGGCAATCGGGGGCAGTGCAATCCCACTTATTTCACGGTTGGCAATTTAATTAAACATCTTACTCACCTGCGTGATGTGGAAGGCAAATCGAAGGAGGAAATTGTCCGTAGTTATCTGTTCATTACCAGCGGATCGTGCGGGCCTTGCCGGTTCGGAACCTATGTGACGGAGTACCGGAAAGCCTTGCGGGATGCCGGCTTCGACGGTTTCCGGGTGCTGCTGTTCCAGCAGCAGAGCGGCCTTAAGCAAGCAACAGGAGAAGAATCAGCCTTGAAATTGAACAGCTTGTTCTTCATCACATTTTTGAAGGCGGTACTCATCGGAGACATTTTGAATGCCTTGGGATATCGGATTCGCCCATATGAAGTGCAGTCGGGAGCTACCGATGCCGCCCTGGAACGCTGTAAACAGATTCTTTATGAAGCTTTCCACAGAAGCAAGTCGCTCCTGCCGGCATTATACCACTGTCGGAAAGAACTGCAAGCGGTGAAAGTGGATAGGACCCAGGTCAAGCCAAAAGTAAGCATCATCGGAGAGTTTTGGGCGATGACAACGGAGGGTGACGGAAACTACCAGCTGCAGCGGTTTTTGGAAAGTGAGGGCGCCGAGGTGGAAGTCCAATCGTTGACCGCTTGGACCTTGTACTTGATTTGGGAGGGACGCTATGACACGCTAAAACGGATGCGTTTGCGGGAGGAGGATAGCGGAAAGTACGGGCTGAAAGGCAAGAATCCGTTCAATAAACTTCTGTTGCTCCATGCTGCCGATCGCATCCTTCGCATCCTTTTCCATACTTATGCCAGGGCAATCGGTCTTCATGGTTATCACCTGCCGGATATGGATGAGATCGCCAAGGTCGCCCATGAACATTATGATAACCAGTTACGCGGCGGGGAGGGACATATGGAAGTTGGCAAGTTGATACTGAATGTAGTCAAGCGGAAAGTCAATATGACGGTCTCGGTCAAACCTTTCGGATGCATGCCCTCTTCCGGGGTTTCTGACGGGGTTCAGTCGCTGATCACGGAGCGTTATCCGGAAGCCATTTTTCTCCCAATAGAAACAACGGGGGACGGAGCCGTGAACGTCTACAGCCGAATTCAGATGATGCTGTTTAAAGCCAAGAAGGCTGCACAAAAAGAATTTGACGAAGCGATGACCGAGAAGGGCTTTACTTTCGAACAATTACGGAGCGGAAAGATTGGCGGCTCACTGGTTACAGAACCATTAAAGGTGATCGGCCACACCGTTGCCTGTACAGCAGCGAATACCGTTCATAACATAAGTTGGAGGCCCCACTGGCTCACTTTTAGGCGAAATAAAGAAGAGATAAAGGGTACTTAAACATTGGGATACTAATTCTGGAAAAAACCGATTAACCTTATAGGAGGTTAATCGGTTTTTTTATACTTATCGGAAAGTATTATACGCAATAAGGCTACGCTAGTAGCTTTCTTATATTATACAAGAGTGGTGACGATTAGAGGAATTACAATATCTTGATGAACATTGTATGGAATAACGACATGTTCTTTGGTTATCAATTGAGTGTATACAACCGCTTTGTATCAGCGGCATACAGCTATATGTAAATCGAGAATAGGATGAGCCAAAAGTAATGTTTTTTGGTTCGAAGGAAATAAAGTACTCAGGCGTTAATATATTTTGAAAGGCATTTGAATTTAAGAATGGCACGATCCGGTCATGACAATTCT
Source organism: Brevibacillus sp. (assembly GCA_036676475.1). Taxonomy (GTDB): domain Bacteria; phylum Bacillota; class Bacilli; order Aneurinibacillales; family RAOX-1; genus LC029. The sequence continues at coordinate 15,783 of JAKFCU010000072.1, forward strand.
GAATGGAAATTTATTTTCGATGCAGATCAGAATCAAAAAAGAAGGAGGAAATCTTAAATGAGCTTAGCGAATTGGGAAGACATTCTTGAGGTTTGTGATCATCAGAAACGGTTATCTATGCATGAAAATAAACAAAGAAAGGATTTTTCTTTAGACACAACCAAATGGGAAAAAGAAATAGGGCGAAAGAAGATCAAATTGGGCCAGCGGAATGGAACAAAGCGAATTACCAAATGATTATACTATTCAGCCATTTTTTATCAAATACTTGCTAATCAAAATCGTACATTTTTCTAAACGGACAATTATCTTTATAAGCCAGATATCAAGGGGAGTGTCATGTTCAGACAACGCATTCAATTAATTTCCCACAATCAGATAACGAGAATCTCCCTTTATAAAAGAGGGATCTATATTTCAGGAGGATCCCTGCTTGTTTCGATTTCATTAGAATTGTTTTTGGTAAAAAATCATGTTATTGATGGTGGAATTGTTGGTGTTGCCATAATCATATCTTATTTAACCAATATAAATCTGGGATTTCTTCTTTTAATATTGAATGTTCCCTTCTTGCTTATAGGGTATAAGCTCTTGGGTAAAGTATTTACGATCTTAAGTCTATACGCGATTTTAGTCCTAGCGATAGGAACATTTATTTTACATCCCATGCCTGTCCTAACAAATAATCCCGTCATGGCTGTCGTTTTGGGAGGTATTATTTTAGGTGTAGGCGTTGGAATTATCCTTCGTTATGGTGGCTCTTTGGATGGAACAGAGATCATAGCTATATTATTAAGTGAAAAAACTAGTTATTCTATAGGAGAATATGTAATGTTCTTTAATCTTTTCATTTTAGGGAGCTCGAGTTTTGTATTTGGTTTTGATAAAGCAATGTATTCTTTGGTAACCTATTTTATTGCATATCAAACGATTGATATAACAATTGATGGTATTAAAATCAAATGATTCCATAATAGGTATATGTTAAGTCGAATTTTACTTATTTGGAAAAACCATTTCCCATTTTTTAAGAAAATTGAACAGGGAAAATATCGAAAGATCGGGATGTTCTCTTGTATTCCGAAGTGGCATGCGGAGTAAGCAAGCACTCTACCTACTTGATCAGGGAGAGTGCCTTCATACGAATATGATGGCTGTTCAATTAATCTGTATCTTAATGATCTTATTGTTCATTCAGTAAATATATAGCTTAAATTTAAATTGAAGTTATCAAACATACTCACATTTATTTGCATTTTCACGTGTGTATACTTGTCTCTCCGTATACTTTCCCTCGCTTAGTGTAAAGACTTCAATATTTTTATTTTGTGGATCAACAATCCAATATTCTTTGACATGATACTTTTGATATAAGTTAAATTTATATAATTTATCAAATTTGGATGCCGTTCCGGGGGAAAGGATTTCAATAATGAGATCTGGAGCTCCTTTGCAGCCTTTTTCGCATGTTGGAGAAGAGTGAGAAAATGGTTAAGGAAAGAAAAGTATGGACAAGATCCTTTTTGTGCAATTTGTGCTTCTCTAAGGTTATTGGGTGCGCGCAGATTGTTTTTAACTCATTTGGTTAAAAGCGAACAATTGGGAAATGATAACAAGGCGACTAAAGCCTCTGTATGAAGGAGGCTTTTATTTCGCTTAATAGAACTGGAGTCTCCATCCGTACATTCCATTGATAGATAGACAATGAACCAAAATAAGGGATACATACCGATAATCCAGCTCGGGAAAGCTTAATTCAGATGATGTTTTGATCAAATTAAGCAAGTTTAGATTGCTATGGAGGAAGCAAATTATGAGCACGATTATCCAAACATGGTCGATTCTTGATAAACTTTATTATCATTGCAGTCGTTTGCAATTCGTAGATATAAAGGAACAAAATATTTTTCGCGTTCGGCTTCTTACTTATCAAGGTCCCAGTCTATCCTTGGAGGATGGTACGACCATCCAATCTTCGGATCTTCTCTTGAAAATTCACCTACATAATTGTCTTCTCATGAGAGAGATGCAGCATATCAAAAATGATGTTAAACGAGCCCTTTATGTTTATCATCGTGTAGAGCAGTCCCTTCCGGGATTGGCTCAATTCCTGGCCAATCACCCTGAGCAAGAAGCGATCAAAGCCCTTTTAGGTATAACGCTACTTACCAGGGGGGTTAAATCCATGGGATTTCAGACGATAGACATAGCGAATCCCTTTTATAAGACATTGAAAGAGTTAATCCTCATTCCGATGTTTATCCTTTTGCACCCGAATGGAAGGTTAAAATGTATAAAAAAAAGCCACCTTACACCCAAATATTTGGTGATGTCCAAAGAACGATTGCTTGATAGGTATTTAAAATCACATGATTTGAATACCGATCCTATGTATGACGAAGCGTAGATATCCTGGGATTTTATCTGACGAGTCGTTTCGTCGGATCAATCTTCTGTTTGGCTAAAGAGCAAAAGTTCACCCTGATAACAAGGGAAAACAAAAAAAGAAGAGCCTGATTCCAAGGTTCTTCTTCTTTTTTAATTTTAGTCTGTCATTCTTTTCGTAACATTTTTAGTCATATCAGATACCGTATCAATCGCCGCTTTCGTTCCTTTTTCTATAAAATCTACAGCATTTTGAGTAACATCGGATGTAACTTCGACACCTCGCTTTAAACTTTCACGTGTTGCATCAATCGCGGAACGTTCTTGATTCTGATTTTGATTCTGTTCTGGCATGTAATTTCCTCCTCATGTGGATTGCATTCGAAATTAGTATGGGTTGTGATTGTAAAAATTATGCGAAACCCCCACTGATTAAACAGTGAAGATTTTTTCGTTAGGATCAAAAAACTATTTGGTAATGTAAAGGTTTTGTAAATTTTTAATTTCAATATGGATATAACAATATAGTTATACTATAATTCTGTTTGAACGAAGGGAGGAGATATAGAATCAATGGAACTTAAAAAATTAGCAGATTGTTTAAAAGCACTTGGTGATCCTACACGTCTCGAAATGATTGCGTTACTGAAGCATAGAGACTGTTGCGTATGTGAATTCATCCCTGTTTTTAATATTTCTCAACCTGCAATATCCAAGCATCTGAATCGTTTGAAAGTGGCTGGATTAGTCACTGAAAATCGAAAAGGACAATGGGTTTTCTATTCTTTAAATCGTAAAAAGTTAGAAGAAGTAGGCTTGGGTTTAAGTCATCTGCCTGATGTAACCAATATATTTGATGAATTGGAAGCTAAAGGATTACTTGTTCATTGTGAGTAGGGGGTTAATTATGCGAAAAAATTTAATTGCGGAATTTATAGGTACGTATTTCCTTGTTTTTGCAGGAACAGGAGCAGTAATAATAAACGAGTTAACTCAAAGTCTAACCCATGTTGGAATCGCTTTGACTTTTGGTTTGGTTGTCATGGCACTTATCTATACATTTGGTCATATTTCCGGCGCTCATTTCAATCCGGCTGTTACGTTGGGTTTCTGGGTGAATGGGGATATCCGATTAAGAGATGCGGGTTACTACATTGTCACTCAACTTCTCGCAGGAATACTTGCAAGCACAACTTTGCTTTCTCTATTTGGAAATGTTGCACATCTTGGGGCCACTCTTCCTCGGTATTCTTGGCAACAATCCTTTGTTTTGGAATTTATCCTTACTTTTATACTTATGATGGTGATTTTTGGGTCTGCTGTTCATGGGAAAGCAGAAAAACCTTTTGCAGGTGTAGCCATCGGGGGAACAGTGGGACTCATGGCTATGTTTGCCGGTCCGATCTGTGGGGCCTCCATGAACCCTACTCGCTCAATTGGTCCTGCCATTGTATCTGGAACTTTAGAGCATTTATGGATTTATATCGTAGCCACGATATTAGGGGCTGTAGTCGCAGCTTTTGTTTACAAACTGCTTCATGAATAATTAGTTGATATTGGGGTGAAAAATGACGAAGACTTAGATCGTCATTGGTGTAGATGAACCACATCACATTACCTAACATGGCATACATGAATATACCTTTTGCCATTAAAGAATTAATGAAGCAATTTAAATTCATGCTCAAGAAGCAGAAGGAGAATTAGGAATGGATCAAAAACCACTTATTTACTTTCTTTGCACAGGGAATTCTTGCAGAAGCCAAATGGCCCATGGTTGGTTAAATGCAGTTGCTGGAGATAAGTATGAGGTTAAAAGTGCAGGGCTTGAAGCTCACGGATTAAATTCTCGTGCGGTTCAAGTGATGAAAGAAGCCGGAATAGATATTAGCCACCATACTTCTGATGTGATCGATCCTGAAACATTAAAACGTGCAGACTACATTATCACATTATGCGGACATGCGAATGACAACTGCCCTGTCGTAAACAATCCTAAAGCCGAGAGATGGCATTGGGGATTTGACGATCCAGCCAAGGCAACAGGAACCGAAGAAGAAATCATGGCACAATTCCGTGTCGTACGCGATGCCATTAAAGAACGTATGGAACAATTCGCAAGAGAAGGTAAATAAGACCGATTAAATCGTCCACTATCAATAATATAGGGACTTTGAATATCTGGATAAATGCGCTACAAAATAAGGACTCCAACTCCTGCTAATATTATTGCATGCACCGATTAATAGGCCTAGGGAAATACCCTGTTCGTCATAGGCTCACAAAGGTATTGAATATAGCCCCCATTTAAAAAATAGGGGCTTTTTGCTCTTTTTTAAAATCCTTTATATTGAGGCTCTTGCTTTTCAATTTGATTTACTCGGGGTTCTAAAGAATCCACAATGGACTGTGTTTGTTGAGCGGCTTGAGTATAGAGCTGCTTGGCTTGCTTGTTTTCGGTTTGTAGTGCGAAAGTTTCAAGATTCGCTTGCGCCCCTTTTAAACCTGCAACGACTTGTTTTACTTGAGCGGATACTGTCATTTGTAAAACCCTCCTTTAAATTTTAGAAATCAAAAGACCTTTAAGTAATATCCCCTCTGTTCAAGAATTTACTTGGTTTGAGAAGTGGGAAATATTATAATCCGTTGTTCCAAATAGAAGTTTGACAAACGCTTCGTGAAAGCATAAATTATCGTCTTCAAGATCATAAGAATCGATCCAATAGTATTTCTTTGGGCATGGCAAGGAATTTGGGTGTAAAGTTTTCCTTCTTAAACGAATTTAATTTTAGGCTGTGATGACATAAGAAGAACATGGGGATCAAAAATTTTAAGAGTCATGTATGGTCTGCATGAAAACAAACCTAGAAGAACAATATATCTCTGTAAACCTTAGAATGATGGATTATGATATGGACTATCTATTGGTTGTAATTATAACCATTGTCACTTTTACTGTTTTCATGATTGGCTTTCGAATTATGGGAAATCAAGCGGTTGGGAGACTGATGGTTTTTGATTAATTGTGATTAGCTTAGAAGCTTTGCGAAAATGCCAAAGTATACGTGCGATGGCACGGTTGTAGATTAACATGTTAATAGGGTTCCGACATTGACAGATGCTTCATCCTGAGATAGATAAAAATGATTCATAGAAGGAGGAAAGATAGCAATGAGTGACCGAACTTCTAAAGAAAAATTCTCACCAGCCATGGAAGATATGGGAATACCGGAGGATATGAGTCCCATAGAAGAAATCACAAGCACCGTCGATAAAATTCCTGTGGTAGAGATTACCAAGCAAGAACATTGGGAAATCTCAGATCCTTTATCGGCAAGTGAAATTAGACAAGAAGAAATATGATTGTTGTTAATATTGGAGGTAGTCTCAAAGATACTGAACGTTAATCAATTCATTATTAAAGCAAATAACGCAGCTTTTGACACTCTTTTAAGACTGAGGTGATTGGAAATGGCCTTCATCATGGTGAACGGTTGCAGACTCTATTTCACGGTTTAAGGTCAAGGGACACCCATCTTCTTTATCCATCCCCCGGTACTTACTCATTTTAATTTTAAGTACCAAATGGAGGGATTATCATAATATTTCCAGGTCATTACCTTTGATATTCGAGGGCATAGCTTGTCCTATAATTGTACAAATCAATTGAAAAAAATTGAACATCCCGTTTTATAATCTATGGAAAAAAGGACAAAGGATTTCATCGTTATGCCAAATTGTTGCATGACAAATTGCCCTACAGTGAGTTGAAATGGATCTAAAATGTCAAGTATCAAATTCCAACAAAGGCTGCTTATGAATCAAATGATTTAATCCAGCACTTCATATATACCCATAGGGAATGGGAAGTTAATCGTACAATTCCTGCTTTTTTATGGAACCAGAGACTCCATCTGAATATGAAATTTGCCGAACTCTGCATTATTAGATTACCGAAAACAATAGGGTTTTTATAAAGAGGTTAATGTAATCAGGAACGATGATGAAAAAAGTTTAGTGCATTAGGTGGTATGCACTGAACAAACTATATGATTTTAAATAGCTTATTTTGGTTCCAAATGTGGAGGATTGATGATGAAAATTTTGTATATTTTTCCACACCCGGATGATGAGTCTTTTGGACCTGCAGCAGCCATGCACGCACAATTGAAAAAAGGACATGAAGTATATTTGTTGACATTGACCAAAGGCGGTGCTACCAAACAGCGGGTTAAACTGGGAGTAAGTGTGGAAGAAATGGGTGAAATCCGCTATAAGGAAATGCAGGAAGTAAGGAAGACACTCAGTTTAACTGACATGATCGTTTTGGACTTCCCAGATAGCGGACTAAAAGAGCTTGATCCCCGTGTGCTTGAGGAAGCAGTCAAGAAACATATTGAAAATATCCGGCCTGAAATTGTCATTACCTATCCCGTGCATGGGATCAGCGGATTTCATGATCATTTGATTACCCATGCAGTCGTGAAGAGAGTGTTCCTTGCCATGAAAGATAATGGAGCGGATTATTTGGAACGTTTAGCGTTCGTTACTATCCCTGATAGCAGGGAGCCAAGTATGTCGAATGGAAAATTCCGTTTTAAACATACAGAAAGGGAGTTAATCGACTGTATCATTCTTCTCCAGCAAGATGATATTGAAGCCATGAAAAAAGCACTTAGTTGCTACGAAACCTATAAAGCTACGATTGAAGCTTCAGGAGTGGTGGAAAAAGTCGGGGACCGTATCTATTTTGAGATATTTATGGAAAATCAAAAGCCGGTGTTAAGCGATATAACTGAAAATATCCGTTAGCAGTAATGACGCTGGACGAAGTCAGTTTAGCTAAAGAATCTGAGCAATTTCACATAGTATTATAAAAAATTATCGGATGGAAAGATAAAAGAATTCCCTGATGGAATCTTAAGACTGGATGAACCAGTCACCAGGGTCCAGTTGGCGTATATGATTGCGGAAGGCGGTTAAAATAAAGGAAACCTCTCCAACTCCCCTGGCTTCGGCTGGGGGATTATTTTTTGGCTTGTTTTTCTATTGTCAATACTAAAACATTAATGTTAGAAGGAGGAAAGAAAATGTACGAATCCGATGAATGGTATTTGCAATATGATTTTGGTAAGGATCCACGTGTAATAGTAAAAATTAATGGGCAAGCAAAATCACCGTCTGGAAATCAGACAATGGCAGATACTGAGGATCTTTGGGATCTTGACGGCTCGATCAGCGAAAATGAGTCCTCTAAAATAGAAACCGAAAGATAAAATAACCCCACTGCTCATGGGCAGTGGGGTTATATTTAAGACTCCTCATTTTCCTCGTTTATTTCTTTCCTAATCCTGCAACAACACACCCATCAATTCCTTCTTTTTAAGGAAGCGGAGACTTGGATTGTGGGGATATTTTTTTGTTAATCTGCTTTTGGTACGATACGATCATCTTCAACGAATTCATAATATTTATCTGTTGTAAGTTCTTGAGCACTTCGAATCTCTTCTCGAAGTTCCGTGCCAGTATGCTTGTATATCATATACGTTTCTGGATAATTTGTATCTCTTTCCTCTGTCGGCGATTCTAATGGAACAGTATCTTCACTGACCATAAATCTTCTTAAAGGTGATTCTTTTAGTTTATCCATAATAATAGCTCCTTGTTCATATTTAATGATCCTTAGTTGCTCCTTGATCCAAGCTACTAATACTTTTCCTCTGGGGAAACAAGAATATGTCAATACTGTTTAGATTTAATACAATTATTGTACATACAGACGTTTCCTGTTCTCCAGAAAGATCCCTGGCATATCTGAGGAAGAGCTACTTTCGGTCTTTATGTTGAGCAAATTGTATACGTTTCTTTTCATACTTATCACCCCAAATATTCATACTACCTTTACATGGATAGTATGATGCAAAAGATTCCATCACATGCTCTAAATTCATCATTAAACGATATCTATTGTCACTAAAATATTTGGATATAGTTACTTTTTAGAAACAACAATAAATCTGTATTTCTTTGCTCTGGAAGTACAGAAGATCAGTAGATAGTATCCAAATTGATTAAGCGATGTTAGCTGAGTCAGTGTCAGCGGACTCTAGACCGTATAACTATTCTCTAGAAAGTGATTGGTGTGTTTAGAAATTTAAATTAACTGGCACACAGGAAAAAGGTATAACCGATTCAACCAACCATTGTATCTGGCCCCCATATGGATTCAGTCCGCATGGTCTTAAGTAATCAGATTTATGTTGAAAAGAAAGGTCTTTCACCTGCTCTTATCCACAGAATAGTGAGTTTAGCCTCGTTTCAGAATCCAGAATTTTATCTAGCACAAGCGATGCGATTTTCCACATACGGAATTCCAAGGATTATATGTGCTGCGGAAGAATACCCGCAGCATATCGGTATTCCTAGAGGATGCCTAAATGAAGCGATTGATCTGTTAGAGAGTCATGGTATTCGAGCTTATCAAACGGATGAACGCTTTTTGGGAGACCCCATCTCTTTGAATTTCTTAGCTGAATTAACACCTGATCAAGAGAAGGCTGCTCAAGCTTTAGTTTCACATGATACAGGTGCCTTGTCAGCTACTACGGCTTTCGGAAAGACGGTTTTGGGGATCTGGATGATTGCAAACAGAAAGGTTAACACATCCGCATTTCCTATATAACTCATTTATCCCTACTTTTTCCTCGAAATGAAATTTATATATTAAATCAAAATCCTTTTCCCTTTTTAACTTAGCACGTTGAGATAAAGATATAGTCTGAATTCCCCTTTCTCTAAATAGCTCCATAATCGTCCACCATTCAATCCCAGTCTCTTCACTAATCTCCTCAAAAGTCATTAACCACTCTTTGTACATGCTTACCAGCTCGTCCAACCTATGTTCAATCTGATTGACCTTCGATACAAAGTGCTCTCCACTCCACTTGGGCTTTGGTATTTCCACATCCAAAAACACATAGTAATTCAAACTCTCGTCTTGACTAAACAGTCTAATTGACGCTGAAACCAAATTTTCATTCTCTGTGGTGCCGCGAAGCGGCATGGATGGCTAATGGGCATTAGAGGAGAAGCCGATGTCATCGCTACTCCACTTTTCGTTGTTCAACGATTGGCAGGAGATTTTTGACAAAAAGTAAAAAGAAAAGGGATGCAACTGATGAATGAGGAACCCAATTTTACCGATTTGAAGTGGAAAGATAAGATTATTGCTGTATGTACAATGATCCTCTTGATTATCGTTACAGCCTCTCTCGCATTGGGAATTCCTTTATTGCTCAAGGGCGGAATATTCGGGCTATTAAACGTTCATTTTCAGACATGGGGGGTCTTCATTCAATTTAGCTTCGCTTTGATAGTTTTTCAAACCATTCTTGAGGCACTTTCGTTTGTATTTCGCACACTGCATCAGGTTTGGCTATTCCATGTACCCCATACCGTTTCTTTTTTCTTAAGGCATCTTGGTCTGTTTATTTTATACGTGAATTTCATTCATGTATTGGATGAATGGATGAATGACGTGGACTTGTCTTTTTATGCAGAATTGGTCTTTTCTCTTCTCAATCACACATGTGGGAGTTGCCTAGATCAGAAGATCATGCAATGGGGCGAAAAAATTAAAAAGGAGGACGAGGAAAGGTTAAAGAAGATGTAAACTTAGCTGCTGGGACAGTTGAAAGAGCTTGCTGGAGTGGGGGGTTAAAAAAGTTCATCCTACTCCTTTTTCGTTTGAAATTATACACTTTCCTTGAGAGCCTATGGGGGAATCCCTCCAAGAAAATTCGAGGAAAGGAGAAAATAGTATGCCATCATCATGGAAAAGAAAGGGCAGACGCATCCTTGCGTTATGGATGACCTGTTTGCTGGTGCTTGGCAGCTGGGGTTCCTTCGGTTTTGCCAATACGGGAGAAACCGTTCTAAACTCTGAGACCCCAGCGGGTATAAAGGTCCAGATGTATAATGTGTCGAGGGAGGAGAAAACGCAGCAGCCCAGTCCACAGATCAAACTTCTTAATGACGGTACCTCGGCGATCCAATTGCAGGATGTAAAGCTAAGGTATTATTTCACAGCGGAAGGCGAAAAAACGATGTCCTTTGATTGTTGGACCTCGATAGGGAAAGAGAACTTGACCGCCAACTTTGTTCCGATGCCCACTCCGTTAGAAGGAGCGGACTACTACTTAGAAATCGGGTTTACAAGTGGAGCGGGACTACTCGAACCGGGAAAGGATGTTAGTATTGCCAGTTGGTTCAATAAAAGCGACTGGTCCAGCTTTACGCAAACCAATGATTACTCCTTTGACAGCACCTCATCCGACTATGTGGATTCAAATCGTGTCCCTGCCTATGTTGCAGGTGATCGAGTTTGGGGTTCTGAGCCTGAAATACCTGTGCAGCCTTTGCCGGACCCAGCGGTCAGCCCTATCAAAGTGCTGGCAAAAACAGGTACAAGCTCTTCGACCCAGCAGCCCAGCCCGGGAATTGAAATATACAATACCGCTAACACGGCTGTCGATCTTCGGGATGTTAAGGTTAGGTATTATTTCACCGTCGATGGAGAGAAACCGATGTCTGTTGACTTTTGGACGACTACGGCTAAACAAAATGTAAATGCCCAATTTGTCAAGATGGCAGTTCCGGCCAGCCAAGCGGATCACTACCTAGAGATTGGCTTTACCGATAGTGCTGGCGTCTTGCAGCCAGGATCGAAGGTCGGAGTCTATACTTGGTTTAATAAAAGCGATTGGTCGTCCTTTAATCAAACGAATGACTATTCCTTTACCAATTCGGCAGACTCTGTTGAAAGCAATAAGGTAACGGGCTATGTTTCCGGAGCGTTAAAATGGGGAATTGAACCCGAATTGCTGGATAAGCTGCCTACCCCGTCTAATTTAAATGGTTCAGCGGCGGAAAATGTGATCACCTTGACCTGGAGTCCGTTGCAGGAAGCAACAGCTTACGATCTAGAAGCAGATGGGACGATCATTTCTGATCTGACATCTACAACCTATACCCATACCAACTTGGCACCGGGTTCCCAGCACCACTACCGAGTGAAAGCCAAAAATGAGCATCAATCAAGCGACTGGAGTTCATCGTTGAGTTTATACACGACCCCGTCGTCAGCTCTTTCGATTCCTGCGAATCTTCAGGTTTTGCCGGTAGAAACATCCATTGCTGTTTCCTGGAACCCGGTAGCCGGTGCATCTTCTTATGACTTGGAAGCAGATGGAACGATCATCAGTCATTTAGTCGATCCCTCATACGCGCATCAAGGACTGCTTCCTGATACTCTTCACAGCTACCGAGTAAGGGCGGTGAATGCAAGTTCGACAAGCGCATGGAGTCCCGTTGTCACGGCAAATACGCAATCAAGAGCAAGCAGCTCCAGCAGGATTAAAGTGAGCTTGAAAACAGGCACGAATACATCGACACAGATGGTCACTCCTGAAATTGAAATTAGCAATGTAAGTCAATATCCGATCAATCTCGAAGATCTAAAGGCTAGATATTATTTTACCATTGATGGGGAAAAACCTTTGTCTATTGACTTTTGGACAACGGCTGCCAAGCAAAATGTGACGGCAACGTTTGTCAAGATGTCCATTCCATCCGCACAAGCCGATCATTATCTGGAGATCGGTTTCTCCGAAGGGGCAGGTGTTCTGGAGCCAGGATCTATGATTGGCGTCTATCCCTGGTACAATAAGGCGGATTGGTCGAGATTTGATCAGACGAATGATTACTCGTTTATCAGCTCTTCAAGTTCGGTGGAAAGCAGTAAGACAACCGGATATATTTCCGATGTTCTAGATTGGGGTACGGAGCCTTTGTTGTTGGATATGCCGCCATTTCCGGCCAATGTTACGGCTGTGCCTGCCGATACATATATTACCGTTTCCTGGAACCCGGTAGAAGGAGCAACAGGCTACGATATAGAGGCAGACGGGAATGTAGTGGAAAACATCACCGATACGACTTATGTAAACCAATGGTTAAATCCCGGGACTCGCCATACCTACAAGCTAAGATCAAGAAAAGGAACAGCGGTGAGTGTCTGGAGTTCGCCCATTACCTTGAAAACAACCGGGGAACAAGTCCTGCCTGCACCAGTTAATGTCAGGTCTACGAAAACCAGTGACTCGATCAACTTGATCTGGGATGCGCTGCAGGAAAGCGTTACCGGTTATGATATCGAGGTGGATGGAACGATTGTGGATGCGGGGAATAAAACTTCCTATTCTCATAGCGGTTTAACTTCAGGCTCTAGACACACCTATCGTGTGAGAGCCAAAGATGGCAGTACGACGGGAGCATGGAGCAGCCTGCTGACCCTCAATACGATTTTCGTTCCGACCGGAACTTTTGATGTCAATTTTACGATTGACACAACGGCTGACCGGGCACTGATCAGTCCTTATATTTACGGAACGAATGATGATTTGACGGGAACTGAAAATTGGACCTCGAGAAGAATGGGCGGTAACCGTTTAACGACATACAATTGGGAAAATAACGCCTCGAATGCGGGTTCAGATTGGATTCACTCCAGCGATGACTTTGTTCCGATGTGGTACGGCGGGGTACCGTGGGGAGGAAACCGGAATGAACCGGGCATTGGAGCAACCGGCTTCCACGAAAAATCGCTTAGTAAAGGTGCGTACTCCCTGATTACTTTACAGACCTCAGGGTACGTTGCCAAGGACAAAGACGGATCGGTATCAGCTGATCAACAGGCTCCTTCGTCTCGGTGGGTGGAAGTGAAACCTTCGAAAGGGGCTCCCTTTAGCTTGACTCCGGATGTGAATGACGGCTTTGTGTATGAAGATGAATTTGTTAATTTCCTTGTCAATAAATTTGGCCCGGCTTCCACTCCAACCGGAATTAAAGGATATGCCATCGATAATGAGCCCGGACTTTGGCCTGATACGCATCCCTACATGCATCCGGATCTTACAGGCAGTGCGGAGGTGTTGAATAAGTCGGTCGGACTTGCCAAAGCGGTCAAGAAGGTGGACCCATCCGCGGAAATGTTTGGACCTGTTCTTTATGGCTTCGCCGCCTATTTCAATATGCAAAATGCACCGGACTGGAACGCGGTGAAAGGAAACTATGCCTGGTATATTGATTACTATCTTGACCATATGAGAATAGAATCAGCGAAAGAAGGGAAACGATTGCTCGATGTCCTGGACCTTCACTGGTATCCGGAAATTTCAGCCGGTGGTGTGCGAATCACGAGCAGTAATACAAACGACAACATTGCAGCAAACAAGGCTCGCATGCAAGCTCCCCGATCGTTATGGGATCCGAGCTATACAGAAGACAGCTGGATTGGCCAATGGTACAGCTCTTTCTTGCCTTTAATTCCAAGGGTGCAACAATCGATTCAAACGTATAACGCCGGAACGAAGCTGGCCTTCTCAGAATATAACTATGGCGGGGAAGGGCACGTTTCCGGAGGTATCGCCACAGCTGATGCTTTGGGTATTTACGGTAAATACGGCGTGTACATGGCTAATTATTGGAAGATGGTCAACACGACCGAAGAAGCCCCTTATTCATCCGTTGCCTTTAAAATCTATAATAACTATGACAGTCAGAACTCAAAATTTGGGGATACCAAAGTAAAAGCAGAAACATCGGATATTGAAAACAGCTCCATCTACGGATCTGTCTTTAAGGATAGCGACAACCGTCTGCATATGATCGTGATGAACAAAAACTATGATTATGATATGAATGCTGTCTTTCAAATAGCAGGAGGAACAAACTATCGGTCGGCGCAGGTTTGGGCTTTTGACAGCACCAGCCCGAATATTACTGAGAGGCAGGCTGTGCCTGAGATTGCGAACAATTCTTTTACTTATACCATTCCGAAATTAACGGTATGCCATATTGTCCTGACGAAGGATCCAGCTTCTGTAGAATAGGCAAGATTTTAAAACCCTTACCGCCCGGTAAGGGTTTTTCCATGTTTACTGTAGAAGCAGCGGCGATTTTAGGATTATAATGGTGATGATGAAAAGGGGGCAGCCAGAGAAAGGAAGATGTAGATGCAGGTGCTATATACAGGTATGTTCTTAAGCCTGTGGTTCATGAGCTTCATCATTTTAAAGAACAATTTTCGGAACGAATATTCCCGCTGGGTGAGTTTATTGCTTTTTATTGCGGGATTTGCTAGCTTTTCCGTTGTGGTCAATTTGTATATCCTCCCCGATTGGCGGGTTGCCTTCCCCAATCATCCTTGGTTATTGGAAGCGATCAGACTTTTTACGATTGTTACCTGGGGCGTGGAATTTCATTTTTTTCCTTATTTGTTTCTGATGAGTGCGTTTATCTTTGCTTCGGTTACTTCCAAACGAGTAAACTGCTATTTAATGGCAGTCCTGGCGGTGCCCATTTTAGTCTACCTTTATTACATCCCTTCTTTTTATCCCGTGGCTAAATTTGGTCATCCGCTATTCACCTGGTTAGCAGGAATGTATTTTCTCAGCGGCACCTTCCTCTATGGATGGAGTTATCTTAAAGAAGGAAACGCCTTGAAAAAGAAAAACAGTCTGCGAACCAATATGTTGATGTGCGCGGTTTGGTATGTCTATCTATCCGATTATTGTGGAGTCGATTATTTTTACATACACCAACAAGGACTGGACTTTTCGTCGAATGATATGTGGAAATACAATTACCTTACGGTGCTTTGGTTTGTCCTTTTCTTTCTTTATTTTGGGTTAAAGCACGGAATTCTGGGAATTAAGCTGAGGATTGAGAAGCAAAAGCTGGATTCTTCCATGAAAGCCTTAACCCAAGGGACTTTGATTGTCAATCACACGATCAAAAATGAAGTTCAAAAAATTCATTATCTTAACGGAAAAATTGAAAAGGCTATCCGTTTGGACCAAAAGGAGGAGGCATTACAAGGCGTTTCTAATATTTTGAAGGTAACCGAACATATTCTGCACATGGTCGATCGGATGAAGGACAGGTCTGGTGAAATTACTGTCATCGACCAATCACAGCGGCTTAGGGAATTGCTGGACATCTGTTTGGCTAACACGGCTCCGTTTTTACTGGATAAACAAATCCAGCTGCATACAGAGTATACGGTGGATCCAATCTTACTTTGTGATCCTTCTCATGTAAAAGAAACGCTTAATAATCTAATCCTGAATGCCATTGATGCTATGGAACCGGGAAAAGGAATATTGGAGGTGATGATGACGGAGTGGAAGGGGGATCTTGTAATCGGGGTGAAAGATAACGGAACGGGGATTACCAAGGAAAATGCCTCTAAAGTATTTGATCCCTTTTTCACCACGAAGAAAGGTTCGATGCATTATGGTTTAGGCTTGAGTTACAGTTATTCAGTGATGCAAAAACATGGGGGAAGCCTAAGCGTGACAGGCAGTGAATTGAATAAGGGAACATGGATGGAATTAAGGTTTCCCCGGAAACGTGTTCTCGTATGGGGGAAGGAGACAGAAATCAGACAGACTGGCCAAGTGAAGGGAATTCATCCCCCCTTATCATAAAGATTTCTTATATACTTATAAAATGGGGGAAGTGGGATGGAAAAAATCATCCGAGTGATGCTGGTGGAGGATGATCCGTTTTGGTGCCAACAGTTATCTGCGGACCTTGATAAAGAAGAGGATATCCAGGTCGTTTACGTGGCTTCAACGAAAGAACAAGCATTGTCGGCAGTCGAATTGATTTCGATCGATGTGATTCTTATGGATATTAATTTGACGGCAAACCATTTGGATGGGTTAGAAGTAACCAAGGAGATCCTGCTTACGAAGGGAAATCTGAAGGTGATCATGCTGACCTCGCTTTCCGAAAACGAGATTATCGTCAAAGCCTTTCAGAACGGGGCAATCAATTACATAACGAAATCCAATTATGAAGATATTATCCACGCGATTCGCGAGGCCTACTATGAAAAGGCTTCGATCCATCCCGATGCCGCAGCGGCAATGCGCCAAGAAGTGAAACTCATGCTTCTTTCCCCAATGGAAAGAGAAATTTTTAACCTTAGACAGAATGGATATAGCAGAACTCAAATGTCTGAACTCCTCAATAAATCGGTAAATACGATCAAATCGCAGTTGAGGAGCATCCGAAATAAATTGTTAAAGTAGCCCATCTTTTTTCGGGTTCACTATCCTGATTTTCGTTTATGTGAAGAATTTTAAGAGGGAAGACATGCCGTATGTAAGAGGAGTCATATCGGACTCCTCTTTGGTGTTATCCTAAACAAAATATAATCTTTAATATAAATTAAGGAGATTCTCTTGAAAAAATACAGAATCCTCATATCTTTGCTGCTAGCCTATTTATTATTAGCATACAGCTTTCACCTGACAGAAAGGTTCTGGATTCTTTTTTCTGTTTCTATGGTTATTCTGCTTGGATGGGCCTGCAATCAAGTAGATATTGTTATTAAGCGGATGAACTGGTTAACGATCATCTATGGCATATTGTCAGGAGTCTTTTTGTATTTGATCTTTGCTTTGGGAAAATTGCTAATCGTTTGGCTAAAGCTCCCCTTGCTGCCGGGTCTGGCCGAGTTATATCAAACCGTTTCCCCTCGAACATGGTGGCATTATCTGGTATTGACGGTCATTATTATACCTGGTGAAGAGTTTTTTTGGAGAGGTTATATTCAGCAAAGACTAGCACGGATGATCTTGCCTTGGCAGAGTATCCTTCTGGGCTCGGTGCTGTATGCTGCAGCACATCTGTCCGGCGGAAGCCTGCTGCTAGCGATGGCAGCCCTAGTGGGAGGATTGGTTTGGGGCGGACTCTTTCACCGAACCGGCAGTATGGAAACGGTGATTCTTTCCCATCTGACGTTTGATTTTCTGCTGCTGGTTTTGTTTCCTTTGCTATAGTAATACTTTAGTCAACCAGAAAAATAACCGCAAACATTTTGCGGTTATTTGGCATATGGGCTTATATTCAATGGGACAATATCCTCTTTGGTTCCATCTTTCGGACTCTCTGTAAACAGTTGAAGAGTTCGGATTTGTTTGGTATTCAGCTCTAAGTATGGAATTTTGAACGAGAAGTAACCCCAGTCTCCGCCTGCGACTGCTGCTTGGGTAAAACCTTTGACTTTCCTTATTCCTGAACTGTCTAGCATTTCATATTGGACCACCGCTTCAAATACTCGGGTGACGCCGTGCATGATGATCCCATCATTGTTTTTCTTCGGTTCAAACAGTTTGATATTGGTGGATTGGGCTGCGATAGGCTGGATCGAGTCTATGCCATACAATTGTGGTATGAACTCATCATTTTTGCCAATAAGGCGGATGAGTTTTTCTGTTTTATTCATTACAGCAAGGACATAGGGGTAAGTCATTACTTGTGTGGCAGGCCCCTTAGGTTCTGCGTAGGTCACTGTAACCACTACTTCATCTTTTTTCTCTTGTACGCTGGATAGAGAGACAGTATACCCGCCTGTATTCTTTGGTCCTCAGGTGACAAGGAGGTAGGTACTGTCTTCTAGATTCAATCTCTGGGCCAATTCCATTCCTTTGGATCGTTCGATCCATTCTTGGACCTCAATCGGGACCTTGGATATATCATTGATAACCCGTGGGGGTAAATCGCGATCTGAAATCATGATAGTATGGGTATTCCCGTCCCATGCGACTTTTTTTTCCAGCGACTCACTTATAAAACGAAGGGGGACATACGTGGTGCCTTTATACAAAAAGCCGCTTGGTACATTATATTTTCCATTGTAATATTGACCTTCTTGTTTCCCAGGGATGATTTCTTTCCCATTGAAAATAAAATGGAGTAGAGGAGTTGAAACCTCTATATTCATTAGAGAAGCAGCATATCCCACTCCGCTGACCAGCATACCGCCAACGATCATTCCTGAAACAAACTTTCGAATGGAAGACATCCTTCCACCTCCTGTATGGTGTTTTTCGATCCTATCTTTATGACGCAAAGGGAAGCCAAAATGTTTCCGAATGCCATAACAATTAAAAAGGGATTAATTTATCATTTGAACATTGCAGACATGGTTAACAGAAGCCGCGGGGGATATGTGTATACCATGATTGATATTGTCGATAAAGTAAACGGTGATACCATTCCTGGTTTAGTGGAAAAAAATCAACCAAATTGAGGGCATCGTTACAGCCCGTATTATTTAAACATCCTTTAATGGAACAGGAAACGCGTTTGAAAATGGTACCTAGTTTTAAATATGCATTAACACAGAGATGAAGACATATTCAATTTAAAAATATAAAAAGGGATTAGCTCTTATCACTTTAATCCTCATCATATTCCATCCTGTAATTTTCGAGAGAAATAATAATTTCTCCTACTTCGAAATCTATCTATGAACTATGTTCTGATGTCATTTCTCATGTTCAGCGAATATCAGTGGAAGGAATTTGACGAGGAGTTGAAACGTGCCCAAGAACAACCAGGAGACTATGAAATCAATTATTTCCTCAAAGTCCCTGATAAGGTGGAACTGGCAGAATATCGAGAAGCCTATTACACCTTATCCTTGGATGAGAGGACCCTTTTAACCTCTTATAATGCCATTGGTCGAAAAAGAAAGATCTCCAATGCTGAGGATATTCAGCACTTCAATAGCAAATGGGGCTATTCAGAAATCGTTCAACGGGGATATTTGCAGGAAATAGGAGAGGATCTTCATATTGAATTCCCAGTTACCAAGGCAGGGCCAAACAAGTCATGGTCGATAAGAAAAAGTTGGAGCTCTTACTAAGGCATCTCCTTTCTATGGTCTATCAGAAAAAAGTCTATCGAGTGGTCAAGAATCGGAGGAAAGATCGCTCGGATCTTTATGTCATGATCAATGGAGCAGGGGGCTCCACTCTCTGTAAAGGAGAGACTTTCCCCGCTGCAACTGTCAAGGAATCTGACATTCCGCCTCATGCCATGGGTTGTAAGTGTTCTGCCCATATTGGGATCATCGATTATCTCTCGGATGCCGATCGAAAACGGTATGGTATAACGAGGTAGGCGGTTCTATTCAATCCCTAAACGAGGAGGAGGAAATGGGTTATTTGATTGGAACAAATCGTCACTATTAAATGATTTTCTGACTCTTCCGCGTAAAATCTTCTTCTCATCCATGTTGATCCATACATTCGGCCGTAACTGAAATTTATAACTATGACTTTTCCAGTAATCCATTAAATGTTTAGTCCTAATCTTAATAGCATAGATAGATTTAAAATGTAAATGATTAAAATTACTAATAATTCAAAATGCATATACAAATCCGAATGTGTTAATGTAAAATATATTAGTAAATATTTCCTAATAATATAAGATGGAGGAGAAACATGAACAAAAAAAGAGTTCTTTTGGCACTTCAGGGTGGGGGTGCACATGGCGCATTTACATGGGGCGTTTTAGACCGCTTGCTTGAAGAAAAAGATTTGGAGGTTGTTGCTGTATCCGGAACCAGTGCAGGAGCGGTAAATGCAACAGTATTAACCTATGGATTGACTCTCGGAGACAGTCAAACAGCTAGAGAGATGCTTCATCGATTTTGGCGAAAAAATTCTGAATCAGGGATGTTTTCTCCATTTCAACCCACATGGTTGGATAAAATGCTAAGTCCTGGCAATATGAATTATAATCCTATCTATGAATCATGGGGGATTATCACTTCTTTTCTTTCCCCATATCAACTAAATCCTTTCGACTTTAATCCGCTTAAGAATACCCTAAGTGAAGTTATTGATTTTGAAATGGTTCGGAATAACCAAAAAGTGAGACTTTTCTTATCTGCCACCAATGTTAGAACATCCCAAGTCAAGGTTTTCGAAACCCCTGAAATTACGGTTGATACGGTTTTAGCTTCTGCATGTTTACCTCAAATATTTAAAGCTATTGAAATCAATGGTGAACATTACTGGGATGGTGGGTATGTCGGAAATCCTTCTATTTTTCCACTATTATGGGATCATGATTGTGATGACTTAATGGTTGTTCAAATTGATTCTACTAATTATCCTAGTCTGCCAACGAAACCCCATGAGATTACTGATCGTGCAACTGACATCGGTTTTAATTCAAGTTTAATGCGTGAAATACGTGTGATCGATTCTTTAAATAGACTTATTGATAATGGATTTGATTATGACGGTCAATTAGAGAAAATCAATATCCACTTAATTAGTACAGGAGATGGCCTGAATGACTTAAATGGATCTAGCAAATTGAATGTTTCGTGGGATTATCTCACTTACTTACGCGATCTTGGTCACAATAAAGCAGATGAATGGGTCAAGGAAAATTATGGTATGATCGGCGTAAAGTCAACACTTGATGTTGAAAAGGAATTCGGTTCGGACAATCGTCAAACTAAAATGCTCTTAAAAAATAAAAAAATACGTCCATTTGATTCCTTTTTTCAGTAAGTTACAAAGCTGAGAAAACACCTTTTATTTTCTAGAGGTGCTTTCCATTTTCTAAAAGAATAGATGGCCTCTGTCGAGTACGTCACACTCCATGGAGGTGTTTGATGAATCTTGGTCATCGTTATCCGTTTATACGTCAGCATTGATTGTATCTGTAATAGGACTAACCAGTTTTCTTTTAGGAATATGGACTTTTAATAAAAAATGGCGGGGGAAAGAACAAGCCGAAAGGAATCGTGGAACCTTGCTACGTACAATGCCTGCTAGTCTCCAGATCAAGCGTTTGGAGTGGCTGGTTGGATATGAGGTGTAAAACGGAATTCACTCGAAATGTAGAAGCCCTTTGGAGTATCACCTAAAAATAATATATCTTCTGGTATATCAACACCAGTGATATGAGTCAGGAACCCGGAATGATACGTTTAATTGCACATTTTTTGGGTGGTATGATAGGGGTATTCCATGGAAGATTTGATGGAATACAAGCATTTTTTATTCGGATAACAATGATTATAAGCTTCGTACTATCTGTAAAAATCTTGATTGAAAATAAAATGGATTATTAGATGCTCATCTCATTTATGTTACCTAGAATAGCGGCTCTTTCAGAAAAAGAGACTTTTGCTTCTGTATTATCAATTGTTCTTTATGGGCAATAAAACTCACTATATAAGGTACAATTTATTAAATTGGGAATTCTGTTCCTCGTATGTTACATTCGTGCGAAACAAACATTTTTTGTGCATGAAAGTTTCTTCACATGGTTTACCGTTGGTTGTGTATCAGGTTTAATGGTTCTTGTTTCCTTTTTTGGAGCTTGGATCAAGTATGAAGATGGCCAAGAAGAAATTAGATAAATGATAATTAGCACCTAAACATTTTTTGCAGTTTGAAGAGCAGATGTCGTGAACAATGGGTTCAGTTAAAGGTGGAAAATTCGATTTGGCAGTTGTTTTGACTAAGAACGATAACAGATAAAGGAAAAATTGATAAATGGCTAAATTTTATAAAAGACATTCGCTTTGTTCCCGATCCTAATCAAGAACCGAGAAGCGGATGGAGATATTGGGTTGCCTTGTATGAAGGAGAAAACAAAGTATTTGAGTTTTTTCCAAATAGCATAAATGAAGAAAATTTAGCGACCGATGGTCGCTTTTTCTTTTTCCCATTCAAATTTTATCATGAATGACGTCTTTTTATTTACCAACAGCCATTCGTACGTGGATTATTAATGTAAAACCAAACCGACTAATACTGCAACTTTATCTTTACCCAAACGTAATTATTGGTAATCTAAGGGATTTAGTTAAATTTAAATCTTGTGAAGGTCATTTTTAATGGCTAAGTTTTCATGATTACTCTGAATACAAAAGGAAGAAGGGGAGTATCTTTATGATTCTTTACCAAGAGGTGTGGGCAAGTATAACTAAATCAAAAGTTTATCCTCAGTTCGCCAAACGGAGCTGGAGACATACTCTTCTATATCTATTTCTTTTTTCATCATTAACGTGGCTACTAGGTTTTTTAGGAATTTATCAAAATGTTAGTCAAGGCATAGAGGAGATCCAGTCTAAAATAACGAATGAGCTCCCTGACTTCATGTTTGCGCAAGGAGTATTAAAGGTAAACGGTCCCATGCCAGTAATCCTATACAAAGACTTAGAAAGTATCGTCGTACTTGATACTTCTGGGAATACGGATGAAAGCATTTTGACTCCGTATCACTCGGGTATGTTGATCTTAGCTGACAGAATGGTCAACAAAAGAGACCAAGCTAGAACAGAGGAGATCCAATACACTCTGTTTTCAGGGGTATCATTCTCAAAAGAGACCATGGTTTCCTGGATACCTTATCTGAAATGGATACAATTCCCAATTGCCCTCATCACATTTTTATATTCCTTTATTGCTTATCTAATTAATGCTCTTTGGGTAACGCTCATCGGTTTTTTACTTAATTTATTTATCAAGACAAAAATCACCTTTGTAGAGATGTATAAGATGAGTGTTTATGCTTTAACCCTTCCTCTAATTTTGGATACCTTATCGCCTTATGTAGGAATAGTTCTACCCGGGTTGATCTTTTATGTAGTAGCTGGATTATATCTGGCATTAGCCCTTAGTTTATGGGAACAGGATGAACTGGTACAGGTGTAGCACTAGTCATTTAGGAGCACCAATTGGGTGTATATTTCTTGATAAGGCACCAGAATTAGAAAGTTTTTTGAAGAAATGATTGTGTTTGAGCATTTTGGAATTCTGCGGCTTTATGGTTTTCTGCAACAATTCATTAACCCTGAATGTTTCATAAGATCAAAGAATAGAGCGAAATACTGGTTAAGAGGATAAATATTAATAAAGTACTTGGTTCAAGACCAGGTACTTTTTTAGTTTAAAATACGTAGCCTTAGTAGGTCCGTCGCATAGCGGATTGAAAGTATCAAAAGTTTGGGCTAACTTTTTGGTGTTTGAAAATAATCGATTGCAATATATGTTGTCAGTGGATAATCGAATTGAAGATAAGGTGCCGGCAACCGTTTTAGTTGAAATAGCAAATTCCGTAAAATATGCATGCAAGGAATGATTATAAGACCAGATATTACGTGTAATTAGTATTTGTCCTATGGAATTATCCGCAAACTTTACTCTTCTGGCAGGGTATTTTAGGACCGAAGAAAAATAAAGGGATTGAATCCTAATCGTGAATATTTCTAATGGGTTCCAGTCAAAATAGGTAATTCATTTTGTATATGAAGAAACTTCTCCTAAATTCCAGCCCAATCTTATACTGTTTTATACTTCTTTTATACAGTATGCGGAAATTATTGTAAGTAATTGAGTTTAACCGATAGAGGGAGGGTGATGGACTTGTGTTCATCCATGCAAGCGGGACAATCATCGAAAAAGAGTTATCACTCGGCGAGGTCCTGAAAATCGTTACAGGTTGCTTTGTTGCGATGACCAGACAAGTGGATTAAGATATTCAATTTGTAAAAGGGATTAAAACTGCTCTTTTTGGCGGAGAGGGACTTTTCTTTGCGATACTCTGTGGACCAGGTAAAGTATGGATACAATCTCTTCCGTTTAGTTGCTTGGCGGATTGGATCTACGCAGCAATGCCACAAGGTGGTGGAGTACAGAAAGGGGAGGGAAGTATTCTTGGTGCAATCGGGAATCTTTTTGATGGGGATAATTCATAAAATAGGATTCCAAAGTATTAGGTTCAACCGAAGATCATTACTGCACGTGGAAATGATAGCTTTCCGGAAAGGAAGGAACAAATTTATTGAAGAAGTTCATTGCTATCTTTTTTTCTTTAGGAATAGAATTAGGTCTGAATTTTGAAAGATGGCTAGAAAGCTTTTGTATTTGTAATGGAGAACTGTTTTGGCTTTGGAAATACGAAACACCTCAAGAATACTATGGAAAGTTAAAACAACATTCATTGAATGTAGATAAGCACCACAAATAAAACATAAAGAGGAGTATTTTCCATTTTAGGTTTACAGAAATCATTCCAATTTAATGAGAGAATTATTACATTTTATAATTCCAATTATAAAAAAAGCATGTACATCTAAATATAAATTAGATACGTACATGCTTTACTTAATATTTAAGATTGTTGACGTTGATCAATCATTTTTAGTAATTGTAGCGTTGCTTCAACCATTTCCCAATCCCGATTATGAATACTCATGGTTACCAGAGAAGATAAATAATTGAATTGATCATGAAGTAATCCTTCATTATTTGGTCCTTTTTGAACTGAATGTAACGGTTGAAATTCAGTTGATGTCTCAAAAGGGTTAGCTTCTTCTATTTTACCTAATTGATCAGGGATTTCTTGAACTTTAGTAGATACTTCAGCAGCACTTAAGACATCCTCATTTATCTTAGTCTGATCTTCCGCAGCGTATTTTAGCTCATCTGATTCTGTTAAATGAATAGTTGATTCAGACTCCGTTGTTTTTTTATTTTCTTTAACTTTTCTTGTCCTATTGGCCTGTGCGGTTTGATTCTGGGACTTGTTTCTCCTAGTTGGTTTCAATTCAACGACAGTATCTGCTTCCATACCAATTAACCAATCTCTATTGACTTGCAGTCCTTCAGTTATTTTTCCCAAGATCTTTTCAGTCGGAATATACCCATGTTCATACCGAATATAGGCAGAAATAGAAACTCCTACTCGATTAGCAGCCTCTTTTTGAGAAAAACCTAATTCTTTTCGTCTTTGTTTAAGGCGTGAACTGAATAGATTATTATTTTTTGGAGAATCTTCAGCTCCAATATAATTTACTTCTTCATTTTCTGTAGAATTTATCGCTTCAGATTCAGTGGAATTTATAGTTTCAGTTTGTTGTACTTCGTTGTTTGAATCTATAGTATTCATTTAGTATCTCCTTTTTAAATGACTAATACTATCATATTCACCAATTTATAAAAGTTAAATACGAATAGGTCAAAAGGATTATTAACATGGTATTTTAAAAATGTGAAAGTAGCAGATAAGAATGATTTCCATACAGCTTTAGTTTACTACATTTCCATTTGGTATCAAGATTAAAGTCATATCAGTTAGTTCTAATGCATGATAAACGTAGAAGATGATTGGTTAAGAATAAGATATAGGGGGCCCATTATTTTTTGTTTTCTTAGTGTAATAGGTTGAGAACTGGAATGATTAGAGAAATATTAAGTTTTAGTGCTTGGGGAGGGTCAGATGATGAAATCTATACTTGTTTTCCTGGGTGTATTATTGCTCTTCACATCGGGTTATTCAAATAATATAACTAATTTAGTCCGAGATTATCCTGATGGGATTGTTGATTACCCGATTACGTATATGCTTTGAAATGGAATAACATAAGTTATAGTGCAGATTATGAATCCGATACTTCTCAATTGAAAAAAGGGAACAAAATTGGTGAAGTAGGATACATGTTGTCCGGTGATGCATGTTCCGATTACAGAATGAAAAATGGGGATGCCACTCTGTTACCAAAAGGGACAGAAATTTTCGAGGTGAAAGGTTACAATCCTATCTTTAGATTGATAGCCGGGGAGCACTTGTATCAAGTTGATAGTAACCCGAAGGCAAAAACAGTGGCTGATGTATTTGATGTTTCTAAAATAGTGGAGAAAATTAGTTTGGAAAGTATCATCGATGGAAGTCATATATCTGATTTTTCCCAAGATGATTTTGAAGCATTTATAGATGAGTATCTCTACTTGGATTATATTGGAATGGAAGAACTTTATAAGAAAAGAACGAGTGATAATGGGACATTTTTAAGAATTCATTTGTAAGCCCGAATTATAAAAATAAGCGCACCTTCCCGGTACGCAAGGGCATAACTTAATAGTTTTTAAGGCTCCTTTTTGCATTTTTAGGAAGGAATAATATTTGATGAAGTTCATATAGAAATAATTAAAAAGATATTTTCAAATGTTATTGAGATATTTTAAAAGTTCTGTTAATAGGCAATAAGTAACAACCGTTTGTAACAGACCTCTTAGCCCATGTTATACTAATAGTATAGGGGTGATGATTAATGTTACCGGAAAAAGATTTACCAGAGGTACGAGTTCCGCAGGAATTTTTGAACGTTATAGATCGTACTGGAGTTGGAAAGACGATTGATGAAAAGGTGAAACTATCTTTAGCCATCGGGCTCTTCGTAGAGAAAGCCGTTTCTCTAGAACGGGCTGCGGAGCTCGCCGGGAAGCGCCTAGCTACTTTTGTCGAGATACTTCAAACGAAGAAAATTGCCTGGATGGAGTATACTGAGGAACACATTACCGATGATCTGACTGCTATCCAGAAGTACATGGATGAAAAGAATGGATAGGAAGATCATTAGCAACAGCAGCCCGCTTATTGCCTTATCCATTCTCGGTCGATTGCATCTACTTTGGGAGTTATTTGATGCGGTTTACATACCGAAGGCAGTCTATGAGGAGATTATTCTGCCAGACCGCGATGAATCGTACGGAAAATTAGAAGTTATTCAAGCTGTTCAAGAAAAAAAGATTATAGTTTATCAAGTAAACGATCAACGTCTAGTTGAACAATTGTATGGCAAGCTGCACCGAGGAGAACTAGAAACCATTATTGGAGCGAGAGAACTAAACGCTGACTTTTTGCTCCTTGATGAAATCTCGGCTAGAAACTTGGCAACATCTTTCTTCCTTACTCTCATAGGTACAATTGGGATTCTTCGACTTGCTAAGAGAGGTAATATAATCCCCGCTATTAAACCAGAACTTGATATCCTTATTGCTAGGGATTATCGCATATCAAAAAGAATATATGACCTTGTCTTAAAACAAGAAGGAGAGGCATAGGGCATTGGGACGGTTTTAACAAATGCTTCTTATCACACAGTAAATATTTACTCAATTTCCCAGTACCAATTTGGTGCTGGGTTTATTGTATATTAATATAAAAGGAATCTTCTTTTATTGGAGCAGGAATTCATGTTCGATTATAAAAAATTCTACGAAAAACTTTTACAAAAGTATAAACAGCAGGAATTGAAAATTAACCGATTGCGCATTCAACTTGCAGAATTCATAAAGGATCCGATTCCCCCTGTCCCAACGGTACAGGAAGTAATGGATGATGAAGTTCATCGCGGTTCATCAAGTGAGCAGAAATTACAGCTTTTTCGAGAATTTTTTCACGGTCGGAGGGATGTATTCGCTGTTCGTTGGGAAAATGAGAAAACGGGTAAATCGGGATATTCTCCTTCCTGTGAAAATGATTTCGATCGATCTGTCTGCCATAAGCCGAAGGTCAAGTGTTCGGAATGTTTACATCAAAAGTTTCACCCTTTGGGCAAGGAGTTTCTTCGTAAGCACCTTCAGGGAAAAATGACAATCGGAATCTTCCCTATGTTATTGGATGAGACCTGCATATTTCTAGCTATTGATTTAGATAAATCGGGTTGGTTAGAGGATGCCAAAGCCATCCGAAATACATGCCTGGAGTTGGGGATCCTTCCTGCAATTGAACGTTCTGATTGCCCTTCCCTTTCAAGGGAAATCTAGCTCCCAAGGCAACAGTCTTTTTCTGGATGAGTCTATGGAACCTTACGAGGATCAGTGGCTCTTTTTATCGAGGATCAAACGACTCCCGAAAGAAAAAGTAGAGAGGCTCGTAATAGAGGCAAAAGACGGTGGAGACCTATTTGATTTGGGTCGATTTGATCAAGTGGATCAAGAATCAGAAGATGAGCCTTGGAAAAAGATAAAACCAGATAAACCAACAATCGTATCTGGTCCACATCCAGGTTTTGTTCGTATGGTCTTAAGTAACCAGATTTACATTGAAAAAAAAGGACTGTTACCAGCTCTCATCCACCGATTAGTCAGCTTAGCTTCTTTTCAAAATCCAGAATTCTACCAAGCACAAGCCATGCGATTCTCCACATATGGAATTCCAAGGATTGTATGTGCTGTGGAAGAGTACCCACAGCATATCGGTATTCCTAGAGGATGTGTAGATGAAGCGATTGAACTATTAGTGAGTCATGGCATTCGAGTCGACCTAACGGATGAACGCGTTGTAGGAGAACCCATTTCCTTGAAATTCTTAGGTGAATTAACAGATCAAGAAAAGGCTGCACAAGCGTTAATATCACATGAGACAGGTGTTTTATCAGCTACCACGGCTTTCGGAAAGACGGTTTTGGGGACCTGGATGATTGCAAACCGGAAGGTCAACACATTGGTGCTTGTACATCGAACACAACTATTGGAACAGTGGAAGGAACGAATCGCTCATTTTTTAAATATTGGTATAAAGGAAATCGGACAAATTGGCGGAGGAAAGCACAAGCCGAAAGGAATCGTGGATATCGCTCTTTTACAAAGTCTGAATCGTCGCGGTGAAGTCAAAGAGCTTATCCAAGGGTATGGGCAGATTATCGTAGATGAATGCCATCACCTCTCCGCTGTCAGTTTTGAGCAGATCCTAAAACAAGCGAAAGCAAAATTTGTTCTGGGTCTCACCGCAACCCCGACTAGAAAAGATGGTCACCATCCCATTATCTTTATGCAATGCGTGCCGATTCGTCATCGAGTGGATGCGAGGCACCAAGTTCAATCAAGACCCTTTGAACATGTGCTTATTCAGCGGTTTACTCAGTTTAAGGTGCCCGATGTAGCAGAAAAGCCCAGTATTCAGGATATTTATCGATGCTTAATGGAAGATAAACAACGTAACGATCTTATCTTTAATGATGTGGTAGCTGCTGTTCACGAGGGGCGTTCTCCCATCATCATCACAGAGAGAACACATCATGTGGAAGAATTTGCTGCTAGGCTTCAGCCATTTGTTAAGAATGTGATTGTTTTACAAGGCGGGATGGGAAAACGTCAGATAGAGAAGGTACGAGAACAGTTGGCTTCTATTCCTGATAACGAAGAACGTGTGATCGTTGCAACGGGTCGCTATATTGGCGAAGGCTTCGACGATTCAAGATTAGATACTTTGTTTTTGGCTATGCCCATTTCATGGAAAGGGACTCTTCAACAATACGCAGGAAGACTCCACCGCCATCATGATCACAAGCGAGAGGTTCGAATATATGATTATATTGACGAGCATGTACCAGTTCTAAAGCGAATGTTTGATAAAAGGTTGAAAGGCTATGATGCGATTGGTTACCAGGTTAAGAAATTAGAATCCGTGTCAAAACAGATTAGTTTGTTTTAAGTATTAATCACACCTTTCACCCCTCTGGGCTCTTCTGCATAGTATGCAGGTACGAAGGGAAAAGAGGTGACAGACGTGACACGGCGTGTATTAACTAATGAAGCGCCCCATCGAATCAATGTGGTGATTAACCATGAAACCAATAAAGTAAAGAATTTAGCTGACTCCTTTTCTAAGATTCATCATGGTGAATATGGAACGGCACCACATGATCGTTTTCTTCAGATTACAAAAGAACTAGATCGTCTCGTTGGAATGAAAGAGGTAAAAGACCTCATTTATGAAATCTATGCTCTGTTATTTATTAACCAATGCCGAAAAAAACAAGGCTTGAAGGCAGACGGGCAAGTCTTGCATATGATTTTTAAAGGAAATCCCGGAACTGGAAAAACCACCGTGGCCCGCATCATTGGGAAGTTATTTAAAGAAATGGGCGTTCTAACTAAAGGACATTTGGTGGAAGTGGAGAGAGCAGATCTGGTTGGAGAGTATATCGGTCATACGGCACAAAAAACGCGAGAGCATATCAAAAAAGCGATGGGTGGAATTCTGTTCATTGACGAAGCCTATTCCTTGGCTCGCGGTGGAGATAAGGATTTTGGAAGAGAGGCTATTGACTGTTTGGTCAAAGGGCTTGAAGACTACAAAAATGACTTCGTTCTCATCTTAGCAGGCTATTCTCATGAAATGGAGGAGTTTTTGAACTTGAATCCCGGCCTTCCTTCCCGTTTTCCTATTCAAGTCAATTTCCCTGATTACAATCTGGAGGAATTGATGATGATTTCCGAAATGATGTTAGAAGAAAGGGAATATCAATTATCTACATTCGCACGGCAAAAGCTTCGCAAGCATCTCATGACGCAGATGTCTCATCCGCATCGCATGTTTAGTAACGCCAGACATGTACGCAATGTCATAGAGAAGTCGATTCGCTTTCAAGCTGTTCGGTTGCTTCAAAAAGAGAACCCTAGCAAAGAGGATCTATTAACGTTAGGAGTCGATGATTTACATTGTGAATCATCCAATGTTAGATGGTAAACCAAGAGGTA
Organism: Brevibacillus sp.; assembly: GCA_036676475.1. GTDB lineage: Bacteria > Bacillota > Bacilli > Aneurinibacillales > RAOX-1 > LC029. The sequence continues at coordinate 46,388 of JAKFCU010000072.1, forward strand.
TTTCATGGGTATGAATCATACGCATGAAATACCTCTTTTTCTTTTGTGTTGATGTTTTTGTAGACTATTGCCGAAAAATATCAAATTGAGGGTTGATTGTTCTAGTAAAATTGGGGTAAGGTATTTTTAGAGGAAAAAAGTGAGAAGAAAGGAATTTTTATTCATGCATACCCAACATAGAAATCCACAACCATCGGGAAAGCTCAGAAGAAAAAGAAAAAAGAAAAGAAGAATTCGCCTATTGGTGTTCACTTTTTTTCTTTTTACCTTAATTATAGGATTAAGCGCAATCGGTTACGCATCCTGGCGAGTTGATCATGCCTTAGAGGGACTGATTGATCCAACAGAAACCAATCAACAGGACGAAAGTAGTTTAGCAGATCTGAATACAGATAAAACAATGACGGTTTTAATTATGGGGCGAGATTTCCGACCGGAAACAGGGACTAATCTCACAGATGTCATGATTGTTGCGGCGATCGACATGGAGAATAAAAAGGTGTCTATGGTCTCTATTCCGCGTGATACAAAGGTCAGTGTATCGGAAATGGGACGAAAGGTTAAAGCAAATGAAGCCTTTAATATTGGTGAAAGTCTACGGCGTCAGGCAGAAGAAACCCAAGAGGAAGTAAAGGCGGACGGTCCAACTCTAGCAAAAAAAACGGCAGGACGGCTCTTTGATATATCAATTGACCGATACATATTGGTAGACTTTCAGAGTTTTATGGCGATTGTAGATGAGGTGGGCGGAATCCAAGTCGAGGTCGAAAGAGAATTAATCTACAACGATCCTACGGATGATACACATATACACTTGCTTCCAGGGAACCAGCATTTGAATGGCAAAGAAGCATTGGATTGGGTTCGTCACCGTCACGATGATAGAGGAACGGAATATTACTCTAGTGATTTTGATCGAAATCTACGACAGCGTGAAGTGATTAAAGCGGTAACATCCGAACTAGGATCATTAAAGGGTGTTACAAAGATCTTCGATGTACTAGATACGATGTCCGATCATATCCAAACCGATTTGTCAAAGCAGCAAATCAAACAGCTTGTCTGGAGCTTTAAAGCATTGGACCCCAATAGTATTAAGAGTATAGAAACACCGAACGTTTACTGGGACAGCAAGAGCTTGCAAACGGTGATCCCTGAGGAAGATATTAACCTTGTTCATACGGAATTAACCAATACGATCAACAACGGGAAGAAGAGTTAGGATTCTTCCCGTTGTTTTTTATATGAGGGAAAATACTTTCGATAAAAGCGATAGCTTTTTCTTACCCCATTTAGAATGAGATAAGGGATAGGGACAGGGTATCGGTACAAATAGGGAAGATATACTCGATAATAGGCCTTTTTCAAATCTTTCCATTTGTTGCAATACTCCCTTTTGTAAAAATCTGAAACGTCGACCAGGACTCCTCGTCCTTCGGAGAGCATCACATTTTTCCCGTGAACATCATGGGGATGAAGTCCTTTTGATTTCGCATATTGGAGAGCCTTGTCAATGTCATGAATGATTAGTTCTGGAATACGAATTCCTCGATGTACGCAATCATAGAGGGTGATCCCAATGATTCGCTTTAAGATTAAGTAATTTTTCTCAAAGTGATAACACTCCGAATAGGAAGGGTGTTGGCCCAACTGTTCATACACCTGAACCTCCTCCTGGTAGCCGGGACGTCCAGGAGCATAGATTTTCACTACAACCTTGGGATACTGGGGATGATGAAGTACGGCAGCATAATTGCCAACACCCAATAACTTCCAAGGATCAGGCAGACGATGTACAACAACAGGATCATGTGGATGGATACTCTCTATGATAAGATTAGGGAGTAATTCATGATTAACTATTTCAATCAACGTTTTCATGCTCGCCTCACTCTGTAAATATGTTCTCCCCAAAATAGCATGAATCCATTTTTGATACAAGAGTTAAATGTCGTTACACCATTGCGTTGAACCTGTTATAAAAGAACATTATAATTAGTAAGCAGCAAATACTCACAGAGTTACTGACCGGAGGTATATATGGAGTCAAAAGCAATTCGTGAACGGGCCATCCTAGTAGGTCTGCATTTACCCCAGATGACAGATGATTTTTTTCATTCCTCATTGGAAGAACTTGAGAATCTAACGGATACAGCAGGGGCAGATGTTATAGCTAAAATGACTCAAAAGAGACAAAGGCCAGATACCGTGTCCTATGTGGGCAAGGGAAAGGTCGAAGAATTAAAGGCAGCGATGGAGGAACTACAGGCTGATCTGATTATTTTCGATGGTGAATTATCCCCTGTCCAACAACGCAATCTCGAAAATTTATTGGATGTTAAGATTATTGATCGCACTTCCCTTATTTTGGATATTTTTGCCATGCGTGCTCACAGTCGGGAAGGGATCCTTCAAGTCGAGCTAGCTCGTTTGGAATATAAGCTTCCCCGTTTAACCGGTAAAGGCCAAGAATTAAGTCGGCAAGGAGGAGGGATTGGCTCCCGGGGTGCCGGTGAACAGAAATTAGAGTTGGATCGCCGTCATATTCGCAGAAGGATCAGCGAGATAGGACGACATTTAGAAGAAGTCAAACGAACGAGAGAACTGCATCGGGCTCAAAGAATGAAAAGTGGAATTCCCACGGTATCTCTAGTAGGGTATACTAATGCTGGGAAATCTACACTGTTTAATACCATTTATATGCATCTGAATCATCAGGAAGAAGAACAGGTAGAAGCGGAGAATAAGTTATTCAAAACTTTGGATATCACCACTCGAAAGATGGAATTAGAAAATGGGTGGGAATGGTTATTATCCGATACGGTTGGATTTATCCAAAACTTGCCCCATAAACTAGTAAAAGCTTTTCGCAGTACCCTGGAAGAAGCGGTTCATGCCGATCTCCTGCTGCATGTCATTGATAGTTCAAGCCCGGAGAGGGATGAGCAAATCAAAACCGTTGACAAGGTGCTAAAGGAGTTAGGGGCCATTGAAAGACCTATGATCAAAGTTTATAATAAGGCAGATCAATTAGTGATTAAGCCATATTTAAGCGAAGATGGCGTGCTAGTATCGGCGCAAACGGGTTTGGGTATTGCTGAGTTAATGGATTTGATTCAGAAAAAGCTCTTTTCTTCAGCAAAGGTTATTTCTTTTATTCTTCCCTATAGTCAGTCGATGCTGATGTCAAAGTTACACCGTTTAGGCGAGGTTACGGAAAAAGAGGAGCTTGAGGAAGGGTGGAAAATGACGGTTCGTCTAGGCAAAGAAGACTTCGGCCGATTGCGTTCAGAGCTTGCACCTTATGTTGGGGAAGAAAATAATTAGGAGACATTCATCATGTATACCATGTTAAAAAACGGTGATCAATTAAAACAACACGTCGAACAAACCGAACAACTTATCGAAGCTCGAATTAAAGAGATTGAAAAAATGGCTGACTATAATCAGTTTAAAGTCCTTCGTGCGTTCCAAGAGGCGGAAGTGAGCGACTTCCATTTTGCTCCCTCGACGGGCTACGGCTATGATGATGTGGGTCGGAGCACGCTAGAGTCCATCTATGCGAAGGTATTTGGTGGAGAGGATGCTCTTGTTCGACCACAAATCGTGTCAGGAACCCATGCGATTGCCATTTCCTTATTTGGACTTTTAAGACCTGGTGATGAATTAATGTACATAACCGGAGCGCCATATGATACTCTTGAAGAGGTGATTGGAGTGCGAGGTACAGGTCAGGGTTCGCTAAAGGATTATCAGATCGGTTATCAAGCCATTTCTTTGCGCCCGGATGGAAAGGTTGATTTTGATACGATCGCACAGTCTTTAACTGAACGAACCAAAGTCATCGGAATCCAGCGTTCTAGAGGATATGCGGACCGTCCTTCCTTTCACATCGAAGAAATTAAAGAGATGATTGATTTTGTAAAAGCAAAAAAGCCAGATGTCCTCGTCTTTGTGGACAATTGTTATGGAGAGTTTACTGAAGCACTTGAACCGACCCAAGTAGGAGCCGATATCATGGCTGGTTCCTTGATCAAAAATCCGGGGGGAGGCATCGCTAAAACAGGTGGATATATAGTAGGGAAGAATGAACTTGTTTCTTTAGCATCTTATCGGATGGCGGCTCCAGGTATTGGCGCTGAAGGAGGGGCTTCCCTTTATTCCCTGCATGAAATGTATCAGGGTTTCTTTTTAGCTCCTCATGTCGTCGGTGAAGCCTTAAAAGGAGCAACCTTTACAGCAGGCTTGTTAGAAGAATTAGGCTATCGAACCAATCCAAAATGGAATGAACCACGCACCGATTTAATTCAATCTGTAGAATTCGGCACAGCAGAAAAGCTGATTGCTTTTTGTCAAGGCATTCAAAAAGCATCTCCAGTGGATTCGCATGTTCGTCCGGAGCCAAGCGAAATGCCTGGTTATGCTGATCATGTCATTATGGCAGCGGGGACCTTTATTCAAGGAGCCAGTATTGAATTATCGGCAGACGGACCGCTTCGGGCACCCTACCTCGGTTTTGTTCAGGGAGGTCTAACCTACTCTCATGTTAAGGTAGGAATTCTTACGGCTATTGATCAGCTTGTAGAGAAGGGCCTTCTAGAACTAGCTTAATCATGAAACGAACCATCACTCCCTTCATTTCAGGGGGTGTTTTTTTATGTTAGTAATTATTACAAGGCTTGACATATTTCTTGAATATGCATAAAATAAAAAAAAGTAGTTATTGAAAAATATTTCCAAGAGGGTGAGTTTGATGGGCGATGATATTCGTCGGAACATGGCTTTATTTCCTATTGGGATTGTCATGAAGCTTACCGATTTGACAGCTAGACAGATTCGCTATTATGAAACCCACAATCTTATTCAGCCGGCTCGTACGGAAGGAAATCAGCGGCTCTTTTCTTTTAATGATGTCGATCGGTTATTGACGATCAAATCATACATTGAAAAGGGTTTAAATATCGCAGGTATTAAGCAAGTGATGAATATAACCGAGGAACCTCTTCCTCAAGATGAAATAACCGTCATTACCGAGAAATCCGAGCAGAAACGTAAAGAAATGACGGATGTTGAGCTAAGGCAGATGTTGAAGCAGCAGCTCATGATCAATCGTCCGGGAGCAACTCCATTAATAAGGGGAGAATTATCTCGATTCTTCCATTAATAATAAAAACAAGAGAATGGTAAAATAATATTATGGAGAGAAAATAAGGAGGTCAGATTATGCGTGAAAATTACACTAAAGATGATATTATGCAAATGGCAAATGAATCAAATGTAAAATACATTCGTTTGGGTTTCACTGATTTAATGGGAATGATTAAAAATGTGGAAATCCCCGTTAGCCAATTAGAAAAAGCCTTAGACAACAAAATGATGTTTGATGGTTCATCGATTGAAGGATTTGTGCGGATTGAAGAATCTGACATGTACTTGTATCCTGATCTAGACACCTGGACCATATTCCCTTGGGGAAGTGATTTTGGCACGGTTGCCATGTTAATCTGTGATGTATATCTGGCTGATGGGGTGACTCCGTTCCCCGGTGACCCTCGCGGTATCTTAAAGCGTCAATTGAAGAAAGCAGAAGATCTGGGCTTTACTGCCATGAATGTGGGGCCAGAGCCTGAATTCTTCCTTTTCAAGCTTAATGAAAAAGGTGAACCAACAACAGATTTAAATGATAATGGCGGATATTTTGATTTCGCTCCATTGGATTTAGGAGAAAACTGCCGCCGTGATATTGTAATAACATTGGAAAAGATGGGCTTTGAAATCGAAGCCTCCCATCACGAAGTAGCACCAGGACAACATGAGATTGACTTTAAATATGCCAATGCCGTTAAAGCTGCAGACCAAATCCAAATCTTTAAATTAGTAGTTAAAACCGTAGCACGCCAGCATGGTCTTCATGCTACCTTCATGCCTAAGCCTTTATTCGGCATTAACGGTTCTGGTATGCACTGCCATCAATCCTTATTCAAAGGAAATGAAAATGCATTCTACGATGAAAGTGATAATCTTGGCTTAAGTTTAACTGCAAAGCAATATATGGCAGGGATCTTAAAGCACTCTCGTGGTTTTTCTTCGATCACCAACCCACTTGTAAACTCATATAAACGTTTAGTACCTGGCTATGAAGCGCCTTGCTATGTTGCGTGGTCTGCCAAGAATAGAAGCCCGCTTGTGCGTATCCCAGCTTCCCGCGGACTAAGCACCCGTATAGAAGTGCGTAACCCTGACCCAGCGGCTAACCCATATCTCGCCCTTGCTGTTATGCTTGCAGCAGGATTAGATGGCATCATGAATAATATTCCTTGCCCTCCTGGGACAGATCGCAACATTTATGTAATGAATGAAGAGGAAAGAGAAGAAGCGGGAATCGGTACCCTGCCTGCTAGCTTAAAGGAAGCGATTGAGTGTTTAAGGAACGACCCTGTTATGGTTGAAGCTCTTGGTGAACACACAATGCTGCATTTTATTGAAGCAAAGGAAATTGAATGGGATATGTTCCGCACTCAAATTCATGCTTGGGAAAGAGATCAATACATCATTAACTATTAATCATTCTGTAAAGGTTCCTCAAATAGAGGAGCCTTTTTTGCATCCTATGGAAAAATAAATCGTATAACATATAGAAAAATGTGTGAAGGGAGAATTTGAATCGATGGAATGGATATTATGGACTGTTATTGTCGTCTTTTTTCTTGGCAGTATGGTAGGGGTGTTTGTACCCGTCATCCCGGATGCCCTCCTTGTCTGGGGAGGTTTTTTGATTTATCAGTTTTTCATAGCAGATCCGGGACAAGGATTGTCCTCTTGGTTTTGGTGGGCGATGGGGGCCATGACTGTCCTGCTCATATTAGCAGATATTTTGACTAATATGGTTTTCGTAAAAAAATACGGAGGAAGTAAATGGGGCATGGCTGCTTCTGTGTTGGGACTCTTGATTGGGCCTTTCGTTTTAGGTCCTTTAGGGATTATCCTCGGACCGGTATTATTCGTTTTGATGATCGAATGGATCCAAAATAAAGATCTATCTCTCTCGGTGAAGATTGCCTTAGGTACTCTTGCTGCTTTCTTTGGAAGTGCAGCCATGAAAATCATGTTGCAAGTGATAATGATTATATGGTTTTTTATTGCGATCTAACTTAAAAACACTAGCTGGTTATCAGCTAGTGTTTTTAAAGGTTTAGTGAACGTTCCGATATACCCCAATAACTTTTCCTAAAATCGTGACAGAAGGAAGGAGGATAGGCTCCATTTCTGGATTCTCTGGTTGAAGCCGGAAATGATTCTTCTCCTTATAAAAACGCTTCACAGTAGCTTCTTCATCTTCTGTCATAGCCACTACAATATCCCCATTATTGGCAACGGATTGTTGTCTTACGATCACGTAATCTTCATTCAAAATTCCAGCGTCAATCATGCTATTTCCTTGAACTCTCAGCATATATACGGTATCGCTTCCGATCATACTCTCCGGAAGAACGAAATACTCCTCCACATTTTCCACCGCAAGGATCGGTTCCCCTGCTGTAACCTTCCCTAATACAGGAATACGGACGGTAGGAATAAACGATTCTTCATCATGAATATCGCTTTCATCTAAAATTTCGATCGCTCTTGGTTTCGTTGGATCCCTGCGAATCAATCCTTTTTTTTCTAGCCGAGCTAAGTGTCCGTGAACGGTAGAACTCGATGCAAGTCCAACAGCTTCTCCAATTTCCCTAACGGAAGGCGGATATCCTTTGTCTTTTACTTCTTTTTTTATAAAGTCTAGGATGGCATTTTGGCGTGTAGATAGCTTCATCTATATTCCCCCTTCTTTCCAAAATATACTTACATTTATTATAACAAGGAAAAGAAAAAGATACAAACGTAAGTTCGAAAATATATTGACAAGAACAATAGTTCTGGTTATTATATTAATAAGATCATTTGTTCGTATATTATAAAAAAGGGGATCGGATGAAATGAGAGAAATACTTTTTGGACTAACGATGTTGCTATTATTTTTCACTAGCGTGTATCATATCGTAACGGATATTAATTGGATGAATACGGCCGAGGCAAGCGCTTCGTCAGAATATATACAAGTTGTTGTTGAACCAGGAGACACTCTTTGGAGACTAGCAGATCTGCATAATGAAATGTATCAGGTAGGAATTCAGGAGATGATGAACTGGATACAAGAAGAAAACGATCTAGATGGACCTTTTCTTTATCCTGGACAAGTCTTAAAAATCCCGAATACTCATAAATAGACTTGCAGGTATTCTCTATGGTATAATACTTAGACACTTATTAGAGAGGAGACGATTCATTTGGTTAATCCTGAGAAGATTGAACGAATCAATGAATTGGCTCGTAAAGCAAAAAAATCGGGATTGAATGAAAGAGAAAAAATAGAACAGGAATCCTTAAGACAGGAATATATACAAGCTGTGAGATCATCACTGAAGGCAAATTTGGATTCTCTTAAAATTGTGGATGAAGAAGGAAACGTACTTAAGGAATACGGTGAACATAAACTTAAAAAAAATATACATTAATCCTGATCCATCACGCAATGTGGTGGTTTTTTTTATTAAGATGAACCTGTAAGTAAACTTGTAGCAGTTGTTGAAGCAACCTTAGGTGCTTTTTTATATCGTCATCTGTATTAATGACATTTAAATAAGCTAATATTATTAAAAATTGAACTGTATACTACAGTTCAATTCTTGTATCTAACCCAGGTGCCGTTAACGGAATGACGAACGGGTAAGATCTGAGGGTTCTGCTGGTTTTTTAATCCATCGTTTCCTCTCATAGCAATGGTAGTAACGTTAGCACTCATAGAAGGTCTCTTTGTGCATACTGATCAAGCATCAGTCCTGAAGGGGTCTCGGGTTATTTGATACGTTGCAAATTATCAAAAAGTAATATTCACAAAATGTTAAATGGTTTTCTATTTATGATTCTTATCCTACAAAACTGATTATACAAAATTCCGAGCAAAAAGTTTATAAGGAAAGAAGGATATCGAAGAGAGAGGGGAGAATACACTAAGAACGTGGGTTCGTTTAACATTTGGTGATTGTTACATTTAGGAGGGAGAAGGATGAAGGAATACGAAAGCAGGGGGTTCGTAATTAAGCAACGAGCATTTATCAAGGCGTATTTGATTCACTTGATCGATCGTCAAAAAGATTATGGATGGAACTATTTAGAGGAAATAAGATCTGCCTTTGATCCATTTGGATTCAAGCCAACAACAACAGAAGTTTATCGCTGTCTGCATGAATTGGTCGATGAGGGTATTCTTTATAGAGTGAAGAGGCCAAAACAGGGAGCAGAATACCAAGAGGTGGTCCTGTATAAATTCAGTGACGAAGGATGGGAGAAGGCAAAGCTCTATAAACAGCAGGTTAAAATCGATCTGGATCGGAGCATAGCCTTGCTACAGCAAGCGGTAAAAAAGATCTATAAGGGGTAAGTTATTGCTGATCATGATGGTAGCTATTGGCTCCTGTATTAAGAAGATTTAATGGAGGAAATAATCCGCTGCCATGTTATTTACTTCCGAGAAGTGGGAACCTGTTTAAGTCATTTGAGCTATTCAAAATTAGGATTGAAATACAGGATGTTATTATGTCAACGCGAACATCCCCCTTGTTAGTCCATAACAAGGGAGATCATGTGGTACTATC
>JAKFCU010000073.1:0-2417 GCA_036676475.1 Brevibacillus sp.
ACATTCAGTTATAGCTTAAACTTTCCGATTCTGCTCTGCAATTCCTCCGCGATCCTGGAAAGACTTGATGCGGATGTTGCGATCTCTTCCATAGAAGCTAGCTGTTCTTCTGCGGATGCCGCTACATGCTGGGTGCTTGCTGAGGTTTCTCTCGATACCTGAGCCATGGCTGAAACAGCGGCGGTAACTTGCTCAGCACCGGCTGAAATTTGCTGTGATGTTGCCGATACTTCCTGAATCTGCTCAGTGATTTGCTTCACAGAATGGAGTATTCTAGAAAAGCTTTCATCCGTCTCGGCCACGACAGTGAGTCCGGAATCAACTTCCTTTTTCACAAAAGACATGGCTTGAACGGAACGCTGAGTATCCTGTTGGATCTCATGAATGAGTTCGCCTATTTGCGATGAGGATTGAGCTGCCTGCTCGGCCAATTTGCGAACCTCATTGGCCACGACGGCAAATCCCCTTCCATGATCCCCCGCACGTGCCGCTTCAATCGCTGCATTGAGTGCTAATAGATTGGTTTGGCTGGCAATACTGGAGATGACCTCCAAAATCTTTTCCACTTCTTGCGAACGCTCAAATAACAATCGAATGACTTGATCCGTTTCGTTTACCGAATGGTGAATCGATTGGATTTGGTTTACCGTTTGGTGAACCAATTGACCGCCTTCTTCGGCCTGCTTGCCCGTATCTAATGCCGATTCGGTTACGGCAGCTGAGCTTTCTGCGATCTGATGAAGTCCCGAGGCGATTTCCTCCATGGAACGAGAGCTTTCCTCTGCTCCCATCGTTTGATTTTCCGCACCGTTGGCTACCTGCTCAATGGCTGCTGTAATATACTCGGTTGCTTTGCTCGTATGTTCCGCACTAGCCGTTAATTCTTCTGACGAAGAGGCTAAATGATGGACGGTTTCATTCACACTACCAATGACGGTTCGCAGCGATTCTACCATTTCATTAAAGCTAACTCCCAATTGCCCAATCTCATCCTTTGATTTCACTTCTATCTTTTCTGTCAAGTTTCCTTGGCTGATTTGATGAACAGATCCAACCAGCTGTCTCAACGGCTCCGTAATCGAACGGATAATGAAGTATACAAGGACAGCTCCAGCCAAAACAGCTGCTGCAATCGTAAGCAGCGAATATTTCAAGATCGCTTGAGCTGAATTTTCCACTTCAGAAGCATACATCGTCCCGGTCAGCTTCCAACCGGTTATTTTATTTGTTGCGAACGTCATCTTTTTCTCATCATTCGAAAGGACATAGTCTAATTCCCCAGCGTCTTGCTTCAGCACTTGGGCTACCCACGATTCCTTTGCATCGGAACCGCTTTTTGCAGTAGGATGGACAATATATTTACCCGATTGATCGAGAATAATAGCATAGCCTTCATGACCAACCTTGATCTTCTTGCCCAATTCCGCGATATTTTCCAATTTTAAGTCAATCCCGATAACCCCTGACCCATCCTCGGTTGTTCTAGCGATAGCAATGACCGTTTTCCCGGTGACAGAATCTGTGAATGGTTCCGTAATAATCGTCTTGCCCTTTTGCTCCATTGCTTTCTGATACCACGGGCGCGTTCTCGGATCAAATCCATCTGGCAGGGCATCCATTGGTTCCATGATCATCTGGCCGCTCGTTGTTCCCACAAAGGTGAACATCACCTCAGGATGAAGTTTGGCATATTGTCTTAATTTTTCTCGAAGCTTATACGTGTTTACGCTTTCATAGTGGCTGGTATTCACAATCTTAGATAAATACTCTACATCATTGATCCTGGGTTGGATCGACTGGTTGATCATCATATCCAGTATTTGAATATTTTCCTTAGCCCCGCTCATGATTTCCTGCTCTAATTGATCCTTGGCCTTTTCATAGGATATAAATCCTATTATCAAGCTAGGAAGCAGGAGGACCAAAGCAAACGCCCCAATCAATTTATTTCTGATTTTCATCAATAATTCCCCCTATAAAATGAAAGAAAAAACAATTCCCCATGAGAATAGCCTGTTTGCAAGAACGTTCGACCCATGGTTCTTCGCCCTAGCTTTTTAGTGAGTCTATACTTTATTTAATCTATGTTTATTTTACCTCTATTACCAAGCATTTTCTATATTTTTTTATCTATTTATAAAGTGAAAATGATGGAAATGTAAACTACAGGGATTCGCTTTCCTAAAAGGTAGTCCATATCAATTGAAAGGGGCTTCCTATTAAAAATAGGGCTGTCCATGGCAGCAGAAAATCAGTATCAGTGACGATAAAATGAAGAAAGTCCCTAGGAAGCATCGAGGCCGCTGAAAAACTAACGTTTTTCTCACGTAAGATAGGTTAGAACCATTGAAAAAGACGACTCTTCATTCAAAAGTTGAATGAGAGGCGCCTTTTTTTACTCATTGAATCCATTATTA
>JAKFCU010000074.1:0-3039 GCA_036676475.1 Brevibacillus sp.
CATGCACGTGTAGCAGTCCTTAACAGATTTACGGAATTAGGTCGACCACTTACCCAAGTTACGCCTTAAATTTGGCTCAATTAGGGGCGCTTTGCATTTCAAATCTTTGTGCAACAAAGCCGTTAAGTTATTGAATTTTAGTTTAAGAAAGAAGGATATGAAGTTATTGTTAGGTGTATCGGATTTAACATAATCTATATTATACGCAATCTAACTGTTAGAACCCATTTAAAGTGTCTATATTCTCACCAATAAAAATGTCTGGTTTATGATGGTTTAAACATCATGGACTGGATATGAAATATAGATGCTGATCACTATGTCTGACAAAGAAATTCAACGTCTTGCTGTTCTGCAAGACGTTCGAGATCATCGTATTACACAAGTCCGTGCTGCTGAAATCCTTAATCTTTCAACCCGTCAAATTACCCGGTTATTACAGAAGCTCAATCAAGATGGTGTTTCAGGTATGGCGCATGCCAGCCGTGGTCAACCTGGCCATCGTCGCCATGATGATTTATTAAAATCAAAATGTCTTTCCATTATTTCCGAACATCTGCTGGGATTTGGACCTACCTTGGCTCATGAGAAGCTCAGCAGCATGTTTGGCCTGCATATCCCGGTAGAAACGGTTCGTCGCTGGATGACTGCAAATGACCTCTGGATTCCTCGATCCAAGCGCCTGAAACGTCCATATCAGCCTCGATACAACCGTGATTGCTTCGGTGAGCTGATCCAGATCGATGGCTCATATCATGACTGGTTTGAAGGACGAGCCGCCAAATGCTGCTTGCTGGTTTATATCGATGACGCCACTGGAAAGCTGTTGCATCTGCGCTTTTGTGAGGCTGAAACGACCTTTGATTATATGCTTTCAACCCGAGCCTACATTGAGCAATACGGCAAGCCTTTAGCGTTTTATAGCGATAAACACTCGGTATTCCGAGTGAATCAGAAATCGAGCCAAGATAGCCAGATCACGCAATTTGGGCGGATTCTGAATGAGTTAAACATTGATATTATCTTTGCCAACTCACCACAGGCTAAAGGTCGCGTAGAACGCGCGAATAGAACCCTTCAAGACCGTTTGATCAAGGAGATGCGTCTGGAAGGCATCAGTTCAATTGCCGAAGCCAATGCCTGGTTACCCTGCTTTATTGAGCATTTCAACCAGAAGTTCGCCAAGTGTGCGCGAAATTCAAAGAACTTACATCGTCCGCTAACAGAGTCTGATGCTGAGCTGGAGGATATATTCACCTGGCAGGAACCGCGTAAGGTCACGAAGAACCTCACCATCACCTATGACAAGTGTATTTATCTGCTTGAACCGACAGAGCTGAATCATAAGCTTGCTGGGCAATACATTTCAATTCTGGAGTATCCGGATGGCACTTTGGCCCTCATGCATGAAGGACGAAAGCTCAACTACAGCATCTTCAATAAATTGGCTGGGCTGCAGCAAAATGAGATTGTTGAGAATAAACGGTTAGGTTCAGTCCTGGCGCATATTCAACAGCAACATGAAGTATTGGAAAAACAAAATAAACGTTCCCGGGCCAAGAAAAGTATGCCGAGTCGTAAAGCTCAGAAAGCTGTTATTGAACAAAGAAATTTAAATCCTGTGCTTGACTCTTGTGGTTAAAAACAGGACATTTTAAATGGTTTATCGCATAGACATTTTAATTGGTGAATAACATAAAAAATCCTAGACTCAAATCTAGGGTTTAAATTTAAAAAAATACATAAAAATTAATAACACGGTATTAATATTGTCCCATTGTAATTTGTTTCAATTCTAATGAATTATGAAACTCAAAATGTAAATAATTATCAAATATTTTGTATTTAAGCCAACTGTTACTTTCTCTTTCGGGGGTTTCAAATAAATTAGCTACAGATTGTATCGTACTTTTGTGATTAATACCTGTGATCAGATTTTCTAAAAATGGGTATGGGTAATATTCTTCATTCTCTTTGACGTAGATGAAAATGGTATCTAGTATCTGATGTTCATTAAACCTGAACGTAATACCTCTCTTAAAAAATTGCCAATAGGATAGCTTTTCTCCACCAAAATTAGTCTCTAATGAGTCAAACTCACTTGCAACAAGAATAACTGCTTTCAAAATATCTGAACTTGACTCTTTAGTTCCAAGACAAGATAAAAAAACCTCTACATCACCTGAAAAATTCACTTATGACATACCTAAATCAAAATTTTCTTTATCCTTTGGTTTTTATCATATTAAAAATGAAATCTCTGATTCAAAGTTAAAATTTTCAAAAGCTGTATCCATTTAACATAAATCTCTTATACGAATTCTAGCCCTGCATAGGGCGGGCTAGATATAGCGATTAGACCCAATTCTCTAGCTTCAGACCATCAATTCGTTCAAATTCTTTTGTATTGTTCGTAACTAATACAACATCCAATGCCAAAGCATGAGCAGCGATCAGCATATCTAAGCTGCCAATCGGTTTACCTGTAGATTGAAGATTCTGGCGTAATTTGGCGTAATGCCAAATCGCCTGTTCATCGTAAGGAAGAATCTCTAAAGGTGACAAAAACTTGTTTAACGCCTTTTTATTGCGTTCAGATCCAGACTTCTCTACACCAAAAGCCAGCTCAGATGCCGTGATACTCGAAATCGCAAGCTGGCCGAGTTGATATTGCTTAAAGCGCTCAAAAACTTGTTGAGGCTTATTGTTGATGACATAGATACAAATATTTGTGTCTAAGAGGTAAATCATCTGAACTCCTCACGGAGCTGTTCGCCTTGATCAGCTCGCTCCAATTGGAATCCAACCTCAAACTCATTTATTGCTTCTAACATGACATCCCAAGGATTGTCGATGGGCATGAGTAATACACCACGACCGAAGCTTTTGATGGCCACTTCCGTGCCATTAAAGCGAAAGGCTTTAGGCAAGCGAACAGCCTGACTGCGACCAGTTTGAAATACTTTCGCAATTTCCATAATTACCTCCCGAAACCAAGATATATATCATTGATATATATCTTAACATTAAATCTTGTAA
>JAKFCU010000075.1:0-20122 GCA_036676475.1 Brevibacillus sp.
GCTCTCGATCCCCTAATGTAGGATCAACCGTATAATGTTGAAGAGATAAAGATCTAACACCCATATATAGAACATATCTTTTGGGATTAGCATATACCACATTAGAACAATGCTCAAATCTGGGAGTGTGATGAAATGTCTAAAAGGCAAAACTATAAAATCTCCGTACCAAAAAGAAAAATAATAAAACCATCCCAAGCCCAAACGAATCGTATTCGTAATGGCGGATTCGAAAACCCAACCCTTAGACCGTGGGTTCCAAGTACCCCCGCATCGGGATCGATTTTTTTGACCAGGGTGAATCCTCACAGTGGGGCACAGGCGGTTAGAATAATAGCCTTACCAAATCAACGGGCTTTTATCTCTCAAAATACCCTGCACTTAAGAAGAAGGCATACTTACCTCTTCTCTGTCTGGGTACGCAGAGTAACCTCTTCGACAGCTGGGGAATTCAGGGCTCGGATCGGAGGTCTCACTTTAGTCTTTCCTCTCAGCTTAATCCCGGTTTCCTCCTATAGACAATTTACACAAGGGGTTCTAGTCTCAAGTAGCACTTCATTACCAATAGAGTTAATTTCATTATCGACATCATCAGATGCTTTGGTTGATCTTGTGATCGATGACGTTTCTTTTTCGTTAGTTACAAATACTAACACAAGACGAAAAATCAAGAAGTTCTTGTTATAATGACGTTTCTTTTAGATTAGTCACGAATATTACCAGAAGATGAAAAATCAAGAATAGAACGTAAAAAGTTAAAAAAGCAAGGATGGCATTCATAATACGATCCTTGCTTTTTTGGCGAAGCTGTACCCTACGCGATTAAAGAAATCCGGGATTTTTACATCTTAGATCTTAGTATGTTCAAGTTATTTTACATGCCCGATACCTCCGCTATTGAATCCCGTCGTATTATGAGGTCAGCCAGTTTTTTCTGGTTGATCTTTTTTCATTTTAGGTTTTTATTTTTACGGTAGCCGGGGAGAACGACTGAATCCCTGGGAACATAATCCCGTCGCTAAAACTGTTCACCCCCCTACTTGTAGAAACCATGTTTTAGCTGGTTGGTACAATCGATCTCGCATCACTAGCGATGTTGTGGAACTGCAAGAAGTATTAGGGGTTGCCGGCATAAATTAAATTTTAGAAAGGAAGAGATGTATGAATCCAGTCATTGGTTTGGATATTTCCAAGGAGCAAAGTCAAGGACAAGCATTCTTAAAGAAAGGGCAACCTTACGGTAAGAGTTTTTCTCTTGTTCATACTCAGGAGGGTCTTCAATATTTCCTTAACGTAATCAAAGAGGTGGAGTCACGTACAGCACAATGGCCAACTGTCATGCTAGAGTCAACCGGGCATTATCAAGCGGCAGTTGTTCAATTCCTAGAGAAGCATGACATTTTCTACATTGTTGTGAACCCGTTAATATCAAACCAAGCGAAAAAGTCCTCTCTTCGAAAGGTAAAGACGGACGCCGTGGATGCCTTTCAGCTCTGGAGTTGTATTACATGGAAGAATTTGAGATATACAAACAAGGAGGCGTAAAGCTATTAAATTCGTCATCTGACGAGACAATTTGAATCCTTGACGGATATGTATGTTCAAGCGAAATTACAATTTCATGCGGTGTTAGATCAGGTTTTTCCTGAGTACCATGGAGTCTTTGGAGATTTGTTTTCGAGGATATCCCTCTCCTTCTTACGGGAATTCCCTACCTCGCAATCCATCGAAGATGCAGGAGAAACTACCCTTGTTGAGAGAGTGGCTTGTATATGTACCAGTCGTTCCGAGCGTTGGGCTAAAGAAAAAGTTCAAATCATTATGGCTGCTGCATCACGCAATCCATTTAAGAAAACAGCCTACCAGAGCCATTTGATTAGCCTGGAACTGTATATCGACTTACTTCTCCAATACCAAGAGCAGCTATCCAAGATACAAGCGCAGATTGATGCCCTTGCTGGAGAAATAGAAGAATATAAGATTATCCAATCCATCCCCGGTATCGGTAACAAAATCGGGCAACGATTGTGTCTGAAATAGGTGATATTGATCGGTTTAATCACGCGAAGAAATTAGTGGCCTTTGCTGGCATCGATCCAAGCGTATACTCGCTCATTTTTAGTATAACATCTGATTTTTAAAATTTAAGAGACACATGCGGTAAAATAAGAAATCGACTTGCTTCATTGCAGATTTTTAATCTGTCAGTCTCAAAATGACGAATGTGAGTTGTTTCCAATTTTGGTTGTTCTTCTTCTTCATGCTTTTAGTTTTTATGAGTCAGACGTAAATTACAAAATGATTTGTCTACTTTCTGCTTGCTGGCCTAACGACCTTAATGCTGCTGAGCACTTTTTGGGTTAATGGTTGCGCATATTTATAATTGCCCCTGACATTGAATCTTCGTAACTTTACGGTTTGTCCACTTGGTTGGGCCACTTGAGTTCCGAAAAGCTGATTGAACCATGTCATCGGGAAGGAGATCGCACGAGTGCCAAGGTTAAATCCGGCAAAAGACATCGCTACCGCTCGTGTTCCTCCGAAAAAAGTACTTTGGAGCCACACAACGCCAGAATCACCTTCAGCAAAATTACCCCTGATGATGGTTTGATTTCTAAACTGGACGACCCCCAATAAATCCCTGTATGGATCTCCATATCGAACTCGTATATCCGTATTAACCGATTCAACTACTCCGGGTCTCCTTCCAGTTGTTCGGGATTCACTGAAAAGTCTTGCACCTACGCGTGGGAGTAAGTCACCATCAACGGTTATTCGATTTACACCATATCTTGGATCCAGCAAACTGTTAGTGAGAGGAAGAGTGACAGCAGCATCGACATAATTGTTTCCGACTCTCCTTAATGGAACAAACGCATACAAACGACCGATATGATCATTTGCCAGTGTTCCGCCATCTCCTTGGCCCGGTTGAACTGTCGGCGGAGCAGTTCTCCCATTATCAATGCTCAAGACATGATTATTGCTAGCAAGAAATAATTGTCCGCCGCGATGGACAATCAGTCCTGCCGTCCCAGAACCAAAGCTTGGTGTTGGTGATACACTATAACCGGCAGGTACGGGTCGTACTCTTCTCATATATTCAGCCTGTTTGATTGCTCCTGTTGAGAGCGCTGCCGTTGCGAATGCTGGCCCCGTTGGGATTAAACGAACAGGAACAGGTGTTCTTTCAGTGCTAATGGCTGCGGTTAACGTTTTCAACAATCTGCGTTTCGCTGCAAGCCCGATATTATCCGTATAAACATTAATACCTGCACCTTTATTTGGGTGCTTAGGATCAGCATATCCCACCCCGATTCCGACAATTCCTTTTCTTTTCAAGAATTTTTTTGATAGATATTCCTTCGTTCTGTAGGCTTCATAAAAAGTTGCCACCCGGATCACTCCTTTTTATAGGAGCAGTGTATGTATAAACTTTTGAGAATGAACTGGGTTAAAGCCTATTAATTTGGACGACATTTTCTGAGAACCATACATCATACGGAATTTCGTAACAAATGGGACCCAACTAGATTGAGAGCGTCCTCGAATGTGGTTAGATTCGATCATTAACCAAATTCCTTTTGTTAACACAGTTATTGATTAAATACTTCCCTTAATTTCTCTATATCAATCTTCTTCATTTGAAGCATCTCTTGCATAACTCTTCCTGATTTTTCTTTATCAGGGGCTTGCAACATTTCTGTTAAAGCTGTCGGCACAACTTGCCACGATAAACCATACTTATCTTTTAACCAACCGCATTGCTCCGCTTCAGGGATTGCTGAAAGTTTTCCCCAATAGTGATCAACTTCTTCTTTCGTCTCACAATTGATCATAAAAGAAATGGCTTCATTGAAAGTAAACTTATGATCATGAGCGCTGTCCATCGCCGCAAAATGATGTCCTTCTAACGTGAAGTCCGCGAACATAATAGTTCCTTCCTTGTCTGGTTTTTGGTCTGCACCATAACGAAAAATATCTCCAACCTTTGAATCTTGGAATATCGAAAGGTAGAAATGAATAGCATCTTCGGCTTTGCCGCAATGGTCACCGACAAACATCAAAGACGGGACAATCGTTCGCTCTTCTTTGTAATCAGCTAAAATCAGTTGCCACGACACACCATACTTATCCTTTACCCAACCATATCTTTCACTAAATGGATATTTATCAAGCGGCATCAGCACTTCACCGTCGTCCAACAACTTCGACCAAAGTTCATCTACCTCATCTTTCGCAAGGCAGTTTACGATGAATGATATCGCAGGTGTAAATTTAAAGTGAGGTCCACCATTTAATGCTAAGAATTCCTGGCCGTTAAGTTCAAATTCCACTGTCAATGCACTTCCTTCGGACAGGCCTGAGGCTTCTGCTGTAGCTTGGTTATGACGAGCAATACGTCCAACTTTTGAATTATTAAAAATAGAAATATAAAAATTCACGGCTTCTTCTGCATTATTGTTATACCACAAACAGGGATTAATTTTTTGCATAACTAATCATCCTTTACCAAAATTTATCTTCTTTACATAATTACAGCACTCATTATAACCAACCTCTTTGAAACAAACAAAAAAATTAAAATTTTATCACCTTTTTATCATTTGCATTATAATAAGTCTCTTATGGTCAATTTTCCCACTAGGGGCTAAGAAAAAAAAAGTGTAATTACCATTCATAGACAAATACGTATCAAGGTAAGTTGCAAAAAAAATACAGAATATACGATAACACTGTTGGTCATTTTTCCTCCTTCCATCTTTAAAAAATCGTTGATCTAAGTATATCAAAAAGGCTCATTCTATTGCGTT
Source organism: Brevibacillus sp. (assembly GCA_036676475.1). Taxonomy (GTDB): domain Bacteria; phylum Bacillota; class Bacilli; order Aneurinibacillales; family RAOX-1; genus LC029. The sequence continues at coordinate 4,815 of JAKFCU010000075.1, forward strand.
ATACTCCCCCTTTAGCGCAGCAAAAAGCAGGGGATGAATGCCGATTCCGTTCCCCCGCTATCAATCTCCGTTAGTTTAACAATAATAAGTAATTACTACTGTGTTCTTAATTTGTGTTATTTACTATTTCCAAACAAGGGTCAATCAGTTCAATCATGCGGTAAACACAAGGAATCAACTTGCTTCATTGCAGATTTTTAATCTGTCAATCTCGAAATGACGAATGTGACTTGTTTCCTATTTTGGTTGTTCTTCTTCTTGCTCTTAGTTTTCATGAGTCAGACGAAAATTACAAGATGATTATTTTACTTCCTTTTTGCTGTCCTAACGACCTTAATGCTGCTGAGCTCTTTTTTGGTTAATGGTTGCGCATATTTATAATTGCCCTTGAAACTGACCGTTCGAATGTGTCCGGTATGCCCTGCAGGTTGGGCAACTTGAGTTCCAAACATCTGATTAAACCATGACATCGGGAAGGAGATCGCACGTCTGCCACCTGAAAATCCAGCATGAGACATCGCTACCGCTGGGTTACCAAATGTGTCTCTCCAGAGCCACACAACACCAGAATCACCTCCCAAAAAATGACCCCTGATGACGGTTTGATTTCTAAACTGGATTGTCCCCAAATTCCCGTAATTTCCTCCCATTCGAACTTGGAAATCCATATGAACCGCTTCAACTGTTCCTAACCTATGTCCTGATGTTCGGGATTCACTGAAAAGTCTCATACCTACGCCAGGGTCTACAACACCATGAACTCTTCTACGTCTTGCACCGTATCTTGGTTCCAATAAATTGTTACTGAAAGGCATGGAGATAGCAGCATCGAGAAAATTGTCACCGACCTTTTTTAAAGGGACATGCTCCCTTATAAAACCAATACGATCATTTGCCACTGTTCCGCCATCCCCTAGGCCCGGTTGAACAGTAAAAGATGCAGAGGCATTATCTATGCCTAAAACATGATTGTTACTGGCCAGAAACAATTGTCCGCCACGCGTGACAATCAGTCCTGCCGTTCCAGAACCTTCTCTTTGTCCCGATACACTATAACCGGCAGGTACGGGTCGTACTCTTCTCCTATATTCAGTCTGAGCGATCGCCCCCGCTGAGAGTGCTGCCCCTGAGAATGCTGGCCCCGTTGTGATCACACGTACGGGAACAGGTGTTTTTTTGATGCTAATGGCCGTGTTTAAAGTGTTCAACAACCTATGTTTCGCTGCAAGCCCGATATTATCCGTATAGACAATAATACCTGCACCTTTTTTGGGGTGTTGGGGATCGGCAAATCCCACCCCGATTCCGACAATTCCTTTTCTATTTAACATTTTTTTTGATAAAAATTCCTTCGCTCTATAGGCCTCATAAAATGTTGCCACCTGGATCACTCCTTTTTATAGGAGCATTGTATGTACAGACTTTTGAGAGTGAACTGGGTAAAAGCCCTGAAGCCCTATTTACTTTGACGACTTTTTCTGAGAGCCATACATCATACTGAATTTCGTAACATATGAGACCCACCTAGATTGAGAACGTCCTCTAATGTAGTTAGATTCGATAATTGACCGATTTCCTTTTGTTAACACAGTCATTAAGCAAACCTACCCTTTAGCTCAGTAATTTTTTATAACAACAAAAGCTCCTTCGTTGTAGACATATAGTCAACGAAAGAGCCCATGTTTTTAGCAATTTTCCAAGACTTAGTCTTGATTTACGCACTTTTCGCGTTTTGTTTTTACTACCCCGTTTAGATATCATATGGATGATTATTGAAGAGGTGCCTACTTCATTTAATGGCTTTATGTATGGTAATTGATTTGGATATATTAGTGCCTAATCATACAGAATATAAAAATAAATGTTTCTTAAGGTGGTTATGGTACACCATGCGTTCAATGAGGCAAGCCATCCTATTTCTTCTCATAATCCTTTTAATGGCTACCTTTAGTTTACCCATTAACGCCCATATATCCCCAACCTTTACACTAGAAGAGAAAACCATTGTAGAGATTCAAAAAAGCATGGAATCCGGCGACATTACCTCTAAGCAGTTGGTACAACTGTACCTGCTAAGAATCGCTGAATACGATAAGCATGGACCTCGCATTAACTCGGTGCTAGAGATCAATCCCGATGCCTTACAGATAGCAGAGGCTCTTGACAGGGAACGAGCTGCAAAAGGGCCGCGAGGTCCACTGCATGGGATTCCTATTCTGCTCAAAGACAACATCGGGACTGATGATAAAATGCACACCAGCGCGGGTTCAATGGCATTGGCTAATCATCATGCACCTGAGGATTCGTATGTAGTCCAACAGTTACGCGAAGCCGGTGCTGTTATTCTGGGCAAGACCAACATGACGGAATGGGCAGGCTTTATGTCAGATTTTATGATCAGTGGCTATAGCTCTAGGGGTGGACAAGTCTTAAATCCTTATGGTCTAGGGAACATGGATGTCGGAGGATCGAGTTCCGGTTCCGCGGCAGCTGTTGCATCCAATTTTGCGACAGTTGCCATCGGTACTGAAACGGCTGGATCTATCATTTATCCTTCAAGCAGAAATGCTATTGCAGGAATTAAACCTACTGTGGGACTAGTCAGCCGGTATGGTATCATTCCCGTTTCCCACAGTCAAGATACGGTTGGACCGATGGCAAGAACGGTTGCCGATGCAGCGATCCTGCTACAATCATTGGCTGGAGCCGATCCGCGGGATCCCGCCACAGTAACCAACGTGCATCAAGCCGATATCGACTATACGAAATGTTTGCAAGCATCCGGCTTAAGAGGGGCCCGAATTGGCATACCCCGCTATTACTACACGCAACTTTCAGAAAATGAACAAAAGATTATGAAGAAGGCTATAGATTCCATGGAGCAGCAGGGCGCTGTGATCATTGATCCCGTTGAAATACCGTCGGCGGCTGAATTGGACCAATCCGAATCCGGCGTACTCTCTTATGAATTGAAAACAAATTTAAACTATTATTTAAGCAAATGCAGTGTAAATGTCCCTGTTCATTCCTTAAAAGAGCTTATAGCGTTTAACAATAATCACCCAAAAGAAATGCTCAAGTATGGACAAAACAGGCTGGTGAATGCAGAAATGACGAGTGGTACGCTTACGGAACCGGAATATATAAAAGGAAAAATAAAGGACCTTCACCTATCCCAACAAGAGGGGATCGATTTCGCCATCAAACGACATCAACTCGATGCCCTTGTCTTCCCGTCATTTGAAGGTTCCAACATTACTGGCAAATCCGGATATCCGGCGGTTACCGTACCGGCCGGGTACACCTCAGCAGGAGTCCCGGTAGGGATTACTTTTACAGCGATGGCATATAGCGAACCCACACTGATCAAGTTAGCCTATTCCTTTGAACAGGCTACCCGCCATCGGATTCCGCCTAGAATGTAACCGCGGATATTGGCGGATACCACAGAGTACAAAATGACAAATATAGACTTGGAGATGGTTCATATCATGAGAAAAGCGACTCAATCAGCTCTACTATTAATGATATTTAGTTTGGTATTCCTTGCTGCGCCTGCCGCCGGGTATGCTTGTACATGTGCACCAATGCCAACGGTTCAAGAACAATACAGAGATGCAAGAGCGGTATTTGCAGGAAAAGTGATCAATATTAAAACCGATGGTAAATTAAGTACTGTAAGTTTTCAGGTTACATCCGCATGGAAAGGGGTTACCACTAACCAAATCACAATAAAAACGCCTTCTGAACTGACTGCTTGCGGATACCCGTTTCAAATCGGAAAAAGTTATCTCGTTTACACAACCGCTAACTTGACAAGCAATATTTGTATGAGAACAAATGAATTATCAAAAGCCCAAGAAGATTTGTCTATATTAGGACAAGAGGACCGATAAAAAAAATCATAAACCAACTAACTTCCCTAAGTTGTTAGCTGGTTTTTATTTTTTAGGCAATCATTAATCCAAATAAGGCCCAGGATAGGTTCCAGGATAAGTTCCAGGTGCTGGTCCGGGTGCTGGTGCTGGTGCTGGTCCAGGAACTCCACCAGGCGGAGGTACAAGGATTTGAAGGCCGATCAACTCTTCTGGGAGAAAACTTAGAGTGCCAAAGTTGACACCTGTTCTTTCACTGGTAATATTGATTAATTGAATTCGGTTAGATACAGGATTATATCGGCCCACTGTGGCTGTTACTCCACCAAGAGTTCCTATAGTAGTTCTGATTACAGCACCCTGTAATTGCTGTAATCGGGGAACTTGGATGAGGGGATACGTTTGTTGCCTGGTTTGCCTAGAACACTTTTGCAATAATTTCATTAAACGCATTTTTGAAGCCTTTTTCATAGATAATTACCTCCTTTATGATCTTTTCTAGACAAAATCAATCTATTCCAAAGGAGATTTAATGGTTATTAATACACAATAAAATAGGTAGTTGTACTTGTAAGCATTCTACTTTTTAGATAAAGCAATATCTGCTGCAATGCATGCGTCATCGTATTGGAAAACGCTAACTCCTTGTACTCTATCACTTTGCTTTCTGCAATAATTCAACCAATGCCATATATTGCCCAACTCCTTCATTTAATAGAACAGGTATGTATTAAAGATTACGGTTCGTTGATAATATGAATCGCCAATGGGCAATCATCCAATCAATTACAAATGTACCTCCATATATTGTAATCGGTATTATATTCACCTAACGGACAAGGAGCGATCTATTCCATGGCTACTTTTTATCAAGCAACTCAAATGAAAGAATTACTAAGCAGAAAAATGCTGAACAGAAAAGGGGTCGTAGGAATTGGTGTCGGGTACGTCAATCCCCAAAAACCGAAACAAGGAGCCGCCGTGATTGTATATGCACATAAAAACGCCCAATCGCTAATTAAAAATATGAAAGTATTGATTTCCTCGAAAAATCTATCCATTCCCATTCGTCATATCCCAGCCAACCAGGCTGTAGCCAATGCCGCCATCTCTCAAAACCCCCGGGCTAGATACCGCCCTGTTCCTGGAGCTGTAAGCATCGGAAGTAATGTGACTGGAACCGCGGGGCTTGTAGTAGTCAATTTCCCCAATCCCCGTCAGTTATATCTGTTAAGCAATAACCATGTTCTAAACATCAATAATACAGCCGGATTTTCACCCACCATTCAACCTGGACCAGCGGATGGGGGAACGTTAGCCAACGACCGGATTGGACGATTAGACCGATTTGTTCCCATAAGACCCCTAGGAACAGGTACCAATTTCATCGATGCGGCAACGGCCATTCCTTTCAATAATAATTTGCTTAATCCCGTTTACTTAGGCGTTGGAGTCGTACCAGGACATCAATCTACCTATAGAGTAGGGGACCGATTCAAAAAGGTGGGCCGGACTACAGCCTTCGTTACCGGTGTGGTTGAATCAGTCAATACGGATATCAATATTTTTTATACCAATTATAATTTCACGGCTAACTTTAGAAACCAAACCATCATAAGAAGTGAAGGATCGTTTCCAGTTTCCTTACCCGGAGACTCTGGTTCAGTTTGGTTGAATACGAACACAAACTGGGCAACAGCGGTAAACTATGGCTCCATTCTCGGTCAAGGAGGAATAAGGTCGATTTGCTATCCAATCCAATGGTTTATGCAAGCCTTTAGGACACGTGTAGCCCTCCCGGCTGGAAGTGGCGGAGGTGTAAAGAAAGCAGGAAAGATGACCAGCTACGCCTATGCCCGTCCACTGAGCAAAAAAGAGCTCAAGACAATCAGAGTGGTTTCAGTAAAAAAGAAATAGAAAATTAAATGCAAATAGCGAATACTCACATAGGGTCAATTAGCTGTTTATCATTTAATAAATACCGCAATCTAGCAACTGCAGAGGGTGGATAAACAATCTCTCTATTTGGCCGGATGAATAAGAGACTTTTTTCCATACGTTTTCCAAAGATTTTTTAGTAGACCACTTTGAACCCTTGCTCATGACGAGTCCCCCTTTTGGTGTTCCGATACTCTATTTATTCACAAAAAAATGAAAGGTTAATAAGCGGAAACTTTTTGGGTGAATCCGCTCATATGTTGCAGCGCTGGTCTTGGGCTGCATGGATGGCTAACGGGAGGATTGTATGTACGATAAATAAGGAGATGTTGTAATATTTTTGACTTTCCACGATTGTCTATACCTCCATTGATACATTCTCATACCTTAATACCGTAAGTTATATATTATAAGAAGGGAATGACGACATGGCTCTCATTTTCCGCAACGCAACCAACTCACGCCTGTATCTTACCGTTGCCTACCCGAATTCCGGCTGTAGTCCTGTCGCCTATGCGAAGCTTGGCTGGTACCATGTAGAACCAGGACAAACGAGGCGGCCAATCGGTGCGAACGTCGGGGGCTTCACGTTTTATTTCTACGCCGAGGATGTTTTCGGACGTAGGTGGAATGGTCCGTACTTCACCCAGGTCCCGAATACGCCATTCCATTGGTGCTGGAATTTGGGATGCTCGACCTGTAGAAATCTAGGATTTAGGAGGATTGATGTCCCCGCGAACTTCGTTGACTACACCATCACCCTTACAATGTCTCCCAGCCAAGGAAACTCTAAATCGGGCAAGATCGTCACGGTGTTGCCTAGTAAACTGAAAAAAGTAAAACCTCTATTCATAAAGCCTAAGGCTTTGCCTAGTAAACTGATAAAATTAAAACCTTTGTTGAGTAACCGTATAGCTTTGCCTAGCCCTATTGATAGGTCTAGATTTTAAGAAAGCTACTTGCGCAGCCTAATGCGTATAATACTTTCCGATAAGTGTATAAAAAGAAGGATTCGTTCCCGTCTAGGGGATTGAATCCTTCTTTCTTCAACCTTACTCTACTTCCGGCTTCTCCGCTGTGACACCAACATCTTTCCAGGTCAACTCAGAGCTTGGATCCATCGTCAGGTTTTTCACACGATTGTTCACGGCATAAATGGCAGAGCGATATAAGATAGGGATGACAGGCACTTCTTCATTCATCAAGGCTTGCCATTGATTGTAAATGTCTTTGCGATAGGCTCTATCAAAGGCTTGTTCGGAATGGCCTTTTTCCAATAACTCATCCTGTTTGTCATTCACCCAATGCGTATAATTGAACATGGCCTTTCGTCCGTATAATCCTTCCGGATCCACATCGCTTCCTGTCCCCCATGCCCCTGCGAACACATCCACTTTCGGATCATCCTTTTGAAGCATATCGTAAAATGAGTTGAATTCAGCTAACCGGCCATCGACCAACTGTACATCCAAGCCTACCTCTTTCCAACCTTGCATATAAAACCTGGCCAGTGGTTCAGCAATGTCTCCTCCGCTCATCGAAAGGAAATGAATCGTAAATTTCTTTCCATCGGGATCTTCGCGAAGCCCGTCTCTATCTTGATCTTTATATCCGGCTTCATCCAGAAGCTGTTTCGCTTTTTCAGGATCGTATGGATATCCTTTCGCATTTTGGTCATGATAGCCTGGGAAGGATGGCGGGATTAACGTGGTGGCCGGAAAGCGCAAACCGTGATAGAGTTTATCTCCGACCGATTGGTTGTCCAGCGCATAAGCCATCGCTTGGCGAAGCTTTTTGTTTTGGAATTTTGGATTGTCCATCACATTCTCTTGTTTTTGGGCATCCCAATGACCGAGCTTAAAGCCGATATAGTTGTACGCTAAGTCAATTTTCCCGATAAATTGAATATTTTTGGACCCTTTTGCCGTTACATATTGATCGGTTGGAAATTGCGCAAGATCGATTTCACCTTTTTTTAGGGATTGTAACACCACCTGCGGGCTCACCACCTTTACAATGACCCCTTTCAAGTTCGGTTTTCCTTCCCAGTAATCTTCGTTGCGAACGAATTCGACCGACTCACCAGGAACGATCTTGCTCAATTTGAACGGACCGAATCCAATCGGTTTTTTGCGGATTTTATCGGACTGAGCCAATTGTGGGATCGGAACATCCTGTAAATAATGCTTGGGCAAGGGAGATGACCATATTCCTGTAAACACGGACGGATTGGCATGGTTCCAGGTAATGGTTAACGTTTTGTCATCCTGCACCTTAATTCCGGAAATGTCCTTGGCTTGGCCGCTGTGGTACGCTTCCATACCCACAATATCTTGAATCAGTGCATCCCCATAACGGACACCCGCGTAGTCTTTGTGGCCAATCACCAAGTAGGCATATTCCAGGTCTTCCGCTTTGACCGGCTCTCCGTCATGCCATTTGACATGATCTCTTATTTGGATCGTCATCGTTTTTTTGTCATTCGATAGTTCGTACGTCGCTGCTCCATCATTGGTAATCTCGTAATCGCCATTGGTGCGAAATAGGGATTCATCAAAAAACTGCAGGATTTCCCCATCCGGCTGCCCCGTATAAAACGCCGTATTAAGCGTCCCTTCAAACGGAGTATCCGACACTAATCCGTAAGTCAACACTCCATTGACAAGTGTCCCCTCATTTTGGACATCCATTGGAAAATTTCCAATACTTTCTTTTTGTACGGTTGGTTTGTTTGGAGCATCCTCTTTCGAATCGCTTGTCGAATTGTTTGTACACGCCGACAACACGAGCAAAAGACCGGCTAGCACCGTGATAAACTTCCCATGCCTTTTCTTCATTCATTTCTTCCCCCTTTTACTACCCTAATCTTTGTCTTGCATCAGCTGCCCGTTTCAGCGCTTGTCCGATAAAATTAATGCACAGCATCATCACAAAAATGAGCAAGGATGCCGGAAGCCATACCCACCATTTATGTTGCAAAACATCCGGATTCATCGCATAGCTGACTAATGTACCCAAGCTTGGCGTGCTTTCCGGCAAGCCAAAGCCCAAGTAGCTCAATCCGGATTCAATCCCGATATTTCCGGCAAGATTTAGCGTCAGGTTCACAATAATAATGGAGCTTAAATTCGGCAAGATTTCCCGAGTAATAATTTTCCAGTCCGGGGTGCCGAGCGTCTTCGAGGCGCTGACATAGTCCAGCTCCCGTTCCGCTAGCGTTTTGGCGCGAATTAATCGTGCTTTCCCGGTCCATAAAAAGGCGCTCATAATGAGAATAAACGTCAACACATTATATTTCGGTACGATGGCGATAAAGACGATGACTAACATCAGAAAGGGCAGGACGAGTATAAAATCAATGATACGCATCAGAATATGATCAATGAATCCCCCAAAATACCCGGCGATCAAACCGATGGCGAGACCCATGAAACCCGAGAGGAGGGTAATCGCTAAACCGATGGTAAAGGAGTTCCTCGCGCCGATCATCAGCTGCCCAAAAATATCTCTTCCTCCATAATCCGTACCCAACCAATGTTCCGCAGATGGCGGAAGATAAATCGAAAACAAATCGATCTTTACGATTTCCTCTTGATCTAAAAGAAATGACGATCCATAGACTAACAAAAGAATCAGTGAAAGAAGAAGAAGAGAGCTGAATGCTATTTTATCTTTGACTACTTCACGCCAAAGGACAAAAAGACCGGAAGAACTCTTCTCCGCTTGCGGAAGATCATCACGCTTTGTGTTCACGATCATGTCCTCCCTTCCCCTATTCCATGCGAATGCGAGGATCAACCGCGCTTAAGATGATATCGGACAACAGCGTTCCCAGTAAGGTGGCCAGCCCTGAAATCATCACGAGTGCTGTAACAACACTATAGTCGCGTTGCATAATGGACTGCAGGAACATCTGTCCGATCCCCGGGTAGCTAAAGATCGATTCCAAAAAAATCGATCCGCCGATTAACCCCGTAATTTCATAACCCAGGAAGGCGGCAATAGGCAAAAAGGAGTTGCGCAAAATATGGCGCGAATAAATGCGAGATTCCGGTACTCCTTTTGCTCGTGCTGTTTTTACAAAATCCTTCATTTTCGTCTCTATGATTTCACTGCGCAAATATTGAATGATGCCCACAGTGCCAATCAGCGCACCGGACAAAGAGGGCAAAACCAGATGATGGATTTTATCCACGTAATAATCCACTGTCCCAGTTTCCACTTGGATATCGACACTTCCCCCCGTAGGAAACCAGCCTAATGTAAACCCAAACACAAATAGGAGCATTAAGGCGAATAGAAATAAGGGGGTAGCAAAGCTGACATAACTATACCCAACAACCCATTTATCTGCCCATGAATCGGTCCATCTCCCCGAAACGACACCTAGTGGTATGGCAATGAGATAGGTTAACACCAAAATACAAACGGATAACAAAATGGTGTTCCCTATTCTTCCGGCAAGCAAATCGGTCACGGGCTGCTGATGAACATAGGAGAGGCCGAGATCTCCGTGCAGCAATTGGTTGAGCCACCTGGTATATTGAACCGTAAGAGGATCGTTTAACCCTAGTTTCTCTCTTATTTCCGCCAAGGTTTGCGCATCCATTTTTGGATTGTTTGCCAATTGGCCGGTCAACGCGTCACCGGGCATGGCTTTTGCCAACATAAAGACGAGAACGCTCAACAGAAATAATTGAGGGATCATGATGACCATTCTTCGCAGTATAAATTTCCACATAGGTGGACCTCCTCTCTCACAGGATGGCAGCAGAGTGCGTTTGCGAAATCCGCTTTAACGGGTACGCTCTTCCCTCATCGTTAAAGTATTGATGGCGAGAATGCTCATATTCCTTTTCCATTTGCTGACGAAGTTTCATTTGTTCCTGCCGCTGCTGCGGATGAGGATTCGGGATGGCGGCAATCAGCCTTTTAGCATAAATATGCAGCGGGTTGTGAAAGATTTCATGGCTTGTTCCTTCTTCGACCAATTGACCGCGATACATAATGCCGATGCGATCACACATATGGCGGATCATGCCCAAGTCATGACTAATCAAAAGGTAAGTAAGCTGAAATTCTTGTTGAATTTCCTTCATAAAATTCAACACTTGGGCTTGTACAGACACATCCAAGGCGGATACGGGCTCATCCGCAATGATGATTTTCGGATTCAGGGTAAGCGCCCGCGCAATCCCAATCCGCTGCCGCTGTCCGCCAGAAAACTCATGAGGGTATTGATACACCGCTTCCGGGTGCAGTCCTACTTTTTCCACGAAGTGCTGCACTGTTCTTCTTTCCTCTTGCGGCGACAGCCAGGAAAAATTCCGCAGCGGTTCGGCAATAATATCCAACACCCGTTTTCTTGGATTAAGCGAGGAATAGGGGTCCTGAAAAATCATTTGGATATCTCTCCGGTAAGGAGAAAATGCGCGGCGGGTTAGTTTCGTGAGCGCTGTTCCTTCCAAGAAAATGTCCCCGGATGTTGGTTTGATTAACCCGATCATGGCCCGGCCCGTCGTGGTTTTCCCGCACCCGGATTCCCCCACTAATCCATAGGTTTCTCCCCGCTGCAATTCGAAACTGATGTCATCAACAGCCTTCACAACATCGACGGCTCGACGGAAAAAACCGCCGCGTACGGGATAATATACTTTTAGACATTTTACTTTAAGAAATGCCATGTTTCTTGTCTCCCCTGTGCTCGTGCGGAAAGGTGAAATTTTTATAGCAAGTACAGCGAACCCAATGCCCCGGTTCCACTTCCCGCAACACCGGATTCTCCTCGTGTTCAGATTCATTGATCCAGTTGATTCGTGACCGGATTCGACAGCCTGTTCTTGATCTGTGTTGCAGCGGCGGAACCATCCCTTGAATGACATGCAGTTTTTCTCGCGGAGCTTGCAGAGATGGAATGGAATGGAGCAGAGAACGTGTATACGGATGCAAGGGATGGGCAAATAGCATATGGACATCAGCTATTTCCACAATCTCTCCTGCATACATCACCGCCACACGGTCAGCCATTTCCGCCACGACGCCTAAATCGTGGGTAATGAGCAGAATACCTGTGTTCATTTGTTGCTGTACTTCTTGTAATAAACTCATGATTTGCGCTTGAATGGTAACGTCCAGCGCTGAAGTAGGCTCATCGGCAAGGAGGAGAACCGGCTCACAAGCTATGGCCATGGAGATTAGAATTCGCTGCCTCATCCCGCCGGACAGTTCATGCGGATACCGGTCATAGGTCTGGTTTGGATCAGGAATCCCTACTCGCTTTAGTAATTCTAAAGTCCGTTGGCGTTTTTCTAAAGAAGAAAGCTTTGTGTGATAGTCCATGCCTTCTTCAATTTGCCTTCCTACCGTCATCAACGGATTAAGAGCGGTAAGCGGATCTTGAAAAACCATACCGATATCTTTTCCGCGAAATTCATTGCGTTCATTGGAAGATAATGACAAAATGTTTTTTCCTTTGAATAATATGCTCCCCTCTAATTTCGTTCTTTCAGGCGCATGCAGTCCGATAATAGAAAGAGCTAATGCGCTTTTTCCACATCCTGACTCTCCGACGATGGCAAGCACTTCATTTTGATGTATGGTTAACGAAACACCATCAACAGCAGCATAATGTTCATCCCGGATGCGGAAAGAAACCCGCAAATTTTCGATTTGTAAAACCGGTTGCATGGACAATTCATCACCTTCATCTGTGAAAACTTTTATTTGCAATCTTTTATTTATTTAATTCCATTCCTATCGTTAAACGGGGGGAGCCTCCATCCCATAAGCACTCCACTCTTCACGGGAAGGTCCATAAATACCGGGGACTTGTAGACCGGCCTGCCGCATAAGTACCGTCATTTGGCCGCGATGATGGATTTGGTGATGGATCAGAACCGTCAAGGTCGTCCCAATGGTCCAAGTCTCTCCATACATTTCACGCGCTTCCAACAACGTTTCATCTGTCCATTGCTTTTCCACTGCTTCCATTAAATTGGAGCTCGCTAGACGATACCCATGGGCAATGTCCTTCGCTGTACTAGGAACCGGTGCATCATGATTGATACTGTCTAATACCAAGCCGGTTCTTTCCAATAATTCCGGAATCGTTGTAACGAGATGCCAGGCAATGCGTCCCAAGGTGCGGTCCTTGTCGGATACCGCTTGTCCGAGTGATTGATCCGTAAGAGCGTCAAGAATTCGCCCTGTCGCTTCAGACTCATTTTTCCATGTTTGATAAAAATTAGCTATAGTTGCAAACATCAGCCAACCCCCTAATATTGGAATTTTACTCCATAATACATTCAACGAAAAACAGAATAATCCTGTTCATAATGATCAAAGAGGTCGTTGTTTTTTCAGCGGTGTGTGAGATGGATTGATCCTATGATGGTAGGGTTGAAAAAATATGGCTCTCTAGATAAAAAATCGGAACAAACTGTACTATATAAACAACAGTTCGCGACGAAGAACCAATTCAAACATTATTTTAGCAGACTTGCCGAATCCCATGTGAATTTCCTCATTCGCCAACCCAGTTTTCCAGATAAAATAATATCTATCCCCCATAGACGCGTCCATACCATACCATGCTCCGGACCTAAGCCAAAGCAGAAAAAGTCAATAAACCCCTTATGCGCGGGCGCCGGACGCCCTGCAAGATCCGCCGACAGAATCTTTGCAAGCCTTGCCGCTTGAGCGGTCGCTTCCTTACACGTCTTCCCGTCCGCCCGTCCGCTAGTCGGGTCTACGATTCGCGCGCAGTCGCCGATACTGTATACACCCTGTGCACCCTGAACCCGGTAGCTTTCATCTACAATCACGTAGCCTACCGAAGTGACCGGTATCCCGATGCTTCGCAGCATTGGATTGGGTAAAAGCCCCAGCGTCCAGACACATAGACCTACGGACATCGTTTCACCGCTAGATAAGGTTAGCATCCCCTCATTCTCCTGTAATACTTTGCTCCTATGCAAGACGGTTACTCCACAAGCTTCAAGTGAGCGTTCCAGTTTATGACCCACCTTGGCCGGGCCATCCGGGAAAAGCCTCTTGTTCATGTTAAATAGGTTGATCTTCACAGCACCCTGGTCAAGTCCCCATTTCTGTGCATCTTCACGAACGAAATGAGCTAGTTCGGCAGATGTTTCGATGCCGCTTATGCCTGCTCCCGCAACGGCAATCGTCATTAATCGCTGACGCTCTTTTGCGTTTGTTTCCTTTACGGCTTTCTTTAAATTCGCTCGCCACACCTCTCGGATCCTCTGCGCGGCGTCCAAGCTCGCTAATGCCATCCCCCCCTGAGCAGGTTCGGGTTGCCGCACGACGCTTCCTATCGCCAAAACGAGACGGTCATAGTTCAAAGAATTCTCATTTCCTTCGGTATCCTGATAAAGTACCCTTCTTTCCTCTGATTCAATTTTCGTAACGGTAGCTTGAATAAATTCAACCCCCTCGGAAAACAACCTTGTTAGAGGGACCGTAATATCTTCGTTTCTGGCCGCGGGCTTAAAAAGCAATACTTTGCGTATATGATAGGGGTTCTTGTCGATTAGAATAAGTCGAAGCGTTCGTTTGCTTGCTTCACTCTTAAATGTTTTTCGAATCGCTTTAAGAGCATTAATGCCTGCATATCCTCCGCCAATAACGATGAACGTCAATTCTTTCATTGCAACCACTCCTTATTTCGTTTGCATATAAAACGAGATAAGGGGTCGTTTTGTGACAACGTTCCTTTGACAAGGTAGAGAACCTCCTGCAGCTTGACCCTCAGGAGGGGGTGCCGGACAAGGGACGAGGCAAGGCAAGGGTAAAGCTGTGAGTCCTATCCTCCAGGATCCCTTTATTTAGAATAGATAGAGGCTGCTCCATCTCCTGATTATTCGGGGATGGAACTGTAATTGGTATATATCCCAATTCCACCTTATCTGCAACACCCGTACATCTCGCAGGGATGGATCCATCGTATTACATGCTTTTTCAGTGATGTTGTTGGCGAATGAGGAAATTCACATGAGATTAGGCAAGTCTGCTAAAATAATGTAATAGAGGATTACTATAAGGATGGAAGTGGCAAATATGCAAGAGTTATATGAGCAGTATAAAGGGCTTCTGTTTACGCTTGCCTATCAACTGACCGGGTCAGCCTCCGATGCAGAGGATGTTGTGCAGGACGTATTCCTGAAGGTATATGACGTAAAGCCGGAACGTTTGGTTAAACCGAAAGCATATCTGTGCAAAATGGTGACCAATCGCTGTCGGGATTTACTCAAATCGGCACGTAAGCGACGGGAACAGTATTTCGGAGAATGGCTTCCCGAGCCCATCCTTACTTCGAAAGATGAATCGTTTGAATTGGTTGTTCGTAGCGAACTGTTGTCTTACGCTATGCTCGTACTGCTCGAAAGGCTGTCCCCTACGGAACGGTCGGTGTTCGTGCTTCGTGAGGCACTCGGCTTTGAATATCCTGATATTGCCAACCTTGTTGGCAAAAGC
>JAKFCU010000076.1:0-2305 GCA_036676475.1 Brevibacillus sp.
AGGCAAGATCGAGCTAGCGATTGACGATGAGATGCCTAAAAGCTTTTGGACGAGAGACGGTAGACGGTGGATACAGAAACGGGGAAAGTCCAAGGGTTCTTCCTTGACCGAGCCACGTGTCAATCCCTTGCTACCCTCCCCCTCACGTGCGAGTGGTGGTTCAAGGGCGAAAAAGACGACGGATTCAGACGAATATGCAGACCTGGCAAGGATGACTCATTAGAGGCGGCTATAAGGCTCGCCAATGCCTTTGAAGGGGAAGTCTGGATAGATAGTTAATTTAAACAAAAATAACCGCCTTCTAGGAGCTTCTAGAGGGCGGTTATTTTTTGTGACGATAGTTGGCGGCTTTGGGATGATCACATCACCTTGCAAACAGTGGGGGGGAGGGCTAGCCAACAAGAATCCCGTTCAAGCCAAGCAGCTGACGTAGATTCCAAAATTCTTTGGCTAAGTGTCCCCCCCCCCCAAGGTTGCTCTCATCGTAGCACAGGAGCCTTAAGAAAACAAACATTCATCAGGGACGAGTCCACATGCGATAAACAAGTGTGAACATCAGGACGTGGCTTACCGAGGGGGAGGAGGAATGAGATGGGAGATGGCACTTCGCCTGCCGTCTACACCTGTCTACAGCTTGTAGACAGTGAGCGTTCCGATTTTGGAAACTTTGGAAACTAAACATGGAAACCATCTCACCCATACGCCCGTACCAGATGTAGACAGATGTAGACACCAAAGAAACTTCTTGAACGAGCAGAAAAAACTTTAAAAGGCAAACTTACTACAACCATGCCTACACGCTGTAACGGGGGCAGGCACTAGGCTGTATCTTCAGGAATTTTACTGATAATCTCCCAAGTCGTGCCCAAATAGGAGACTGTATCATTTATTGCTAAGGCATTGTAGAAGCTTTCCGTAAGAATAGGTAAGGTGACTTGTGCCCCCGTAGAGTAATTTGTGGGAGGTGTACCTGTCAGTTCAAGGACGAACTTACGTGGTTTTAGCCCCAATTCTCTACGACCTCCAGAGACTTTAGCGGAGATAGGATTGCTTATACTTCCAGTGGGAGCAGCATTAGTCGTAGTTGGCGTTCCAGAATCAGCCATAGCAATAGTTTCAGGCTGAACTCTTATAGGGTGAATTTGAGTATCGTCATAAGAAGCCTGATAACGTGACCTAGTAAAAGCACCAGCACTCATAGCGTTTTCTCCTAATAGTAACCCTCATGTTTATAGAGCGGCTGTAGCATAAGAAGGAGGCAAGTTTCCTGGACTATTAAAATAGCAGACATAAAACATGCCGATGGTCGCTGTTACAGCTGCTTCTAAATCGTAGCATATATGCGTTGCGGCTGGAAAGGTTGCGGGAAGGGCTATTGAGCCATTTGCTCCGACGAGTTGAGACGACAAGAAGAAAAAAGAAAATCCTTCATAGGAACCAATTGCAGACATGTCAGGAGGATAATCAATCTGAGCAGGATTGACCAAGACAGTTCGCTTTTCATAGATTTGCTGAAAATAGTTTATATATTCTTGCTGACCGTAAACATTTTGATGTTTCGTAGTAATAGAACCAAACTTAAAGCGAGGTGGAACACCCCCATAGATTTTTGTCGTAGACTCCGAGTAAACTGTTACGAAACTAATAGGCGCGTATACAGCCGATAAAGGAACAGCAGAGATGGACGGAACTATTAGGTTATCGTAGTCATTATAAATCTGTTCCCTAACATCTAACTCACCCGATCCACTTAAATCCTCCCATAAATGGTAACCAGCCGCACGCAATACATACCCATCAGTGTTTACATTGGACCCAAAAAGTAGCGCCATATACGGTTCTCCTACGGTTGACGAAAAACTAAAATGTCAGTGACACTCGTCTACGTGACGTTAGATGGTACTCGACTGATGGTACTCAAGAGAATACAGACTGGGGCGGTGTCCTCAGACAACTTACCATGGGTAGGTGACTTCGTGATGGAAGACCCGGAACGCATAGACCTAGCACTCTGGGTTGAGGAGGTCTTCCAGACAGCGAGAGGCTACTTGGTGGTAACAGAGCAGTTTAAAGGCTTCGTATTCGCAGACTCAGCGATGTTTGCGTTTCTACGAGAGGCGCTAGAAGTCTGGACTGGCAGCATGGTAGATCCGTCTCCGCTCTTCGCTATCGCCTCTAAGTCAGGCAAGATCGAGCTAGCGATTGACGATGAGATGCCTAAAAGCTTTTGGACGAGAGACGGTAGACGGTGGATACAGAAACGGGGAAAGTCCAAGGGTTCTTCCTTGACCGAGCCACGTGTCAA
>JAKFCU010000077.1:0-221047 GCA_036676475.1 Brevibacillus sp.
CCTTGACCTTGACCGCTGCCTGGTCCTTGGGCGGAATTTGAGCCGGATCCGGCGCTTTGCCCTTGGCCTTTTGCCGGCGTGCTGCCCGGGGTTCCGCTGTTGCCTTGACCCGGCACACCCGCCCCCTGGCTGTTATTTCCCGCCGCCGCTTGACCAAGGCTCATTTGTGACTGCTGCAGAGCGGCCAGCGACCCCGCCATCTGAAAGCCCATATTTTGCATTTGCGCATTTTGCTGCATCGCTTGCACGAAGGCCTCCTTCATCTCCTCGAAGGATTGCGGGAGGTTGCCGCCCCGAAGGTTCTCTGCCGCTTGCTTTAAATTTTCGGCGATCTGCTTCAGATCGGCCTCGCCGCCTTCGCTGCCCATGGCCATTGCTGCCATTTCTTCCAATAAACGCGCCAACTCTTCTTTCTGTTCCGCAGAGAAACTTTCCAGCAGCTTTGAGATTTCTTTCATAGCCTTAAGCAAGGCTTCCTGATCTTCCTTGGTGAGCGCTTTGGCTATATCCTTAAGCCCTTCATTTTGCTCAAGCATTTGCTGCATCTGGAGCAGAGCATTCTGCTTTTGCATCTCCTTTTCCTGAATGGCCAATAACTCTTTTTCGGCTTTTTCCAACGCATTGAGCTGTTCTACCAGCGACTCCTTTTCCTCCAGTTCCTCCTTCAAATCCTCTAATACATCAGTAAGCAGTTGCTTTTGTTCTGCGGTGAGCTTGTCGTTTTTCTTGGCTTCCTCTACCGCTTCCTCCAGCTTCTTCTCGACTGTCTCCGTCACTTGAGCCGTCATCGCTCGCTCGTGCAGGATCTCATCCATCGAATTGGGCATAACAAGAAGCAACAGCCAGATGCCTGCGACACTTCCGTAAAGCACAACCGGCCGGCGGGTAAACGTCCAAATGGGGAGCTGATGCAAGATTTCAGCAAGCTGGCGGCGTATCCTGCGAACCGCATCTTCTCGCTGCATCGCGGCAATCGGGGAAGAATTTTCCCGATTCTCCCAAGCCGTCATCGCCCGCTCGGATAAACCCAAGCGGTCTGCTTCCCGGGCGGCCGCTTCCCACGTTGGGGGCCTACATACGGTATAAGTCACCCCTCCCCCTATGGCTAATAAGAAGAGGCTGATCGCCCATGACAGATAATATGGGATGGGAAACAAGCGGGCGGCAAGCAGGAGAAGGACTCCTGCCCCCATCGCCCACAGGGAACTGCGAACCAGCCCTTGTATGAGCTGCCGGAGAAGCAGCAGCCACTTGATCGGCTCCAGCAGCTCTTTCAGATCATCCCTTCGTGATGCGAACACAGGTCCTCCCTCCCTCTTTTGCACTTATCAAATAGTATAATGCGCATGGTTACAGAGCAGCTTTCTTACCACATAGGAATTTTTAACTTCGGTAAAGCAATGAAGTAACGAAGAAAAATTCCTATTGGCATAAAAAACTTCCTTTAAAAGCGGTCTGGCTACCCTGAAATGCTTCGATAGAAGTTTTTTTTACGGAACAACCGCGGTTTCACAGGGCGAATAATATAGATGGACCACAAAAGCAGGATGACCGTTAAAGATCCAAAAAATAAACAGAATAACCAGTAGGAATCGATCGGCGGCAGATTCTGCTGACCCATTGGTCCGGCGGAATAGCGGTGCAAAGGTCCCTCGTTAAAAATATCCAGCATCACAAAAAACGGATTGACACTGTGTAGGAAGTGTGACCATAGGGGTGGGGTCGGATTCGGAACGCCAGCCTGATAGAGCCTGTTCATGAAAAAGCTGGTGGCCAGCGTAGCTAAAAGACCGGATCCAGCTGTGTACCCAAAAATCGTGGCATAGGTCACCACCGTGGACACGCCCGTCCGCTTAAATATGGTAGAGAAAAACACCCCCATGGCCCCACAGGCCAACATCGTCACGACATAAAAGCCGAATACCCGGATCAGCTGAACAGGGGATACACCACCATAGAGAAAGACAATACTGTACAGCGGGATCGAGGCTAATACGAGAAAAATCATAAAGCTCAAGGAGGAGAACCATTTTCCTATAATGAGCTTGGTCGCAGACAGGTTCGTGGTCTGCAGAATACTTAAGGTCTGTCTTTCCCGCTCGCCGCTGATCACCCCGGCGGTTAAGCCTGGTGTCACGAAAGCCACCATCGCTAACTGCAAGAAGGACAGCATCATGAATATTTCACGCGTACGATAGGGATTAAAATAGCTCTCCATACCGGTTTGCAAATAGATAAAAGCGAGCGCAATTCCTCCCAGAACGAGCAGATAGGCGCTGATCGCCCAAGGAGAGCGCTTGGATCGCATACGCATGCGAAGCTCTTTGAATAAGACAGGATTTCTCAATCGTTGGACAAGGTTCATGACCCTACTCCTTTCGTGATCTCCAGGAAGATCTCTTCTAAATTGCCTTCTCCTTCCGCAAAGGACAGCAGTGGAAAACCCGACTGGATCAGATTTACTAGCAAGGAAGTTTGCTCCTCCTCGGTCCCCGCAAATCCCGCGGTCACGATCTGTCCTTCGCGCTCCACTTGTTCAATGATGGGCAACGCTTCAAGCTTGGCCACCAGTTCTTCCACCCGGTCGCTCAGGCGAATCTTCAAAACTTTATGGCCCTGCATCTGTTTGTAGATTTGCTCTACATTTCCGCAAGCGATGAGCTCACCGCCTTCGATGATGCCGATCACATCACACATCTCCGCCAGTTCCGGCAAGATATGGGAGCTGATGATAATCGTTTTACCCATATCCGCAAGCTCCTTCAAAATCTCCCGCAGCTCAATCCTTGCCCGCGGGTCCAATCCGGATGCCGGCTCATCCAGAATCAGCACTTCCGGGTTATGCACCAGACAGCGCGCCAATCCCAGCCTCTGCTTCATTCCTCGCGATAACGAATCGACATAGGTGTCGGTTTTATGACTGAGATTCACCAGCTCCAAGAGCTGGGGGATGATCTGCTTTCGCTCCCCGGCCGGGATATCGTAGGTTTCTCCGTAAAAATCGAGATACTCGTAAGCCCGAAGATTATCGTAAACTCCAAAAAAGTCAGGCATAAAACCAATCAGCTTGCGGACTTGTTTCGAATGCTTCACAACATCGTAGCCGCCTACATAGGCCTTCCCGCCGGTTGGCTCAAGCAGCGTGGCAAGAATGGACATCGTGGTGGATTTCCCTGCCCCGTTGGGACCAACAAAACCGAACACGGTGCCTTTCTCAATCTCCAGATTCAGCCCCTTGAGGGCTTCCATTTTCCCATACTTCTTGCGTAAATTTTCAATTCGGATCATTTTTTGATCACCTTGCCTTCCACACTGATCGCCGGCATGCCGAGATGATGATGTCCGTCGGTGCTGTGGGCGAATTGGACTTTCAGCTTGCCCTCGCCCGATACGAAGCGGCTGATTTTGACTCCAGCGAGCTTACCCGCTTCGAAAACCTTGTCAAACGGTTCATATTGATCGGTCTTCCAGTTATAAACCTGTTTATCAAAACGGGTTCCGTCATTGGACCAAGTATACATATTGATTTTCTCTACCGTAAACTTCTGGTCCGGCCGGGAGATATTGAATTCGAAGGTAATATCCCCTGGAGGCAACATAAATCCGTCTCCCACATGATCCGCTTGGACAGAGCTTTCCGTCATCACAGGCTCAAAAGTTCCTCCAGGGAAGAACACGGAGCCATCTTGGGATGGCTTAACCGTTAATTCGGATCTCACCAGGGTTAAGTTTTCCTCTTTCATCGTCTCTCCAGGGACTTCCACGTCCACGAGCGGATCGTCTGTCCAGCCTGCCAGCATGACGGGAGTACTCCAACTGCTCCCCGGATAGCCCTGATTGCCCATGTTATTAAACATTTCCAATACCATTTGCTCCCGGCTCGGCTGTCCGCCTCTCCGGTTCTGTAAATGACTGGGGAGCATCAGGTTCGTATTGAATGGACCTCCGCCCGGGCGCCACAGGGTATTCGTGTCAAAGTTCAATTCCACTTGCACGGTATCTCCCGGCGCCAGCCTCGGTATATCCTGCACATGTCTTCCAGTGACCACTTTTACATCTCTAAGTATAAAGCGGGACTCGTTTTTGACTTTCCCCACTAGTTTTCCTTGCTTGTACTCAAGATCGGCTGCAAACTTCCCGGCATCAGGCAAGCTCTTTTGCATAAAGGCCTTGCGCAGGGACCAAAACTCTACATTTTTATACTCGATTTCTGCCTGTTCAGGGGAAACGGATACCCATGTATCCTTCATTTTCTGCTCATCATAAGGGCCATACATCTGATTCCAAGGCAAGACGATGCTGTTATCTTTGAAGCGAAGCTTGTAGCTTCCTCCGCCCGGCACGAACATCGCCGTCGCTGCCGAGAAGTCTCCCGATCCTGCCCCGTCCAAGTTCACATAGCCGACATTATGGACGAGAACATTCGTGCTTCGCTGCATCAATCCATACTGATAGATCCCGTAAGCCGTGAAGAATGCAAGCACGGGCACGATCCCCCAAATCCACTCCCGCTTCTCTTTGCGCTTCAGAATGAAATAGAGAAGCGGACCAATGATCAGGACATAAACCAGAAACAGAGAGCCTAAGATGATGACATTCGGGAGCTTTAAAGATGGAATCCGATCCGCCGCTTGGCTCAAAGGCCAGATATTTCCCATCATATCCATTTTTTGCATGAAGGGACGTTTGTTGACATGAAGGAGCATTTGTCCCCACAGCTCACTATTCCCCGCCCAGCTGCCCACCGGTTCTTCGATAAGATCATAAGCTGCATAAAGAACCTTTCCTGCTCCTGCATCGCCGGATACAAACAGCGGGATCTGATTTTCTTGATATAATACCGTTCCCTTTTTAACAGAAGCTTGGCTTACCGTAAATGGCTTATGCAGCTCTAAGGGCTTGTTCACGGCTTTAGCGAGACTGTTTAAGGTCTGAATCTCTGCTGTGCCTTTCACTTCCACCGGCAACAGCTGAGACAGCCCAGCCACCGATTTTTCAATTTGGGCACCGCCCGCGAGAACGAGAAATCCGCCTTCCTTCGTCCAATCTTCAATAGCCTTGGCTTGCTCCTTGCTTAAGCTGTCCATGGCAAAATTGTTAATGACGAGCATATCCAGCATCTTCAGCGGAGTTGAAAAGGATGGAACATCCTCCGCCTTCATATCGATGACTCGGGCGGGAGCCGGATATTGGTTTTTAGGCAGAGTACTCAAAAAGTTTGCGGTATCCGGATCCGTCGCCAAGACGCCGACAAAAAGCGTGTCCGGACTGAGAGATCGTCCGCCGACCTTGATCTTAGTGACCTCTTGATCTCCATTGTAGAGCTTAATGTACGTACTCGGATTAAGATTTTGCCCGGGTACAAGCAGGGTCATCTGCTTCGTAGCACCCTTCGCGAGAGTTACTGGCTGATAGTATGTTCCGGAGAACTCTCCTCCGTTTACGACTTCCAAGACAAGCTTTCCTTCCAAATCTTCGCCTTGATTGGTCAATGTGATTTGGATAGGCACGAGCTGAGAATTCTTAAACTCTCCGCCAATACCGGGTTTAACGCTTATCTCCACCTTTCCTTCGGCATGCACCAGGCTCGTAGGAAATAGCAGCAACGATAGAATGATAACGAAGCCTAAAAACAAGCCTATCATCGGTTTAAATTGCCTTTCTAAAGCCATTTCTTTTAACCTCCACAATTTTTCATTTTTACCGTAAAACTATCTTTTTGTTTTTTCATTTATATTGACGATGCAAAGATGCAAAAAGTCTCACATTTTTTATAATTTATGGAAAAAATTTCGATTCGAGGGCGTTTAGCACACTATCTAATTGAAATAGTCACAAAAAAACCATTACTTCAAGCAAAGTAATGGTGTTATTACTTAATGGTTCTGAATAAGATTCGTAAACAGTATCAAACAATGAGGGCTTTTATTGGAGTCTTCTTTTACCACAAACAAACATTCCGATTCAAGGGGGTACTCTCGACTATTGTGATAGATTCATCTGCGATTACTAATCATTAAATTTATCAAACAAGGTTATAGTGTCAATCAAATGGTTGTTAAAAATTTGCCGGGCAATCGCTAATAGCTCAGTAATCATGGGATCGCGGAGGGAATACACAACCCGATTTCCTTCTTTTGTTCCATAAACAATATTTTTATTTCGCAAAACTGCTAATTGTTGGGAAACCGCGGAGCCTTCACTGCCGATCAAGGTTTGCAACTCATTGACATTTTTGTCACCCTCAGATAACAATTCAAGGATGCGAATTCTTAACGGATGACTCAAAGCTTTGAAAAAATCGGCTTTAAATTGTTGTAGCTCGAGGTTCAATTTATACTCCTCCTTCCCTCATGGATAAGGCTTCATACCGGTCTAACGCGAATAGGATTCCTTGAATGATAGCTTGCGGCTGTGGAGGACACCCGGGTACATAGACATACACAGGCACGATTTTATCCACCCCACCGTAATGGGCGTAAGTTTCGCCAAACATTCCCCCTCCACATGCACAAGCCCAACAGCTAAAACCATCTTGGAATTTGCTGCCGCGCGGTACGTTTTTCGAAGGGCTTCTTCCAGGTGTCTGGTTACACACAAGTACACCATCAGAATGATATCCCCTATAAAACCTAACGAAGTTTTGACGATAACGTGGGCACCAGAAGCCCGGCTGTCAGAATGGCCGAAAAAGTAATGTATGGCATCGCTACAGTCAGCCATGATGAATGAGCGGACAAAACCGCATCCTTTCTCATATATTTGAACAAATCATAGTATGGTTGCCAAATACTAGGGCCAATGCGACTTTGCAATCGGGCCTTGCTTTTCTTTAAGACCCCTTGGATAAACGGTGCGGTTAAAATAAGTAAAACCACCTGTAGAAACGCCAACCCCATAGGATCCACCTACCTCACCCAAAGTAATAAAATGATCAGCATCAGAATCATATAGGCCAAATAACTTTGCAAATTTCCGCTTTGAATCAATTTCAGTCGTTGGGAGAAGAGGACGATAGTGTGGATGAGTGGACGATATAGTTTTGATTCGATCACCGAGTCAATTTCTAGTTGATGACGGATACGTTTAGGATAATATGGATACTCCGCACGAATATCGACCTTCCGGCGTATCCCGTACAGCCAGCCCAAAATGACCAATACGGGATACGAGTAAGAAGAACCGGTATACTCCATGGTCGGGAGTAAACAAGTCCCACAATTCCAAGTTTCATCGAATTGGTTATGACTCTTTCCAACCCATAAGCGAAGCAAGAGGAAAGTAAACAAGAGTAAGAGTATGAAAATCGCCAAAACCGCTCCAAGCGATAGCGACTCCTGGGGGTTCCCCGTGAACGGCAAATACAAGATCACATTCCCGGTTAAGCTCGCGCGGAAGTACCCTCCGACAATGTCCTCTGTGACTAGAAGGACAAATCCCGGCCAGCGATAACTGCACCAATCCCCGCAAATAAATAAAACGATAAGGATAACACAAAGAGCCACTCTTCCAAGTCAAACCCTTCCATGTAACCACCTCTAATATTCAACGTTATTAAATATTTGATAATTTGTATATATCTGTTAATTAAACAGGTTTCAAGTAATACACTTCGAGGCTTGTCTCTCTAGAAACAGAATGTAATTTCGATCGATCTTTCCTTAGTCCAAAGGGATGGCTGCCGTGAGGTGGATGATATAACAAAAGGTTGGCCTGTTTTCTCACAAAAACAGGCCAACCTTTATTCTAGCATGCTTCCACTTGATTGATGCGCCATGCTCTATCAAATCTTATTTTCTAATTTTATTTCACCATACTAATCTTGCCTTTAGACTCTCTGATGACTAGGCTTCTTTTCGGCTGCCCAATTGTCATGACAATAGAAGGTCACTTCATTCCTAGTCGAGTTTTCTTAAAGTGTGATGAAAACGTTTTTTCCTTCTACGCTCACTTCATACGTTTTAATGCATCCGGTATCCGGTTCTTGAACTACCCCATCGCGCAAGGAAATCTTCCAGTCATGGAGAGGGCAAAATACATGTTCTCCGGAAACGATCCCTTCCGATAATGTCCCGCCTTTGTGGGGGCAACGGTTTTCCACTGCCCGTATCGTTCCGTCATGGAGGAGGAATACAGCGATCTCCTGGCCTTGTACCACCACGGTTTTACCGATTTTCTCCATTAACTCCGATAGTTCAGCTACTTTTATTTTTACTACTTGCATCCTGATCTCTCCTCCAATTAATTTATATTAGTTAATATTCGTTCGTATTAGTTCCTGTTAGCTGGTACAATAATTTTATCGAACATGGATCTCAACTTTTCATTTTCAATATGTTCTTTCCATGGATCCGTTGTCACAGCTAGCGATTTATCTATGCGTTCTATCAATTCTTTACGCGTATCTGTGTCCGCTAAGACTTCTCTGATAGGATCAAGTCCTACACGTTCAACCCAGTGAGACGTCCTCTCAAGATATTGGGCATTCTCACGGTAATATTGCAAAAATGCAGCCGTCCACTCAAGAACCTCTTCACTCGTTTTCACCTTAATAAATAGATCCCCAGCGCGAAGATCCACGCCGCCGTTACCGCCTACATAAAGTTCCCATCCGCCGTCAACCCCAACTACACCTACATCCTTGATACCTGATTCTGCACAGTTACGTGGACATGCAGATACAGCCATCTTCACTTTGTGAGGAGTTTGCAGTCTTTCAAATCTCTTTTCCATATCGATACCCATTTGAATCGAATTTTGGGTGCCAAATCGGCAGAAATCTGCACCTACACACGTTTTTACGGTTCTTAAAGTTTTTCCATACGCATAACCGGATGGCATATCTAAATCGGCCCATACTTTCGGAAGGTCTTCTTTTTTGATACCTAATAGGTCAATCCGCTGACCTCCTGTAATTTTAACTAACCTTGCTTGATATCTTTCCGCTACATCAGCAATTCGGCGGAGTTCATCCGGATTGGTTACTCCGCCATACATACGGGGGACAACCGAGTAAGTACCATCGTTTTGTATATTCGCATGATACCGTTCATTAATAAAACGAGAATCACGTTCGTCTTCATGTTCTTCTGGCCAAACCATACCCAAGTAGTAATTGAGAGCAGGGCGACACTTAGAACACCCTTCTTTATTCTCCCAGTCAAGGACATGCATGACTTCCTTAACGGTGGTTAATTCTTTCGTTTGAATCGCTTCGACTACTTCATCTCGGCTTAATGTGGTACAAGAACAAATAGACTCCTTCTCCACTGCTTGGAATTCTTCACCTAACGTATATTTTAATAAATCTTCCACCAGCGGCTTACACCCCCCACAAGAACGGGAGGCCCCTGTACAGCCTTTTACTTTTTCAACGGAATCCAATCCTTTTTCACGAATGGCTTGGACAATCATTCCTTTGGATACGCCATTGCATCCGCAAATGATTTCATCATCGGCCATGTCTGCAACAGTAGAGGATGGAGCAGATTTACTATCACCTTGTATTGGCGCGAACAACGATTTTAGCTCGGAAACATCCGTGCCATTTCGAATCATCTGGAATAAACGGGATCCATCACTGGTATCCCCAAAGAGAACAGCACCAACAATTTTTGTTTCCCGTACTAGAACCTTTTTATAGATTCCATTGAAGTCGTCTTGAATTCGGAATGGACGGGTATCTTCTTGATCCATGAATTCACCGGCAGAGAATACGTCTACCCCGGAAACTTTCAACTTCGTAGAAAGGATAGATCCTTCATAAGGTTTCGTTTCTGCCCCGCAAATATGTTTGGCTAAAACCGCGCCTTGTTCATAGAGGGGAGCAACTAAACCATAGACCCCGCCACGGTGTTCTGCACATTCGCCAACGGAATACACATTTGGAACATTGGTTTCAAGGAAATCATTGACAACAATACCCCGGTTGACCTCAATCCCGCTTTTTTTCGCAAGGGCTACATTGGGACGAACTCCTACAGCCATAACCACCAGGTCTGCTTCGACTTCGGTACCGTCCTTAAACCGCAGTCCTTGAACGCGATCCCCTCCAAAAATTTCTAACGTCTGTTTATTCATTAAAAACTTCATCCCTTGCGCTTCCAATTCGGCTTGAAGCAATTTACTTGCCGTCGGATCCAATTGACGCTCCATTAAATGTTCAAAAACATGAACTACCGAAACGTCCATGGCAAGATTCAACAAGCCGCGGGCCGCTTCCAATCCAAGAAGCCCGCCACCAATCACCACCGCTTTTTTATACATCTTCGATGTTTCGATCATGGTGTTGCAGTCTTTTATATCACGGTAGGCAATAACCCCTTTCTTTTCGGCCCCCGGCAACGGCAGCATAAAAGGATTGGAACCTGTTGCGATGATCAGTTCATCATAAGACTCAATCATACCGCTATCGGTATAAACACATCGCTTATCTGTATCGATTCGATTAACCGTATGCCCTGCATGGAGGGTAATATGATTTTCTTTATACCAATCCCAATCATTTAAAACGATATCTTGAATGCTGGAATCTCCAGCTAATACATATGATAATTGAATACGATTATAGTTGGGGTAAGGTTCTGCACCGAAAATAGTTATATCGAATACGCCCCCTGAAAGTTTTAAAATGTGTTCGATACAGCCGACGCCAGCCATCCCATTACCGATTAAAACTAGCTTTTTCTTTTGCATTTTTTCACTCTCCTGTCTTTTGATTTGATTATAGTAAAAATTAGTTATACAAAAACAGTTCATGTCATATATCCTTACATGGTTTTTATTTTCGATCTTTCGGTTCGATCATCACTCCATTAGAGGAATAATCTTGTAAAATCAAGAAAAATGTATTATTCTTATACTATAAATGTAAGCGATTCCAATTTCTGCTTCTGTACATTTCATGAGAGGAGCCATGATTATGATTGAAATTTCACATGCGTGGTTAAACGGAGAATTGGTTTGGGAACAGATGAACAATACGGATGTTCGAGTTAAAGTACATTACTGTTTTGTTTTAGAAAATGATATAGATAAAGATAATATTTATTCAATGCAAGCCGTTTTTGACACGAAACTGCAAAAATGGGAATATCAACATGTTCGTCGCTGGTTAGAAAATAAACCGGAAGAATCAAACCTTGCTCTTCAAATTTTCGTGGATGAAATAGGGAGGGAAATCGAACAATGGTTCGATCACTCGATTGAATATCGTATTAATAACAAACTAAATTCTTAGCGGATAAGAGGGTAGATCGTATGAGAGTAACAAAAAAAGGAGCTGTCTTCAAACCAAGCAGAACTGAAGAACAGCTCCTTCTTTGTTAATATCATTACTTCCCCAAAGATTAATTCATGCAAAGTACTTAAGATACAGGGGAAGTTTTCATATACTCAACCCTTTTCGGCTCGAACCAAGCCAATTTCTCCCGTAATTTTACTACCTCTCCCACCACAATAGTCACTGGGCTCTTTAACTGAGCAGAAGCTAGCTTGGCCACGATATCGCTTATGGTTCCCTCCAGAATCTCCTGGCTCTCACAGGTGCCGTTTCGAATCAAGGCAATAGGGGTGTCTGGCAATTTTCCGTATTGAAGAAGCTTATCGATAATGATAGGCAAGTTGCCTAGTCCCATCAAAAACACAGTAGTATCCGATTCCGCAGCCAGTTTCCAATTGATTGAGGAATCTTTTTTCGACGGACACTCATGTCCAGTAATAACCGTAAAGGAACTTGCCACGTGGCGATGTGTCACTGGGATTCCAGCATAAGCCGGAACGGCAATCGACGAAGTAATCCCCGGAATGATCTCAAAAGGGATGCCATTTTCCTGCAAGCAAAGAGCTTCTTCTCCACCGCGCCCGAATACGAACGGATCTCCGCCTTTCAGCCGCGTAACGGTATGACCCTGAAGAGCCTTTTCGACTAGTAGTAGATTGATTTCCTCTTGTTTAAGCCAATGGCAGTCGACGCTTTTCCCTGCAAAAATCAATTCAGCATGCGTTGAAGCGTATTTTAGCAATTCAGGAGATACCAGGCGGTCATAGACCAGTACATCTGCCTGCTGAATAGATTCTAATCCCTTTAACGTAATTAATTTTGGATCCCCTGGTCCTGCACCAGTCAGATATACTTTACCAATAGCCATACCTTTCACCTCCATCGAACTCTTAATTTATTTCACCATATTTTTGGTTGATGAGGTTGGATTTCGTTAGATAATCTAACCTCATTTTAAGTTTACTTGAGAAACAAGTGCACTTTCTAAAAACACCTGTATAACAAAAGCCGACTGAGGAAAACATAATAAAAAATGTGGAGGTAGAATATGGATCACAGACCGTCACCAAATGAAATTACCAGGATTGAAAAACAGGCCAAAAAACAGTCACAAAATGAATTGGATGCCAGTCAAGAAGTTCAAAATTTTATGGAACATACAACACCACAAAGAAAAGAATATTTGTCTAAACAAAATGATTTTACCAAGCATTAAATCCTTCCCCACCGCTTCTGTAGAAGGTCACTAAAAAAAAGCCATGTTTTTGTACTGTAAGTACATAAACTTGGCTTTTTCTTTTTCTTTTCGTTCAAGGTCAGACCACTTTCAAGGTATAGCCTGTAACAATCATTAATTAAACAAACTAATCTGTTCCATTTCATTTGTATACGGTACACGATTCAGTTGATGAATATCAAGTGACAGTTCATTTACGACTTCCTTAGCTAAATCAATCAAATGAATATGATGAGTGAAATAGATGACTTGTGTTCTTTTGGATAGTTCCGCTAAAACACGAAGAGTTTCCTTCACTCGATTGTCATCAAAATTAATCAGGATATCATCCAGGATGAATGGAATCGGTTCATTCTCATTGCAAAACTTCTCAATCATCGCAATCCGAAGCGCCAAATACAGCTGATCCTGTGTTCCGTCACTCATTCCATCAATCGTAACCTCTTCATTGTTCATGCGGATTCCAAGCAGGATAGGATTATCCTTTTGATCAAATCCGACACCAATACCATTGAATTTTTCTAAGGTTAACCGTTTAAAGATTTGACTAGCCCGCTCAATGATAGGATTTTGGTTTTCTTTTCGAAAGGCTTCAATGGCTCTCTGAAGAATAGAAGATGCCAGTTGATAACGGATATACTTCCCTACTTCAAAGCGTAGGTTGGCCAGGATATTTTCTGCTTCTTCTGCTGCTAGCAATGAATCTTGGGAACGACCATCTAACTCCTTAAATTCTTTTTCCGTGACTCCATAACTGCGGTTCCATTCGGATTCCTGATCCCTCCATTGCTTGATCTGTTCTGTTAGTTCCTCGATTTTGTTCGTAATCAGGTCTCGATCTTCATGTTCTGCCTCTGCTATCAATTGATGAATGGTAAGTCCTGATCCTTGTTCTAACATTAACGTTTCAACTTCCTGTAAATCATGATGTAAACTCTGATATTTTTCCGATTTTTCTTCCGCTTCTTTCAATTGATCTAAGGATTCACATTTCGCTAGCTCTAATAATTGATGAATTTCTTGTTGTATTTCTTCTGTCCTTCGAATTGCATTCTTTATAATCACCTTTTTGTCTGAAATCCGTTTATTAAGATCATTTCTTCGGTCCATATCTCTTATTGCTTGCTTTAATTGATCATGAAGCCGGAAAATCATTTGATCGGATGTACTCTTTTCATCCTTTGCTTCCATTTCTTTGGTAAGCTGAGAAACGCCTTGATCAAATTG
Organism: Brevibacillus sp.; assembly: GCA_036676475.1. Taxonomy (GTDB): domain Bacteria; phylum Bacillota; class Bacilli; order Aneurinibacillales; family RAOX-1; genus LC029. Next base: position 13,746 of record JAKFCU010000077.1, read on the forward strand.
CTGGACAAGCTTTTGCTTATGGCTTAATTGAATGTTGTTTCTGCGAATTTCTTCTACCGTATGAAACAATTGATCGTGGAGATTCAAAAACATTATAGCCATTTCTGCTGTAAGATGATTGGGGAGTTGCGATTCTTCAATCATTTGCTTCCATTCATTGTTCCAGGTTAACAGGTTCTCTTCTGCCTTCCTCCATTTCTTTTGTGATTCATCGACCTTTGGAAGTATCTCCTGTAGAGCTTTTTCAAAACCTTGATATTGAACCTTTTTTGTTTCTTCTTCCGAAATACGATCATCTGAAAATGAAAGAAGGTAGTCAAATGATTCATTGGATGAGACGATGGGTATGCCTATAGCTAGCAATGCTTCTTTCAGTTTTTCTGTATGAATAGAAATCTTGCTTTCCCATTCAGAAATCCTATTCCCTAGCTCCCTCCATTGTTTAACATGGTTCACGATCTTTTGATAGTCATCAACCCATATCTTCATTTCATGTGGAGAAAGAGGGTTAATTCCAGCCGGTTCCCATACCTGTTTCCATCTCTTCTCCCAATTCTTTATCGCTTCTTTTTTCTGCTCTTTTTGCACTTGCAAGGAATCGAATGTGGTTGATTCCTGAATTAACGATTCTGTAAGTTGCTCTCTTGCCGCAATTTGATCGGCTTCTTCCCGAAGGGTATCTACTATATCATCTGCAATCTTAACACTTTTTTCATAGGCCCTATGTAATGGTTCTTCATATGCAAAGTCTTTTTCTGCTTCTGGATGGGATTTGTTGTGAATGTATGTATTTAGGATCAGGTTCCAGCCTTGATCACGACGATGCCGTGCAACGACAAGGTCAGCATCAGTTGGAATACTAGCTTCAGCTTGAATATCATTCAACTGTTTTTCCAAACTAGCTATTTTACTGGATGTTTTTTCAATTTGTTCTCTATTTACATTCAAAGCATTCCTCAAATCCTGATGCTCATCTTGAAATTTTGTAAGCGTAGGGGACAGAGGAATGGGCAAGATTTCCACATCTTCAAGGGTTCCCTTCCAAAGTAGATTCCCTTTCAACTCGATATGGATTTGTTCCTCTAAATCAGCTTTTTGAATTTTTAGCTTCTCTACTTCCTCCTCCATATTTCCGAACCTTCGAGCTTGGGTAATAGCATATTTCAGCGCAGATGTATCTTTAAGTTGACCTAAGTTTTGCTTTTTTTCTGCAAGATTTATAAGCTCTCGCTGTCTTATCTCATAATTCTCTTTTGAAGCTTCTAATCCCAATTCAAATATCCTATATTGGTTAGCTAATTCCTTCATTTTTTCTTTAATAAAATATTCCAATTGAATTTCTTCCACTGTATCTAGCGTACCTTGATACTGAAGCTTCTTCAAATGTTCATTGGCCTGAAGCTGAAGAAGTTCATTCGCTGCTTGTAAACGGTGAATATCTTCCTTATTGGTTTGGTATGATTGTAATTGTTTATAGAATGTATTGATTGTGTCTTCTTGCTTTAGAATCCACTCTGGAATGATTGAGCTCTCCAGGTCCTTTTGCAAACCATCTTGCTCCGTCTTTTCACGTTCGATGTCCCGTTCATATGTATAGAGATCATGAGCAAATTTTGTCCGCTTTTCTGAGATATCTGGAGGCAAAAGAATCACTTCCCCCATCCCCTGGATTCGCTCTTTAAGCATATTTCTCTTGGCGATATAGGGGAGCGAATTTAAGATTCGAGTTAAACGATTTCTTTCCTTATCGGAAATGCGGATCTTATTCATCAAATCCTTGATTTCTTTTTCTTGATCGATTTTTTCATCCCTAAGGCTTATCCAATCTTGATCTTTTAAGGAACGGTCTAAAATTTTTTGTTTGGTTTCTTTATAATCCTTTATCAGCTTATTAATTGGCGGAGTAGACCCTCTTGCTTTAAACAAATTTGCTGTAGTATCATCCAATTCTTTAAGAACCTCATTCAGATTGTTGATTCCCATCGCCGCTTCAAATAACGTTTCCCCTACATTGCCTCCTCTCTGTAAGAGACTTTCGCCCCCTTCCCTTAGACGAATATGATCTAATCCAAACATGGAAGAAAAGACCTCTTTGGTTAGTCCACCAAGATAGGGTTCAAGAACCGTTTCATCCAACGTATCTTTTTCAGGGGTCATTAGGGTGTTTTTATTTCCTTTTCTACGATATATATCTAATTTGCTGCCGGTTGAATGAAGCAGCGTTCCCCCTATCCTCAGTTTCTTAGTTGGATGATGAAAAGTATCCAAAGTATTTGATGGAATTTCATAAAAAAGACTTGTCAATGCTCGAAGCAAGGTACTCTTACCTGCCTCATTTGGACCATATATCAGGTGAAAGGTTCCATGGCTAAGGTCCATTTCATAATTGGTATAACAGCCAAATGCTTCGATATGAATCGAATGAATTTTCACATTACCACTCCTTCTTCAAAAGATGGGTTAACAGAATCTGTTCAATCTCTTTCATCTGAGACCGTATGAAATCGGAGTTATCTAGAGTTGAAATATCTTCTCCGTAGATATCATTCGGTAAAACTGATTTAAGTGGCTTTAAGGTATCCAATATTTCCTGAAGAGTTTCTTCATCTTCTGATACCGTTTGGGTAAAGTTCAATAGATGCGCTAACGGTGTATGCGTCTGAAGAAGATGGTTGAGATTTTGCCAACGCTCGGTATGGATCTTAACTTTTTCAACCCATATATCACCGAAACTTACATCCATAACCACAGCACGAATACTGTTGATGGTCTGCTCGAGATTTGCGGTGAGTTCATCGTGTGCTGGACATGTTCCCTTAATGGTCAAACGAACAGCAAGCGGTATTCCATCCGCCTGTCTCATTTCCTCTTTTATAGTATCGCTAATTTTACGGAAGACTTCTTCAGCGTCTTCAGCTCCTGTTACATCCACTACACATACGGACCAACGAAGAACGTCAAGTGAACGATACTCAAGTTCTACCTCCCCGTTATGGACCTGAACAAGATAGCATCCTTTGTCTCCTGCTTCTTTGGCATGGCGTCCTTGGATATTGCCGGAGTAAACAATCCATGGATTCTCTTGAATGATTTCTCGTTTATGTATGTGGCCTAAGGCCCAATAATCAAACTCTTTTGCAACTAACTCAGTCGTAGAGCACGGGGCGTAGTCATCATGATCTTCTCTACCATTAAGACTGGTGTGGAGAAGCCCAATATTGAAATATCCTTTAATGGGAGCGGGATAATCTATGGCTATATTCTCTTTTACGGATTGCGTGGCAAAACTTTGTCCATGTATAGCAACGTCTAAATCATCGAGAAGGTAAGTTTCTGGTCGATTCCCTGAAAACACCGTTACATTATCCGGCAACGGGATTTGTTTGGTTATTCGACTGGCAGCATCATGATTCCCGCGAATCATGTAAACGGGGATTCCACCCTCTCTTAGACGACTCATTTGTCCTGAAAAAAACAATCCGGTATTAAAATCACGCCAATCTCCATCATAAAGGTCTCCAGCGATGATGAGAAAATCGACCTGTTCCTCAAGACAAAGATCAATAAGATTGACAAAAGCTTTTCGTGTTGCACCCCTCAGATCATCTACAGGTGCCCCTTCGTATCTTGCTAGTCCTTTAAGCGGACTGTCTAAATGGATATCAGCAGCATGAATAAATTTCATGAAATCTCTCCCTTGTTTATGAATCAATGGCAATCCTCTATTATGAATTCCTTATTTATATATGGATTCCTTCTAAAAGTACTGACAATTCGTATATGGTCTGCTCGGCGGTTCACGCGGCCACACAAGCAAAAAATCTCTCAGCCCATTTATCAACTGAGAGAAATTATTATCATTATAAATATGACTAGCAAACAATACCTGACCTGAGTTAATGTCCTAACTAAATAGAGGCAATGTAACAATAACCATCATAAGAAATAAAATGGTTAAATAATTTACTGAGTAAATAAAAATCATATGAGCCCATTTTAGATCATTTTTCATAAAAAATCCGCGTATCCCCATAACTAACCAACCAACGTTAAGCAATGTAGCAATGAAAATAAATGTTGTACCAAGCGGCACTAAATAAAATGGTAATGGAAGTAAGCATGCGATATATACAACAATTTGCCGTTTTGTAAATTCAAAACCGTGTACAACAGGAAGCATCGCAACTCCAGCAGCTTTATATTCTTTACATTTCTTCATTGCTATGGCAAAAGTATGTGGCATTTGCCAAATAAATAAGATTAGAAACAACACCATAGGAACAACGTGTAACCCTGGTTCTATGGCTGCCCAGCCAATTAACGGGGTCACTGCTCCAGAAACACTTCCAATTACTGTATTAAGTGTATATCTTCGTTTTGACCACATGGTATACAATAGAACATACGTGAACCATCCCAAAAATGCGTACATGGTTGCTTCAACTGTTGTAAAGAGTAAGATGATTAACCCAAGAACAGTAAAGGTAATTCCCATTATTAAAACTACGTTAAGCGAAATATTACCCGTTACTGTTGGACGATTTCTCGTTCTTTCCATGATGGTATCAATATCAACATCGTACCAGTTATTGAGGATAAGGGCACCAGCCATTACCATTGTACTGCCTATAATAGTTTGCAAAAATACATCCCAGTGAGCGGTAAAAGAAGTATTGGTAAAATGTAACGCTAACCAGAATCCAGTAAAAACAGGCAGGACGTTAGCAATGAGGACTCCTGCTTTAAAAAGAGCCATGAGATCAGAAATTAAAGTAGACCTATTTCGTTCATTGGATAAAGTAGCTTTCCCAACATATTGTGGGGAAGGCATCCCAACTTTACTCATTTCATATCCTCCCCTAGGAAATGGTACGGTATTGTAGATTAAGGTGCTTCGTATTTAGATGGATCAATCATGACGATATACAGCAAATAACCAACCATGGCGATCCCTGTTGTCAAAAAACTCCAGCCAAGGGTAAGTTGATCTATTTTTAGATAGTTATTACATAATTGATCAGGTGTATAAATATAAAGTAATCCCATTCCGAGAAACTTCACGGTAAAGCCACTGATAACCCAATTTTTCACCCTTGGCGTAAGCTTCATCCAACTATTACGCAGAGGAATTCCCGCTAAAAAGGGTAAACTGATAAATTTAAATAATTCCATACTCCACATCGTTAAAGTTTCATCCATGGAGCGTGGTATGGTCCAGTATACCACAATGATAATAAATAAAAGAATTCCGGGTATACCGTTATGATTCCACTTTTGGAAAAAGTTAGGGAACCGCATTTCAAAAAAATGGCCCATCAAAAATCCTGCAATAACCAAAGCAGGCATTTGCATATGCATATGAGTTACCATAATGGATTCAACTAAATTCGCAACAGGGGGGAGTATTAAGAAAATATAGAACGCTAATCCTAAAATAAATTGAGTCACCCTTTACTCCCCCTTTTCAAGAATATTTAAAACCTTACTAGCTGCCTCATTCGTTTTTGTATAATCCATAACTTCAGCTAATCTTCCATTTTTATCCACTAAATAAAACGCAGAATTATGCGTGAAATTTCCAAATCCATCAGGAATAACAACGACACCAAACGCATGGAGTAAAGAATCCAATTCCGTTTTACGGGTAATCCTTGCCATTCTCCAAGTTTCTCCATCGCTTTTAAAATAGTCTTTATATTTGTCTAAGGTAGCTGGGTCATCTCTTGTTGGATCAAAACTAATGCTCAAAAATGTAATGTCTTTTCCTAAATATTTTTTGGGTATTTTCTTATAAACTTCAGCCATGTTCATTTCTAACTGTGGGCAAACCGTTGTACAAGATGTATAAAGAAAGGTAATCAAAACATACTGATCCTCAAACTCAGAAAAAGAGTAGATCCGCCCTTTGCTATCTTCGATCGTAACATCAGGAAATTCCGGCTTATTTTCATTGAGTTGATTCAATCTCGCAGTTTCCTCGGTAAAAGCACGGAATCCATCCGTTCCCATATAAAATAGTGCAAATCCAAACAATAAAACAAGAATCACAGCGATAGTATTATGACGATTTTTGATCAAGGAGATCACTTCCCTTATCTTGCTTTTTTCCTAATTAGCATAAAGAGATAGCCCTATCCTACGAGCTATCTCTTTATCATTAATCCATTACCACGTTTTAAATCCTGGAGATCCAGGAGGTGCATTTACGATCATATCAGTTAGCGGTACAACATAAGCCATGGCTACAACGATGATCAATAATACAACCCAAAGTCCCCAACGCTCTGTCCAATAAGGAGTAACATCTCCCTCTTCCGCTTCAGCAACAGGGAATTCGGTTTGTCCTTTTGGTGCTAAGAACATCATATTAAATACAGCATACACTTGAAGAATTACAGCAATAAAGAGTATTACGCCACCAATGGCAATAGCAGTATTGTAAGGACTCCAGCTTAATGCTGTTGCATTGTCAAAATAGGTTGTAAAGGAAGTTCTGCGAGGAGATCCAAACAATCCTGAAGTATGCATAGCTGTTGACATGATGATCATACCAACAGACCACATTATCGTTTGGATTATACCCAATTTATTAATTTGTGGCGTTAATACACGACCAGATACATAAGGAACTAACCAATAACTTACTCCAAAGAATGTCATAATGACAGCCATACCTAAGGTGATATGGAAATGCCCTACAATCCACATCGTATTGTGAACGACTTGGTCTAATTTCTCTGTACTTTGTGCAATACCACCGGCACCAGCTGGGGCAAAAGCTAACATCCCAATGAATACGGATAGGAAACGAACATCACCCCATGGCAATTTTTTATACCATCCAAGTGCTCCTTTTCCGCCTTGTTGTCTTGCTGTTTTTTCAAATACGGCAAACAACGCGTATGCGGTCATTAAAGATGGGAATCCAATAGCTAGACTCATAAATACGTGCATAAATTTAATGGGTTCGGAAATTCCTGGATCAATAATCTGATGGTGGAATCCACCCGTGATGTTCATAATAACTAATGCAATTATTACGACACGAGTTAAGAGATCGCTCCAGCGTCTTCCGCCGATGAGTTTTGGTGCAACAACATACCATACAGAAACCGCTGTTAAATACCAAATATTTACTAACGTATGTCCAAATGCCCAGAATAGGGTACGTGCAACCAGAACATTAATGGTTTCAACCCATCCGAAAGCCCATGGAATAATCATAACAAGAACTTCGAATGCTACAGGAAGACTTGCAAAGAATAAGAGTGTAAATACACCCGTTGCAAAATAAGATAAAATTGGTACATGTTTACCAGGGTTTTTCTTTCTCCAGTTTGCAACTTGGATCCATCCACCAAATACACACATCCATACACCCACTACGATTAATGCCAAACCAACATAGAACCATGGTGAAGCTTTCATTGGCGGATAGAAAGTATACATGACGGATGCCTGACCGGACAAGATCGGAATAACAGCTAACACAAATCCGACGATCTTTAATACGAAACCAGTCCATGCAAACTTTCTAACTTTAGGAAGAAGTCCGCCTAACGTGTGGGACATACCGGCATAAAAGTAACCAATAGTAAAGAAGGCCATTAACACGACAACCAATAGCACCCCGTGTGCGGTTAGTACTTTATAATAATTAAGCCATGATGGCAGTTCTAATAGTCCTCCACGGTTTAAGGCCTGTAATAATCCAAAAAGACCACCTAATAGCAATGCTGTAAAGGCGACAAATAAATAGGTTTTAGAAAATAGAGCATCCTCAGGACTGATTCCTAACACTTTATTTGTTTTTTCTTTTAAGCTTTGCAGTTTTGCTTTATCTTGATATTCTTTTGTAGCCACTTTGTCTTCCCTCCTTTACTTAACCGTAATAGTAGTAGCCATTAATTGGTGACCAGCACCACAATATTCGTTACATAACACTAAATATTCACCTGATTCATCAAATTTTTGAGTGATCTTGGTAACATATCCTGGCAAGATCATGGCATTGGTGTTAGTCCCAGCCACTTGGAACCCGTGAACGACATCTTTTGAAGTTAACGTGAAGTGTACTGTTGAACCAGCTGGCACTTCAATTTTAGCTGGATTAAAGCTGAAAATTTGTAGAGTCATGACAACTTCGTATTCTTTTTCCCCAATTTGTTTAACACCCGGTTGATCAAATGGTGCGGTTTGATCAACTTTTTGTGGATCAATGGTTTCTCTACTACTTGGAGGTGCCATCCCCAATGCAAATGTTTGATAACCAGTAGCTAACATGAACAACATGATCATACCGAAACTTAAAGTAAGCCATATTTTTTCTGAGCGATGCATTTTCTCTTCCCCCCTATACTCTAGCCATATATAGCCCGTAAAGCACTATATACGTAATAAGAATTACTGCTCCAACCACTCCTACGGAAATAGCTGTTCCTTTTAATGAAGTTACGTTCTCTCCATCTAGCTTTGCTTCGTGGTTTTTCTTTTTGGACCCCATCAAAATTCAACCTCCTATTTTTTTAACTGTAATAATATAGTAAATAATAATTGCTAAAAAAGAAGTGAGTGATATCACAATTAATAAAGTAAAAATAATAATTACTGTATCAATCGTTTTCCAAAAAGAAATTAGTTCAATAATTACTCTAAAAAAAACTGTCCCAAGTGTATACCATTCATTTGCATACACTTGGGACAGCTTCGAACATTTTTGGCAGAAACAGACCGGTTGACGGTCAATTTCTGCTTGAAAATCACCGGTACCGACAAAGAGTGTAGCGGACTAAAAAAGCTATCTTCACTTCTTCCAGTCTCCACTCTCTATAACCGCTAGGTCTAATACTTGGTCCTTAGAAAACACATAAAGGTATGCTAAAAATACGGAATCTTCGGCATAAATTGGTTGAATAATCCGATCGTAAAGATTATTTTTGCCTTGCTCATCATACTCTTCCAATACATCCAGACGTTTAAGCTCTTCATCCTTCACCGCATAGAGTTCACCGATCACTCGTTCTTGTGTATGAGGAATCATACAGGGATAGCCATGTCCCGTGTCAAAGAGTCTTCCATATGTCCAGCAATCTGATAAGACGAGATCAGCATCGCTAAGAAGACTATGGTTACTCTCTCCTTTGCGTAATGTGCCGTAGACAAAAACAAGATGCTTTCTCATTGTGACCCCCTGTACTTATGGTGGCGTAACATAAGTGGCTCCATATTTTATGCACTTGTTAGTATGGTTAAACCATTTGTTAGAATGAATTCCCTTCTTGGATGTTAAAAGCCCTTCGATTATAACAGCGAAGGGCTACAATTTTTAACCAATCAATGGGAATTTAATACAGATTAACTTATGGTATCTGTTTCAGACAAATTCCAAGTTTCGGGTGGTGTCAGGTGCTGATATCGTCCCTACTGTATTAACTGTATCGCATGATATACTTCATCTAAAGTGTTCACCCAAATAAATTCGATATCTGCGGGAATATCATTCGTCCGATTAGCTGTTGGAGCTACAATTTTCCTTATTCCCAAACGTTTTGCGGCTTTTATTTTTTTCTCAAAGTAAGTCGTTTCCGAAACCACTCCCTTGATGTTTACACGACCGCAGACAGCCACAGCATCAGGCAATACGATATGTTTTTTGGCTAATATCGCTGCCACCATTACCGCAAGACTTACTTCATCTAGTGTTTCTCCTCGCCCGGCACCTTCAATCTGAATATAGTATCTGCCATACAACTGTAATCGGTTTAAAGCCGCTTCTATGATCAACTCATCGCCATTCTTCAACCAGGCTTCTGCTAGTTTGAGCTCCACATTATCGAACGGTTGTACAGCTGAAGAAACTTGAACAATGTGTCCGATAACTTCCGATATGCATAGCGCGTGAACAACACCAGAACACGGTTCGAAAGTAGATGTCTTTCCAACACTATGTTCCTCAAATATTTGCTCTTCTAGGGATCGAGATACTCGAAGCGCTTGTTGGACATGCTCCCTTTCAACAAGTGGCGAAGAAGATAGAATGGCGATATCTCCAGCGGAACGTATAAGTCCACCTAGTTCTCGAAATCGTGTGGTCAGCTGCTGGCGATGAGGCGACATTTCTTTTGCCCTCTCTATAACTACCTCGACTGCTTCACGGGTGAAGTGAGGTATTTTCCCATCCCTGCGGATTTCTTGTGCTACAAATAGAGCCAATTTGTAGCGATTATCAGCGGTATCAGTCATCGACGTCTTCGTATAGACCTCATAACCGTATCCGCGAATCCTTGACCGCAGTGCGGGATGAATCTTCTCTACATCAGGGAAATTACCAGCTATCACCATAATAAAATCACTTGGGACAGGTTCTGTACGTATCATCGCTCCGCTGGAACCTGGAGATCGTCCTGTGATAGCCAGTTTTTTCTCTTGAAAGGCAGTAAGCAAGGCTTGTTGTGATTCGATCGAGAGAGTAGACACTTCATCGATGAAAAGAACGCCCTGATGAGCAAGGTGAATGGCACCTGGTTCGACCAAGTGATGTGGCATAACTTCTAAGCCCCCTGATTGATAAGGGTCATGGCGGACATCTCCTAGGAGTGCCCCTGCGTGCAATCCAGTGGCATCAAGAAAAGGGGCTTGCTTTTTGTTGGAATTGTTTACTAAATATTTAGGTATTTCATTGACCGGTTTATCTTTCATCGATTTGGAGAACCAATATAAAAGTCCCACCACGATGACCCCAGCCATCAAATACACGGGATCGTTTCGGGTAATGTAGTAGAAGAAGGTGACAAATAAAGAAACCAAATAAGCAAATCTTATCACCCAGCGGAAAGAAGCAACGCTTGCCTGTGCTTCCTTTTCGTGCTGTCGAATGTAGGTTTCTGCTGCACCTGCGGGTAGCCTTCTAATCTTGGGAACATTTCTCCCCTTCTCTCCCGCTTCCACAATGATGTCTTCTAATGTGGAAGCAGGCAACAGCTCTGCCATTGCTTGCCCCAGCATACTTTTCCCTGTTCCCGGCTCGCCAATCAGAAGCACGGAACGGTATTGTCGAGCAGCGAGCTTGATGATTTCTATGGCATGATCTTGCCCAACCACTTGATCAATAAGCCTAGCAGGAACAGGGAGAGCTTCTGTCGTGGTAAAGTCTTCTACTCGATTAGAAGGAGCATCGTCTTGCACAAGGTGGGGTGATATGTAATTCTCATATATGGATTTTACTTTTACGGAAGAGTCATTCTTTATCTGCTCCAATACGCCAAGAAGCTCTCTGCGTTCTTTTTGTTTTTTCAATAATTTGATGAATGTCATCGCTGCTGTTTGACGTACATTCTCAGAAGAGTGGGAAAATGCCTTTTCCCACGAATTCCATACTGCATCAAAGTTTTTTTCGGCGGCAAATGTAATTCCTTTCGCTGTCCCTTCCCTCACATATAGGTTTTCGTCGTCCGCCAGTTTAAACCAAACTTCCACCGCTTGATCAGCCTTTTCTGGTATTAACCTTCCCATTTCCCTGCCTGCCAAGTACCGCAGCACCCAACGAGAATCATCGCTAAACGCGCATAACCGGAAAAAGAGCTGATCTGGATGTTTGTCATATAAACGCATAAATATAGAAATGGTCTGTTCAAGTGCCCGCACTTGTCGTTTCTGGGCAAAACGGTTCATTACGTTAGAGAAAATTCGAATCAAAAGATTATTCAAAGAATAGACCACCTTAATGGCATGGAATGAACATTAACGCATGCCGTAATTCATGAAGGGTATCGTGCACGGGAGCATAACTTGAAAAAAGGGCTGTATAAATTACGACCCCTGCCAGGAAAGCAACCGCAGTTAATTGCATCGGGAGTGAAATGAAAACATTTTTAAAACCCGTTTTCTTTGTATGTTCAAAATTATAGGACATGAGGTTGTGCTCCTTCCAATGGTCGATTTACTTTCTTCAATCGGGTCAAACCTACACCGAAAACCATTCCGATGGCTATCAAAATCATTAAGAACGCCATGGATTTCAATTTGATAAACATTGGGGGATGGTATCCTTCCACTTCAACTACCATTTTCTTTTCTGCGATCACAGAGTTTGTTGTTGGATGGATGAGGGAAAGCGTTACTTCATGTTCTGCCCCATCAAAAAACTGCATGGCAAATTGGTAGGAGCCATCCGGAGAGAGGCTTTTCATAGACAAGATATCTGCCCCATCTTCTAATCGTACCGCATGAAAACGCACTTCAAATGGACCTTTTTCTTTCACTTCCAACTTTCCTGTCAAAGTGAACAGCTCCCCCACATGAGCATGATGGTCTGCATCACCCCCATTTAATCCGTGCGCAAATACAGTTGACGACAACGCAAACATGAAAATGAGGGCGATAACAAGTGCAAAATTAAACCGCATATACATTCTTCCTCCTTTTTGCTAATGCGAATCCGCTAACAACACCAAACAAAACGAGAGAAACCATGAAAATGATCGCATTTTTAACTTCATCTGGATTTTCATGGATGTTGATGACAAGATTATGAGTTCCAGCCAGGTTTCCTTTCTCGTCCATGACTTCCACTTTCATCTGATAGTTACCGCGAATGGGAAACATGTAATCAAATACTGCTTTCCCATTTGCCACAGCCAGGGTCGAATCAATTAATTTTGTGCCTTCAACCAAAGGAAAATCCGTTGGCGAGAAAAACTTCCGCTCCGGGCTACTAAGAAAAACATGCGCAGAACCGTTTTGAATATCCGCAAACGTTAATTCTACCTTGGCGGTATCTATGTCAGGACGCGCTTCAACTCCCTGCTCATTTTTGACTTCTACTTTTACTTCTTCTTCCGCTAATACCGATGTAATCTGCATCATCAATAGAAATGCAATTATGGCGAATCTCTTTTTGAAAATCCGTTTAATCATTCTCCTCTTGTCTCCTTATACAAAAAATAAAAAGCACCTTCCACAAATGTAGAAAGTGCAATAAACGCAAGAAAAAATCTCTTAGCCCTTTATTCACCTCCCTATCCTCGTAGGTTTACTCGTGAAGACAGAAAAAAGGCAGGTCTCCTGACTCATGGATCAACCGCACATAACTGAACGCATTCAGTTTGCGTAAACCTTCCCGTTGTACACAGTGATTTACGCGTGCTCTCCATTTACAGTGGCGGGACCGTGACGGAATTGCACCGTTCTTCCCTATTAAGAAACGCTGAAGCGTTTCACCTTTTCTCGAATATATTCAATTAATAGACAACCTATGCCGATTATATCCGATATTGTGTTTGCTGTACATAGCCAAAACAGAAAGTCCAACGATCCGCCATAGGGTCTTCGCTGCTATTAGATTGAACCTGGATACCTCTCCCTTGGTCTAGAACAACAAAAAAAAAGCAAAACCATGATGGTTTTGCCAAAATAAGACTTGTAAGTGTAATGAGGAAAATAATCACATGGTATATTATAGCAATGATAGGCCAGTTGCACAATAACAGTTATTCTACTGGAGATCCAACCCTCAAAAATCATTAGGATATATACTTATCCGCTTGAATCACTTGCTTGGCAATCTCCCTTTTGATAGAGATGACATTGGTGGGTTTAAAACGAACCAGCTTTTTTAATATAGATAGCTGGGTCATTAGAAGATCTCCTTCAGCCATGGTAGATAGGGCCATCTTAGCAGCTAATTCCATTTTCCCAAAAGACTCTTGGACATACACAGTGGTCATATTGATTTTTTGCTTAGCCTTTTCTATGCCTACAGACTGAATCGACTTCTTGGTTCTCAGTAAGGCACTTTCCATGGAAAAAAGGTGGATGATCATGTCAGCTAGAATCTCCAATATCTCCTGTTCCGTTTCCAATTTATGTTGATATTTCTTTACTGCTGTTCCGCTGACCATCAGGAAGATTTTTTTCGCAGCTTCTAACATAGCCGTTTCTTGAGAAAGGGGCTCCTTTTCATCTAACAAAGGCGGAAGATAAATAATTAACTCTTGTTGCAGGCTTTGCGCAGCTGACAAGAGTGGGAATTCCCCTTTCATTGCTTTGCGTATAAGAGTAGCCGGAATCAATAGTCGATTAATTTCATTAGTGCCTTCAAAAATTCGATTGATCCGGGAATCCCGATAAATTCTCTCGATTATATAATCCTGGGTATATCCATATCCGCCATGGATTTGCACTCCTTCATCCGCTACAAAATCCAGACATTCAGACCCAAACACTTTGTTGATGGAACACTCTAACGCATATTCTTCCAATGCTCGCACAATTTCCTGGTCAACTCCAGCTTGAGTGAAATCGATATTCTTTTTGGCTTCATCCAATAGTCCTCCTGTGCGATAGACCATACTCTCTGCCACATAGGTGCGAATTGCCATATCCGCGAGTTTTTTCTGAATCAGGGGAAATTCAATCAACGCTTTGTTAAACTGCTTCCGCTCCTTCGCGTAATTGAGAGAAAGCTCAATAGCCCACTTTGAAGAACCCACACATCCAGCAGCCAGCTTATAGCGGCCCATATTTAAAATATTAAATGCGATGACATGACCTTTGCCGATTTCGCCTAGCAGATTTTCAACGGGAACCTTAACATCTTCTAGGAATAAAGAGCGAGTCGACGACCCTTTAATCCCCATCTTCTTCTCTTCTGGACCGGTTGTCACTCCCGGGAACTCCTTTTCAACGATAAATGCAGAAAATTTTTCCCCATCAATCTTTGCATAAACGATGAAGAGATCAGCAAATCCTGCATTCGTAATAAATTGCTTGGTACCATTCAACACATAGCTACGGCCATCTTCTGTCAAGTTGGCGGTCGTTTTAGCCCCAAGTGCGTCAGAACCTGATGAAGGCTCCGTGAGACAGTAGGCAGCTAACTTCACTCCACTGGCTAGGCCGGGAAGATATTTATTCTTCTGTAGCTCCGTACCGAACAGAACAATGGGTAACGTCCCAATACCGACGTGCGCACCTAGACTTAGTGCAAAAGAGGATCCGCGAACCATATTCTCCGTAATTAAAGTAGCACTAATCTTATTCAGATCACTACCACCGTAAGCTTCTTGCACCTCTGCACCCAAGATCCCAATGTCCCCCGCTTTTTTAAGGAGCTGAACGATGAGTTTTACATTCTGCTTTTCAATTTCTTCATCATGCGGCTGAACCTCGCCCTCGATAAATTCAGCTGTCATCGTCGCAATCATCCGCTGTTCCTCATTGACATCTTCCGGAGTGAAAATAGATTCAGGCTTGGTTTCCTCTAATAGAAAACTACCGCCTTTAATAATACCGTCTTTGATACTCATTCTTTTTTCGCCTCCTAAAAAAATAGTTTCTTTATACATATATAGTCCATATTTTTTATATTATTAGATTATTTAAAAATAACTTTAAATGGAGATTCCCGATCAAGATAAAATGGAGAGTAAGAGTTGCAATTGTGGGGAATAATGAGAAAAAGCGGAAAATAAATGGATGATAATTTGCTCCGACTTGATAGCTCACATGAGGATGATTGAATTTGGAAAAGCATTTCGAGAAATGGATAATGGACCATCAGCTTCTACGTATTCAACTGACTAGGAACGGTAAGAAACGAATCATGGCTGTTCGATTGCTTTTCTTTCAAGAGGAAAGACAACTCATGCTGTTTTATGAACAGAAGAAAAATGACTAATTGAAAAATCGCCGTACCCCATTGGATTTATACCATAGTTCATCCCTCCTTATCATTTACTATAAATTATGCAAGATTTAAAAAAATAAAGGGAAATCCTCTTTTGGACCTCCCTTACGCCTTCAAAGTTAACTGGTTTTTACGATAGAGTTCTTCTACAAAAGCACGTGTTTTCTCGAAAGCTTCCTCGGGAGTATTCACCACTTCAGCCAAACAAGCCTCATCTGGGTATTGATCGTCAACCTCCGGGATCTTGATTCGATCGCCATAGCTGTTGATGGCTCCATGCTCGCGCATGTGATCTACACATCGAAAAAGAGGTTCCCAATACTCTGAATGGACAAAAATGGCTTTGGTACGATGTCTTCGAAGATGATTGGTTTGGATTTTCGAAAGGGTTTCGTAAACTTCCTATGCAGTCCCAAACCCACCCGGCCAAAATAGGATGACATGGGAATAATTGATCAGAACCCCTTCTCGAATCGAAAAATTATTCATTCGCAATCGCTGATTGGAATGCACCGAATCATCCCTTAATATTTCACATTAGTACGTTTTCCATTACAAAAAGATATTCCATCGCCTTAATTACTGTAGGATGCACGTCGCTTTATTCAGCGATCGCAATGTCGTTTCGTTCAGACCACTTCTGACTAACTAATCCCTCAATTGTCCTATCTCTATACTCATACCAATCTTGATCGACACCATGTTCTATAACACGTCTTTAAATCTCCGAAAAGCTACTCTTCCTCGAATTGCATTGTACAATTTATCTTGAATCTCTTCGTCCTGTCTGGTTCCTTTGCGGTGGCCTATGGAATATCAAATCTTAAGGGATAGCGCGGAGCTATCCCTTCTGTTTCCTATAATGCACATTCTTCAATTTCAAAACCAAGATCTTCAATCATCGACCAATCGGCTGTAGGCTCTTGCCCCATGGTGGTTAGGTAATCTCCAACAAAAATCGAGTTGGCTGCATATAAGCCCATCGTTTGCAGCGACCTTAAATTGACTTCGCGCCCGCCGGCAATGCGAATCTCTTTATTGGGATTAACAAAACGCATCATCGCCAGCAACTTGAGACATTTTCGCGGATTCAATTCTCTATGGCCTTCCAATGGTGTCCCCTCAATCGAATTTAAAAAGTTACAAGGAATGGAGTCTGCATCTAGGCTCCTCAGATTCATAGCGATTTGGACTGCCTCATCGTCACTTTCCCCCATTCCAAAAATCACACCCGAGCATGGGGATATTCCCGCTTTTTTGGCCTCTTCAACGGTTTCGATTCGGTCTTCATATGTATGGGTAGAACAAATGTTTTCGTAATTTGCTTCACTGGTGTTTACATTATGATTATATCGGTGAACTCCAGCTTCCACGAGCTTTTGCGCGTGTTCTTCATTCAAGAATCCCAGGCAACAACAGATTTTCAAATCAGTTTGCGAACGAATTTCTTTGACTGCTTCCACCACATGATCCACTTCCTTGTCTGTCGGACGTCTACCGGAAGCGACAATACAATAAGTACCGGCTTTTCGACGGATAGCTTCATGGGCACCTTCAAGGATACTTTCCTTGGTTAACCAGGCGTACTTTTCAATAGGGGCTTCGGAAACAAGAGATTGTGAGCAATACCCACAATCTTCAGGGCATAGACCAGATTTGGCATTTACAAGCATGTTCAGTTTGACTTTTTTACCGAAATATTCCCTTCGAATGATAAATGCGGCTTGCATGATCTCTAGCAAATCTTCATCATCTGCTTGTACAATAGACAGCGCTTCTTGATTTGTCACCTTATGTCCATCAAGTACCTTCCATGCAAGCGATTTCCAACTAGTCATCAGCTATTCCTCCTCGTTTTATTGTTAACTAAAATATTAGTAATGGTTAACATATACCCAAACATAACATACTCCCTTGATTTGTTCAATTCTAAATTTTCTTATTGACAATGTATCGATCCGGTTTGTAAACTAACATTCGATATCAAGTTGAAATCAGGGGTCCAGCATAAAAGGGGTGCTCTGAATAATAATAGGAAAAACCGAAAGCCCCCTTTAGGGGACTTTCGGTTTCTGCTGTTTTCTCCATCTTTGCTGAATGTGAGTTACCCATGGCGTTTGCGCTGATGATAAAACCACTTAACAAGACAGACAAGATTTGTTTCAGATCTGAGAATACCGTTCTGAATTGACCTAAACGCTTGCTAGCAAGATCCCCTTTTGTTGAGCTTTTATTCCTGCACCTTCATTTCACTTTTACGATTTAGCTTGCAATCAGGTATTTGCCAATCAATCTCAGAAAGTCCCATATTTTTTAACAACTGGTTCGTGCGGAAAAATGGACGGCTGCCAAAGAATCCACGATGAGCAGAAAACGGACTAGGATGAGGAGATTGAATAATTACATGTTGGGAAGAAGTAATCCATTCTTGTTTCTCCTGAGCATGCTTGCCCCATAGCAGAAATACAATGGGTTCCTCTCTCTCATTTAAAACACGTATGACTTGATCGGTAAACCTTTCCCAGCCTTTCCCTTTATGGGAGTTAGGCTGCCCATCTCTTACGGTAAGAACGGTATTTAAGAGAAGAACCCCTTGCTCTGCCCATTTTTGCAACGAACCATGATTAGGAACCGGATGTCCAAGGTCATGTTCCAACTCTTTAAAAATATTTTTTAAAGAAGGAGGCTGAGGTACTCCGGGTTTCACGGAAAAACTTAAGCCATGCGCTTGACCAGATCCATGATAGGGATCTTGGCCTAAGATAACCACTTTTGTTTCACTATAGGATGTAAAATGCAGAGCATTGAAAATATCGCTTTTGTCCGGATAAATTCGCTGGGTATTATATTCCTCCACAAGAAATTGTCTCAATTGCAAAAAATAGGGCTTCGTAAATTCATCACCTAGCCAGTCTAACCAATCATTTTGTAAGATTGTCATTTGGATAACACCTTTTATATTTGATAGCTTCTTATTCACTAGTTTATCTACTCTTTTATTTTGTTGAAACCTTTTCACTTCTGGTCAATAAAACCCACTCTGTTAGTGAGTGGATTCTACCATCTACTATTAAATCCTAATAGCTGCATCTAGGGCCACTTCTATCATTTGACTAAAGGTCGTTTGCCTTTCTTCTGCCGTTGTTTCCTCTCCAGTTAAAAGATGATCGCTGACGGTCAGAATGGATAATGCTTTTCTATTAAACTTGGCGGCCAAGGTATAAAGAGCCGATGTCTCCATTTCCACGGCCAATGTCTGATATTGCGCTAAACGCTTGCTTATTTCTTTATCTTCATTATAGAAGGTATCACTTGTAAAAACGCTTCCGACGTGAATCTTCATCCCTCTTTCAATTGCCGTATCATAGGCTTTTTTAACTAAATCAAAACTTGCTGTAGGTGCAAAATCAAGTCCTTTAAAACGAATCCGGTTTGCAGCTGAATCAGTTGAAGCGCTCATGGCAATAATGACATCGCGGACACGAACGTCCTTTTGGAGTGCTCCGCAGGTGCCCACTCGAATCAACTGCTTTACTCCATAGCTCTCCATTAATTCATGAATATAGATGGATATGGAAGGAACCCCCATACCCGTGCCCTGAACCGAAATCGAATGACCCTTATACGTCCCTGTAAAACCCAGCATCCCCCGAACTTCATTGTAGCACTTTGCGTTTTCTAAAAAGTTCTCTGCTATGTATCTAGCACGAAGAGGATCTCCAGGCAACAAAATGGTTTCCCCGATTTCGCCTTCTTTTGCTCCAATATGTATACTCATAGTAGAACCATCCCTTCAAGGAATATAATACGTAAAAGTCGGGTGAATCCTTTATCACCCGACTAATTATAGGATAAATTATCCTTTTATGGAATGCAACCAGTTTGAATAACATTCATCACATAATAATTCATCCATCTCTTTGTTCGACCTATAATAAGTGACCGAGTGGATGCTTTCCGTTTCATGCTCACAGTGATGGCATTGATAAGACATTTCAGATTCCTCCTTGATGATGGTACTCTTTCCCTGAATAGCTTTTCCCGTTCTGTTTGATCCTCTACCAGGAAAATGTTTCCATGCAGCAGGAGTAGTTAAATGCCGTTCCGTGAACGAATTCATATGAATAATAATATAACAGGAAACGGGGGTGTTGATGATGTCCATAGTTGTCATTGATCCAGGACATGGAGGAAAAGATCCTGGGGCGCAGGGGAATGGTTTAGTCGAAAAACAATTAACTTTACAATTCGGGTTGAAGCTTCGTGATTGGCTTCGTCAACATTATCAAGTGGATGTCAGAATGACGAGAGAAACAGACACCTTTCTTAGTCTCAGTGACCGAGCCCAATTTGCGAATCGGCTAAATGCAACTTACTTTATCTCTCTTCATCACAATGCCGCAGGTGGTGAAGGATTTGAAAGCTATGTCTATCTCGGTATGCAAGAAAACCAATCAGGTACCTATCAGCGAATCATTCACGACGAAGTCATGCAATATTTGAGTACATTAGGTGTAAAAGATCGTGGTAAAAAGGATGCAAATTTTGCAGTCCTTCGGGAAACCAAAATGCCCGCACTTCTTCTGGAAAATTTGTTTGTCGATCATGAACATGATGCCAATCTACTGAAAAATCCAGCGGTCATTGATGAATGGACTAAAAGTATCGCAAAGGGAATGGCGAAGGCATTGAACCTAAAAGAGTTATCCCCTGTTCAAGTACCCGATTGGAAAAAAGAAGCGGTGGATTGGATGTTTAACGAAGGGCTCCTAACAAACAACGAATGGAAGAAGACTTTAGAAAATCCTCTTCCATTATGGGCAGAAGCCATTATACTCCGTCGATTATATGAAAAGCTAAATAGAAAATAAGCTGCTTGGAAAGCAGCTTATTTTTTCTCTATTTCACGATTGTTTCTACGGTTTGTTGCTTCAATCTTTCTAGTTCTGCCTCTACGTTGGGGGTATGAGCTAGCTCAGGTTGAAAGAGTCCATAAAGCGTTTTGCTTACCTCAGCATCGACTTCCATCGTTTGTATTCTTTCTTCGATGCGGGTAAATCCCCTTGCTGCCGTTTCAGTATGCATAGAGTGCATGGCATGATGGATCCTCTTGCTAGCTGCTGCAACATTGGCCCTTGCCATAAGAGACGCTCTCTTATTTTTCATCTCGTAGAATTTATCCTTTAGTTCTTGCATCTGACCTCTCAACAATTGCGTTTGTTCCGTTAACCTATCGTATTCTTGGTAGCTTTGCTGTAGTTTTTCTTCCGTCATCTGTTTATCTGCTAAAGCTTGTCTAGCCATATCATCCTGGTGATGCTCTATAGCTAATTGCGCTTGTCTGAGTCGCTTTATGACTCGCTGCTTCATTTCATCGATGATCAATTTTGTCCGTTTTTCCATGGCTAGATGTCTTGTTAATGCAATTTCCGCATGAGTAATTTCCTGTTCCATATCTCTGATGTATTGATTCAACATCATCACGGGATCTTCCAACGTATCTAACACCTCATGAATCGTAGCCTTTGTCATATCCTTTACTCTAGTAAAAATACTCATCATTTTATCCTCCTCCATAGTTAACTACATTTTTATTTTTGTACTTGCTTTTCCCACTCATCTAACGGATCGTACCCCATGCCTGCTGCCTTTGTGGAATAGACTTCAGCCGGCCAGTTGGAGTCTGGCGCAAAAGGTTGGGCTGCGTGTGATTTAATCATGTTCCATCCTTTATAGATCAAGAAGGAAGCAATCGCAAAGGGAATCAGGAATCCGAGGTGTAAAAGCCCCATCAGCATAAGTCCCCCAATCGCAAGTAGGACATAGCCTTTTTTCGATTTTTTGTGTTCTTTACACTTCATTTTGCATCGTCCTTTTCTGTTGAATTTGTTATTGCTCTATGTATCTATCTTACCTTGTCCCGCTTTTGCAAATAACTGGCGTAAGATTGATTTTATCTCCATCTCAAGGCGGAGGAGCTTATCCGACCCGGGATATTTTGTTTCACATTTGCTCGAGCTCGAGGTGAACTCACACTAGTTCCTTTTTTGGGGAGGTATTATTCCTCCTTGAATTTTAACTGTAATCATATTCCTTAGATTTTCACCATATGATGTTCACATAGGTGATGTTGACAGATAGGGTTGATCTTATCCGAAGGGAGAATAAAAAATGAATGCAGATTTAAACCCGTGGAACATATGGAAGCAAGCCTTCGATCATATGGAACAAAACTACAGCGAAGGAATACAGCGCTATATGCATGAAGAAACTTTTGCTGCTTGGATGGATGGTTGCCAACAATGGCACCTTTTTTATCAGGATATGCAAAATCAAATCATGTACAGCTTTCTCCATCAAGTGAAAATGCCTAGTAAAGAAGATGTAGCTCAAGTTTCATCCCTCGTGATTCAAGTTGAGGAAAAAATGGAAGCACTTGAAGATCGTTTGAATGAAGAGGTGATGGAGCAATTAAAGACCATCCAGGTAATGCTTAACCAAATCCTTAAAATGGAAAGGGGATGAATCCTATGCTGCCCAATCTCATGCCAGATGTCAAAGAGTGGGAGACCAATTGCAATCGTTGGGATAAACTAACAAAACTTACCTTAAAGGAAGGGAAGCCTGCGGTTGGACTGACGCCCAAGGAAGTAGTCTGGAAGAAAAATAAAGCCCGGCTATATCGTTATGCTCCACATCTCCCAAAACGTTATCCCGTCCCGCTGCTCTGTATTTATGCCCTCATCAATAAGCCTTATATTATGGATTTGGCCCCGGGTAATAGCTTGATCGAATTCCTGGTAATGCAAGGCTACGACGTTTATCTTCTGGATTGGGGCACCTTCGGTCTGGAAGATAAGGACATCAGTTTCGACCATATTGTGTTTGATTATGTCTCCCGTGCGGTGAAAAAAGTACAACATATCTCTGGTTCCAAGGATATTTCCTTGCTTGGGTACTGTATGGGGGGAACCATAACCGCCATGTATGCTGCTCTACACCCAGCCATCCCCATTCGGAATATTGCCTTTATGGCTACTCCTATTGATTTCTCTGATGCCGGCTTATTTACCAAATGGTTGGATCCCCGTTATTTTAACATTGATAAGCTAGTCGATACGTATGGACTCATTCCACCTGAAATGATTGATTTGGGAAATAAGTTGCTAAAGCCTATCACTAATTTTATTGGTCCAACCATAAGTCTGATTGACAAGGCACATGATGAAAAGTTTGTCTACCGTTGGCAATTGATGAATTCATGGGTACAAGATGGAACCCCTTTCCCTGGGGAAGCCTACCGGCAATGGATTAAGGATTTTTATCAGAATAACAAACTAATTAAAGGAGAATTGGAGCTGCGCGGCCAGCGAGTAGACCTTGGCAACATTACAGCCAGTGTCCTCAATCTGATCGCGAGCAAAGACCATATTGCTCTCCCCTGTCAAAGCCGCCCGCTAGAAGAGGTGGTTGGCAGTCAAGATATGACCACTATGACTGTAAACGCTGGTCATATTTCCCTTGTATTTGGCCGAAGTGCGGTGAAAGAAACTTATCCCGCTATCCATCAGTGGCTAGAAAAAAGATCTCACTGAAAAGAAGGACAGTGCATGGCACTGTCCTCGATTATTCATGAACAAGAAAATCTATTTTCCCTACATCTGTTCGAATATCTACAGTTGGACTTCCCTTCCCCATCCTCCCCGATAGCTCATGGTCCGTCTGTTCTTCGATCGCTAGACCAGGGACTTTTGCCGATACTCTTCCAACATCTGACCTTAAGCGTAGATCCATTGATTCCGGTGTTTTCATCGTGACAACTTCCACTTTTCCCGTATCGCTTTTAATAAAAATATCATGTTCAATGGAATCCAGTCTCATTTCAACTTTCCCTGTATGAGTGGTTAGGTCAAAGGCGGCTTTCGATTTTTCAACCTGAATCAAACCTATATCGGAATTAATCGTCGCTTTTTCTCCATAGAATCGATCAATAGAAATCTTTCCCACATCGGTTTCCACGTCTAGTTGGCTTGCTTCCAACTGGTCAATCTCAATTTTCCCCACATTGGTTTCAATCGTGACTTCATCATAAAGTTGCTTTGGAAGGGATATGCTCAGCTCTACTTGATTCGACCCAAAATCCGGAAACGAAAATGCAGAACCCTTTGAATCGATCTGAAGTTTCACCTGAACTGCATCCTCCTGTTTATCGAGTTGAAAAACGAGATTCTCTTTTCGTTTTACGTCCATTTTACCTTCCAACACAGCAGAGATTTGATGATTATGGCTTTGGAATACGCGAATGGAAGCGATATCGGATTCTACCTGAATTTTTTTCACTCCTACGCCCTCCAGTGTCCTCTGTTCATTGATGGGTTCGGTCGGTCCATGCCACCACCTATCCATTACATTTAGGCTTACTATATTCCCAATCAGAAATAGGACACCCATCCCGATTAATATGAATCCGAATAATTTCCTTAGCATACGGGTTCCCTCCAACCATCCATTTTATATTTTTATTATATCTGTTTCTTTCTTTCCATCCTATCGTCCTGATGATTGAAAAAGACTCCGCCTTTAGACGGAGTCTCGAAATTTCTGACTATATTTTGCTAGCTTCACTCGCCACACTTCATGATAAATTGCTAGGTCTTAAGAATTAAATTGGTGAAAATCGCCAAATTGTATCCATTTTTATAAAAAATTTAGTTGTAAGACATTCAGGAATGTGATAATGTTTCTATGTTATCTTGGCTTCTTCAGAACTTTCTATTGGCATTTTTGGATAGCAAGATGATATACATAAAACCATAAAGAGAAATAACCGGGGGGTTATCAGGGTGTATATCAGTTTAGCCATGATCGTGTTCTCACCCTATTTGGCTTTTGTACCGCTCATGTATCTATTTTATAAGCTGGTGCGGCAGCATGAATGGGGAGATTGGAACCGAAACACATGGACAAAAGGAATTTTTATTTTATTTTTGTGGTCTTTTCTTGTCGGTCTTAGCCAGAAAGAGGGATATTCGATGCTTGCATCGTTTGTCTTATTGCTTTTTTTAGCGGTTAGTCTTTATTTGCAAGATTATTTCCAAACCGAACAGCAGATAGAGTTACTGTTTTCAAAAGTATATATGGTCTCGATAGGATCTGCCGTCATCGGTTTACTGGAAAATTGGAACATCATCACCTATTCGCCTGCTTGGTGGAAATTCCTCTTAGGTATCCGATCCTTTGTGGACATTGAGGAAGCCCATCGAATTGCCGGAACGTTTAACAATCCCAATCTGGCGGGCACCTGGTATGCTACGATGATCATGATCGGATTTTATTTCTTCCAACAAGCGAAAGGTCATCGACGTTTACTATATCTTTGGGGAATTGCTTTATTTAGTTTGGTTCTGATGATGACAGAATCGCGAGGAGCTGTCATTGGATGTTTCCTTGGATTTGTCTTCTACATGTACTTTGCCGGACATAAGAAGAAAATGCTGATTCTCATGTTTATGCTGTTAGCTGGAACGGCGTTAATGCTCCATCGACCGGAATGGTTCCCTCGTGGAGAAATTTTATTCTCCTCCATCCGTGACCGTCAGGCGATTTGGGAAAATACCTTTTATATGTTTATGATGAAACCCGTTACAGGTTGGGGTCTACTGGGTATCTATTATGCGGATCCAAGTGTCTATCATTATCTAAAAGTGTTTCATGCCCACAACCTTTGGTTGACCATCGCTACCACGCTTGGGGTAGTCGGGCTAGGGATTTTGGGATGGCAGATGTGGGCCCTGCTTCAGGAAATTCGCAATTTGTATGAACATCAATGCCGCCTAACTCCTTTGTTAGGGGGAATCATGGCCATGATTTTTGGCCAAGGTTTATTCGACTTTACTGTCATGAGCCCTCAAATTGGATTGCTTCTCATTGGCAGTTGGTCCTTTGTTTACAGTCTTTCTTATTCTTATCGTCAAGTTACCGTGTCACCGCTTCTACCTTGGCGAACAACCTATAGCAAACAAACATTTTAAAAGGCATCCTTGGGATGCCTTTTTTTGATCTTTCCTATTGTGGGTATACTAAACATAATTTCCACCTCTATTAAGAAAGGGAGATCGTTATGCTCAGAAGAAAAAGGGTAGCACTCTCCCTCATCTGGGGACTCACAGTGCCCCTTTGCGTGGAGGCAACGGATCATCAGGCCATTTCCTATGTCACTGAGCAAGGACTGATGAGTGAAATCAAATCAGAACATTTTATGCCGAATGCATCCATAAATCCACAGGAATTTATACTAGTTATAGGTAAAGCCTTTGGTATCCAACCCTTGCCAATAGATGATGAAAACAACTCTATTCCAATTGATTCTTATGTATTAGCCTTTGAAAGATTAAGTCTTTTACAAGATCTGCACATGGATAGGTCTGAACCGATTCAGCGGCAAGAAGCTGCCCTGATTCTCCACCGTCTTTTCCAATCTGATACGACGACAACTTCAGGGGATCGTCTAGTTGATTTCGAGCAGATAACCTTGAACATGAGAGAAGCTGTGCTTTTTGTGATCGAAAAGGGTTGGATGAACACGGATCAAAGTTACTTCCATCCGCAGAACGAGGTAACGCGGGAGGAATTAGCTGCCATCGCTAAAAAGGTATATGAATATAGAAAAAGCGAGGAAACAAAAAGAAGTTGGACCGTTTATCCGTCCTTACTCAAGTTGAGTGTGGGGGAGCAACAACAGATATCTGTTACAACGAGATCGAAAATCCCCTATACTATCGTTTTCGGTTGGGATAACCCCGCGATTGGTACTCTCACTGCCGAAGGACTGTTTATGGCTCATTTTCCAGGTCAGGGACTCATCACGGTTTCGGCGGGAAATCATCGACAGCAAATTTACGTAAAGGTCGTTGAATAACAAGGAGGAAGAAATGAATCTGCCAAGGCTCGTATTCTTCATACTTATGGTTTGCCTCATCACTCTGCCCTACTGGGGTGTTATGTCATCCTCATACATGACGGTTCCGCCAATTGAAAAGGATCCAAGGCCCTCCTATACAATAGAACCGCACGATCCAGATCAAGCGTTTTTACAGCATGAGTATAAAACTTATCCAGGTCCTATCGAGGGTTTAATTTCTCCAAGCCATACATGGACAGGCTTCTTTAGACAGAATGGTCGTGACATAAATATAGACTTTGGAAAACTGCAAAAAATTAGTGGATTGTCAATAGAATTTAAGCAAGAATTGGAAAAAGGGATCCTGTTACCTGATTTTCTAGAGGCCTTTATCTCGATAGATGGCCGGAAATGGAACCGACTGGGGAGAGTAGATGTCCTACCCCCACCTTATGAGGAGTCAGTCCAAGCAAAGACACTAAGCATGGTATTTTCACCCATGATGACCCGCTATGTAAAGTTGAGCTTGCCTGTTGAACAATGGGTTTTTGCTAGAAGGCTATCTTTTCAACAAGAAGTGCAAACATCGCCGTTAAGACCAATAATCCTATCTCACTTTGTTCCCGCAACCAAAGCGGATCTAAACTTTCTCAACATAGAGGACATACATGACATTGCTCTCATCTATACAGGAGATCATGGTGCAGCGGGAAGTTGGAGGAAAGAAGAGTTTTTGCCCATGCTCTCTTATCTTCATCCCGAAGGCCATTTTCAAGACCGGATGTTTGACACCTTCCTCTTTCTTCCCTATCCCACCTTAACGAGGAACTGGATGAATTGGAAGGACTACCTCGAAGACCTGTTCTCTCCAGGACAGCAGCTTCATGCACTAAATGAAGCATCGGAAAAACTGCATCAACGAACAAAAATCATTCTAACAATGGCTTACCCGGTCCCCCATCATAGCACATTGGGCCAGTTAAGCCCTAGTCAAAGTGTCTTTGCCTTCCCTTTTATTAACGAGGAAAAAGGCGATAATTGGGAAAGCAAGCGATCAGCTATGGAAGTCTATTTTGAACAAGTATGGGATAAGTGGATTAACGCACAGTTTTCCCATCTGGATCTCGCAGGATTCTATTGGTTACCTGAAACCATCGATCAAACCATCCCCCATGAGGTGGAGCTTGTTCAAACGGCTGCCCATATTGTCCAACAAAAAAAATTGAAATTTTATTGGATTCCCTACTTTGGTTCCATTGGCCATAATCAGTGGAAAACATTCGGATTTGATTACGTGTTTCTCCAACCCAATTATTACGCTACGCTCACCCCGGCTGAGGACCGGATGGAAAACACGGCACGTATCGCGAAAGAGCATCATTTAGGGATGGAGCTTGAATTAGATGAACGAGTGTTAAGCAATCGTTATTATTATGATTTGTTTTATAAACAGCTTAACAAGGCGAAAGATTTAGGATTAGATCAAGCCGTTACGAATGCGTATTATATTGGCGGACGGAAGGTGATTGTTCAAGCCGCATTTAGTCAGGTTCCTCAGGCTAGGCAAATTTATGATGATTTGTACAAATGGATAAAAGGAACCTATCAAAAACAGTATAAATGATCTATCTGCAATTATTGGTGCTATAATAGCTGCAGGTTTAATTTGGGCAGATAAGAATATTACACCAGCCACACTGTATGACCGGCAACACCAACCATTTAGTTTTTGTCAAAGGAGCCGTACCAATGAAAGCTATTCAGATTCATCTGTTTCGATCACAAATTGACCTCGCTGAATTTCAGCGAGG
Organism: Brevibacillus sp.; assembly: GCA_036676475.1. Taxonomy (GTDB): domain Bacteria; phylum Bacillota; class Bacilli; order Aneurinibacillales; family RAOX-1; genus LC029. The sequence continues at coordinate 42,142 of JAKFCU010000077.1, forward strand.
TTTTTCGTTTAATTGCATGTTTAATGATGAATCAAAAAAAAATATGACAGTTAAATTCAATCAGCATATCGCTTATTCAATCTGTATCAGTTAAAATGGATTTAAGATTGAAACAAGGTTTTAGAGGAGGTAAGTTAGATTTTGAAGACAGCAGATCAATTTTATACAGCATTTAAAATTTCCCATTCTCAAGAAGACAAGCAGGAATTAGTTCTCGAGATCCAAGCTAAAGGATATGCGCTGATTAATGAGTGGCTGAAACGATTGGAGAAGGAGATTCAACAAGCGGATGCGGACCAGTTGAATCAAATGGAGACGGACATTCGAACAGCCCAGGAGCTATTGCCGAATCCTGAGAAATTTAGTCCATTATGGGAGAACACTTGGAAGGATTTAAAGGCAATATTATCCATTAAGAAGAATATTTTTCAAGAAATTCCGGAAAGTGAACGTATCGGCGAATGGCAAATCCTGTTTGATAATCCTTTTTCAACAGAAGGGACAGTCGTTCACATAAAGCTTAGTTTTCCCCTTGCAGCCTATCACTACGCGAAGTACCGAAACGGTCTGCACAAGCATGAATATGTGTCCATACAAAAAGTACATCGATTTATGACAGAGCATGGTGAACAAAATTCAGCCCCTGGAGATTAATCCAAGGGCTTTCATTAATTATGATATTTACTTGGACAATTCGCAAATATTCTCAGGTTCCAATCTTCCGTATCCTCTACATCGATGTGCTGTCCACAATGGACACATTTCATACTGATATGAGGGCTTTCTATTGCTTCCCAATCATGTTGATTCATGATACGTTCCTCCATTTCATAGTTAACAGAAAAGAATTTTCATGAAATAATAAGGACAGGAATTGATTTGTTACCTTTATTTTATCATATTTTGCCAATTATACAAGTTATTAGATTGATAAATAAACTCTTGGGAATACAAGTTCACCAAGAAAGAGATCACGAGTAGAACCCATACCAACGATCAGCACATCTGCAGCATCATGCTTCTTGGTAATCTACCTCCCAACCATATATAGGTATTTTTAGGAAGCATAATATGTGTTAGATTAATTGACATCATCCAACTTTCTAGTGTAAAATAGTATTATAAATGCATTTTCTATACATCACAAATCTCTTAAGACAGCTAGTCCATTATCTTAGCAATTAAATCAATAGTGCTACAAGAGATGTTTGCTTAGCTACTATTTTTTATTATGGTAGAATTACATGAAAGACAACTCGATGACATAAGGCTTATAATCCATTACTGGTTTATCAGCTTGATTGTTCTTATTTCGCTTTGCCTATTAGAAAATATTAAGATCCCATCTTTGTGCTATGTGTTTTAATAACATTGATCCGGATGTACTATTGCCATATACATCAATCGCTGGTCCATAAATTCCAATCCCACATCCATCTGGAAATGGTAACTCTCTGGATCTGCCACGTGGAGGAGCGGATACCATTATCCCGCCAGATACTCCACTCTTGGCTGGAATTCCAACAAAAGCAGCAAATTTGCCCGAAGCATTGTACATTCCGCAAGTTAGCATTAATGCTTTGGTTATCCTAGCCACTTCTTTAGGCAAGATTTGTTCCTTACGCATAGGATGGTATCCATCTTGAGCAAGAACTAGTCCAATCATAGCTATGTCTTCTGTGGTTACTTCTATCGAACACTGCTTGAAGTAGATCTCTAAGGCTTCTTCTACCTCAGTTTCTAAAAAACCCGTCTCTTTTAAATAATGAGCTAACGCGCGATTCCGATGAGCGGTTTGCCATTCGGATTGGAACACTTCTTCATTAATAGTCGGACGTTTCCCCACCAGTTTTTCTAATAATATGTACAGTGATTCTAGTTTTTTTTCTACTGATTCTCCTGGCAGAAGGGAAGCAACGGTAATGGCTCCAGCATTGATCATGGGATTGAACGGCTTTCCTGGCTTATGCATTTCTAAACGAATAATCGAGTTGAAAGCATCACCCGTTGGTTCCACATCCACCCGTTCTAACACATAAGAAATACCACGTTCCAAGCATGCAGCTATAAAGCTTATCACCTTGGATATACTTTGCAAAGTAAAAGAGACTTCCCAATCCCCTGATTTTATCATCGTTCCATTCGGGCCCACGATACAAATTCCTAACTGCGATGGGTTTACCTTGGCTAATGCGGGAATATAACTGGCAGTTTGTCCTTCTGTTGCCAAGCTTCTATAATGTATAACCCAATCTTCTAAGTTATCTATCCATTGGTGATTCATTCCATCTTTATCCTCTTTTATTACACCTTGAACCATATCCTTCCCCCTTTTTCCGACAAAAACGACGATGTTTTCGATTTCAGGCAAAATATAACACATTTTAATTGATAAATATATTAAGAATATGTCAAGAATATATTTAATCACCCTGCAAATAATTAATGTTTGAAACCTCAAAATTATACCTAATTATTTTTTAGGTTTCTTCCAATCCTATCTACCTATCCCCCATTAAGGATTAAAACTTTATTAGTATAACACGTTTTTCGTATTAGCCCATACCTTTTTTGAGGGATATTTGATTAAATTGGATAATTGTTCTTTGTGTATAAGATTCTATAATAGTATTTCATTTCATGCAATAGTAAATTACATAGAATATTCTTCCGATTCATTTTTTAAAAATTAATGTGGGGAATACTAAGCAATCAGATCTGGTTGGTTTATGTTTTATAAAGTTATAATTTCTAAACAATTAAAAAAGCCTGATGCATTAGCTAGTAGCATGGCTCTGCAACAGGCAAACAAAAAATTTTTAAAAATAAACGACACCTATTACACCAGTCAGGAAAAATTTTGTAGGGAAAGACCGATATTGTCATAGGACAGTATTGATTTTTAATGTGAAACATCTTAACTCGAAACGCGTTGGTGATGTACATTATTAGGATATCTTTAATTCTTACCTTAGACTGCGGTCTTCTTTCTTCATTACTTTAGCCAAGCTTCGTGTAATAGTTCGCGTAATGAGAGGCCACAAAGGAATAGGGTTTAATTCTGGCTTGATACCCCGTCTCCTCAATGATCTTCATCATTTCATTGACGAACATACTGGTTTTATTCTGTGTTCCTGCACCGATATCTAAGTGACATTCTTTGATGAACTTAGAGCCTGGCAGGATGAGCTCCTTCATTTGTTGTTCCTGTTTTTCATCAAAAAAGGCCGCTACATTTTGTGTGAAGTTGGTTTCCGTCGTGATTTTTTCCCTTAGATCCATTTTGCCATTCTGCTTCACTTTCCGGTAACATGCCCATACACCTTTACCCATCCTTTGAATAACAATGCCAGTAACAAAGGTTGTATGCTTCCGGTAAACATGGGAGTCCGTTCCAATCATAAAACGGAAATCTCCAAAAGGTTCAAGACGGATAAACCGTAATACCCTTTGTAAGACATCCTCCAGCGAAAGGGTCTTTTCAGATGTATTTTGAAAGCTGAAATCATGCAGAGTTAAATGTCTTACTCGCGTCATTGGATTCTCACCTTCACTCATCTGTATAATTTGAAACCAATTTGTTTTCGTTGGGCGATAACTGATCGTAGAAGATTAAAGGATGGTGTATCTATAATCTTCCCAAAGCAAAGGACCATATGAATTCATCTTGATGCAAATACATTCCTTTTCAGGGTACTACATGCAAACAAGCTATTATTATATTATTAAAAAAGATCAGGATCAGAATAAACTTTTTTTTAAAATGTAAAAAATAAAATAAGGCGGTGTTACCAGGTTTGTTCCTGTGGTAATCACCGCCTACATAAAGTTTACTTTTTCTTCCCTTGTTGAGCAGTTGCTTCACTCACGCTTTCATTCCAACTCTCTTGAAGAAATGAAATAAATGCTTCCACATTTTGATATAACCCTTTCAAATCCTCTAACTTGAACCGAATATGAGCTTCATTACCCGGTAATTTGATGATGATCAAAAACTCTCTTTCTTGAATGGCAATCCCAACAGGAAATTGAAGTCGATCTGTTAACCCTTTTTGGATCGCTTCGCCAATCTCCTGCTCACTCTCGAACATAATCCAGGGTTGGTTTAATGATGACATGGGATTCACCCTTTCTCCAAATTGTATTCTGCTTGTCCCTAAACCCTATTTATTCATCAACTCGATTTTTAAAGATCCCATTTGAGAAACAAGTAGTTCCTCATACTTTTTTTCCGACAACATATTGACTTCTTTCGCTTCAGCTTTTGGGTTGGCTTTTTTTACATTTTCAATTATATCCTTCTGGACTTTTCCAGCCAATACAATTCGTTCATATTGTACCTGTTGTTGCTGCCAAAATTTTTCTTCTCCATAATCTTGAATCATATTGATAGCAACAGACTGTTGTTTGTAAACTTCTTTTACTTTTTCAATTTCTTGATTGATTTCCTCAGTAGTAGCTTGGTGACCCTTTTCTTTGGCTAACATAGCCATGGCCCTCAAACGAATGATTTGGGTAAGTAATAGATTTTTCGTTTTTGCTTCTGACTCTTTAGCATCCCAGAATTTCATGGCTTGTTCTAATTCACTGCCTGTATATTTTTTCTTATCTGCATCTCGATACATCGCAATTTGCATCACGTTGATTAATTGATAAAAGTTTAAATCTTCTTGAGTAATTTCTTCTCCATTGATCTTCGCTACCACTTTTTTTGAAGATACTTCCGTTTTATCTGAACATCCAGAAACCGTAAGAATAGATAGGAGAATGAGAAGAGTCCGTCGTAATTGTTTTATCATCTTTTTTTACTCCTTAACTGTAATAGGAATAAGTACTTCTTCCTTTTTATTTCCTTCGGATATAGTAATATACCCTTGCCATTCTCCACTCATAGGAAATAAGGTTTTTCCTGTATATTTTCCATTACCTTCATCTGAAAATGAAACATGTAATGTATCGTGGTCCATTGATTTCATTTCAAACGTGGCCGTTACATCAAGACCTGCATTACCTTTATCATCTTGTGTAATCATCATTTCTACTGGAATTTCTTTTCCAGCGTGGAAAGTATCCGCGGTAGGAAAGCTTACCTTCCAATCAGATGATGAACCGCAACCACTGAGCATCAAAGCGAATAGTAAAAAAGATATTTCTCTCATCATTCACCATACTCCCTCACTAAGCGTAATCCTCATAAAATAACTCCACTGTTGATTTCTGGATTTTTTTATCTTCAATAAAAGCAACATGTGTGCAAACTTGTCTGATCTCATCTAAGTGATGAGAGGAAAACAAGATGGTTTTATCCTTCAATGTTTTTAAGATGGACAATATTTCTTTTCTACCCATGGGATCTAGTCCGCTTGTAGGTTCATCCAGAATAAGTAGCTCGGAAGGATAGTACAGCATGATTCCAAGACCTAAACGCTGCAGCATCCCCTTGGAATATCCGTTGATTCTATCATTGCGATGATCCCACAGTTGGACCATCTTCAAACATTCTTCTATTTTGGGTAGATTGGGTTCTGCATCCAAGGAGGCAAAGAAAAGAAAATTCTCTTCCCCCGTTAGATGAGGATATAATTGAAATTTCTCAGGTAAATAGGCTACCTTTCTTTTCCACTCTTCCTTTTGATGTGAAACGCCAGCAATCGTAATAGCTCCTTGTTTAACGGGAAGAAGTCCTAAGATCGAATGAATGAGTGTAGATTTCCCTGCTCCATTTCGGCCCACTAAGGCGCAAATTTCCTTCTCTTCAATTTGAAGATGGACATTCTCAAGAACCACTTTACTTTTGTATCTTTGAGTCAAGCCCTGAATATTAATCATAATGATTCCCCTTTCGACCGAGCCCAAGCGAGAGTCCAAACGGAAGACTAACCCAAAGCAATAGATTCATAAGCATAAAGATCAAAGGTGATGTCCAGACCATTTTTTCCATAATCCGCGACATATGATCCAAGGGATACAAGCCAAGTGTCGTTTCCAAGTAAAAATGGATCGTATGAATCGGATCAAAAAAATAAAAGAAAGAAAACAATGTTATATTTTCATAATGAATATAAGGTAAAAAGAATAAACTTACCAAGTCGATCAGGAAGATAAAGAAGAACCAGGTAAAAAGATTGGCTCCTACGGCCTGCATCCGATTCGAACATATACTTCCCCAAAGGATGCCAAGTTGATTAAAAATGATTACAAGAATGGCGACCGATAACAAGAAAGCAAAGAAATGCGTAGCTTGAAAAATGAAAAACATTTTCGAAATTAGTGCAAGAATAAAGTACCAACTTATAAAAACGGCCAGTGTAATAATATGGACTGATATACTCTTTTTCGCAAGAAAGCTGGAATAGGATTCCTTTTTTGTTAAGAGGATAAGCATCGTTTTTTGCTCTTTTTCCTGCATGATCGAGAAAGAAGATATAAAGAGAGAAAGTAAAGGAATCAGGTATACGTTTAAATCATGGAGCGAAAGAAGAAATACTTGAAACCCATGTTCTAACGGCAGCGATTTGGACTGTAAAAGAATAAAGATGGAAACAAGAATAAGGATACTTAATGATAGCCAGATTCCCTTTCCTCGCGATAGCTCCTTCCAATCTTTCCATACATAATTCATTATCGTTTTCTGCCTCCTCTGACCAAGGAGTAACCTCCTAGAATAACCAGTAAAATAAACACCCATGGCATGATTGAGATGGGCCGTTTGTTTATTATCGGATGAGGATCCTCGATCATGGTTTCCTGTTGAAATAAGAATTTCCCAATTAATTCATATATCTCGATAGCTGGGCTATCCAGAAATAAATAGACCAGTTCGTTTTCTTCCATAAGTTTATTTAACGACGATTTATATTCAACGGGATAATCACCAATCCCGTTCTGGTCAAGGTCTAAAAGAGGAAAGTCATTTCCCCAATCGTTCCCGACTCCATGTTCACTCCATTGATTAAGAGCCTTGCCACCAATGGTGATCACAGGTGCCGTATTGTATTGGATTCGATTGTTGGTGAACACCTGGTTCGTTGAGCTAGCCCAGATTTCTACTCCTACTTGATTTTGAAAAATTTCATTGTTTTCCAATCGATTGTTTTGTGATTGATCGATATAAAGCGCTCTTTGATTTTGGTAAAATTGATTATTTTGAACTATAGTGTCATCACAGGACTGTAACATCAGCCCAAATGCTCGTGTTCCTTGATTCAGAGCAAACTGATTGTTAAGTAATTCACTTCCAACGGAATGCATCAGAGTGGCGCCACCAGTGTTAGCCGTAAATGAATTCCCGATCAGTTTATTGCGATCCGAATACATATAATGCAAACCGTAACGAGTATGACTAACCCGGTTATCAATTACCAGGTTGTCATCTCCGTGATCGAAGAAAATGCCATCTCTAGAGTTTATGATCCTATTGTCTTCAATTGTATTGTGGTTGGAATAATAAACCATTATTCCGTTTCCTTGACCAGCAATTTCTTTTGCCTTTAAACCTGTTATATCCACACCTATGACTTCATTATGATGAGCTTGGCTCAAATAAACACCATGGTATGAATCAGTAATAACTAAATCCTTCAACACATTATGGTCTGTCATGACCTTAATACCGGCAAATTCTTCTGCCGTATTGCGATCAAAGCTACTGTTTGTTACCGTTAAATTTTCCAATCGTACTTTCGGTGATTTAACGGTAATGACATTCCCTGTTCCATCACCTTTGATGATGGTGCCTGCTGATCCCCTCACCGTCATAGGCTTGTCAATAACGATATTTCCTACATAAGTTTGATTTTCAAGAGTTAATACTCCATTGACTGGTGTTTGATCTACTAGTTGTTGGACCGAGGAATCAGCATGGGCGCTGGTAAAACACAGCGTCATGCTGAAAATCAGCGCCCACAGGCTTCCTATCTTTCTCATTTCTTACGTTCCCTCCAAAGCGGGAATAGCACAAGCAAGAAAGCTATTCCCATCAATAACGAACCTGTTGCAAAATAACTATGGGTAACAAAGTTGGCTATCGTATTCTCTCCGATCATAGGCGGTACAAAGGGATCAATTGTGATCGGTGCTTTCGGATCCAAATTCGTTCCAAAATCATTTAGCCAGCGTTTGATATCATATAATCCCAACGCTCCACCTATGGAAAAAATCGCGATTGTCGTATAGAGGAATTTAGTATTTTTCGTGAGCGCCGTCAACAAGATTACCGCTGCAATTCCCCCGATCACAAAAGGCAGGTACTGAAGCTCAGGAAAAGATTCCTCACTAAACTCCTTCATGCCAATATAATGGTTTAAGCCATTAATGATATCGATTCTGCCTTCCATTTTATAAGGATATACAATGATATCCAGCCCTTCGGGATACTGGGGTGCGATAAATTGCATCCCCCACCATGGAAAGAATATTGATAGCACTAATATAATTGCTGCTCCACACAACATGAGACTTGAAGAAACGGACAGCTTTTTAGACATAATAAGACCTTCCTTCTTTTCTGATAAATATTAGTTTAAAGGGGGCTATATATTTAGCCCCCTTCAGACACTTATTGTTTCGGCTTAACTAAGAAGTATCCGCTCATCTCTTGATGAAGGGCAGAACAGAAGTTGGTGCAATATAATGGGAAGGTTCCTGCTTTATCAGCAACAAACTCAATTGTATTGGTTTGGCCAGGCTGGATTTCCATGTTCAGGTTATAGCGGTTAATCGCAAATCCGTGTGTAATATCCTGATCAAGGTCAATATTGGTCAAGTGAATAAATACTTTATCGCCTTGATTTACCTCAATGACATCTGGACGCTTAGATTTTGCATCAAACAGGAACTTAGAACGCATGGCTATACCATAGACATGGACTTCATTGCCCTTACGTTCAATACGTGTATCTTCTTGCTTCCAAACAGAATCTGCTCTCTTTTCATCTTTTGGATAGACGGTAATGGTCTTGATTTTATCCGCTTTAATGATCTGAGCATAGTGAGGCTCAGGGTTAACAGGTGCTGATTGAATGACTTCCATTTTCGGACCGGAAATATCAATTAATTGCATCGATTCTGGATGTGATGGTCCTACAGACAAGTAGCTATCTTTAGCAATCTTGTTTAAAGCAATGATATATTTTCCATCTGGAGCTACTGTATCGCCTTCAGCTGCTACAGAATGTCCAGGAGAATATTGTACGGGAACTCGGTCAAGGGTTTCACCTGTATTCGGGTCCCACTTAACAATCTCGGAAGAAATAAACATGGTCGTGAAAGCCATCCCTTTGTCATCAAACTGTGTATGAAGCGGACCCAGTGCATTTTCAGGGTTAACTTCGCGTTCCATAACCGATTCATATTTTAAGATCGGAATTCCGTTACGTTCACCGGCAAATTCTTTTTTCTCAATAGCTGCAAATGCTTTCTCAAATGAGAATATAGTCATAGCTGGTGCTAACTTACCAGAAGCGATAAAACGTGTTCCATCTGGAGTTACATCGACCCCGTGTGGAGATTTGGCAACTGGTACTAAATAAATAGCCCCTTTATGTTTTTCCGGGAAAATAATTTTTTGGCCATTCACTTCTTCAAATTGTCCATCCTTGACCATCTGTTCTAACTGCTTCCAATTAAATAGAACAATATAATCGCGATCTGCTTGAGAAGCGTTGATTTCTAGATTGGTCGTTGCTTCTTCTGTATTATAAGTGGTCACAACTGCCCAATCTTTTGAGATCTTTTTACCAGCATCGGATAAGTCATAAGACCATGGTGGAAGAGCAACCTGATAAGCGACATTCAGCTTTTCGGATTTTTCGTCAAATTTGACGGCAGACATAACCCCACGATACTTTTGGCTGTAGTCGTCTAAAGTCTCATATTTGTATCCTAACGGCACAGCAAAACGGGTCGGTAAGAACATATACTCGGTATTCTCCGTTACGAAAGCCGCACAATGTGGGCCACTTGTATTGGGAACATTCATAATGTCTTTAGTCGTAAATGTTTTTAAATCCATGACAGCAGCACGGCTGTTCCCGACATCTGTAGCAAACATCCATTTCCCATCGTAATCCCCTTGCGTTTCAGAGAAAGCAGGATGGTGAAGATCTCCCCATGTATAGTTGCCCATCATTTCTTTTGTATGCTTATCAAATCCATACCCGGTTGCAGCATCCTGTGAAAAGACAGGAACAGTTCGGATGTGACGCATAGAAGGAACCCCATAAATAAACATTTGACCAGAGTGGCCGCCAGAGGCAAACAAGTAATATTCATCTTTTTGTCCGAAAGGAACATACACTTTTTCCGCGTTGCTTTTCTGAGAAGGATCGATAGCTGTCGTTTTCGTTCCCATTTCAGTATAATCTGCATAGAAAACAGTCGCGGCAAGAAAGCCTGCAAGTGCGCCAGTAACGGCTGGAATCCATTTTTTCATATAAACCTCCCCCAAAATACAACCTTATTTTTCAGATGCTGTCTTTAAAGCTGCTAAAACGGCTTTTAGCTCATCATCAGTTAGCGGCTTACCCCCAAGCACGCCAGACATGACAGCAGATGTTGGTTTCTTTAAAAACTCATCTAAGGCCACCCCATGTTTATCCTTCACATTCACAAAAGCCTGGGATAAATCCGGTCCAGTTGCTCCCCCTTGAACACCTAAAGACGAAACGGCATGGCATGCATTACAGCCACGCTGTACTAAAATTTCCCCTTCCGCTGAAGCTGGTGCTGTTTGCTGAGCTGCAGGCTGTTGCTCCGTTTGTCCTGCTTGTTGACTGGTTTGTGCAGACTGAGTAGTTTGTTGCTCTACATTTGCACCTTGGTTTTGAAAGTATAAGTACCCGCCCCCAAAAGCAAGAGCAAAGGTTAAACCAAAAATGGCTAGGTTTTTCATAAAGACCTCCTGTTTTGAACCTTCCACATCATCCCTGGATCCAAGAGTGAATAGGTGTTCTCTTAACGAGACATTTACAATATAATCCTTTACTTCCTTTCATAGTGTGATGAAAATCACTTAAATACCCTTAAAATCCCTTTTGTAAAAAGTTAGCCATAATATTTTAGACACATTTTCTGAAGAAAAATGAAAATAAAAAAGCTACTATTGTTTGTATAATTTTTTCCGATAAAACCAAAAAACCTACCACATTGAGGTAGGTTTTACGTTTTTGATTTTATGGATTGCTTGGCTTCAAAGAAGATCTTAGCTTGACATACTGAGCAAACAAAAGCTGAAGATCCGTTCTTTATTTTTTTACTTTGCATCAGGTTTCCTTCCTGCGGCTTCATAGGATTCCTGCATATCATGCAATAAATAATTGATTGGAATAGAATCACTATACCCTTTCACCTCTTCTCCGTCTCCTCATAATAACTAATGAGAGAAGTATCGATTTGGTATAGTGTTTTGCCTATTAACTTTAAGAACTTATATTTAACTGAAATTTCTGGAACGATTTTTTTTTGATTTGACAAAACCCTAGAGGTACTCTGGTATCATTCACCAATACATATCCAGATTGAAACAGTCTTGCTGCGTCATCAGCCTTTTTGTGCAGCTTCTGGCAGTTAATACAGTAATACATATTCTTCTCTCCAATCGACTATTTTTATCTATGTATTTAATTTAATTCTATGATACATTTCCTATTTATTCCACATAAATGATACTCTAAATTTCGCCATGTTTAGACAAGCATTATACTTGCGTTTTTTTGGATAAATAGGCCACTAACTTAGTCCCCACCCCAATATAAGTTTCTAAAATCGCAGCAGCACCAGCAATAGAGAAAACAAAGATAATAGGCATCGCGATATTGGGTATAAACCAATATCCACAGCCGATAAGGATGGCACTCCAAACTCCTGCACACCAGTAGCAATTGAGTAAATAACCGAACATAGAGGTGGGAATTTTTTTGATTGTTGATTTACCTTCTTCATCTATTTTTACTTGTTTTCGTAAAAATGGAGTTCGGATAAATTCTGTGATTTTATCGAACACAATAAGATGCGTAATGCGATAGCTTGCTAAAATGAGCATCAAATAAGTCATCCAAGAAATGTCTTTCACCCTGATCCCCTTTTCCAATACCGTCTTTATGTATTATCATTCTCTGCTTAATAAAAAAATACGTATCATTCACGAATTGTTCACATTTATATGAAGGCACAAAAAACACCCACAAAAGGACTAGCCTTTCATGAGTGTTCTCTGGATTTACTTCTTCGGTTTGAAGGTGCGACAACAAGTCGCAGCCGAGTTATTTGCCGTATCTTGATGGGTAGTGTCAATTCCTAACTCACCGCTTGCCTCAACATCATAGCTGGCATGAGAATCAACATCGACCATAATCGCCGGAGCGTTACACTGGTTTCCCCGCCCCCAGAAAGAACAATTGGATACTGAGCATTTCACTTCAATTTGCGGCATGGACAACACCTCCATCTATAGTATGGATTCTGAATGTGCGAAAAAATCGCTTGAAGCATATGGCAATTTTTAGAATAACGTTCAAGCTTATGGTGTTGCCATTTAGCGCCGATTGGGGAATTGACCCTACCGCGAAGAATCAAAATGAACTTTTGGTGACAAGCTTTAATTTTATCTTACGCTTGTGATATATATAACTGTTTACTGCTCTAACCAGCTATATCGTAAAGATAGGAGGGGTCTTCATGAACTCAGAAAATATGCAGATGAAAATAATTGATGGACAAATGGTTCATATCATGCAGGGAGTACCGACCTGGCTTTACTATTTTGCAGTGGTAATGATCATGGTTATTTCGTTTATTGCCTTTACCAAGGTTAAACATCAATCTGATTCACTTGGTTACAAAACCTTTGATCTGCTGAGATGGAATTGGGTAAGAAGACTTGCATTTTCAAGAAAATTCACCTTCATTATGCAACTTTTCACTGTATTTTTATTTCTATTGGTTATTGCAACAGGTTTGTTTGGAACCCAGGATTCTGGTCGGAATTTGTCCACCATATTAACCTGGACCATTTGGTGGATAGTCTTAGTACTTTTTATTTTGTTTGCTGGGAAAGCATGGTGTTTTGTCTGTCCATGGGATGCCATTGCAACATGGATAGATAAATTAGGTATGTGGAGAGTGAAGAAATCGATATTTTCACTGCAGAAAAAATGGCCAAAAGCATTACAAAACATCTACCTGGCCACCTTTCTTTTTATTATCTTAACTTGGTTTGAATTAGGGTGGGCCGTGACCACCAAACCCTTTGTGACCGCGTATTTAGCTTTAGCCATGTTGTTCATGGCCATTTTATCTGTTGTTATTTTTGATAAGAAGGCATTCTGTCGATACGCTTGTTTAATCGGTCGTATAAGTGGGTTATATGCGCTCATCGCTCCCGTGGAAGTCCGTCCAAAGGACCGAGATATTTGCAACACATGCATAACGAAAGATTGCTTTAATGGAAACAGCAAAGGGTATGCTTGCCCCACTTCGCAATATTTAGGTTCGATGCATAAAAACACCTATTGCATACAATGTATGGAATGTGTAAAAACATGTCCTCACGATAACGCAACGGTACAGGCTAGACCCTTTGGAGTCGATTTGCTGAAGGTGAATAAATCCCGTTTTGATGAGGCTGCCTTGATTATCATTATGCTAGCTATGACTTCCTTTCATGGTTTAACCATGACCCCTGATTGGTTTTGGCTGGTCGGGAAGATTGAGGATGGTCTGAGTGTGGGGTATATTACAGCTTTTACCATTGGCATGACTCTGTCCCTTATTGCTGTCACGATTTTTTACATGATTGTCATCTCGTTGACCAAAATACTCGTAAAGAATCCATTCAGTTTTAGAGATCTTGCCATTAAGAATTCCTACGCGCTTCTTCCCATTGCCTTATTTTATCATCTTGCTCACAATACCATGCATTTTAGCATGGAGGCCGGTAAATTAGTCTCCGTTATTTCCGATCCATTCGGATGGGGATGGAATCTATTTGGAACAGCCAACTGGAAAGTTAATATGTTATTTTCAATGGATATCATTTGGTGGTTACAGGTTATGTTCATTGTAATGGGTCATGTTTGGTCCTTATATATAGGTCATCGTTTAGCCATTCAAATGTATGGGAAAAGCAGGTCCTTTAAAGTTGAGCTTCCCATAGTTATAGCCATGATCGTCTATTCTATCATTAGCCTTTACCTGGTGGCTCAGCCAATGGAAATGAGAACCTCCATGTAGGTTAACCATAAAAAAGGAGATCCATATGTACAGACTTTTAATCCTGATGATCTTTTTTCTTTCCATTCCGCTGAACGCACATGCCCATACGGATCCACCTGTCATGAAATTAAGTTTAACTCCTGATATGCCCGATCTCGGTGAAGAAGCAAAACTTAGGATCATGATGCACGGTTCCCTCACTGGTATTGCCACAACGAGTGCTAAAATTCAAATTGAAGCCACTCACCTCGGGTCCGGCCAGAGTTGGAAGGTTTCTGTTCCTGAGACGCAAAATGGGGTATATGAGACCATTCTTCAATTTCCTCAATATGATATGTGGAAAATGAAGATATCCATCGAACATCAGAATGAATCGGATAATCGCGAATATAACATCCATGTGATGAAGCCGATTCCTGGCTACCACCATGTGCTAGAAGATCAGTCCAAATTAAAAATGGATAAGAATGTATGGGGACAGCCCGTACCTCCCGTTGTACTATTGAAGTGGTATGCTATGGCGATCATCTGGCTGCTATTTACGGTTTCTATAATAAAACGAAAACAAAAACCAAAACTTAAAAGAGCCTCTCCTCTCTAAGAGGGAAGAGGCTCTTTTTCTACTTATACTTATCGGAAAGTATTATACGCATGAGGCTACGCCAGTTGCTTTCTTACCGCGGACTCCAGTCGCTCAAGCCCTTCTACTAAGATCGAGCGCGGACAGGCAAAATTCAGGCGCATAAAGCCTTCTCCATCCGATCCAAACGTAGTTCCATCATTTAAACCAAGCTTTGCCTCTTTGATCATAAAATCTTTCAGTTGTTTGCCAATGAACCCTAATTCCCTACAGTCAAGCCAAACCAGATAGGTTCCCTCTGATTCAATGACTTTAATAGCAGGGATTTTGCTTTTTATATATTCCTTTAGGTACTCCAGGTTATTCTTCAAATAAATTAATAGTTCTTCGAGCCATTCCTCCCCCATGCGATACGCTGCTTCTGTTGCCGTAGAACCAAAATAGCTTTCTAGTTCCAATGACAAAGTAGTTAATCTTTCTTTGTAAGCTCTGCGAATTTGCGGGTCTGGGATAATAATTGTAGAAGTTTTTAAACCAGCCATATTAAAGGTCTTACTCGGTGCAACACAGGTGATCGATTGGACCGCATGCTCATCGGAAAGGGACGCATACGGTATATGTTGGTTTGGCTTGAATACCAAATCACTATGAATTTCATCTGTAATCACCTTAATATTATTTTTCAGGCAAATTTCACCGAGGCGATCTAGCTCGTCCCTGCTCCAAACTCTTCCCACTGGATTGTGTGGACTGCAAAGGATAAGCAGCTTAACTTTCGAATCAATTAAACCTTCGAGGCCTTCGAAGTCCATCTTATAACGGCCATTTCGTAGAAGTAAAGGATTGGTTACGAGCTCTCTTTTGTTATTCTTTACCACAGAATAAAAGGGTGGATAAACCGGTGTTTGGATGATGACTTTATCTTCAGGCTCCGTTAGACAGGAAACAAGAAGGCTTAAAGCTGTAACCACCCCTGGGGAATAGCATAGCCACTCCTGATGAACGGTCCACCCGTGACGTTTCTCGATCCATTCTGCAATAGCTTCATAATATTCTGGAGATCTTAGCGTATATCCGAAAATGCCATGATCTGCCCGCTGTTTTAGAGCCTCTATGACTTCAGGGGGAGATGGAAAATCCATATCTGCCACCCACATCGGCAAAATATCTTGACTGCCAAACAATCGCTCTGTCTGATCCCATTTGTAAGATTGGGTATTCTTCCGATTCACTGGCTGATCAAAATCGTATTTCACCATCGTCACTCCTCTTTCTAAACATAATATACTTCATCCAAGAATTCGCTGCGATGTTAAAATTTCCTGTTTTATATTAGAGTAAGAAGGGAATTAGGAACTGCTAACCGGATTTTTTCCGATTAAATACTGTAACTAGCTCTAATCCGCTCTTTAATCGGAATTTCTACGGTTAGATAGGCCAAATGGGCACTTCCATTGAAAAATTCCATTGATAAACGGAAAATTTCCGATTACCTACCTGGTTTCCTGCTCATTTTTGATTTTAATCAGAAAAATTCCGATTAAATCGCCCATACCAATCAAGCCGATCCCTCATGAATTCACCTTTGATACTTAGTCCTTAGTTTGCTGTTCAAGAGCAGCTTTTAAGGCATCACCTAGACTGGATGAGAGACTTTCTGATTGTTTGTATTTCTGCATCAATTGGCGATCATTTCTCTTGCTTCCTTTGCCAGGTCTGTCATTATCAAGCATTTCAATAACGTTGCAAGGTCGACAATGGGCATACTTTCCGGCTTTACCTGTTCGAAGCTCCATTTTCTTATGACATTGCGGACATCGTTTATTCAACAGTTGATTTTCAGCAGATCGACGGTATTTGCAATCTTGATTTGGACAAGCCAGCACTTTGCCTTTTTTGCCTTTCGTCTCACGAAGAAACTCTCCACACTCCGGACACTTAGAGCCGGTTACATTATGTGGTTTGTAGATAGTCTCACTCGTAATAATTTCCTTCACCAACTCTTTGGTTTGATTTCGAATTTGAGAAATAAAAACATGCGGATCCCCTTTACCTTGGGCAATCTGTTCAAGCTCCTCCTCCCACTTCGCAGTAAGTTCAGGTGAGCGTAGAACCTCTGCCACCAGCTCGATCAATTGGTTTCCCTTTTGTGTGGGATATAGTAATTTCCCTTGACGTTCTATTGTTTCTGTATGCAGCAGCTTTTCAATAATATCAGCTCGAGTAGCTACTGTACCTAGATTTTTCTTTTCCATTTGGGATAAGAGATCCGCTTCAGTATAGCGCTTAGGAGGTTCGGTTAATTTATTTAAGATTTCTACCTTGTTCGTATCTAACTTTTGGTCTTGCTGAAGGAGTGGCAATGTTTGAACACGATCATTGTCTTCTTCAAAATCCATCGTGGATTCGCCTCGATAAAGGGTTTTCCATCCCCACTCCTTTACGACTCTGCCCTCCGCTTGAAACATTTCTTGAGCGATTTCAACATCTGCCCGAATGATATCATAATGGTAAGGAGGATAAAACAAGGAAATAAACCGACGAACAATCAGATCATAAAGTTTTCTTTCATCTGCATGTAAACGATCGAGCCGTGGGGGCTGTTCGGTCGGTATGATGGCATGGTGGTCTGTTACTTTAGTATTATCCACTACTCTTTTACTAACGGATAGTTCTTGGCGCATGATGGAATGAACCCATTCAGCATACGGTCCTATCGCAATATTTTTTAATCTGCCTTTGAATGTGGGCACCATATCCGTCGTAAGGTAACGAGAATCGGTACGAGGATAGGTCACCAGTTTATGAGATTCATACAAACGTTGTAAAACGGTTAAAGTTTTTTTAGCAGGAAATCCAAATTTCTTGTTGGCGTCACGTTGTAGTTCATTCAGATCGTAGGCTAAGGGGTGAGATTCTGTCTTCGTCTGCTTGACAATCCTCTTTACCTTCCCAACTTTCCCATTCACTTTTTGCAGGATATGGTTTGCTTGTTCTTCATCCATGATTCGCGTGTTCGATCCAGAAAACCAGGTTCCCATAAAAGCACCGAAATTCGCTCGAATCACCCAATAAGGGATAGGCTTAAAGCTGCGAATCTCTCGTTCTCTTTGTATCATCATACTAAGTGTGGGGGTTTGCACCCGGCCCGCTGCCAATTGGGCATTATACTTACTCGTCAGCGCTCTCGTTACATTCAAGCCAATTAGCCAATCAGCCTCTGCTCTGCATTGCGCAGAATGATACAAGGAATCATAAGATTTCCCAGGTTTCAAATGGGCAAAACCATCCCGAATCGCTTGATCGGTTTGAGATGATATCCATAATCGCAGATATGGCTTTTGCCAATGGATCATTTCCATCGTCCATCGTGCCACCAATTCACCCTCTCTTCCGGCATCAGTGGCAATAATCAGTTTGTTAATATCTGATCGTTTTGCTAATTGAGCAATGGCATGAAACTGTGATTTTGTTTCCTTCATCACTTTAAGCCTCATCTGATCCGGCAGAATGGGTAGATCTTCCAAGTTCCATGTTTTGTATTTAGGATGATAGTCCTCCGGTTCAGCCAATTCCACCAAATGGCCAAATGCCCAAGTAACGATATATTGATTTCCTTCTATATAAGATTTGTGACTTTCCTTGCAACCCAGAACTCTGGCTATCTCTTTTCCTACACTTGGCTTCTCAGCCAGCACTAATGATTTCATTTCGCGACTCCCTTATCTATCCCTGACGTAAACATACACTTTCCATACTACACAAAATCAAAGAAAGAACCAACCATAAGAAAGCTACTGGTGCAGCCTTATGCGTATAACACTTGACTGATAAGTGGAACAAGATGATCAATATGGTGTTTTGTGAGATCCATCACTTAGTGTCTTTGAATCCTAATCTACAATACGGTTATCAAGATGAATGCCCTCACGGGCACAACCACCTGCTGGTGATGAAAAGCTATTCGACACAGTTCACCAGTATTCAGATGAAGGAGGAAAAACTATGACTCTAACTGAAAAGGTTATGGAAGCAATGGAGCTGATTCGACCTTATTTACAGAGGGATGGCGGAGATTTCGATTTAGTTGGTGTAGAGGATGGGATTGTCAAAATTAGGTTAAAGGGAGCGTGTGGAAGCTGTCCAGCATCCATGATAACCTTAAAACAAGGAATTGAGCGCTCATTAAAGGAAGATATCCCCGAGATTGTGTCGGTCGAACAAGTTTATTAAAAGATAACCGGGCACTAATTATGCCCGGTTCTTTTTATTTGTAATCTCCGGGAGTTTGTATTCTATCCCATAGATCCCTTTTTGTAATCTTACACTTTTTTGCAAGCCGGGCTTCTTAGAGAAGGACCAGCTTTATTTGTTTTAAGCATTTACTATAGCTGCCAATAATTCCTCTTTATCTTCCGGGGTTAGCAACCTTTCAGCCATGGGGAAAAGGACATTCTCCTCTTTCATGAAATGATCGGATAAAATTAAATAGGCATTAATCGCATAAGAGGCAATTTCATTCGCCTGTTTTTCATCTAGCACTTCCGGTAGTTGATTCACACTATTTATAAAGCTTTTTAGATTCATTTTAGCTTGTGCATGTTCATATTCCATCACGACAAGAGGGCCTGTTTCACGTCCAATATATTTAGCCATCATTGGAAATAGAAACCCTTCTTCTCGTTCCGAGTGAGCTCCAAGCTCAGCTTCAAAGGTGATGACGATTTCAGATAACTCACGAATAGGCCCTAACCAGTTTTGAACATCTGAAACCTGACCGATTTCTTGAGCTTTTACATAAAAAGCTTCCATTTGCGATCTCAAAGGTCCGTGTTCATTTTTTAATTGTTGTAGAGCTCCACTCAATACTACATCAGATCCACCCATCATACTTCCGCATCCTGCACTCATCTTCACACACTCCTTAGCGATTTATCAATAATCTCATTCATCCATATAGATGACCTAGGCTTCTCAGTTAAGATATTTCCTATTGGTGAATTAAACACCACTCAATTAATTGTACCCATTTTATTACTTCTTTAATGTGACAGCTATCACAATAAGAAGGATCCAGCACAGAGGCCAGATCCTTCTAAATATTACTTAAGCACTATGAGTAACATGATCTCCGACTTCTCGTGCAGAAGAAACTTTGATAACCTTCCACATGTTGAAAGCAAAAATTATAGCAGATAACCCAACGATCGCTCCACCGACTACACGTGCTTGTAAATACGGCGTAATGGCTTCACGAACAGTATAGAAGTTTTGTCCATCCATCGCACCTTCGATTATACCGGCAATGGTTAATGGGATAAACATGGCTAAGAATCCAATTAAGACTGTCCAATAATGTAAATTTGCGAGCTTTTCATCATAGCATTTACCCCAGTAAGTTTGAGCAATCCAATACACGATACCAAACATACCAAAGGAAATAAACCCAAGCAAGGCAAGATGAGCGTGTCCAACAACCCATTGAGAACCATGAACGAAGTCATTAATAAAACGAATGGACTGAGAAGATCCCTGTAAACAGTTCATGACATAGAAAATCATAGTGGTAATAACGAACTTACCAGGAACACCAAGCGATTTCTTACTGCTTCGAATGCTTACGATAATAATATAAAACCAAATGAAGGTAGGAATTAACATCCCAACACTTGTCCATTCTCCTGCTAGCTTCCAGAACATATTGACTGGTGCATCTTCGTATAGAAGGTGGTGCAATGAGGAAGGAGGAATGAAAAAGGCTACACACCAAAAGTGTATTTTACTTAAAACTTCAGGATACGCATGTTTATCTAATGTTCCTGTCATACGTGGAACCATAAAATAGAAGATACCCTGCATACCAAACATGAACCAGCCATTCACTTCATTATGGGCAAAACTCCAGATGGCTAGATTATCCCGAACTCCCTCCCATGGAAGGTTAGACCAAACAAAGTTTAGACCGAGATAAAGTACAGAAAGTAAGGAAAAGTTAAGCACAGCTGAAAATTGTGGAACAGTACCCTTGAAGACAGTCATGAAAATGTTTGTTGCAAAAATAACCCATACAAGAGCAATGGCAATATCCACATACCAGACTGGCTCTAAATATTCACGTCCATCGATTTGTCCCGATAGAACAGTTACAGCTACTAGGGCAATACCTACATGCATTAAGTAATAGTGCAGGTTACCTAAAGCTTTGCTATACAGATCACGCTTTACTTCCCTTGGGATAATGTAATACAATCCACCCATAAGGACCATAGAAAGCCAACCAAAGATAATCACTTGCAAATGAAGTGCTCTCATATGAATGAAATTTAGAAATTCAGGTACAATTCCCGGTTTTATATAATCTACCGCCATCACCATACCTACAATGGCAACCAGGACAAGATAGAATGCAGCTGTTAAGATAAACTTTTTGGCGACATTATCTGCATCTTTAAAATTAGCAAATGATTCACGATTGCTCAAATTTGTTCCCACCTTTTCTTATTATTGAGATTAGCGTTGAATTGGGGTCTTAAATTCACTTAACCATGAAGAAAGGACTTTGATTTCATCATCGGTAAGCTTGTCTTCAAAAGCAGGCATGATCGCTGTTCCTTTGCGAATGAAGGTTTCAATGGCTTGCGGATTCAAACGGGCACCGACATCATCCAATTCAGGTCCTGTTACCTGACTTTGCTGTCCACGATAGCTATGGCAAGCATAACATCCAGCAGCTTTGAATATTCTGTCCCCTTCTTTTTGAGTCTCAGTTGTCCCCCAATAAGGTGCGCCATGGTCTGCGGGAAGTCCTTTATCAACCGTTGTGAAACCAGTGACAAAGAATAGAAGTAAAAATAGTGTTCCTCCCCCAACATAGGTTAATAAGCTCTTCATGTACATCCTTCCTTTCTGGTTATCTGAAGAAATTAGTAAACGTAGTAAACCGTTTTGGTTGAATCGATTTCCTTTCCGTCTGAATTAAGAAGACGGACTAGGATCGTATATCTGCCTGAGTTCAAAGCTTGATCCGGTTTAATAGATACAGATTGAACGGTCTTGCTAAGCGGATTCAATTCAAGTTGAGCTGGAGTAATGGAAAATCCCCCATTCGTGGAATGAGCTGCCGCTGATGCCCCCTGCCGGCTAATATCTACGGACTCAAGTTCTACTTTTACTGCAACCTCGGATTGGGTTCGATTAGAAATCTCTAGTGTATATGTTGAATCGGCAGCTTGCTTCGTTTGACCCGTAGCTTGCTCCATTGTGATTCCTAAATCAATTCCGTCATCCAGGACCACTCCAACAAGCAGAATGGCTGTAAAAAGAGCGAATACACCACCAAGTCCTAAGGTCTTCAAATCAAGAAAGCCTGGTTTTTTTTGCAAAGCTAAAGGTTCAATCGGTTTAAAACTGAAAGACAAGCTATTAATCGAACCTTTTTGAATTCCCTTAGCGGCAAGCTTTTCAGCCTTCACTCCACAAGCCACAATACACTCTGCACAGCTGATACAGGGATCTGATTGGATGAGCTGCCTCGGCTTTAGATTCATCAGACAAGCCTGATCACAGAGTCCACAATCAATACATTGATCAGGATCAAAAGAAATGCGTAAGGCTAGATTTTTTTGTGCTTTCTGCTGCATGATTCCATATGGACAAATGGTTTGACAAAAGCTATGTCGAATAATGAGCAGATCAATTAGTCCAAAAGCACTAAATTTTGCAAATAGTACCAAGAACCAAGTTGGTGGACCCAGTGTGATCCAGGACCACATAACTTTCGGAGCAACAAAGTAAGAAACCAATACCGAATAGAAGGCAAACATGATTGGGATAGCAATCATGAGCAGAAGAATGATTTCAACCAACAATTTGCCTTTTTTCTTTGGATCCTTAAGCCTTTTCATTCTTTTCCATTTGTTAACAATATTGCCTCCTATTTCAGACCAGGTTGTTTGAAAGCATAACCAACCACAAAAAATCCGGCCGAAATTTCTGGCAACTAAAGCCAAAATCAAAATAGAGAGTACAAATGCGATTAGAGCTAAATATAGCTGATTGATGAAGAAAAATTTTCCTAAAATGACAAATCTACTTTCAGCCATATCCAAACGGAACAGGTCGAGTATAGGTACCGATGTCATAATTGCAAGAAATAACAATTGGGTGAAGTGACGTGTACGACTCACCTTTTTTATTGACAATTCATTCACTTCCTATGTTTGAGCTCCCTGTGCACAGTAATTGCTCGTATAAGGATGGTGATTTATCCTGAATCCATCATATTTCTTCTCCATACATCGGGATGTGATATCAATCACGTAGTTTGAATCGTTCAAATTTTCGACTTAGATAGATAATTATCATTTAAACGTTTGACAGAGTAACTATTATAATTAAAGTGTATAAGTGGGACGCCGAAAATACCCGATGAAAAAACCGGGTATTTCTACAGCTAATATGAATCCCCTTTTCTAAAAGGCAAGCGCGTTCCCCTGCATGTTCTTGTTCTGGACAAAGGAAAGAAACACCTCGTCTAATGTCTCACATCGACACTGCCGATAGATTTCTTCTAAAGCACCACAGGCTTTCATTTCCCCCTCAAAAATAAAGGCGACACGGTCAGCGATATCTACCACATCACGCATGATGTGGCTAGATAGCAGAATGGATTTTCCTTCCTTCTTTAATTCTTCAATAATCGATTTAAATTCAATCACCCAAAACGGATCTAATCCATTGGTCGGTTCATCAAAAATGAAGAGATCGACCTCCGGTAATAGAGATTGAGCCAAATTAAGTCTTTGAGCCATCCCTTTGGAAAAGGATCCGATCTTATCATTTCGTTTGTCCCATAGCCCTACTCTTGCTAAAACCTTTTGTATCTTCTCCGGACTTGCTTTAACAAAGGCACCGTAGTACTGAAGAATTTCTATTGGCGTTAATTCATTTTGAAAATTCATATGATCTGGCATATAACCAAACTTTTTTTGTGAGTTGGTATAGAATGTAAATTCCCCAGTCGAGGGAGCTAGTACACCTACTAGCATCTTGATCAGTGTACTTTTACCCGCTCCATTCCCACCGCAAAGGACAATACACTCCCCTTGATTTATATCTAAATGGAAAGGCAGTAATACTGCTTTTTTTTGATAGCTCTTGGATAGATTTGAAATGCGTGCGATAAGATTGTTCAATATACTCACCTCTTTCTGCTAATCATTGAAGCGGATAAAAATAAAAAGAGTATAATGATGGTCAATAATGAACTAAACACTGCAAGGCTTAGCATCCCACTCTTTCCCCATTCAGTAAGAATTAGAAATTCCGGACCGAATATATAAGTTGCATTTAACTCGTGTATGACCCAGATTCTTATAGATTCGATAGGATTAAGCAAAACCGCAGCAAACATACCTTTCAGTTTTAAATGATAAGGAATGAGCGATATGACAAGAAAGAGAAGAAATTCAAAAAGAAACACCATAAAACTCCATACGAGAATGGAATAGGAAAATGATTGGGTACGGGTGGAGCTGATGGTCGCGATAAATAAAGAAATACTAGCAAATACAAGAACAAGTAATATATTAAGCAATAGAAATATTGTGAGGATGGAAATATTAACTATGTTTTGTTTAAATAAAATGATCCCGAAAATCCCGTAAGCGATGACCAAGGATGCGATAAGCGAAGAACATAGGGATATATATTTACTCATCACATATAATATGGAAGACGATCGATAAGTCTGGTATAGAGATAGTCTACCTTCCTCTTTATCGCTCACAAGTGAGTTGGTTCCAAGGATCAGACAAATCATAGGGATAATCCATAGCGATAGATTAATGAGCATAGCAATGGATCGATTATAGGCCTGACCGCTTGAGTCTCCTCCACTAGTCTGCAATCCATAAAAATAGAGTAAAAAAGATAAAGCAAAAAATAATAAGGTAAAATTCAACAGCCATTTACTTCTCATTAAGACACGCAGTTCGTGCCTAACCATCGTATGAAGCAAGGACCCGTTCATCTCTATTCCCTCCTTGGCAAACCTAGGCTATGAAGGATAGCCAGTTGATCTGAGTTGACTATTTTTGATGTTCAGAATGCTCCTTCTTCAGTGATTTCACATCCATTTCCAATAACTCTTGGCTAGACATGACCTCACCGCCGTGTTCTTTCTGATACTGATCTGCATCCTCTTTCTTGGAAAAAGCAATTAGGCCATAATTCATCGGAGTTTCTATATTCATCTCATGAACGAAAGAAGCTTGAGCGAATTCTATCCAATTTTTTGACTTCTGATCATGGACATAGGACACTTTTACTTTTTCCTTCGTTTCTTTTAGATACACAACTAAACATCCAATATCATCAAATATTCTGGGAGTACCATCTTCTAGTAACGCTTGACTTGCTGCCATCTCATCTGCCACTCCCATATGGCAGGTATAACAGCTATCTTTACCAAGATTGATTTGAATTGCGTTATATGTCTGTGAGGAACAACCTACGAGTACTAGGCTAATAACGATCAGGCTTAGAAATGTGGAAGAAATTTTCATCGAAAAACTCTCCTTGTAATCCAAAATTGAACAATGATAAGAGCAAAACCAGTTAAAAAGATGATGACACTCTCTATGGATTCAATGCCCATCTCCTTTTGTGGAATATTGCTTTTCTCAATCTCATTCATTATTTTCATGGGCTGTTCTAATGGAAATGAATCAACGATAAATATCTCTGTAGGAACGTGTGTATATTTTTCAATCATATTCCATAATTGAACGGCTGGACTTTCAAAAAAGAGCTGAAGCATAGGTTCTTTTTCGACAAGTGGATAAAATGCATTTCCACTCCGATACGAATAATCCACCAATTGATCTCCATCCAGATCCATATGTTTCTGTTCATCCCAATAATTACCCTTGTTATCCAATTCGAATGTGTTCTTATTTGTTTTATCCGTTACAACCTGATGTATGTTTTTACGGAAATTATTTAAATAGATATTGTTTTCCGTAGCCTTCTCTCCCAATTCTAAACCGATGTTGTTCATAGAAATTTCATTAAAGCTTACTTCGTTGCGCAAATCATTCAGCATGGAGATTCCTTTATGATTGTCCTGGACGATATTATGAGATATCACGGAATCAAATGTATCAAAGATAAACATTCCTACTCCATCGATAGTCGTATTGGAATGAAGTAAATTCTTGACTAGGTTCAAATTGCGACTTTGCATGATCATACTTCCAATATGACTAAGCATAACTTCATTTTCAGCAATGACTACATTTTTAGAATCCATCGTGTGGATGCCATATCGGGCATGTTGAATTTGATTACCTACAATTTCATTAAAGTCTGAAAATGAATTGTAAATCCCATCTTGGACATAGGAAATTCGATTATTCAAAACACGTATTTGCTCCGCTTCATTAATATAGATTCCGTACCCTTTGTGCTTGTTACCATCATCGACAAAACTGCTGATCACATTATTTTCAATAATATGGCCATAGCTAGGCGTCGTTTGAATGCCATGAAATACGTTTTTAATCTCATTATTTCGAATCGTTGCTTTATTGGACTTTACATATACTCCCGCGTTTTGGGTTCCCCCACCTTCGATTAGAAGGTTTTCTATGGTGATCCCCTCAGCCTTAAGAATGAGGACATGGCCGGTATCTACTCCCTGAAGCTTAGCTCCTTCCTCCCCTTTTAAAGTGACAGATTTGCTAACCGAAAAAGGACCGTGATAAATCCCTTTTTCTAAAATAATCACATCACCACTATTTGCTCTTTCCATGGCTTTAGTTAAGGTTTGATCATTCTGTACGTTTATTTCTTTAGCCTCTGCGTAAGAGAAAGGGATTAGGGCGAAGATGCCTAACAACCAAATGATAAAATCATTCTTTCTCATCATTTCACCTACTTTAAGAAAGCTACTAGCGTAGCCTTATACGTATAATACTTCTGATATAAGAGCTTCTATTGAAGCCTCTCCGAGGATGTCATCAAATCCATTTTTAGCGGAAACAGTTGACCTCACTTTTTTCAAAGTGAGGCCGTTTTTACCTACCCATCATGTCGAGGGCACTATTTATTAGTGGCTCATGGTTGCCTTTTGATCGTCTAGACCATCCTTGGTCACCTTCAAGATCGCTACAGCACCTTTTTGAGCATGATTGAACTGGTGGGTAACGATTGGATAGCTTCCTTCTTCCGTAACCGTGAACTCAACAACCGCACCGCCACTGGCTGGTAACATTACAGTTTGTAGTCCTTTTAGAAGGTTATGAGGATTTCCTTCAAGATACACATTGTCTAAAATTGTTCCCACGACGTGGAAGGAAGAAACTTCACTTGGACCTACGTTGTTCACATAGAGACGTACACGATCTCCCACTTTCGCAAGCAATGGAGAGTCTTTGAGAGTAAACGTATCTCCGTTTGTATTCTGTTGATCTTTATGAAGGGCCTTTGTAGAGAATACAACTTGGGATGGCTCCCCATTCATCATGTCATTTAGATCATTTTCTTTGTACCATTCATTTTGAATCATCACGTATTCTCGGTCAATTTCCTTGTCGGTTGGATAGCCGTTCTTTGGTTTAACAATGATCGTTCCATGCATACCATTTGCAATGTGGCTCAGTACAGGCTTCGTACCACAGTGATACATAAACACTCCCGGTCTGTTTGCCGGATAGGTGAAGGTTCCGGATTCATTTGGTTCCACATTGGCGAATTTCTTGCTCGGTGCTGCGTGTACCGCATGGAAGTCCATACTGTGTGGAATCTTTGGATCGATGTTTTTCAACGTGAAGTTAATGATGTCGCCTTCATTTACGACAACTAGCGGTCCTGGAGCTTCACCGTTATAGGTCCATGCGTTGTAGGTTTTTCCTTTCTCAATTTCGATATTGGTGATTTGGGATGTCATTTCGATATTGACTTGGTTTCCATCACGTTCAACTTTCATGGGGATTGGAGCTTGATTCAACTTTTCAGGTGCTGCACTGTTCGTTGTCGCTGTAGTAGCAGCTACTTTTTCTTCTTTAGGTGCTGCACTAGTATCCACTTTAGAACCACTGCAACCAGAGATAAGAATGCTTGAAGTCAAAAAGGTAAGGGAAAGGGCTAGAAGAGCTTTATTTTTTAACATAGATAAATCCTCCTAATTAATTTTATATTTTTAATTGAAATTCATTTAAAAATCATCCGATAATTCCCCTGAAAAATTTTTCTACCTTTTTTCTCTGATATTCTCAAATCAACCCCTCTAGATTCCGATCACTCATTGGATCAGTTTAATTTCACCATCCATAACAGTTGCTTGGTTTATGAGATCGTATTTAATAGGGAATAGTTTTATTGTGATAAATATCACAACATTTTTGTTAGGAAAATCATATAATAAACTTGTTTAAATTATTTCAGTGCATCCATGGTTTTGCAGAACTATGGACGAACGTTTTGGCAGTACAGATAATTTATAATTCGAATGGGAAAATGATCGTCGATAGAATCGAGGGATTCTTTAGACAAACATTTGACCAAATTATCGTACTGCCAATTACACTTCTTTCTACTCAATACGATTTGCTCATGTTCTTTTGTTCTTCTTTCGTTATGGAGTTTTTGCTTGGCTTTCTTGTTTACATCATATCTTGGAATGAAGGATCATTTGGTGATATTCATCACAAAAATCTGTTACAAGATTATGAATGATTAAACACTGCATTTGCTTAGTGTATATATGATAAGAAAGCAACCGGCGTAGCCTTTTGCGTATAATACTTGACCGATAAGTATAAAAAAGCCGCATTCCTATGGGAATGCGGCTTTTCCTTGATATATCTCATTTTTCAATAAGGACTTCAACAAGATGTGATGGCGTTTGTCTATCCACTTTCAAACTTTTTACTATATACAAGTTTTTTTGTTTGATAGTATCTTTGTGCAGGTTGATTTACGCCATTCTTTTCAGATCAGATTTTCGGATCAGGGTTTGAACATCCTGGTCCATATCCTCAAGCTTTTGATAATATTCGTATGCCTTGTGAAGGTTACCGTTTTGAAAGGCGATAATGGCTTTTGCTGTGTATTGGTGAAGTAAGTCATGTAGCTTGTTTAGCTCTTCATATTCCTTCGTCTTCTTAAAGGCTGGTGATGCCTTCTTGTACAATTCATTCATGATACAGTGTTCATAATCTATTAATAGAGATTCATTAGGTTCTATATATCCCATTAAAACATTGTAAACTGACCAAGATAGCTGTTTTCTTTCCGTAGTGAAAAACTTCAGGATGTTTAAGTCGGATAAGTGATGTAAACGATCTAATACATTATCTCTTAAATCTGTAATTTTCTCCCCTACTTGATAAATGGTGCCTCCCAGACGATCCCCTAAATGGATGCTTTCCTTTGATAATTGGGCAATCTCATAGGTTCGGTTACAAATCTCTTGCGTTGCGGATGTCTGTTCTTCTGTGACTGCAGCAACTTGTGAAATTTCTTGGGATATATTTCCTATATAATGCAAAATACTTTCCAATGTTTGAATAGCACATTGAGAATCCTTTACCCCTTTTTGGATTTTTCCATGCCCTTGGTCAATGAGAGTAGTAAGTCGAAGAACCTTGCCTTGAAGCTGTTGGATATTCTCCGTAATCTTTGCCGTCGAATCCTTCGACTCGACGGACAGCTTTCTGACCTCATTAGCAACTACAGCAAAACCTCTCCCCGCATCCCCCGCTCTCGCTGCTTCAATCGAGGCATTCAATGCTAACAAATTGGTTTGTTCGGCAATAACCGTAATCATATGAATCACTTCATCAATATTATGCATGGATCCTTGAAAGGACTCAAAATGTTCTTTAATATGTTCAAATAATTCCCCAATTTCCATGAACTCTTCGAGAGCACCTTCAATGACTAGTTTTCCTTGATTGGACTCCGCTACGGTTTCGTCGGCAGTTTCAGATACCGTTATACTGCTTGTAGCCACCTCATGAATCGTGGCGGTTAATTCTTGTGTACCCGCACTAATCAAATCACTTTGTTCTGCTTGTCGATCCAACTGTTTCTTCAACACACTTGTTTCCTTAAAATCGAATACCTGTTCTAAAATTTGATTCATCGATTTCGCCACAAAACTATCTTTTTCCGATTCATAAGAACTAATAACCAACTGCAAATCGATCGTCAGCAGCTGATTTAATAAGAGGATACGCTCCGCAAGCTCGATAGGGTGTGTATAGAATCTTTCCATGAGGATGGGAATCCATTGTTGATGAAGGGTATGTTGAAAGACCGTGTATACTTCTAAAGGTATATTTTGTTCATACATTTTTCTTCCCAGTATTAATCGATCTTCAACAAAGAAAGAAGGTTGCTCCTTTTCGATATCTGCTAAAGTAAGAATATTAAAAAAGAACATTCGTTTGATTTCTTCCCCGTAAGATTCGTAAAGATGCCCGAACAACCCTTCCATCTCTGATTTAAGCCATTGCAAATCTTGCTTGAAGTCTTGTATATATTTTCCTTCTTCTATCATTATGTTCTGCAGGACTTGACTAGGGTCCTTTAGACCCAAAGTGCAACTTTCAGTCCACTTTAGAATTTTCTCTTGAAGTTCCGACCGAATCGTCTTGTGTTTTCTCCTAAACATGAATCTGTTTCCTCCATTCGGCATACCCAGTTAAGTGTAAGAAAGCTACGAGCGAAGCCATATGCGTATTATACTTTCTATTAAGTAAATATAAAAGCATCATAGATCACTTTTCTATGTTGGAACGTGACGAATCTCACAACCCTCAGATTATTGCATACACAACTTTTCTAATTCAGCCGACATAGCCCATTGCACGTAGGCAACGATATCAGCAATCATCTCTTTGGTAGCCTGATCAACATGAATTCCCATCACCACGGAGACCGTAGCATGAAGTCTCTCTGCAGCCACCAAGGCTAGTTCGTTCGTTAATGGTCCTTCTCGATGACCTGGTACCTGATTCCCTTCTACGCTCAATCTGCCTTCTTGGTCATAATAGGCGATGGCCAGCGCTCCAATATGTGCTTTACCCCCGGTAATTAAAAATGCATAATCGTTCCCTAGTTTTTCTGTTTTTATCTGAATATTATACGGATTGTTATTTTGTCGATCCATCGGTTATCCCTCCTTTGGAGACATTATACCTTAATAATTTAGAAATATTATCGACATTTATAATACTCGTGATAGATATCACTAACATTTCTTTGGTTTTTCTTTATGTTTAATGAGGAAGGATTTAAAGAAAGGATCGATGAGGATGAAAAAGGATCATATCTTAATGTATTATGTTCTAATTTTTATTTTTGGCTTTTTGTATACAAGTACAGCCATCCTTCAATTTGATTGGTTTTACTCGTTCGGTTGGGTGATCGGCCTATTAGCGATTGGTGCCTATGTTGCTTTATTTCCTGTTAAAGGCATCCATCGACTCGTAGGTTGCATTTTACAGAATTTTGCTTTCTTCTTACCTATTAAAGTATTTATGACTTTAAACGAATTGGACGTTCTTCATCTGGCTGCTTTTGATGAATTGAATCCTTTGAAAATTTTAGGACAATTATTCCTTATTATTGGAGTATACCTTTGCAGCTTCGTAGTCTTTTATTTGTTGTTAAGACGTCGTTGGGATCAAGCTCAGCAGTTGCATATTATAAAATAAAAGACAAAAAAACGAACAATCCTAGGATTGTTCGTTTTTTATTTCACTCATCATTCTTAACCTTTTGAAATCATCGTCTCATGGTTACTTCCGCCTGGAGGAACCATTGGAAAAACATTTTCTTCCTCTGTTACATCAAATTCTAAGATGACAGGACCTGATGTATTCATGGCTAAGTCAATGATATTTTTTGCCTCTTCCTCATTTTTCGCTCTCCATCCAGCAGCTCCACAGGAATGGGCAAAAGCAACATAATCAGGAGAATTAATTTGAACCGAAGAATAGCGTCGATCATAGAACAGTTCTTGCCATTGACGTACCATACCCAAATATCCATTGTTAAGGATAAGAATTTTAATAGGAAGGTTATAATCTACAGCGGTCATCAGCTCTTGCATATTCATCTGAAAACTTCCATCTCCACTTATACAGATAACCTCCCTAGAAGGGTCTGCAAAGGCTGCGCCAATGGCTGCGGGTAAACCAAATCCCATCGTTCCTAATCCACCTGAAGTTAAAAAAGATCTAGAATATTGAAAAGCATAATGATGTGCGGTCCAGATTTGATGTTGTCCCACATCGGTTGCAATGATAGCATCCCCTTTTGTCCGTTCATCCATCAACCGTATGACATCTTGAGGCTTTAGGCTACTGTTTGAACGATCAAAATGGGGGACATTCTTTTTCCATACGGAAACTTCCTGTGCCCATTCCTTTGTTTCTCTTGATGGTGCGTACCCCTTCACAGCAGAGAGAATATCTAATATGTCCCCTGTAATCGGTAAATCAACCGAAACGTTCTTATTCAATTCAGCCGCATCTATGTTTACATGAATTTTATAGGAATCAGGAGAAAAACCTTTTGTATTTCCGGTTACACGATCATTAAAACGGACACCTAAGCTAATTAGTAAGTCAGAACGATAAACAGCCTTATTTGCAGCAAAGGTTCCATGCATGCCTAACATACCAAGATGGAGCGGATCACGGGAAGGAAAAGCTCCTATTCCCATTAATGTACTAACAACTGGAATTTGAGCCTCTTTTACCCATTCCGTTAACACTTCTGATGCTCCAGCAGCAATAACGCCACCTCCCACAAGAACAACAGGTCGCGTGGCATTCTCCAACTTTTCTTTAACCCGGTCAAGAACCCTCTCGGGTATGGCAGATTTTGGTTCGTATCCTCGGATATTTACCGTCTCAGGATAGCAAAATGGAGCCTTTGAAATCATCACATTTTTAGGCAAATCAACCAAAACAGGGCCAGGCCTCCCCGTTTTTGCTAAATAAAAAGCCTCTTTTATCACTCGTGGAAGATCTTTAATATCCATTACTAAATAATTATGCTTTGTAATAGCCATAGTCATGCCAAAGATATCCACTTCTTGAAAGCTATCTCGCCCAATCATTTCAGTAGGAACTTGTCCCGTAAAGACAACCATAGGAACCGAGTCCATATAGGCATTGGCAATACCTGTTACGGCATTCGTGGCACCTGGCCCGGAGGTAACTAAAGCAACACCAGGTCTTCCTGTGACACGAGCATATCCGTCTGCTGCATGGATCGCGGCTTGTTCATGTCGCGTTAAAATATGACGTATTTCCGGGCACTTGTATAGTGAGTCATAAATCGGAAGTACGGCACCGCCAGGATAGCCAAAAATCGTATCTACATTTTCCATTCGTAAGGCTTCGGTCAGCATATCTGAGCCACACTGAAGCTGTTGATTCTTCTCCACTACTGAGTTCAACGATTCCACCCCTTCTTCGAACAATTCATATTATGAAATTCTACCTTTCTTCAAAAAATTTGTATGTGATATTTGTCATTTTATTTACGGAAAATAGATTTCGACTCTTTGTTCACCCTCGCCAAGCGAATAATGATTTGAAAATCCAGATAATTTCATTATTGTTTCAGCTAAAGGTAAGGAGTAAATGACTTGCGCATCTTTTATAAACCGGAATTGTCCACCATGAATGTGAATAGAGTCAAAGAAAAAACCTTCTCGATCAATAATCCCATCTTCTTCATAGTAATTAATAACCACTTGTCGATTTTCATATTTATTTAGGAGATTACATCCTTGATCGTTCATACCACCAATTCCTTTTTTATTTTTATTCTAGCAGAATAGATTTGTCCATTATGTGACGGTCACCACGGCTGATTAACAGGAAATACCCTCCATAAAACGGAGGGCTGGATGATTTGTGCATTGTCTGAACAGGAGTGATTTACAATCAAGCAACTCTACCTTTTCCCCATTACGCACACCAGCTGCGTTCGCTTCATCTATATCCAAATGCAATTCTAGCTGGAATTGGTCACTTACTCTGACCACAACCTGGTCAAAAATCAAGCTACCCACCACTTCGGCCACATGCTGTGTTACAAACGGTGAGATGTTTCATGGAATCCATATCTACGTACCCCAAAATTTTCATAGTATTCATAGGGCAAACTCATACATAAACGTTTTCTCCGGCATGCTATGGTGAAAGGCTGTATCAAACAAGACTACATGCGGAGCAGATAGCAATAACTTTTGAAACACTTGTATCCCATTATATTTACAGGATTATGCAATGGAGCTAGCTCAATACATGAGTTGCTCTAAAACCTCGTTCGTTATTAATACAGAATCCGAAAAAAGCTCTCCACCATGGACTACGCGATGACCAACTGCCTGTATTTCGTCTAGGGAATGAATGCACTATACTCTGGATGCTGTACCATTTTTCTCTTTTTTAATCTATTTCGACATTATTCTACAAATTCATTATAATACATTGTACTAGTTTTGTGAAATAGGATAGATACATTATTTTTAAAAAATTAGTGAATTCTTTCTCAATATTAACATATACATATATGGGCTGAATGTTAATCACCAAAGGAGGGAATAAGCATGTATCTAGGTGTTTTTGATTTAAAACAACGTTTGGAACATACTAAAAAATTACTAAAGGATAAAATGAAACTTAGGGAAATGCTAGATGATGATATCAAAGAATTAGAACAAAACCTGAAGGATATAGAAAATATGTTCAAATAGAGTATTTAGAAAGAGGTTTAGCTGCGCTGGCCAAACCTCATTTTTATTTTACACATATCGGAAAGTATAATACGCATTGGGCTACGGCAGTAGTCTTTTTTGATCTGTATCATCTTGAAAGATAAGGACTAATCCAATCACTTCATTTTTTTGTTTTTATGGGACACACTTGATTCTATACAGAGCGTCTCTCCCAAATAGAGTGAAATTTATTCTTTTCCTTTTTACTATCTTTCGATACAATCTATTATATAAATCATAGTTATCAGATGATCGTATCATCCATTGAAATCTAATGTATATGTGGTACCGCTTTATTTTTATTTATACCACTCTAAGGAGGATACTCAATGCACCATTCACTAAAGATCCTTACTCATGAATTTGCCCAAGAAATATGTGAAATGATTTATGAAGAGACCGGCTCACCTACCATCCTAGTAGATCATCAAGGTATCATTTTCGCTTCCTCAGATAAAAAGAGAATTGGTTCTTACCATGCCATTGCAAAAAAAATTATAGATGGTGAATTAGAAGAGGGCGTAGTCACTCCTGAAGAAGAAAAGAACATGAATGGGATTAAGGCCGGCATCAACACCCCGATAATCTACAAAGGAAAAAAAACAGCGGTTCTAGGGATTAGCGGAGATCCTTCCTATGTACGGTCTTTAGTAAGGATTATTATCCGAACTACTATTGGATGGATGGAAAATAGAGAGTTATTAAATCATTTAACTGACTCCGTTGAAAATATCAGCTATCTTCTTCATGAGATATCAGGGTCAGTCCAAGAAATATCGGCTTCTGCCCAACAAGTTGCTTCTGCAAATCAATTTACTTTTCAAATTGCTAGTCAGAATAATGAAAAGGTGAAAAATATCGATAGTATTCTCCGATCTATTCAATACATAGCAACTCAAAGCAACCTTATTGGATTAAATGCTGCTATCGAAGCAGCACGGGTGGGCCAAGCAGGGAGAGCATTTGGGGTTGTAGCTGATGAGATCCGAAAGCTTTCTCGTTCTAGTGAAGAATCTATTCAACATATTAAACAATCACTAGGAGAAATTCAACGATATTCTTCTTCCATCACCCAAAATATGCAAGATAGTAATTTTGTGACGGAAAAACAATCGGAATCTTTGCTTTCAATTGCCAATCGGATAATCTCCATCGAAAAAACAGTAACCAACCTTATTTATTTTATTGATAAAGGATAAGTTCACCTAGTATACTTAATGGCAGAATGAGCTCAAAGAAAGAGGTGATTCAGGTGAAGAATTGTTCAGTCATCCTCGCCCATCCCGACAAAGGAAGCTTTAATCATGCCATAGCTGAGGTGGTCCAGAATACCCTGGTTCTTGCAGGTTACCAAGTCTTTTTTCACGATTTGTATGAGGAACAATTTAATCCCTTATTTATGGGAAATAGGGAGTCGAAAAAGGATGATCAGATAGAGGCGTATAGCCAAGAATTATCCCAATCGTCTGCCATTGTGATCATTCACCCTAATTGGTGGGGGCAGCCACCCGCCATATTAAAAGGATGGGTAGATCGACTTTTTCGTTTAGGAGTAGCCTATCGATATGAGCAGGGATCGAATGGAAACATGATCAGAAAAGGAGCTCTTCCCGCTCAACAGGCCCTGATTATAAATACTGCCAATGTACCAATAGAACGGGAACATCAAATGGGCAATACCCTTGAATATATTTGGAAAGAATGCACTTTTGAACCTTGTGGAGTTCCCCATGTTTACCGGAAAAGTTTTACCCCTGTTGTGACAAGCACATTGGATCAAAGACAGGCATGGTTAAAGGAAATCGAAGAGATCATCCAACGATTATCTGCCAAATAATAGTGGTTCGTTATACTTAAAAAAGCTGAAAATAGAGGTGTGCATACACAATACGCCTTCTTCTGCTTCAGCTTTTTGTAGTGAACCCAAAAAACGCCAGAAAAATGTGATAAATATAACATCATTATCACGGTTTTTGACCTAAAGTGGTATAAGATGAGGTTTTTGTAGAGGGGAGGCATAGTTTGACCGGTATAAAGGATCTCTTGCTGAATACAATGTTCGTCATTTTACCTGTTTTGCTATTCCAAATTTTTTGTGAAGATAAGTTGGATCGTTTTAATGGCAGGAAAAAAAGCCTAATCATTGGAATTTGGTGTAGCGGTTCTCTTATTCTTTGTCTTCTATTTTCGTTTGAAATAATACCTGGTTATATTTATGATTTACGCACGATCCCTTTATTTGTCAGTATTTTATATGGGGGATATTGGGCGGGAATGTTAACCACAGCCTTATTATACCTTGTTCGTTTCTATCTTGGTGGTGACGGAATTTGGAACGTTTTAATCGTTTACAGTTTTATGATTATCCTTACTTTTCTAGTCGCACCTATTTACCGTGAATTGACACGGGCTCAGAAGATCTTGACAGCTACCATTCTTTCTCTTTTAACGTCACTTCTCATGATTATGAACACCGCGTTTCGAACGGGACTTCCCTTTGATGAATATCCAGCCATTGTAAGTTATGTTCTAATTCACGGCTTTGCTACATGGTTGTCGATTTATCTCATTGAAAAAATGCGTGAAAATAAAAGAGCGATTATTGAAATACAACAAATGGAGAAGCTACGGTTACTTTCGGATTTTGCAACCTCGTTTGAACAAGAAATGAGTAAACCAGTGAAAATGATCCGTTATTCTATCCAAAATCTTTTTGAAAAATTAGAGCCAGAAGAAAGAATGGAATATTGGAAAAATGGATTGCTTGAACTTGAAAAGGTCCAATCGATCTTTACCAACCTGCTCTTCTTGGCAAGACCAAATATGGAAAAAAGAGAGCGAATCAATGTTGGGGAAGAAATTCGATACGTAGTCAAGGTCTTATCTACTTTTGCCAAGTCACAACGAATTGAGATTCGAGAGGTCTTTCTAGAGTCGTTAATTGTGATGGCTGATAAGGATAAGTTCAATCAACTCCTTACCCATTTAGTTAAAAATGGGATAGAGGCTATGCCAAATGGAGGGACCTTGAAAATTAGTGCCTTAAAAAATGATAACCATGTTGTCATTAATGTTATGGACAACGGTGTAGGCATGAGTCGAGAAGAAATACAACAATTAGGAACTCCCATATACTCTGCAAAGAGAAAGCGAACAGCCTTAGGCATGATGGTTTGTTATCGAATCGTAGAAACTTTGGACGGAAAAATAGAAGTAAATAGTGAAAAAGGGAAAGGAACTCGATTCTCGATTACATTACCAGCTTATTAACAGCCCATTATTTTCATGGGCTGTTCTATTTTTGTACTTATCAGAATGTGTTAGAAGCAAGTAGCTTTCTTACTCTATAGTTCACAAATTGTTCATAAAATAATAAAAAACTTGCTCTATGTTGGACTTATATTTGTTATAATTCAAATAATCACTATAATCATGGTGTCATTATTTTTAATATAATGAAGGAGGCCATATATGTCGCCAGAAATGATGAATATTTTTTATCAATCACATGCAGGCTCTTGGTTCTTTACGATTCTACTATTTGGCATCAGCTATGCTCTGTTTAGAAAAGGATGGGTGAAACCACAAAAAATAACACATATGATTCTGCGTGTCTTTTTTATCATTATGATCATATCTGGAATCGGGATGGTTGTGGCTCTACAGCTTCCAGTCGCATTCATTTTAAAGGGTGTGTTAGCTTTCATCCTCATTGCTCTTATGGAGCTTATCCTTACCCGATCTGTAAAAGGAAAGGAAACCAAAGTCTACTGGCTTCCTTCAGCAGGAGTCCTGCTTCTTGTCCTGTTGATCGGATTTAATGTAATTGCGTTTTAAATGAACAAAAAGTCTTCCAGGTAAAGAGCCAGGAAGACTTTTATTTTCACTTTATTTTCTTGATAATACTATTTAATTGTCTCTTGCTTATTCCTGTCTTTAACAGCATGGGGAGGAGGGACATCATGGCACTATCCGAAGCAAACAGCTTAAACTTCTTTACAAACTCCTCCCTCTCTTCTACTGTATATTCCTTGCCTGAATCCTTTGTTGCAGCGATAATGACCTTTCGAATCGTTTTCTCATCTTGCCATTTATCTTGAGGGATATCCTTTATCAATTCCAGGATTTTATTAATATCCATGCTTTCTAGCCACTCCCTTAATCGTCGGATACTATATCCTATTGCGAAAATGGGCTGTGGGGAACAAATAAACATAAGGAATTAGGTATTCTTTTTTCAAAGCGCTTTATCTCTCGAGAAAACCATTGATTCCAGGAATCTATATCATTGCCTATGAGCCACTCCTTCCATTCCTCGCTCATCCGTTTGTGCATTTAGCCAGCGTAAATCTTCCAGATCTTCATCAGAGTATAAACGGTGACCAGAATCAGTCCTCAGTTTTAATATTCTCTTGATGAAGCGGCTCTGTAAAACTCGGCCAACCGCATCCCGAATCAAATTGATGATGGGAGCCAAATAATGGCTCACCGGATACAATATCCACATAGATTCCTTCCCGCTTGTTATTCCAATGCTCATTTCGAAACGGGGGTTCTGTGGCATTGTTTTGAGTAACTTCGTACTGTATGGGGGTTAACCTGTTTTTTAGCTCCTCATCCCTCTTTTTATCCTTCCAATATGTCTTAATAAATGCATCCCTTCCAGAGCCTTGCCTATAGTGCTTATAGCGAAAAGGATTTTTCTTATGATAATCCTGGTGGTACTCTTCATCTGGATAAAAGATAGATGCTTTTAGAATTTGTGTGGCAATAGGCTTTTCGAATCGTCCATTTTCGGCTAGTTCCCTTTTAGATTTTTCAGTCATTTGTTTTTGCTCTTCATTATAGTAAAAGATGGCCGTACGATAGGATTCCCCCCGATCATGAAATTGCCCGCCCGGGTCTGTAGGGTCAATCTGCCGCCAAAAAATTTCCAACAATCGTTCATATGAAATATGCGAAGGATCAAATGTGATCTGAATCGCCTCATAATGGCCTGTAGTTTCCGAACAAACCTCTTTATAGGTAGGGTTTTCTTTATGTCCACCAGTATAACCTGAAACAATCTGAACAACTCCTGGTTGTTCTTCAAATGGACCAACCATGCACCAAAAGCATCCACCTGCAAAGACCGCCTGTTCGTAGGCAGTATTTCTTTGTTTTTCCATTACGACTCCCCCTTCCCAGTTATTACCTATATTTATTATACCCTACTTTTCCTAAGAAGAAGCACCAACTACAGGGGGTTGCTCTGCTCATAGCTGTATTCGTTGGTAAAATGGATTTGTATAAAAAAGGCAGTAAAGCCCATGGCTTTACTGCCTTTTTTCATAAGTGGAATGAGCGTGAAACCGCCACTCCCCTATTCAGATGTTCCATGTCTCATACGCTTGACCTTTCGTACATTCGTTCTTGTGCGAATGGAGACGTTCCCCGTTGCAAATGATCCTAATGAATTTAAAGCTTGTTTCACTGTTGGAAAGATGGAAAGTTCTGTTGATGGTAGTTCCCCTTGTTTTATCCAATGTTGAACATTATGGGGTTTTATCCCTGTTAATATCACCTGACAGCCAATCCATTTAACGCCTTCCGTGACTTTTATGAAGGATTGAAACACATCACTGTTTTCAAAACTTGCATGGCTAATATCTAAAATGATATGTATTAGTTTTAATTGATTTATGCTTTGAATCGTATCCTCCATCCATTTTTCCAAGCGAAAACGATTCATGCTTCCTATCAAGGTTAATAAACCAATTTCATTTGTCAACGCGATGACGGGCATTATAGGTTCCTTAGCTGCCGCTTGCTGCAAACGAACCAACTCTTGCTTATGTTCTACATAAAGGGTAGCGAAATGATAAATGACAAAATCAATCGCTTGATTATAATATCGTTCAAGTTCAAAAATATACTCCGTTTGTAAATTCTGTTTTGTAAATTCCAGATAGGAATGAAGCGTTTGCCAAAATATATCACGAAATTCAAGAAATACTTCTAAACTATGATAGATGGGAAAATCACTTCTCGCTCTTTTTCTAGCCGTTTCCTCTGCCCATTGAATAAGGTGTTGCTTCTGGATACCAGGCTTATCCTGCCCGATGATCAAAAACAAATTTTCAAAGCTTTCCTGCAAACTATGCGGAGTTGCCTTTGCACTTTGAAAAAATTTGGTTTTGCCGCTTGAATAGTTCCATTCCTTAAGAATGACCGGCATATTGTTTTCGACAAACTGGCTGAAGGTATCTCCTTCAATGTAAGTAAGATCCATAGTAGCCGAATTTTTCATCTTGCACAATCCCCTTATCCATGAGAATTTTCGCTTCTAGCAAAGCGTAAAACGCTTCCATTTTATATATATTATACTGAGAATTTTGATCTAAATCTATGATTTTCAAGTAAAACTTATGAACAGTTGATGAAGGAAATCCAATCAAGTCTATTGCTCTTTCTACAAACATGATAAGATAGAGTACAAATCATAACTTATTGGAGTACAGGATGTATCGTCTATTTGTGTGTCTACTCACCCTATCTCTTTTCCTTACACTACAAGCTTCACAAGCAATATCGTTAAGAACAGCCAAAGACGGGATACCGGTTCTCGTTTATCATCATCTCCTAAGAGATCAAGAGAACAAGTTCTTTCGCCATAACCAAGCGGTCACGACTCCGGAGATGTTTGAGGAGCAAATGAAGTATCTCTATGAACAAGGGTATTATACTGTTACTATGCGAGAACTAGAGGAGCATATTGATAGTAAGACGAAACTGCCCAAGAAAAGTATAGCAATCACATTTGATGACGGTTATTTAAGTAACCTGCATTATGCGTATCCGATTTTAAAAAAATATTCGTTTAAAGCCGCTATCTTTCTCATAACGGAAAATGTTCGAAAGGTACCTGTTGCCTTCCACCCCGATCGTCTTGATTATGTAAATTGGCCTGAACTTCAACAATATTCGGATGTTTTTTCATTTGAAGGTCATAGTCATCACTTTCACCGAACGTTTTGGAATATAAGCTATCTTGTTCTACATCCTCAGGAGGAAATTATTAAAGATCTGATGATTTCTAGAAGGCTTCTCCCCTCCCATTACTTTGCTTATCCGTACGGACAATATACATCCAAAACCATTTATTCTGTCAAGGAGGCTGGTTATCGGATGGCTTTTACCATTGAACCTCATCATGTCCACCCCGGAAG
Source organism: Brevibacillus sp. (assembly GCA_036676475.1). Taxonomy (GTDB): domain Bacteria; phylum Bacillota; class Bacilli; order Aneurinibacillales; family RAOX-1; genus LC029. The sequence goes on from JAKFCU010000077.1 coordinate 83,948, forward strand.
CAATAAATGGCGGCTTGGTCGCTACTGGATTGGACCTGACATGACCATGCAAAGTTTTAAGGAGTTGATAAAAAATTAAGGTCCTATACTTTTATGTATAGGACCCATTTATTATAATAATTGCTTTAAGATGCGAGTAGCCAATTTTACATATTCATCAGGCAATTTTTCTATTTCATGAACGACTCTACGAAGTTCTTCAGCCGAATCTGACCGGGTAGGTGTTGTCTCTTCCCTTTTTATCATTGGAGTGCTCATGGGTTGTGATTTTGTCTTTTGATAAATTTCCCAATCTTTCAAATTCATTGTTTTATTTCCCCTCTAAAAATGATCAGCTTTTACTACCAATATACACCTTTTTATTCGTCATGAAAACTAGATTTATCTATCTGCGTTATATGAGTGATTCCCATATGATAAGCAAGCCACTTAATAGTGGGGTGATAATCATGGCCATTCGCAAGACGGGAATCGGCACTTTATTCGTAAATTTTGCTCCAAAGTAAGAACCCAACATGGTTCCTGAAACGACTTTAATTAACAACCCCACATCGAGATAGCCTGCCTGATTATATCCGACAGCACCGAAAAAAGCGATGGGTAATATGATAAGCATCGTGGTTCCAGCCACAACGCGCAGGGACTTCTGCATAATAGAAATTAAGGACAATTGAATAAATGGGGTCGAACCAATTCCAAAGGTTCCAGACATCCCCCCGGTTATTAATCCAACTCCCACGGCCTTCCATCCTGCATGTGAAAGATGCTCGCTGTTTGTTTTCTGTTTCATGCGAGTTCGATGCCAGATCAGAAAAGAAGATAAAAGCAGCATGGCTCCTGTCATCCCAACCAGGATATCCTCTTGTATATAATGGGCAATCATCGTTCCCAAATACGATCCTGCTGCTCCAAAAGCACCGATCATCAACCCCGTCCGAACATCCATATTTCCTTCCTTAAAGTGACTGAATGAGCCTGTAATCATCGTTAGAAACATCGCCGCCATAGCGGTAGCTAGCGCAGTGTGAATCGGAATATTAAAAAATGTGATGAGAATGGCGATAATGAAACCCGATCCTCCGGCTCCTACAAAACCTAATATGACTCCCATAAAGAACATGGTAGCAAAGATGATCATAATCTCTCTTCTTTCTTTATTCTTTTTTGATGACAGAGGAACAGATAGGTGTTCTGTATCCCCCTACTCCATTATAGCGCTAAGAGAGAAAGTTAAGGTCTTCATGTTCAATAAATTAATAAATTCGTTATGAAACTAGTTGACTTTTATCTGTAAACGCTTACAATGAAGGTATATGTACCTTTACAGCGATGTCATGACGAGGAGGTATGGACGATGCAATTGGAAGAAAAATTTATCAGCGCTTTACTTAAAACTCATCAAGAATACCTAAAGCTGTTTGAGGTATTAGGCGATAAACGTTATCTTCATAGAGCAAACAACTGTATTGAGATTATACGTCAGCATTTTTTACAAAGAGGAGAGATTTCAGATTAAAATTCAAGTGCACATGACAGCTAGAATTAATCCCTATAAGTAAAGGGTTCCGTGTTGAAGTGTTCCATATACTTGCACATGAACCCTTTTCTTATTATGTCTTTCAATTCTTTCATTTCTTCCACTGGACCTAATCATTCCTTATTTCATAATTTCCTTTTAGCTTCTTCATATTCATAAGGATGATTCATATTAAATAAAGCAGACTCCCATTCATGATTGGTGCTTGGCTCTCCTTCAAAAAAGAAGGTATTCAATTGGCTTAGAACGAAAATCATACGCAGCGATCTCTCTTCTAAATTTCTTCGCATGACTGGTAAAGCCGTTTTGTTATACACGGCAAACAAGGGATGTGGTGTACCCTTCATGGTCGGTACGACGGCATCATAGCCCTCCCCGTAACTCAGTAATATTTTTGCCAATGCACGACTAACAAATGGCATATCGCAAGCCACCACTAAATTCCAATCGTAACTTGATGATTTCAGCCCAGCTTCTATCCCTGCTAAGGGACCAAGACCTGGATAATTATCCCTGACAAGTTTAAGACCATATGGTTTGTAAATATCTGGTTCATTGGTTACTAGGATAGGATCTAGGAAAGAGCCAACTAACTGATTTACGATTATTTCAAGACCTGTTTGCTGACCAAACGGCAAAAGCGCTTTATTTTGGCCCATTCGACTTGATTTCCCACCTGTTAAAATAATTAACCCTGCCTTCATTTCCTCTTCTCCTTCAATTGCAGCTACTATTTTCATTTCATTCTATATGTACCTAACCATATCTTGAATCCTCCCCCACCTACGCTTTCGCTAAGAGGTGGGGGATTCCTTAATTAAACCTTCATCAAAGATGCCTACTCAACCCCGGAGGGGAATAGGTCTTACACTTCTCCAGTTCATTACGCTGCCTATATCCTAGACAGCGCAGCCCGGTCATAGGCACTACGCCACTGTTTTCTTCACAGGGTGAAGAACAACTCGGCGATACGTTATATCTTTCCATAGAGGAAGTACTCTTCCCTTGGTGAGTTTTCCGTTTATTCCTTTATTCATAATATTGATCGCACCCACGGCATCCCGATGCCCTTCTGCACCACATCGGCACGTAAATATTCGTTTGGTTTGCTTTCGAAACACTCCGCATGATGGGCAAGTACCTGATGTGTAACTCTCATCAATCATCTCCACCAAAATCCCAAATAATTTCCCTTTGTATTTGATTTGTCGAACCAATTCACCAAAGTTCCAATTACTGAGACGTTGATTGTGGATTTTACCCTTACGGCCCCGACTTTTTTTCTTGGTATCTCGCTGAACTCCATCGGGATTGCCGATATAGACATGGGAAACTCCATGATCGAAACACCATTCCACCGCCATTTTAGACAGACAATGGGTAACATATTCGATTTTACGTTCCATTTTCTCTAGAAACTTCCGTTTTCGAAGAATGAGTTTATATCCAGCATTTGAACCTTTTTTCTTCTTTGAAATTTTCTTTTGTAGTTTAGAAAGCCCTTTATTTCTCATGCGGTGAAGGGAACGTAATCCGCGTCCCGTTAAAATGATATGATGTTTCCCATTTGATAAGGTGAGAGCATGAACTTCTCCTAAGTCACCACCTGCTGTTCCTGATCCCTCTACTTGTTGGCGTGCAGACTCTTCTAAAGCGAGGTGAAGCCAGTACTGGTTCTGATGCCACACGATTTCCGCGCTTTTTATACGATCAAAGGAGATATGCTCAGGGCGACGAATGACCAACGACTCTTCTTTTGCTCCGTTTGAAAATTTAAGATTTGTATCTTCTTCATAGATGGCACTTTTCTTGTAACGAACAGAAAAGTACCCCTTGTATTTCCATGGATATTTCCACTGGAGATTTCCGTTTGCTCGTTGTTCTCGCATTCGATCACAGGTTTCTTCATGCAATTCAATGATGGATTGGATGGTTTGAGAATGTAATCGATGAGTTTTGGCATTGTACCATTTCTTCTTTTCACTGGCCGTGGACCATACGTGGTATTGATCGTATAACCACCAGTGGAGATCCAAAATGTCATTCCATAAGCGAGCAGACTCTTTACGAAGACGATCCACCAACGTTCTCTGTTGAATCGTGAGGCGTAAAGGAATTTTGGATACAAGAATAACCCCTGTAGTTTCTGTCTTCTTCTTTTTCTTTACATTCATTTTTTCACCTCCATTCACGAATATACGTTCTATTTTAAATGGTAAATAGGGATAAGTCTAGTGTATTTCGAACAAATAAGAGGGCGTGAAGCCCTCCTTTGTTCGAAGTTGATTCATCTCCCACTTAGCAAGCTTGAGGTGGGAGATGAATCAATATATACGATAAATTGAAATGGCTCACTCCGGCAATGAAGGAGTTTCTACTTTTGACACGGGAGCATACAAAAAGGTGGCAAAACGATAGGTAACATAACGAACTTTATGTCATCTATACAATAAAATAACCTCCCTTGTAACTTGTAATGGCCAAGGGGTGTTATTCCCTATGGAAGCGCAGGATTTAAAAAACCATAGATTACGGGTAGAAATTTGTCTATTTATTTTAACCTCTTTTTCCAATCCGGCAAAATAGCATTGATGATTCCGCCAATCATCATAATCATGGCAGTTAAATAAAACCATGTCATAAGGATGATAACCCCTCCCAAACTGCCGTAGGTTGCAGAAAAACTTGCAAACTGATTAATATAGAACGAAAAGCCTAAGGAGCTTAACTGCCAGCCTACTGCAGCGATGATTGATCCAGGAATCACATCTTTACATGTAATACATTTATAAGGAGCAATATAGTACAGCGCCATGAAGGTTAAGGATAAAATGATCAGATTAATGATCCAACGGAATGTATTCGAGACGATAATATTCCCTTCTTGTATATGTAAAAACAGATGGACCATTTGTTCAAGTTTTTCACCAAAGACTGTCAAAATCAATGCTGACATAAAAACCACAATCATTCCTAAAGTAAGTAAAACAGATAGGAATGTACTATGAATAAAGGACCGCTCTTTCTTTATGCGATAGGCACGGTTCAGAGCATATACTAACGCATCTATTCCTCTAGAAGCGGTCCAAAGTGAAAACAACAGACTCACAGAAAGGGTTCCCTTTCTCTTGACGTCCATAATCATGGCAATATTCTCCTCGATAATTGGACTTGGATTACCCGGAATATGCTCTGACATAAAATCAAGTACATCAGCTGATGTAAAAGGAAGGAACCCTAATAAGGAGACAGCAAAAATTAAAAATGGAAAAAGAGATAATAAGAAGTAGTATGCACATTGGGCAGAAAGGTCGAAGACCCGATCTTCCAAAAATCTTTCATAAAAAATTTTGGCAAAAAGAATCAATTCAAAATCTCCTTTATTCTCCTCTATATATTCCATTGTTCGCCGGGACAGCTTTCCGTATGCACAGACTAAGAAATCAGACTTGTTTAATACGACAGTGTATAATTAAAATAAAACAGGAGGTGATTAATGTGGATTTCAATTCTTTTCTAGCCTATCCGTTAGAGCAAATCCCTTATGTTCTTATGGCTCTCGTTGTTGCTTTTACAATTCATGAATGGGCACATGCCATTGCCGCTTATCGATTTGGTGATTCAACAGCAAAAAATCAAGGGCGACTTACCTTAAACCCTATATCCCATATCGATCCCGTTGGAGTCATCATGATTCTAATCATTGGCTTTGGTTGGGCAAGACCTGTACCTGTTAACCGTTTTTTCTTTAAGAATCCCAGTCTCGCTGGTGTATTGGTGTCTTTTGCTGGCCCTTTCAGTAATTTTGTGCTAGCGTTCGTTTTCATGATTATTTTGCATGTTTTAAATGGAACAGTTTGGTTGAGCGATATGGTTTCTCATTTATTGGAAACGATGATTTATTTAAATATCGTACTGTTTGTCTTTAACCTGCTGCCATTACCTCCGCTAGACGGCTATCGGATCATAGAGGATCTTGTACCGAATCGGACAAGGGCCAAAATGACCCAATATGAAAATTATGGGGTTGTTATCTTTTTGCTCCTTGCCATTACTCCCCTTGGAGATTATGTGTTCCCACCTCTCTTTTATACGGTGATTCCCTTTGTTTTAAATGGAATGAACACGATAATTTCTCCACTGTTGAGTTAGAAAAAATGGTCCTATACTTCTATGTACCATCACAGATCGTTACATAATAGAAGAAACCAGACTGTCGATAAACGGATATAAGACCCGGTCTCTATACCTAAGAATTTGGGCAATGGCATGACTACGATCGTAAAATTGGGATAATCTCGCCAATTCTTTTTACAATAATATCTGCTTGGTCCTCTCCACTCCTATGATATGGATCAATGAAAATCGTTTTACACCCTAGTTCTTGGGCTGGAAAGATCTCATTGATCCAATTATCACCAATACTCATCATTTGTGAAAAATAGACTCCATACTTTTGCTGTATATCTTCTATATGCTGCTTTGTCATAATGGGTTTACGTGCTTCATATATTTTATGATCAAACATATCTTTAAGAAATAGTTTTTGAAGAATGGCTTCACTGTCAGGCTGTGGGCTGTTTGTCATCAGTATAATCTGACACTGCTTTTTCAGGTTTTCTATCGTTTCCCTAAGGCCCGCCACTGGATTCATATGAAATTCTGGACTCATCATATATTGCCGAGTATCCATAAACGCTTCATAAGTCTGATGATTCCCCAATCCATAATGCCTTGCTATTGAACTGGGGATCCACCATAAATCGCCAATACTAAACATTTGATCCAAATCCACCGTGATCATACCGGGATAAAGCTCTCTTACCCTCTCCTCCGTACAGGGTTGGCCATTCCATTCATACGCCTCTATTACAAAATTTTCCTTTTGAATTAGAATGAGGTCATGCTTCGCATCATAAATACGGCCTATTTGCAAGGGATGTTTTCCTGTTAAAGCAGTATTATAGTCTGTGTTAAAAGATCCCTTTTTTTCCTTTGGCAGTCTCTTTTGGAGGCATTGCGCATAGTAGCTAAAATGGTGTGTATCTTCATAAAGAGTTCCATCCAGGTCAAAGATTATGACTTTGATATGATTCATATTCATCCTTCTCACCTACTAATTTATTTATGGTTAGTTTAGCCTACTCTGCTCAAAATACCTAAGAGCTCCCTTAACCATGTTGATGCTAATGACACAAGCGAGGACAAAGGAAATCTCGCCTACATTGGTATTTGGTTTTAAAAAGGATTTCCTTTTGTATCCAATATGATAATGGTAGAATAATGAAATATACTGATTAAAAAGGAGTTTTATTATGTCATCATATGAATTAAATCTTCAAAAATATGCTGAGCTTGCCGTAAAAGTAGGCGTGAATGTCCAATCAGGACAAACCCTAGTCATCAATGCTCCGGTAACTGCCGTGGAGTTTGTTCGTTTAGTAGCAAAAAAAGCCTATCAAACGGGAGCAAAGAATGTTCATATCGAATGGACGGATGAGCAGATTACTCGGCTTAAATATGAATTTGCGCCAGATGAATCATTCCACGAATACCCGCTATGGCGAGCTAAAGGATTTGAAGAAATGGCTGAAAATGGGGCTGCTTTCCTCTCAATCGTGGCCTCAAATCCCGATCTGCTAAAGGGAATTGATCCCGATCGCATATCCGCAGCCAATCGTGCCTCTGGTACAGCTATGGAAAAATATCGCACCTATATTCAAGCCGATAAAGTAAGCTGGTGCGTCATTGCAGTTCCTTCACCAGAGTGGGCAGCCAAAGTGTTTTCCGATCATCCGGAAAATGAACAGGTAGAAATGCTTTGGCAAGCCATTTTTGCGGCTACAAGAGCTGATTTACAAGATCCTGTCACAGCATGGCAGGAACATCATGATACCTTAATAAAAAAGGCCCATGAATTAAATCAAAAAAAATTCAAAGTACTTCATTATGATGCTCCTGGAACCAAACTATCTATTGAATTACCTGAAAAACATATTTGGGTCGGGGCTGGTAGTACCAATGAAACCGGAACCCCTTTTGTCGCCAATATTCCAACCGAAGAAGTTTTTACCATTCCACTAAAAGAAGGCGTCAATGGTTATGTAACAAGCACCAAACCTTTAAATTATGCAGGAAATGTCATTGAAGACTTTACCCTTACTTTTGAAAAGGGAAAAATTGTGGACTTTAAGGCAGAACAAGGTTTTGAAACGCTGAAAAGGTTAATTGAGACGGATGAAGGGTCGCACTTCTTAGGGGAAGTTGCTCTTGTTCCCCAAGATTCACCAATCTCTAATTCAAATCTCATCTTTTTCAACACCTTATTCGATGAGAATGCCTCCAACCATTTAGCCATAGGGAATGCCTACGCCTTCTGTCTTGAGGGAGGAAAGAAAATGTCTAAAGAAGAACTTGAACAGCATGGGGCCAACTCCAGCATCACCCATGTCGATTTTATGATCGGTTCAGCAAACATGAATATCGATGGCGAAAAAGCAGATGGAAGCAAAGAACCCATCTTCCGAAATGGAAATTGGGCATTCTAATGAATAGCCCCCAAAAATCTCCTTGGGGGCTATTCCGTAATATTCACAAAGTTTTAACGTTTTATATAGTTAAAACATGCTATAATAAGATTAGACTAAAAAATGGATAGAATTTTTTATTATACTAAAGAGGAGGTTTGTGATATGAAATCATTTGAAGTTTGTGTACATTGTGGAGATGAATTAGCTCTCATGGAAAGAAACCGAAGTGAGTGTTGGGATTGCCGTGATCATATATCACCAACTTACTCAGATGATGAACTAGAAACTGAATAAAGCAAACAAAAACCCTCTATTCTCCTTCATATGTGATAGAGGGTTTTATGGTTTTTGGGGTAAGTTTTCGAGTTTTCTTAAATTCGCCTTATAAGTGGCCGTATGCACTAAATTCGAGGTATCATGTTCCTTATGTTTTTCGTTGATCATCCTCGCTCCGGAATCAATAAGGTCCTTAGCTATTTCAAAATATCCATTAAAAATGGCTAAGGTTAAGGCTGAAGTCCCTCGATTATTTTCCTTATTCATATCTGCCCCCAGATTAATGAGCTGATTAACAAATATTCGATTATTAAGCCGAGTTGCGATTAATAGGGCCGAATCCCCTTTGTGATTCGTCCTATTAATATCTGTCTGAAGATGTCCAATCAGCCCTGAAATGTTATTTTTCCTCACGAGCTCCGTGAGCTGGTCCTCATTCATCCTACTCCCCCTTGACTACTATTGATTCGTTCATGTTTATGCTCATAGCATTTGCAATATTCCTCTCCTACCAATATAGCAAGAGTTCAAAGATCCTACCATCACGCTTGAATACCGAAGAAAAAGTGAGCCTCTTGATTTCGTTGAGCATCTCCACTATACGTTCTTTCAGTAAATGTCACATAATGATGAGCATCTATACTCAATACCGTAGAGGATCGGGTCCCATAATGTAAGGATTGGATAAACACCGGGGATAATATACGTTCCCAATCCATCCCCACGCCCGTATCGGGCAATTCTTCATCCGCTGCTGGTTCGATATCGGTTAGCAAGGTAAAAAGCGAGTCTAATCCACATTCATTTTTTTGAATTATTTCATAAAGTCTTTTGTTTCCTTTCTTGACTTTTGGCCAAGGTGTATTAAGTTCTGCATTGCTTAATCCATATATACCTGGGAGAACCTTTTCTATTTTTTTCGATTGAGACGAAAAATAGTACAGGTGTTCCGAATCTCCCGCCAATAGATTAAAACCATTGTATTGATCGCTTGCCTTTTGAACTTTTTTTAAATATTCCATGGATAAATCTTTCCCTGTAAGAAATCCGCTTACTAATTCACCCCTTGAACGTTTTCCTTTCTCATTTTGTAGAGGATCTCGATAATTTGTAAGTGCAGCAAAGCGACCCGTACGCGTGATTCCCATCCAGGTGCCCATCTGTTCTAAATCACGACCCGCCAATACAGCGGGATGGTCTTCCCAAAAGGTTGCTCGCGCAGTAGGCCTTTTAAAATATTCATCTCGATTCGCTGCCACCACTAATGGGAAATGGGGATGCTGGTGATATGCAAAGAAGATAATACACATTTTGTATTCCTGCCTTTGTATTTTTATCCTAGTTAGCCATAAGACTTATACCACTATTTCAATAATTCGAGATATTTGAGGTTCAACTCTATGAACCCTGCATGTTAGAATAATATATAAAATAAAATGGAGGTTGAACAGCTATGTTTGACATGTTTATTAAGGAAAGAAGGCAAGTAAGACTTTTATGCCGAAATCATGATAGCTATCTAACGGGATACATTATGAACTTCAATCCGAGCAAACGTATGGTTACTTTTCATGGCGACGAAATACATTTGATACCTATCCAATCGATTTTACATATCTATCAACCTAAATAGTTTGTCAATTCTTAGTCTATCATCATTACTTCCTATCCTGCCATAACTCATTTTCTACTGGAAAGAAAAGAGCTGACACAGGGTGGATCAGCTCTTCACAGTTACTCCATCAACATCCAATGTATCGATTCTCCTGTTGCCAGACCTTTTACGAAGGTAATATTTCCATGGGAATCATCGGTTATATTAGAGTTCTCCTCTTCTATTTCCTTCGGCCCGCTTTGTTTATTTAGCGAAAGATTAATTTCTTTTCCATTTAACCGGACTTTCATTTTCGACTTCATACTGCCCCACCTTTCCATTAAGCAATAGCCAAAGCCGTCTCGTTGTTTTGTGGGCCTCTATTTTATCTTTATGATTGTTTGAAGCCACTTCAGAACGATATTCCAGTATTTTATCTGATTCAATGCTCTCCACCTGACAAGAGGAAATTCCTCTGGTACAATAAACACAATCATGAGTAGAATGAGGAGTGCCACTGTTGAAAAAGTTTACGTTTCACCTGATTCAATCAGACAACCTTGATTTTGAAGAAAAAGATCACGTCATCCCTGCTGAATCGCTTGAGGATGCCATACGTAAGTTTGAACGAAAGCATGATGTGGAAGCTCCTGCCTACTGGGATGAACCTTCTTTTGAGACTTCCATGGAAATCAGCTTCAAAGATGCAGTAGGGAAAATTGTATATTTGATCACATGGTAAGAAAGCTACTGGCGTAGCCCTATGCGTATAACACTTGACTGATAAGTGTAATCACAATAATTATTAAAGGAGGTAACTGATGAGCCCTATATGTGAAAAATGCGGTGGGAGCCCTGCTCAGCCCTTTCATTCTTTTGAGTTAGAAAGCTGGGAAACAACGGATCGTTTTGTTGGAGAAAAAGAAATATATTATATATGTCTCGCTTGTTTTGATCAATTGACAAATGAATCTCTCCAAACAAATGAAGTAAAGAAAATGAGAGAACAGAATAGAAATAACCTAGAGAAAGCCATTGAAGAGGGTTTAGTTTGCCCAAAGTGTAAAATGATGATCATTGAGGAAAATCATATATGCAACCCATCATAAAGGAACTGGTACAACCTACTTTAGAGAGTTTTGTTCGTCAACCTGTTTTTTTGCATTTAGAGACCACACAGGGTGCTTATGCTTCTCAGCAAAGTCATTCTTTGACCGCCGGGGCTTATATCCGAAATGCAAAGATTGAATTTATCCAAGGAAAGATTACGGGAGAAGGTCCGTTTCGTGTCGGCTTAAAAATGGAACTCGGTTGGGTTTATGCTGAAGGTCTGACTCATTGGGAAATGGATCAACAAAATCGCTTACTGCTTTCTGGCCATGATCAGGATGGAAAACTAGCCGTCGCTCTCCAACTCAGCCATCAACCATTTTAAATAAGGCTTTTATCGTAACAAGAAAACAAAGGCTGTTCTCTTGAATATAGAGAACAGCCTTTTCATTTTCGCATTATGCTAGAGACATATTTTTTCTTTGTGCTCTTTTCTTTTGATAAGAAACAAATCCCCAATAGACGATCCAATAGCTAACGAAAGCCACAATCAAGCCAACCGAGGCACTTCCCGTAAGAAATGAAATTCCCTTTTGCTTAAAGGAAGCCCATGAAAACCAATCCGTATTAGCTTGTATGGTCACCGCTGCCTGTTTTGTCTTAATCAAAATAGCGCCTACTTTATAATTAAGAGTGAGAAAGATAGGCAAAATGACTTTACCAAATAAAAACCCGATAAATGACACAGAAAACAATCCTTTAGAAAGCCGGGTAACTGGAAACAGAAGGAAGAAAGCTAGTCCTAAAGTAGGCAGAGTGATAAATTCTATAAATAATCCGAGGGCAAAGCTACGGGCAACTACCGAGGGTCCTCCGCTGCTTCGCATAAGCTTTAAGTACTGGTATTTTAATGATCGCATCCAGCGGTTCCACATCTTCGCCCCTCCTTCATACATATATCTCTATCATACCCCCTCCTCCCGACAAATGAAAGGGTTACCCCAAAAAAATTTAGGCTTAACATAAATAACCCGAAAACCGGTAGGTTTTGGGGTTGGATATCATGGATTTACTAACAAACTGTTTTGTTTATTGCTAAATCAATTGATTGTAATATCGTTCAATAAAGGTTCGAATGGTTTGTTCTGCTTTGTCTACTGTTGCCAGATCCTCACGGCTAAACTGGAATCGTCCTTTTTTCTCATCGAGATCCATTTCATCCGCTAACCATCCACCGAGTCCATGGTTCTTCTTATCGATTTCAAAATAACCGGAGACCGCGTTTTGCGTATAAGCAGGTTGGTATTGGAAAACAAGTTCATCTAACTTTCCAGCTAACCAACGGGTAGGACGAAAATCAATGATCTGATAATCTCCCGTATAGCCTTCCCCTTTGGGCTCAAAGCCAAGATTTTGGAAGGCTTGCATAAAGTTCTTCAGCAAGCCAGATGGGTAAATATGAACAAAGTCTCGATCCTTGTGATCTAGCGCGGCTTGAATATCCAGATTGGTTAAGAAGTAATAACGACTATTAATTGAAGATACGGGAATGAATTCAGGAATAACAAAGGACACAGGGTATTCTTTGGTTTCTCCAGGTTTAAGGGTAAATCCATCTGTAATCTTCACTTCTCGAATAAGTTGATCTACTTTTCTTTGTTGGTCATCGTATGTATACGAAGAATGAATGCGTAATTGAACATCAATTTTGCCAATCTGCTGCTCTACTTGCCCAGCTGTAACGACAACCTTACCTTGAATGCTCTCTCCCATGACAGCGGAATTACGATCAAGAATTAGGTCTACTTTAGCAGCGCCAATTCCAATACTGGAAAGAATTTTTTTAAACATCCATTCAACCTCCTCATTTTGCAACTATCCTATTATACGAAAAACAGCCAAAAAGGTTTCAATTAAGTTCAACCGAATATGAAAACTCCCATGGATTAGGGATTTATTAAAAGCATGAAATCATGTACAATAGATCGGATAATACCGAAATTCACAGGAGGTTTAATATAGATCATGAGTTTGTTAACAGTTGAGGATTTAAGTCATAGTTTTGGAGATCGGACCCTTTTTAAAAATGTCTCGTTTCGTCTGCTTGATGGTGAACATGTTGGTTTAGTAGGTGCAAATGGAGTCGGTAAATCGACTTTAATGAATATCGTCACCGGACAAATTGTTCGGGATAATGGTAAAGTCGAGTGGACGCCAAAGGTGCATTACGGTTATTTGGATCAGCATACCAAACTGACTCCAGGTAAAACCATTCGGGATGTGTTGAGAGATGCCTTCTTGCCTTTATATGTGCAGGAACAAGAACTAATGGTCATCTCGGAGAAAATGGCGGATGCCTCTCCTGAAGAGCTAGAGGCTCTTCTCGAACAAATGGGAGAAATTCAGGAGCGGTTGGATGCGAGCGGATTCTATCTATTGGATGTTAAGGTAGAGGAAATGGCAAATGGGTTAGGTTTAGATGCCATTGGTCTAGACCGTGATGTTGCGTCCTTAAGCGGAGGGCAACGAACCAAGGTGTTGCTTGCCAAGCTTTTGTTGGAAAAACCAGCTGTTCTACTATTAGACGAGCCGACAAACTATTTGGATGTAGAACACATTCAGTGGTTGATTAACTATTTGAAGGATTATCCCTATGCCTTTATGCTGATTTCCCATGATACGGAGTTTATGAACCAGGTCGTAGATGTCATCTATCACTTAGAATTTGCCAAGCTTACCCGCTACAAAGCCAATTATGAAAAGTTTTTAGAAATGTCGGGTATCAATAAGCAACAGCATATCGATGCTTATGAAAAACAGCAGGAGTTCATTAAAAAGCAAGAGGATTTTATCCAGCGAAACAAGGCCCGTTACTCGACCTCAGGAAGAGCAAAGAGCCGTCAAAAGCAACTAGAGCGTATAGAGCGGATCGATCGACCTGAAACAGCCGTGAAGCCTACCTTTGAATTTAAAGAGACACGTGCAAGCGGAAAAACGGTATTTGAAGCCAAGGATATGGAAATCGGCTATACCTCTGCCCTCCTGCCTAAGATGAATGTCGACATTGTGCGAGGACAAAAAATTGCCATTATTGGTTGTAACGGAGTCGGTAAATCTACTCTGCTCAAAACCATTCTAGGGAAAATCAACCCATGGAGCGGTACTTCTTATCTTGGGGACTTTCTCCAGCCAGGCTATTTCGAACAGGAAGTCAAAGCGGGCAACCTTACTCCATTAGATGATGTATGGAATGAATTCTCCCATTTGAATCAGCATGAAGTCCGTGGAGCCTTAGCTCGCTGTGGACTCAAGAACGAACATATTACCCGACCGTTAAATATGCTGAGCGGTGGAGAGCAAGCTAAGGTTAGATTATGCAAGCTCATGATGAGAGAAAGCAATTGGCTGCTTTTAGATGAGCCTACCAATCACTTGGATGTAATCGCTAAGGAAGAATTGCAACGTGCATTAAAGGAATACAAGGGTACCATTGTTCTGGTTTGCCATGAACCTGACTTCTATGAAGATTGGGTGACGGATGTTTGGAACGTGGAAGAATGGTCCATGCAGAACGCTTAGTAATAGTGATTTGCACAAAAAATGAGCTCATTCAAACAAATAAACGTAGTATTCCAACAAATTTCGAACAAAACCCGGTGTGTATGCACCGGGTTTTTCTTATGTGGAACCTTTTAGTTCCACTCCACACACTAAAGTTTCCAAAATCCCCCCATTCTATTGAACCTAACCAAATTCATCGTTGGCACATATCTTGCAATGTAAACGTTTGCGAATTATAACAAGGAGGTTTTTCTTCATGGATACGTTCCAAATGAAAAAAGAACCCGGGTTATCCACCAAAGCCATACATGAAGGCTTTCACGCCGATCCCAGCTTCGGAGCATTAGCGACTCCAATTTTTCAAACCTCTACTTTTGTTTTCCCCTCTGTCGAAGAAGGCACCAAACGATTCGGTGAAGAAGCTGGATACATCTATTCCCGTTTAGGAAATCCAACAGTCACCGTAACTGGAACAAAAAGTTTCCGCTCTGGAAAACGGAGAGACTACCCTCGCTTTTGCTTCAGGAATGGCCGCTGTATCAGCAGTACTGATCGGATTCGCATGACCACCCAAAAGGACATACCGCTGTATTGAAGAAAATGAAGAAATACCAATTAGAATCAGGGTCATAACGCAACCTTCCTTCCATCTTAAACGTATTAATAGTGTTGATGAATTACAGTGAGGTGAATGGGATAGATGAACAATAACCGCTCATGTATCAAGAGTGGTATGAAGACAAACCAATGGACTCTGAGCCTCTAGCGAAGGTATTGGTCAATCAAGGAATACTTTTTCTGCGAAAATTAGTCAATGCAACCATCATTCAAAAACCGCATTTGGGAGCATTTCTCCCATGAGAGTGATGAAGATCAATCGACTATCTATGTAAAGAGCTATGAACCTGCTGCCCGCATGGAAGTGCCCTTTCACGGCGTATCCCGGCAGGATTGGATTATTAACCTCTTCGGTATGAAGCTGATCGAAAACAATACCGATACACCCACTGGGATTCCGGAAACGGGTTTTTTGGCTGAATCGGTACTGAAGGAGTTTACGCTTATTGAAAATCCGTCAAAAACAATGAATCAACAGATTCAATCCGCTTTTACATCACTCATTGAATTTTATCGAAGCTGTGGATTAAAGGGAGAGATCGCCTTTTCCTGCTACGATTGGCATGAAGAGGATCGCTGCAATACCATTTATTTGATGGAGCAGGTTCAACAGGCAGGCTATCCAACATGGTTTGCCCCGTTAGAAAGGCTAGAGGTGCGTCCGGATCAAGGCCTATTTTATGAAGGCAAAAAGATTGATATTTGGTACCGGCTTTACCCGTTCGAATACTTAGTGCATGATGCGGACCAAGATGGATTCCCCACGGGAGAAGCCATTCTTTCCTTAATCGAGCAGAAGAAATTAGCTGTGATCAATCCTGTCCAAAGCATCATTTCCCAATCCAAAGGATTTCTTGCACTCATCTGGTCCCTATTTGAAAAAAATGAGCTGCTCCCCCAGCTTATGGGTGTGAAGAGGCCCCTCTTCACTAAAGAAGAATGTGATACCATACACCAGTTTATGCTTCCCGCCTATTTCGATCCTTCTCCTTTCCGTCAATCTGGCAGAGCTTGGGTAGCAAAAGCAATTTTTGGGCGTGAGGGAAAAGGCACTGTTCTCTATAATGAAGATGGTCAGCACGAAACCATAGAGTGGGAACACGAGCTAGATCAACAGGAAGATGAAGCTACAAAGGCTTATTACGGGGAACAACCCTGCGTGTATCAACAGCGAATCCCTTTAGAGAGGATAGAGATCCCCACAGAACAGGGCAATTTTAATGGATATTTACTTACCGGTGCCTTCGTCATAGGGAGCTCCTACGCAGGCCTCCTCCCCCGAATTGGCGGGGAGGTCACAGGAAATCTTGCTTTTTATGCCGTGGCTGGAATGAAAGATTGAGGAGGAATCGCATTGATGCAGATTATGGAATTAGCAAATATATTGATTGGGGTAGCTGTGGTTATCTTAATCCTGGCAATAGGTTCTTTTGTATTCAGCAAATTGACTAAATTTGACGATTTCAAGGAAATCCAAAATGGAAATGAAGCAGCGGGAATTTACATGGGCAGCAAGCTGATTGGATTGTCGATTATCGTCGCCATGGTGTCATACAGCAGTCATTCTTGGGTAGCCATGATCATTTGGTCCCTCATCGGGATGGCGGTTCTTTGCCTCGTTTATTTGATATTCGATCTGCTTACTCCGAAATTCAAGGTATGTGAGGAAATAGCTCGAGGGAATAAAGCAGTGGCTCAATTGTTGCGAGCCGTGATCATTGGAACATCCATCGTTTTAGGAACCATTTTAATGTAGAGAAAAAAAGGAATCGTGGCCAATTGAGGTGCGATTCCTTCTTTTTTATTTGTCGTATAAACGCCGAATAATCAGTTTAATTGCAATTAAAACAACTTCTAATGTTCGCAAAATAGTGATATAGTAGAATTATTCCAATATATACATAGAATAGTAAATTTAGGGGGTATTTAATGAAAAGGTTACTGACTGGCATATTAAGCTTAGTCATCATCGCAAGTGTAGCTTTAACAGGGTGCAGTTCTACCAAAACGGAAAGCAACACCACCCAGCCTGCACCCAATGCCGAAGAAAAGAAAGCGAGTGTCGTACGAATGAATCTTCAGACTGAGCCTCCTTCCCTACATCCTGGTATTGCGACCGATGTTCAGTCCATTGTTGTCATTCGTTCTATCATGGAAGGATTAATGCGAATTGGTCAAGATGGCAAGCCGCATGAGGCTGGGGCTGAAAAAGTGGAAGTTTCTAAGGATTTGAAAACGTATACTTTTAAACTTCGTGATCATAAATGGAGCAATGGAGATCCGGTAACGGCTCATGACTACGAATATGCATGGAAATGGATCCTGGATCCAAAGAATGAAGCTCCCTATTCTTACATGTTCTACCCTATTGTAAATGCGGAAAAAGCGAAAAAAGGTGAAGTTGGTTTCGATCAAGTTGGATTTAAAGTCATTGATGAAAAGACTTTTCAAGTCCAACTAAACAATCCTACCCCTTATTTTATAGAGCTAGCAGCCTTTACGGTATTCTTCCCAGTTAATCAGAAAGTGGCTGAAAGCAACGCTAATTGGCATACAGAATCCGCTACTCATATGGGCAATGGACCATACAAGCTCACCGTTTGGAATCATGGTTCTGAACTAGAACTGAAGAAAAACGACAGCTATTGGGATGCCGCCTCCATGAAAGGCGATACCGTAAAATTGGCGATCATCGAAGACCAAAATACAGAATTAAGCATGTTTGAAAGCGGAGAACTTGATTGGGCTGGTGCCCCTTTATCGGAAATCCCTCCAGATGCATTGGTTTCCTTGTTAAAGGAAAATAGAGTAATCAGTCAGCCGATTGCCGGTACCCATATTTATCGTTTCAATACAACGAAAGAACCTTTTACGAATGCGAAGATTCGGAAAGCTTTTGCGTATGCTATCGATCGCCAGAGCATTATGGAAAACGTAGCGCAAGGCGGTCAAATGCCTGCGATGGCGTTCGTACCTCCTACAATGGTTATAGAAAATCAACAAGGATTATTCCCGGATCATCATGTAGAAGAAGCGAAAAAGCTTCTTGCCGATGGGATAAAGGAATTAGGAATAGATAAACTTCCTCCTATCGAGCTTCTTTACAATACAACGGAACTAAACGCTAAAATCGCTCAAGCGATTCAAGATCAATGGAGACAAAACTTAGGTGTGGAAGTAACCCTCGCCAACAAAGAGCGAAAAGTTCAGCTTGAAGAAGAGAAAGCCGGACAGTACACCATCTCCCGCGGAAATTGGATTGGGGATTTCAATGACCCGGTGAACTTCCTTGAACTATTCGTCAACGTTGAAGGAAACAACCGTACCTATTGGCATAATGATGAATATTCGAAGCTCATTAATGAAACATACTCTATGAGTGCTCACGCAAAGCGTTTGGAAAACTTCAAGAAGGCAGAGAAAATCCTCATGGATGAAATGCCGTTTATGCCGATCTACTTCTCTACCTATAACTATATTAAGCAGGATAACTTAAAGGATGTTTACATGGACGGTCTAGGAAGTCTAGATTTGAAGTGGGCCTACGTAGAATAATTCGGCGAGGAGGGAAGCTTCCCTCCTTTTTCTCTTTCCCATAAACAAACGTATAGATTTCCCCTTCAGAAGTTAAAGCTGTTACTAAAAATAAGAAAGCATGGCTGGTATAGGAGGTGTTTTCGTGTATTGCAGGTATCGTGAAGTTTCTCCGGTTTGTGTAGGAAAAAACAGATCATTGCGAAAAGAAGAGGCCACAAAGGAACATTTAATTCCTAAATGTATACTGCGAGATCCCAAGTCGAAAGCAAAATTAATGATCACCTTTAATCCTTCGGATACACCAAACGTAGATATCTCTTGTACAAAATGCAATCATTTAAAAAATAATTTAGCGGATGTTCCCTTCGTTTGGAAATTGAAGTACTTTCACCGATATGGGATTTCCTTAAAAAACAAACGCTCATTAGAGAGATCCATCCGTTTTCTCGTAAAGGTTCATCCGAAAGAAAAAGAATCTATTCTTCAATGCATCCAAAGAGGCGACGTTCAATCGATCACACAAACCGAATGCCTATTAAGGTTTCATCAAACATCCGTTCTTTTGATTCAGGGAGAAATTACTAAAGTCCATCATGCCAAACAAAAACTTCCGCGAAAAATAAAGAAAAAGGAGCTTCATCCGTAATAGGGCTTGGTATAAAAAAGGTGAGCCCTCCACATCGAGTGTAGTCCTCACCTTATTTCATATCATCAGCTGCCATTTCATCAAAGCATACGACTCCCCATTTTCCAAAGAGATGGTCTCCACATGTTTTTTAGTACTGTGGCAACACCTAGTACAGCACAATCTTCTGGATTTTCCGCCAAGGTTACAGTGATTCCAATTTCCTCAGACAATCTTTCTGGTAACCCCTTTAGTTTGGCTCCCCCTCCACATAGAACCATACCGTGTTCCATGACATCCCCTGCAAGCTCAGGTGGGGCTTTCTCGATCGTATTGCGAATGGAATGAACCAAGTGATCCACAAAGTCATTTAATATCTGACCAAGTTCCCTAGAAACGATAGATCTTCTCATGGGCATTCCACTGACAAGATCCATGCCAGGAACCTCGAAGGTCTCAGAGGATGGTGTGAGGCTTGTTGATCCGATTGTCTTTTTCACTTCTTCGGCTGTTGCTGGCCCAATCAGCAGATTATATGTCTTCTTCATATATTCGATAATGAGTTGGTCAATAGACTTGCCCCCTTTATTTACATAATGACATTCGACAATCCCGCCAAGTGAAATAATCGCCGTTTGGGTTGTGCCGCCACCGATATCCACCACCATATGTCCGACAGGTTCATACACATTTAATCCGCTTCCGATCGCTGATGCCAATGGTGTTTCTAATATAATAGCCTTCTGGGCACCCGCTTGAATGGCCGCATCCTCAGCCGCTCTCTTTTTCACATTGGAGATACCACAAGGGACCGTGATGGCGATTTGCGGGCGAAAGAGTAGCCTTTTATTTCCTCCGCTTACTTGTTTGAGAAAGTGTTTCAACATGACTACAGTCAAATCAAAATGACCGATAACTCCATCATTTAAAGGAGAGATGATCATCATATTTTCAGGTGCTCTACCAATCATCTCCTCTGCTTCCGTGCCAAAAGCTACAACTTCTCCAGATTGTTCCCGTAAAGCAACAACGGAAGGCTCTTTCAGTCTAATGTCCTGATCCTGACTAGAGATCAAAGTATGAGAAGTTCCCAAGTCTATTCCTATGAGTTGCTTCAATCCTATCCACATCTATTCCTCACCCTACTTTTCGAGTTACTTTTCAAAGGATATATCTTGTATTCGAATGCATAGCAGGTTTTATGACGCGAATCGACAATGCTCGTTCTCATATGGGTAACTGACACGGTTTAATGGGGGTCCTATGGCGCACAATAAAAAGCTCCTACGTTAAAGTAGGAGCATTAATAGGACATCAATTAATGAACTGTTTTAGCACTTATCAGAAGGTATTCTACGCATAAGGCTACGAAAGTAGCTTTTTTAAGGAAATTTTTATTCTTCCATTAAGGTAGTCATTATAGGAAAAATTCCACTTCTTATCTGTGTTCTTTTCATGGATGATGATTTCTTTCTGGTTCCATTGCTCGACTTTTCCGTGAATGGTAATACCTTTTGCCCATATATTGACAACCACATCGTTACCCGAAGAAAAGATCAAGTGGCTTCCCTCCCCATGTGTAATTACAAATTTATTATACAATATATAACAAAAAAATGATAGCGCTTTCAGTGTTTTAGATAAAATTTTCCATGCAATACGCGGATGATTGTTTTATAATAATTTTCATGACACTTTTGGTTCTGAATGGGGGGAGAGTTTGAAAAGAACAAGTGAGATAATATACCATTTACTTCTCAACTTAGTAGCCTGTTTGATTACGGCAATGGCATTTAATTATCTTATTATTCCTAATAAAATTCTAAGTGGAGGATTAACCGGGATTACCATTGTGATTGACTACTTTACGGGTTTGGGTGTTGGTCTTCTCTATTTTATTTTAAACATTCCCATCTTTATTTGGGCTTTCAGAGAACTGGGGAAACGATTTATTCTTTATAGCGCGTTTTCCGTTATCGTCTTATCAACTTTTATTGATTCTCTTCCATTAACCCCTATATTCGTTACGCAAGATCCCATGTTAGCCGCGATCTATGGGGGGATTATGATCGGCGTTGCAGTAGTGCTATGGTTAAGAACGGGGGGTTCTGGAGGGGGGATGGATATTGTTTCCATTCTATTGAATAAAAGATATGGTTATTCGGTGGGACAAGTCAGCCTTATTCTAAACAGCGTGGTGATTCTTTTATCGACATTTCTTTATAGCCTCGAACAGACGATGTACACATTGATTACCATTTTTGTATCCAGTAAGGTGATGGACGGGCTTCAAACCGTTCAAAGCAAGAAAACCGTCATGGTCGTCTCCAATTTTTCCAACCAAATCACAGACAAAATCTGGACTAAGTTAAATCGTGGAGTGACTTACCTCGATGGGTCAGGTGCTTACAGTCACCAAGAGACAAAGATTATCATGTGTGTCATGACCAGGTTTGAGATCGCTGAATTAAAAAGGTTGGTTCTAGAAATCGATCCGCAAGCCTTTATCACAATTAACACAACGGATGAAGTTGTCGGTCATTTTAGACAAGGTCGTGCGCAATAAAAGGAAGCATGACCGGCAATTTTCAAAAATGTTAAGATGATAGAAAAAGGGTATCCTGTGATCCGGGACACCCTTTTGGCAATCCTAGAATAACCCTGTAATTTTCCCATCCTCATCAATATCCATATTTAAAGCCGCTGGTTGCTTTGGCAACCCTGGCATCGTTAGGATATCTCCCGTGAGCGCCACAATGAATCCAGCCCCTAAGGATGGACGAAGCTCACGTACCGTGATCTGGAATCCTTCTGGTCTGCCTAAACGTTTAGGATCATCGGAAAGAGAAAATGGTGTCTTAGCAACGCATACAGGAAGTTTGGTCCATCCGTATTGTTCGTATTCAACGAGTTGTTTTTTCGCTTGATCAGTGAACTGGACACCACTAGCCCCATACACTTCTTCGGCAATTTGCTTCAGCTTCTCCTCTATGGTCTGGTTGATGTCATACATAAAACGCAGGGTCGTTTTCGGTTGGTTATCCACAATCCCCACTAGTTGACGAGCTAAATCTTCTCCCCCTGCTCCCCCATTGGCCCAAACGGTGGACTCTGCTACAGGCAGATTATTTTCTATACATAGCTGTTGGAGAAGTTGAATTTCGTTATCGGTATCCGTTGGAAAACGATTCATGGCAACGATCAACGATAGTCCAAATTTCCGTATGGTTTGGGCATGCTTCTGCAAATTTGTGAAACCTGCTTGAAGCGCTTGAAGGTTTTCTTCCTGAAGCTGATCCTTGTTTACCCCCCCATGCATTTTTAAGGCGCGAATCGTCGCTACGATGACCACAGCGGAGGGAGTTAGATCTCCTTTGCGGCATTTTATATCTAAAAACTTTTCAGCACCAAGATCTGCTCCAAACCCGGCTTCTGTTACGGCATACTCCCCTAGCTTAAGGGCAAATTGAGTGGCGAGGAGGCTGTTGCATCCGTGGGCAATGTTGGCAAATGGACCTCCGTGTATAATGGCCGGTGTATTTTCCAATGTTTGTACTAAGTTTGGCTTAATAGCATCCTTTAGCACAAGAGCCATGGCACCATGGGCATTCAGATCACCGACGTAGACGGGATTTTGATCACATGTATAACCTACCAACATCTTTTTTAAGGTTTCTTTTAGATCCTTTAAATCTTTGGCTAAGCAAATAATGGCCATTATCTCGGAAGCAACGGTAATATCGAATCCTGTTTCTCGAGGGACTCCATGGATCTTTCCCCCTAACCCGATGGTAATATGCCTCAAGGCACGATCGTTCATGTCTAATACTCGTTTCCAAACGATTCTCAGTGGATCAAGATTTAACTTATTCCCTTGAAATATATGATTATCGATGAGAGCGCTCAGCAGGTTATGAGCGGTAGTAATGGCATGAAAGTCACCGGTAAAGTGCAAATTGATATCTTCCATCGGTACGACTTGAGAATAACCGCCCCCCGCAGCTCCCCCTTTCAGACCGAAATTAGGTCCTAATGACGGCTCACGTAGAGCAAGGACAGCCTTCTTTCCAATTCGGTTCAGTGCTTGCGCCAATCCAACACTTGTCGTCGTCTTTCCTTCTCCTGCAGGTGTAGGATTTATGGATGTCACGAGAATTAATTTCCCATCTGGTGTTGACTTTCTTTTTTCCAATATAGATAGTTCCAGCTTCGCTTTATATTTTCCATAGGCTTCCCACTCATCTTCAACAAGACCTAAGCCTTCGGCGATTTTCGAAATCGGTTTCATTTTTGTGGAATTAGCTATTTCTATATCGGTCTTCCACTTCATCATTTCATCTCCCTCTTCCCTCTAGGTATTTCTCATTAAAAATGTAGCATGAATGATGTTGAAATGAATCCATTCCCACGAAACTATTGTAACCGTCCATGAACAGCGTCATGTGGCTTATTTTCACTCACTATTAGAAAGTATAATATATACTATGCATATGGCTTAGCTGTTAGCTTTCTTATAGTCAAGATTCACCCCTCTTCAACAATTTTATAGTTTTATATAAGATTTTATAGATATCCGTTATAATTTCTATAATAAACCATTTTTGTAATATACAACGAAAGCGTTTTACTAAAAGGCCCCACAGAGGCATAACAAGTGCATTCCAGCAAGGAAGTAAAATCAACGCAATTGAAATGCCAATAGATGAAGGAGACAATGATATGATTATGGATAAGGCTCGAGTAGAAAAGGATTTCCTAGGTGAAAAAGAGGTACCAGTTGATGCCTATTATGGTGTACAAACCATGCGTGCAGTGGAAAACTTCCCTATAACCGGTTACCGGATCCACGAGGATCTGATCATGGCTATGGCCATGGTCAAAAAAGCTGCTGCAGAAGCCAACATAGAAGTGTCCCGTCTAAATCCACAACTTGGACAAGTTATCCTGCAAGCTTCTCAGGAAATCATCGATGGAAAATGGCATGATCAGTTTATTGTTGATCCTATTCAAGGCGGTGCCGGAACTTCCATTAATATGAACGCCAACGAAGTCATAGCCAATCGGGCTATTGAAATACTGGGAGGTATCAAGGGAGATTACTTTACCCTAAGTCCGAACACTCATGTCAATATGTCTCAATCTACAAACGATGCCTTCCCTACTGCGGTTCGAATTGCCACTCTATCTTTAATGGGCAAGTTACTCGCTACCATGCAGGAGCTTGAGCATATGTTTGGCCAAAAAGCTAAAGAATTTGACGCGATTATTAAAATGGGACGAACTCATTTACAAGATGCAGTACCCATCCGACTTGGTCAGGAATTTGAAGCGTACCGACGTGCGATCTCTCGAGATATTAAGCGCATTAAAAGAACCCGTGAAAACCTCTATGGTGTAAACATGGGTGCTACTGCAGTGGGTACAGGTCTCAATGCTGACCCTCACTATATTACAAACGTCGTTCAACTTTTGGCAAATATTAGCGGATATCCTTTAACTAATGCCGATGACTTGGTAGATGCTACCCAAAATACAGATGTATATGCTGAAGTTTCTGCTTCTTTGAAGGTATGTATGATTAACATGTCCAAGATTGCCAATGACCTACGCCTGATGGCTTCTGGACCTCGTACAGGTTTGGGTGAAATCAACTTGCCATCTAGACAGCCTGGCTCCTCCATAATGCCTGGAAAAGTAAATCCGGTCATGTGTGAGGTAGTGAATCAAGTGGCTTTTCAAGTGATGGGTAATGACCATACCATTTGTCTAGCTGCAGAAGCGGGACAATTAGAGTTAAATGTCATGGAGCCGGTCTTGTTCTTTAATCTAATTCAATCTTTAAGCATCATGAACCAGGCATTCAAAGTCTTCAATAAATACTGTCTGGAAGGAATCGAAGCCAATGTGGAGCGCTGCCGCGAATATGTAGAAAAAAGTGTAGGAGTCATAACTGCTCTTAATCCCCATCTCGGATATGATACGGCTGCTCGCATTGCCCGTGAGGCGATTCAAACCGGCCGATCCGTTCGCGAATTGTGTTTGCAACATAATGTACTAACCGAACAAGAATTAGATTTGATCTTAGATCCATATGAAATGACCTATCCTGGCATTGCTGGTGCTTCTTTAATTGATAAATAAAAAAAGGATTGGCTATGCCAATCCTTTTTCTCTCCATCTTAAGCAGCTTTTTGAAGAGTTTCGATATATTCTTTACCTTTTTCTGCATTATACTGCCCTTCCCATTTGGACATGACGACAGCAGCTAAGGAGTTTCCAACTACGTTTACGACTGTACGAGCCATATCGAGGATACGGTCGATACCAGCGATAAAGGCAAGACCTTCCAAAGGAATACCAACTGAACCTAATGTAGCAAGCAATACAACGAAGGATACGCCTGGTACTCCTGCAATTCCTTTTGAAGTTACCATTAAAACAAGCATTAAGGTAATCTGTTGACCCATGCTCATTTCAATTCCATACATTTGAGCAATAAAGATAGCCGCAAGAGCTTGGTATAAAGTTGAACCGTCTAAGTTAAAGGAATATCCCGTTGGAATTACAAAAGAAGTTATCGCTCTTGGACAACCGAACTTCTCCATTTTTTCCATAATCTTAGGGAGCACGGTTTCCGAGCTTGCTGTAGAGTAAGCTAACAGCAGCTCATCCTTCAAAATTTTGATAATGGACAGGATGCTAGTTCCTGCAAGTTTGGCAATTAAACCGAGCACAACAAAAATAAAGAAAAACATTGCACCATAAACGGAAATAACTAATTTTCCTAATGGAATTAAAGATTCTACCCCAAACTTAGAAACCGTGATCCCGATCAAGGCGAATACACCAAATGGAGCAAACTTCATAATTTGATTAGTTACCCAGAACATGGCATCTGCAACACCTTGGAAGAAAGATATTACAGGTTTTCCTTTCTCCCCGATAGCTGCAATTCCTAACCCAAACATAACAGAGAAGAAAATGATAGCAAGCATTTCGCCGTTGGCCATAGATTCGATGATATTCTTCGGAACAATATTCACAAATGTATCAGCAAAGCTGTGGCTAACCACGGATTCCGTTGTATCCACGTACTTGGAGATATCTCCTTTGGTTAGTGAAGACATATCGATTCCAGCGCCTGGCTTAAATATATTGGCTGCCAGTAAACCTACAACAATGGCGATCGTCGTAATAACTTCAAAGTAAAGAATGGTTTTCCCGCCCAGTTTCCCGAGCTTCTTCATATCCCCTGTTCCTGCAACCCCGATGATGAGGGTAGAAACTACGATAGGAACCACGATCATTTTAATTAAACGAATAAAAATATCCCCAATTGGCTTTAGATAGCTCTCAAGGGTAGGACTGCCGTAAAACACAGCACCCACAATAATCCCCAGAACCAACCCAATTAGAATTTGAATGGCTAATCCAAATCTTTTCACCTGTTTCACCTCTCCCTTTTCCTATGAAATCGCTTTCTAATAGTGTTAAACATGATGTTTTGTGATAATTTGATTATATGGGAGAGTAATAGAATCCTAGAAAATACTACAAACGAGATCATAGATTGGATCAAAATTATATGCGGTCTGATATTTTTTCTAGAGTTTCTAGATAAAGGACTTGAAGAAACTTTTTAATGTTGAGTTTTGCTTTTGTTGCTTCTTCTTCATCTTCAAGTTCCCTCATGCGGAGCCTAACATCCTGAAAATCAAAATAACGCGGGGCATAATATTCAAATTTAGGGTTTGCATAATCCATCGAGCCAAGTGACGCTAAGTTATTTAAGGCGGTTAGAATCGTTCTTCTAATTCGCTGTTCAATCGCTTTGCTCTCTTTTTTCACATCTTTTGTCTTCCCAACTACCGCTTCGTATAAATTTTTTAGCGGAGGAAAATGGGAAGAGGATATTTTCTGGTCCAATAAATATTCCATCATCGCAATCATATCATTGCACCCTGGTTCCCCCATAATTCCCATTTCGCTTACGATGGACAAGACATGTTCCTTTGGACTCATTTTACGTATGGGGGATTGTACACTTCCAATCCCTGCCAAGGACTGTTTAATAGCCATCAAGGAACGCTTCAACTGAATTTGTTCTGCTGTTTTTTGCAGGATACTCTGTACTTCCGTCCGATTGATCGGTTTATGGATGAAGAAGTCTACCCCTTTTTGATAAGCTTCCCCTACCATCTCTTTATTGATCACTTGGGAAATCATAATAAATTGACCACTGAAGCCTTCTTTTTGCAGCCTTTCCATCGTTTCGATTCCGTCTAGTTCAGGCATAAGAAAATCGATCAGGACAATATCTGGGTTAGAAGCCAGAATTTGAGGAATGGCTGCTTCACCGCTATCAGCAGTCCCCATCATCTCCCCTAAATCGTAATCTTCGATAATTTGTTCTAACATACGCCTGCTGCCCATATCATCATCAACAATAAAATAGCGAAGACTCATTTTCAGCTACCTCTCCTCAAATTTTTTGTGGGAATTCGAACAAGGAAAACGGTACCATCAGAAGATGAACTTACCTCCACCTCCCCATCGAGAGTTTGGATAATCTCTTTTACATGGGATAATCCAATACCCGTTGCTGCTACACCCTTGTCGTTATACTTCGTTGTAAAGCCAGGTTCAAAAATCAAGGCTAAGTCTTGCTCCGGTATTCCTTTCCCGGTATCCTTAATCCAAAACATAGTCACTTCATTGTCTTTTTCCGCCTTGATTTCAATGGTGCCTGTATGTTTAATCGCTTCCACGGCATTAGAAGTTAGATTATTCAGTACCGTAAGCAGCGGTATGTATTGTTTTGTTCCCTCATCCGTGGTCATGGACAATTGGAAGGAAATATTCTTATTTAACATGTGGCTATATTTTTCATTGCCTTGCACGACGAAATCCAAAATCTCAGAAAGCTTGAGGTAGGCATTCATCTCAGGGTCATATACTTTAGTTAAACCTGCAAGAATACGCTGCGAATCTTTTTTTACTTCATGAATTTCTTGGGTGATACTTAAGGCTTGCCTACTCCAATCCCGATTCTCGGTTTCCTTTAATTTCCGATACAAATCATAACTTGATGCCATTATCTGTTCTATATGATCCATCGATTTCTTCAAATAGAGCGTTTCTCCGTACAAGCTAGACCCGATCTTTAGCATTTGCTCCATCCTCTTATGTTGGTCAGATACCGTCAAAATGCTAAGTAAACCGACTACAAAATAACTGCGGAAGATGGCCACCCCAAGAAAAATATACCATTCTTCCCAGCTTGATATGGCATCAATCATAACCCCGTTACGAAAGAAATGTTCTGCCATATTCACGAAGAATTCCATTCCAGTCGCCAGAGCCCCTAATTTTAATGGATTCGATTTATACTTTTCTATTTTAATCAATCCAAGACCGATACCATAGAGGACATAGTATAAAACAGCTGGAAAGTGAGTCTTCAAGCTGGAAATGAGTGAATTAGTTCCCAACAACGCATCTTCCGTGGATCGAAATAATATAACCGTGATGCCTGTTAGAAGTGCAGTTTGGGTATACGAAGCAGGCTTGCGAATCAATAACAAAAAGAAAAAAGCGGCACTCCCCAAGCCAAAACGGAATGCCTCCCCTTCAAACGGAATAAATTTAAATTCTCCGGCAATGGCTGTTAAGACAGCAATCAAGAACACGAAACATCCCTCGAATCTTGTTACTATTTTCCCCTTTACTTCAATGAATTCTGTGTAATAATATCACAAACAAATCAATCCAAACAGGTGATATGTAGTAAAAAAATTCCCCCGATCTGAAAGTAATCCAAATTGGGGGAGTTTTTTTATTATGCTACTTTTGTAATGGCTACACGCCAAACTTCAGGACCTTCTTCTAGGTACTGCCATTCAAATTGCTGTGGTCTTTCCATCATGAACTGGTATTGAAGTGGACGAGGATCATGGTCATTGCTAAGCTCCATTATCTGTCCCACTTCTAAGCTATCAAAAGTTTCAAAAATTACCGGGTGCTTTCTTCTTGGCTCGTATTGAGTTACGTCCACTTTTACTTGAATTTGCATCGATGTTTCCTCCTTAAATGTCATTTGCATACTTTAATATTAACTCCAGTGTCACCTTCGTTCTGTGAGTATAATCACCAACTTTCATTTATTTAACAGCACTCCGAAAGAAGTCTCCCATCTTCAAACCGAAACCATGCGACAGCGAGTCTAGGTTAGGCGGTAGCCAAAAGGCTTTTGTTTTTAGGCTTTTCTCCTATTGTGATATAATCAGTCTTATAGATAGGAAGAACTGATACAAAAATGGAATTAGATAGTAATAACCATTCATTATACTTATTGTATTATCACCTTGAATTGGTTATCCAATACCGCAGAAAAGTCATAGATCCCGACATTTCAAACGTAATCGACATAGAAAGGAGTTTGACAAATATGACACATCATCACTTTCACTTAGACGCTACTTGGAATGGGGGCAGACTCGGAGAAGGCTCGATTTCTACCGGTAATTTAAATACAAAGATATCCATTCCGACTGAGTTAGGAGGTCCTGGAATCGGCTCGAATCCAGAAGATATGCTTCTTGGGGCTGCAGCCACATGCTATCTCATTACCCTAGCAGCAGTCTTGGATAATCGAAAATTACCTGTGCAACGACTCACTTTGACCACCCAGGGAATTGTCAATGCTGAGGGAGGTATGCGGTTTGAAAAGATCATTCATCGGCCACAAATTGTCCTTTCCTCAGATGCCACTGAGGAAAATATTGAAACGGCGCATAAGGCAACTAATCGAGCTGAAAAAGGGTGTATGATCTCTAAAGCGCTTCATGGAAATGTGGAAGTTACGGTGGAAGCAGTCGTTACAGTGGAATAGGAATGCTACTGGCGCAACCTATGCGTATCATACTTTCTGATATGTATAAGGAAAAGGAGCTGGGATCCCAGCTCCTTTTCCTTTCACTTATCAAACACCAACCGGGCTTAACTTTTTACTCAGTTTAGCTAACATTTCTGTCGTCATTTTTGCTAGATCGTATTCTGTTTTAAAACCCCATTCCTCGATTGCCGCTGTCGAATCAATGGAATGGGGCCAGCTATCCGCAATGGATTGTCTGATCGGATCCACTTGATATTCCCATGTAAAATCGGGTACATGCTTTTTTATTTCTGCGGCAATATCTTCCGGTTCAACGCTCATAGCCGACACATTAAACGCATTCCTATGCTTGAGTCTAGAAGGGTCAGCTTCCATCAGATGGATCATCGCATTGAGCGCATCAGGCATATACATCATATCCATATAGGTTCCCTGTGCAAGGTATGAAGTATACTGTTTTTTCTGGATGGCCTCATAATAGATTTCCACAGCATAATCTGTCGTGCCGCCTCCAGGAGGCGTTACATATGATACTAGCCCAGGAAACCGAAGTCCACGCGTATCCACTCCAAATTTATGGAAGTAATAGTCGCATAGCAGTTCACCTGAAACTTTATTGACACCATACATCGTCATCGGCCGTTGAATGGTGTCCTGTGGCGTTTGATCTTTTGGAGTATTAGGGCCAAACGCCCCAATTGAGCTTGGAGTGAAGAATTGAGAGTCTAATTCTCTAGCTACCTCCAGAGCATTAACAAGTCCGCCCATATTTAAATTCCACGCCAGTAGCGGTTTGTCCTCCGCTGCAGCAGATAATATGGCCGCTAAGTGAATCACAGTATCTACTTGGTACTTCTTTGCCAACTCAAACATAGCTTTACTATCGGTCACATCCAGTAATTCAAATGGACCTGAGAGCGCCACTTCACTTTCCGTTTTTCGTATATCCGTTGCAATTACTTGATCCGATCCATAGATTTCACGTGTTTTCATCACGAACTCTGAACCGATTTGTCCTAAAGCTCCGGTCACGAGAATCTTTTTCATTTTACGCCTGCCCCCTTGATATGGTAATTAAATAATTCCCATTTCTTTTCCAACTTTCTCATAGGTGGCTATTGCTCGATCTAACATTTCTTTCGTGTGTGCCGCTGTTGGCATATTGCGAACCCTTCCGCTTCCTTTTTGTACCGTTGGAAATACAATAGCTTTCGCGTATACCCCTTCTTCGTATAGCCTCTTGCTAAACTGTTGAGTTTGTACTTCTTCCCCAATAATGCAAGGGGTTATTGGAGTTTCACTATCTCCAATGTTAAAGCCCAACTCCTTTAAACCTTTTTTCAAATAATTACCGTTATCCCACAATCGGTCATGTAATTCGGTGCTCTCCATTAAAATTTCAATCGCCCGCGTGCTAGCCATAACATCTGCTGGAGTTAAGGCAGTTGAAAATAAAAATGGCCTGCTGCGGACTTTCAGCCAATCGATCAAATCCCTCCGTCCGGCAACATATCCTCCTATGACTCCAATGGCTTTGGAGAGGGTTCCAATTTGAAAATCAATTTTATCCGAAAGCTCAAAGTGTTTGACCGTTCCGGCCCCTTTCCCTAAGACTCCTGAACCGTGTGCATCATCAACATAAGTGATGAGATCAAATTCTTCGGCAATTTTCACGATTTCTGGAAGGTTTGCAATGTCCCCATCCATGGAGAAGACTCCATCGGTAATCACCATAAGTTTGTTATAACGTCCTGATTCTTTTGCTTCTTTCGCTTTGGCTCTTAAATCATCCATATCGGAATGGTTATAGCGAATGATTTGAGCTTTCGATAATCGGCACCCGTCAATAATGGAGGCATGATTCAATTCATCGGAAAGGATCCCATCATTTTTATCCATTACGGCAGAAATGGCTGCCATATTGCAGTTAAACCCAGATTGATAGGCAATTGCAGCTTCTGTATGCTTAAACTCAGCCAGCTTTTCCTCTAATTTCAAATGGATTTCCATCGTCCCATTAATGGTTCTAACTGCCCCTGCTCCTACACCGTATTTTTCAACAGCTTGAATGGACGCTTCTTTCAGCCGGGAATCCGTTGCGAGTCCTAGATAATTGTTAGAAGACAGATTAATAAATTCTTTTCCGGAAATGGTAATGATCGGGCCATTAGCGCTCTGCAATGGATCAATGACATTATATAGTCCTTTATTTTTCAAATCGTCTAGGTTCTCTCTTAAAAACAGCTCTAATCCATGACTTGACATGGATACAACCCTCCAGTAGCTCTATAATAAAAGTTTGTTTTATTATTCTCCAAAACACAAATGTCCACCGTATAAAAACATTAATGTAATCGTTTACAACCCTTTTATAACAATGCTATGTAATTAAACTTTACCATGATCTCCCTTCCGTGTCCATACACGAAGGACACACTTTGAAAGGAAATACGTCCTCACTACGGCGGTTGAGGACGTGATTGATATAAGGTGAAAGGGGTAGTATGTCACTTTTTACTATTATACCCAGCGATTCAGCTTGATCCAATACATTCTATATAACCATTTCCATTTCATACTCTTTTAATGCTTCGGACTCAGGAATCGGATTAGCAGTCACAAGTCCACCCTGCAGACCTAATCACACTTTAATGTTCTCCTTCCTTCCAAAAAAACGAGGTGGTGCCCATGTTGGGGAACCACCTCGTTAATATTGTTGATTTATATTTTTTGAATAAACCAGTTCATCGGTAATATTATAAACGAGTACCTTACCCTGATCAACCGTGTAGTCACCTTGAAAAGAGTAAACTCCCATTTTTTCATCTAAAGCATACCTTTTACGAACTCCACCTGGTCCTTCAAATACTACATAACCAAGAATTTGATTAGGAATGGCAAGATGATATATTCTTCCTCCAGTAATCTTCTCAGGAAATTCGATTCCTTCAGTCCAGTGTTTAGAATCACTTAGCATTGCGGGTATAGAATAGGTCATTCCCGTTGTATTACGTATAGGGATATATTCATAAGGCTTATTTAAATATACAGAGATTTTTTTTGCTTTCTTTGCTTCTACTAAATAAGAATTCCCTTGCACCTCATAGGTTGTATCTTGATCAGAAAGGTTTTGTATCAATATTTCTTTTCTAGGTTGGTCTGTGACCACTTTTTCAGGATAGATCCGTGTATCGACTTGTAAAGCAGCTGCAGCATTTACTACTCCACTCCCTTGCTCCCAAGGGGCATAAGTCGGAATAGGAGTAGCTGTGATACTTATCGCATTTTTCACCTGATCAGGTGTCCAGGATGGAAACTTCTGTTTTATTAATGCAGCAACTCCGGTTACTTGCGGAGCAGATAGAGAGGTTCCGTCCAACATGGCATAGCCATCACCTTGTGCTACCTCTATTTGTTCACCAGGCGCAATGACATCTGGCTTCATACCAAAAACCTCATCACGTCCAGAAAAGGGAGAAACGCTTTGGAAATCACCACTAGACGATCCGACAGTCAATACGCTTTTGTCACTTGCCGGATAATAAAGCGAACCTAAACCTTCTTTCCCTTGATTCCCCGCAGCAACAACCAGCAACGTTCCTGTTTTACGCAAGGATTCAAAATATTCATGAATAAATTCAAATGGCTGTTTCTGTAAGAAACTACCGCTAAAATTAACGACATCTAGGTCTTGCCATTCAGCCGCTTTATTTAAGCCTCGAACAATGAGATCAGTTGGTTCATTATTTTGTTCAAATACACGAATGGAATATAAGGTGGTTTGAGGAGCCATTTCTAGAATGGAACTGGCAACCGCTGTACCATGACCCGCATCGTCGTCATTATACATCACTCTCTTTTCATCCTTAGCTATCATAGAGGGTGACATGCCGATTTGGAATGGTATGGCGGACGCTGTCTTTTCAATAGGAAATGGTATGACACGAGAGTCGTTAAAGCTGGGATGAGTGGAGTTAATACCAGAGTCAAGCATCAATACTTTTGTTCCTTTTCCTCTCCATGGGAACTCATCTTCATCTTGAATGGAAAAATGGTATTCATTGTCAATAGGAATGCGTGGTGAAAAGCCTTGATCAATATTTTGGGAGGTATTGTGGGCGTTTAGTGCATGAGAAGATAAAAATACAAAGGATAGCGATAAAATGGTACTCCATATTTGTTTCCTCATGTCTACACCTCCCCTCTCATAACGTTCACATTCTATACATAAATATTAACAAAGTATAATTGGTTTGTAAATACGTTTACTGCAGTAAATATAGATTTAAATCTGTAAAGTTATTGCTAACGAATTTTAAATATGAAAAGATCCCATTCCTAATTGAAAGGGATCTTTTTGTTCCTTATCATTCAACTTCTTCGTGGTCATTGTCATCTACTATATGTAGTCCTGGATAAATTTCGATGACTGCCTCTTGCTTTGACTCCCGATATTTTTCCGGACGGTTCATCGTCCTGTAGATCAATTGAACGTTGTTTTCCAACCCACTTGAAACCAACTTGTTATAATACATTTCAACAATCCTATTGACTCGATAAATATCATGGGTCATTCCTTTGTAGAGCAGTACATAACCGCCCACGCCATCCTCTTCTCCATAATGAGACAGCTCAAAATCCTTGCTCATGCTGCCGCCAGCTTCCTGGATGGTTTGCCATAAATCTTGTGCACTAGTGAAATAGGTTTGCATTTCCATACCTCCATCATCTGACTGCTGGTGCCCTACGTCGAATCCACTTTCCTTCACCAGCGGCCTTTGGTTTAGTATTAGGGTGCGGAACCTTGTTTTATGCATGAATCTCCCGAATAAAGGAGTCGGGAAAGATCAAGTCTATTTCAATCCAACATAAAAAACAAGGGGCATATGCCCCTTATTTTTTGATCAATTGACCACGAGTGACCCCTAGCTGGTTCGTAGCCTTGAGTGTCTTCCACACGCTTGTGCCGCTTCGCTTTCCTTCCAATGCATCACGATACAAGCCAAGTACTTGGCGTACTTGATCAGGATTTTCCTCCAAAAATTCTACTCGGAAATGTCGAACTCCAAGCTTTATGAAATGAGGCAAGTACTCTGCACCCGATTGTTCTATCGCGTTATACACGGTATTGCGGCAGCCAATATCTACACGTACAGGATGGCGCATACCAATTCGGTCCTCTAAAGAAATACGATGACTTTCGCATGGTCGACCGCAATTGGTGAAGTCCGTTCCTTCACTCAAAAAGGTACAATACACACAATGCTCTGTATGGAACATCGGGAGATGCTGATGAATCACTAATTCCATCTTCTCTTTCGGTGCGGCCTCTAGCAAGTCCATCATTTGCTGGATATTTAAATCATAGGATGGGGTAGCCCGTTCTAAACCACGCTGCAAAAAGAGTTCCACCGCTTTATGATTGGCCATATTGAGGGAGAAGTCTCCTAAGAGTGGAATGGGGAGCGACAACTGGGTATAATATTGCAAGCTCCCTAAACTACGAATCAGAATGGCATCGGGTTCGGTTTGAAGCATCCCATTTAATACTCCATTTTCCCCTGGCATATGAATGCGTGGAGTCGCAAGGGCAATTGGCTTTCCTAAGTCATGTGCCAAATTGACAGCTTCCGGATAATCAGTGGTGAATTCAAAATCCGCATAAATCCAATCAGCATCGGTAGAGCAAGCCGCTTCAATCTGCTCCATCGTACGGCAGAGCGCTATCAACTGAGAGGCTTGTTTGCCTGATCCAATATTCACACGATTGGATGTCCCCACTTGAACCTGACGTTTTTGATATTGTGGTGGCTGCTGTCTTAAAGCTAATAATTGCTCAACCGCTTCTCGGCGAATCCGATTTAATTCTTTCACAGGCAGTATCACATTTCCAGTAAATTCAAGTTCTAATTGGGATAATTCAAAGATTGTTCCTCCCAAACGTCCCCATTGCTCCCCTAAATATTCCTCGGTCAAAGGACGCTTCATCGCCTCTTCTAAATTCCCTTCAGAAGAAATTGTTACAGATAATCCCGTCGCTTTATCCATCCATGATGAAATTAACGGCTGTCCTATAGCCCCGGTTACCTTGACCTGAAGAGGAAATAGCTTAAAAACTTGTTCCGTTTGATAGGTTTTGCGAAGATGACGTTCCAGCTCTTGGTCACTGGTTTTCCAAATGCGATCGCCAACATGCACTTTGGTCAAATTCACGTCATGACGACCAGGTACAATCTCAATTACACCACCGGGAACCTCCCCTTCCACTTTGATTCCCCGGTTGCGCAGATCGTACACCCTACCGCCTTCCTCTTTTTCTTCTGGGCGTCCAGCATCGAATACAATCCCATCTCCGCGTTTTAGAGGAGCTTCGATCTCACAGAGAACAGCATCCTTCAATACTTTTTTAACGGTACCCAGAAACACGCCACGACTTTTCGGAAAAGAACCGTCTAACAGCATTTTATGGTTCGTCCCTTTTAAGAAACCGAAGGTGAATCCTCTACTAAAACTCTGTTGCAGCTCACGAATTTCCTCAGTAGAAGGAGTATAATCTCTGCCAGAAAGATATTCATCTATCGCTTTTCGGTATTTGCTAACCACATTGGCCACATATTCTGGACTTTTTAATCGACCCTCGATCTTAAACGAGGATACCCCTGCTTCAATAAGCTCCGGTACAAGTTCTATTGCAGCAAGATCTTTTGGAGAAAGTAAGTAAGCTATATTCCCCATTTCCTTTTTCGTTCCATCTACAATCAGATCATAAGGCAAGCGACATGCTTGGGCACATTCTCCCCGATTGGCAGAACGACCTCCCCACATCTCTGATGTTAGGCACTGACCGGAATAAGACACACAAAGAGCCCCATGTACGAATACTTCCAAGGGAGTTTCCGTTTTTTCGGCTATCGTTCTAATTTGATTCAAATTATTTTCACGTCCGAGCACGACAACTTCAACATCATACGGTGATAAAAAGTCAACCGCTTCTGGAGAAGTAACCGTCATCTGGGTTGAACCATGTATGGGGAAATCAGGAGAAATTTCTCTGATTAATTGCACAAGACCCATATCTTGTACGATCAAGGCATCTACGCCTGCATCCATACAGGCCTCTACCAACTTCCGAGCTTCTTCTAACTCATTTTGGAAAATTAAAATATTAAATGTTACATATCCACGAACATCATATTTATGCAAATAAGCCATGATATCCGGCAGTTCTTCCATCCGGAAGTTTTCTGCACGGACCCTGGCATTGTATTTATCTACCCCAAAAAATATCGCATCCGCTCCATTGGCAACCGCTGCACGCAGACAGTCCCAATTTCCCGCTGGGGCTAATAATTCGACCGTTTTTCTTGTGATGCGCTTCAATTGACTTCATCCTTCCGTAACTATCCTCATAAACTCTATTATTTTACTTTAGTCTTGATGGATATGCGAACCTATTATTTTATGATATTAATGGAAAAGGGTTACTCCTTGCAAGTAACCCCATCTGCTGATCCTGTCCCCTTATTTTCTTTGCACTACATTTCGCTTCTGATATTGAGGATAATTCGAAATAAAAGTGGCAATAGAGACCACTGTTCTTGTGTATTAGGTTTAATCTGAGCATTATTTGATGTAAAAAAAGTACCCCTATCCTACGATAGGGGTTCCTTTCGGAATAACACGATAATCCTGTGCTGATTCATCTTAATTTTTCCATCTTTTTTCAAATGACCAAGGGTACGGCTAGCGGTTTCTCTCGTTGTACCGACCATATCAGCAATTTCCTGATGAGTGAGTTCAATTTCCACTTCATATCCTTTTTCTGTCTTAGTTCCTTTCGTTTTAGCAAGAGAAAATAACATATTGTAGATTTTTTCCGTAATATCTTTACTAAGTACGTCCGTTAGCCTTCTTTGAAGTTCTTTAATTTTTCTTTCTAATTCCTTTAAAAGCTTCACACTTAAAGTCGGGTTTTCCTCTAGAAATTTCACGAAGTGATTTACATTCATATAGTAAATTTGACCAGGCTCTACTACCTCAGCCGTTGCAGGGTAGACTCCCCCGCCATATAGACCAACTAGAGGAAACATATCTCCATCTGACAATAAATTAACGATTTGCTCTCGGCCCTCTTTTGTCGTTTTATAAACCTTGATTCGACCTTCCGCAATGAAATAAATAACATCACATAGGTCTGTTTCATGGAACAGGATCTCTCTTTTTTTCACTTCTTTGTATGTTAGTAATTGGCCTATCTCTGTTAATTCTTTTTCGGAACAATGCTGGAATAACTCGATCTTTCTAAGAATATGGGATGCAGCAGTATGAGACATGCATCACGCCTCCATCAAATTTGATTTGTATCTTTTAAGCTTACCCTGGTTTGTATATTATGTATTTGATTTAGATCAAGTTGGGGAAAATAAAGCAACACCCTCAGTGAAAGAAGTGAAAAACTTGAGAAATTTCCTAATTAAAATTGCTCTAAGTTTAACCGTCCTATCTATATCTTTACAGGCTGATCTGCCCTTTGCAAATGCCCAGCAATATCTTCAAGCCCCTCCTTATGCAAAATGGGGACGTCTTGCCATGGAACAAGTCGCCCAGAGATATAAGGTAGACATTTTGGATTACGATCATATCGGAAGGCAAATCATCTCCTCAGAGGTTACGCAAGAAACCTTTAAGCTATGGGTACGCGACCAAACCAATCAAGAATACGGGATCTTTGTTTATATTCAATTCGATACAGAGACAGAGAAAGTTCATTCCATACGATTTAAAGAAACCGAACGGTAATGGTTCATTACTGAACAAACGGACGAATGAGCAATAAGAAAGCTACTAGCGTAGCTCTATGCGTATAATACTTGACCGATAAGTTTAAGAAAGCTACTAGCGTAGCCTTTTTCGTATAATACTTGACCGATAAGTAAAACAAATCCCTAACCTTCTTTAGTTAGGGATTATCTATTTTCATCTTTTGTAGAAATCACATTACATATGGTTTAAGAGGAAGCCCAACCATTCCGCACACAGAAATATCATGACTAGGGCTGCTATGAGGAAAAACAAACTCAACAGGAAATACATCCCTATTCGTTGATGCCATGGTATTTTATCTCTTTCTTTTTTGTATTCCAAGAGCTGAACAATGTTCATAAAAGCACCCCCTTAATACAAAATTATACCATGGTATTTTGTCTTAATCTTCCATTATTTCATCTGTATTAGGATTATACAGATTAATCCAATTATTAACGCTATGGATGTACACTTCCATTCCATTTTCAATGCCGATATAAATCCATTCTTCCCCTAATTTCTTTCGTTTATGTGCCGTTCCTATCATATGATCATACCTCCTCATCCAAAATTATTCCCCTAGGCTGAACTTAACAAACCACTATAACCCTGTATGCTTTTCATTATACCGCCCAATAAATTTGTGAAAAACCACATGTGAACATGCATCATCAAAATAAATGCGAGCTATCGTAAAGACAGCCCGCATTTCGATTTTTGTCTATTTTTTACATAGAAATATTGGGGTTTTATTTGAGAGCTTTAGTCTATGTTCTTATGCATTGCCTGTTGGAACAGATAATAGATACTCACCTGCACCCGTCCATCAATCTTTATGGGAAAGTGGATGGCTTCCACAAAATCAAATTGGGTATGCGTTGGGGGGTTGACTGACGGCGGTGTAATATCGATTTGGTAAAAATCTTGGATATTAATGGCAAAGTTTCCCCCAAACAAGTTTCCGATCTCCCCTGCAAAGCTTTCCATCATAGATGAATCGATGGGCATTCCAAACAAGGTCTCACCCATTTTTGAAAAGGTTTCATGGTTTCCTTTTAACAACAGACGGCATTCTAGTTCGCCTAAAATATCAATCATCACCGAAATGTTATGTTGATCATCCAAGTTCTGAATGGTCTGCATCTCGTCCATCTGATATGGAAAAGGGAGTATCATTCCAAGTGCTTGTTCTGTTCCCCTTCTAAGGCTATTGATCCTTCTCATTTTTCCACCACCTAAAATAAAAGGGTGTCCGAAAAAGATAGACGGCCACCCCAGGTTCTTATCTCCCTTCAGTAACCTGGCAATCATCATCTCGTTCGAGACCTTAGACCCACGGCTTTGCGTCCTTATCTTTCGATAAGTTTGCCATTATCGTTCACATAATGATCAAATATTTAAATATAGGTACATTCTACTATGATCAGAAGTTATATTCAACATTTTTTGACAAGATTTACGCTTGCAGTAATTTTCGCATAAATATATATCGAAGGCATCTCCCGCTTGCGTAGCAATATTTAGAGCTCATAAGCCCCAAACAAGATAACTATGGGGCTCCTTATTTACTTGCTTTATTTCTTTATCAATTCCTGAATTTTCTCTGCATTAAGTCCAACCACGTACCCTTTTTCCGTTTTAATAATCGGACGCTTAATGAGAGTGGGTTCATTGGCGATCACCCTTGCGAGTTCCTCTTCGCTCATATCTAGCAATTCTTCCTTACGCTCTTTATAAACAGGAGAGCCAGATCGAAGTAATTCGTGCACCTTAACTTGGAGAGATTGTGCGATTCGGATGATTTCTTCCTCATTCAACATCGTCTCGACAAGATTTCTTTCTGAAAACTCTAAGCCAGAGAGTACCTCTCTGACACCGTTATTCTTACTTCATGTGGGATGATACATCATAGTAATCGACATGAGAGCGTTCATCCTTTCTTTTTCCTTTCATCATACCATATTGGTTCCTCTTTTATATAAAGATAGGCGGCATCTATAAAGTTGCCGAAGAGATTACACGACGTTGTTAATAAGATAAACTTCACATACTCATCCTTTTCTTTTTAACGAAAAAACCGGGACGAAAAATGTCCGTTCAGGGACAAAAAATGCAGTCTTTTCGACTTATCCTTATCGTACTAAAATAGGATTATGACATATCAATACGACTATGTGATATCCTATTTTTAAGGAGAAGTGTGAGATGACTATATTAATCTGCCAAGATTGTGATATTACCATTGATTATATACAAGATGAAAAAGTATCGTTTCTATATGGAAAGTGTTCCTGCTGCCAGGAAGATCATAAATAGGAATGAAAGAAGAAGCAAGCCAGTAAAGGTTTGCTTTTTTTGTTTATACTTATCAGACAAACATGCCGCATGGCGATACCATTGATTGAAAATCCCAACCGCTTGTATTTTCAGGGCAGATAAAATAAGGTTTACCCTATGCGCTATGTTTCCTGTCAACGTCAAACACTAGTTCCGGGTATTTAAAATAATGAGATAACACATGTCCAAATAGGGAAGCTAAAACCTGTTGGAATAACATTCCTAGCACGACAGGAACGGCGACGGCCTCTGGGAAATAGGTGATAGCTATCACAGCT
Source organism: Brevibacillus sp. (assembly GCA_036676475.1). Classification (GTDB taxonomy): domain Bacteria; phylum Bacillota; class Bacilli; order Aneurinibacillales; family RAOX-1; genus LC029. The sequence continues at coordinate 125,590 of JAKFCU010000077.1, forward strand.
CCTGCCGTTATATTCCTCATCCCCCCACAAAAAATAAGTGTAACCATATTTTCTCTGTCCGCCTTTAAGATTTTACCTATCAATAAACTAAACATATATCCTGATGAAGCAATGAAACATGCCACCGCACCAATGAAAAAGAGCTTGAAGTCAATTTCCATCAAGTAGGGAGCAACTTCAGCACTATTGATCATGACTACGATTCCTAACCCAATCTTTGAAAAAGGGGCTAAACGTGATCCCCACTGTTTCGTAATCTTTCCCGATGAACACTGATTTAATATCATTCCTGCAATAGAGGGGAGGACAATCATGCCTAGCAGACCTTTCATGATGGCCCAACTGTTCATCTCGATCATTTCTCCTACTAGGAAGGATAAACTATAGGGCACAATGAAAGGAGACAGAAGGGTGTCAATTAAAATGACGGATAAGGCTAATGCATGATTTCCCTTATAAATAGATACCCAGATGAAGCTTGTAATCCCCGTAGGAATGACAACAGCTAAAACCAATCCGGTAATAGTAAGCACATCTCCACTAATTAGCAGATGACCTAGAGACCATGCCCACAAAGGCATCAGTACATGTAAGATAAACATGATCACTAGTATAGGAAATGGATGACAAATCACACTCCTCAGACTTTTTAAATCAGAATTCAAACTGCCTGCAAAGGTCATAAAAGCAAAAATCCAAGGTACTAATTCTGAAAAAGATTTTAATCCATCAGACAGCAATACCCCAATTATTACACTTGTAGGTGTAATGATGGGCATAGCCTTTTCCAGTTGACGATTTATACTTTGCAGCATCGTTCTCTCTCCTTGCTTAACGCAACTCTTTTTTCTATTTAATCATATTTACGCTCCAATGAATATGACAATCCCCTTCCACTCTATATCAAAACCTCGTTTTCAACTGCATATGAGATATACTCATATCCTTTTAATCCTTTGTAAGTAAGAACAAGTTTATCTTGAACGATCTTCTCGCCTGTAGTCGCACTTTGTAATCCAATCTTCTTGTCTTGCAAATCTACTTATTCAAGAATTTTCACTTCCATATTCAGAAAAAATCATTTGAATCTAAAACGATGTGATATAGATGTGATATAATAGACATATAATTACATAGTTCGATTTCCCTATATCTTATTGAAGGATATGGATAAAGTACTATTTAAATGAATGTACAACTATTTCCGACTATAAATAGCTGTATTTTTATACCATCTACCATCAGGAATATGGATATGGAGAGGTTCTTTCATGGAAAATAATCTTTTGCAAAAAAGAAGTAAAGATTTGTTGCAGATGGTGAACCACATCCCAGATTGGCTTTGCTTATTCGATCATGAGGGGAAATGGATTCAAGCGAATCAAGCGATGTTAACCTTTTTACAATTAGAGAATCAATCTTATAAAGAAAAAACGTTCTCTGAACTCTTTCTGGTTCCTCATGTTAATCATGACTGTTTATCGGTGCTGAAGGACTTGTTTGATCAAAAGGATTCTGAAGGGAAAATGAAAGAACATGCACTATTCTCACAGCCTTATCCGCGGATTCTAAATATCAAATTTCTTCCTATTCATTCAATGGATAATGACCAGGAACCAGTAAAAGAATGGTTAATGATCGGTTATGATCTAACAGAAAACGAAACTTCATGGCAAACGTCACAAACCTTAGAGGCACTCATATCGAATTCTCCTCTTGCTATTATTTCCTTTGATCATGATGGAATCGTGAAAACGTGGAATCCTGCAGCCGAACAAATCTTTGGTTGGAAACCATGCGAAGTGATTGGGTGTCACATTCCCCTTATCTCTGAGGATGAACAAGATGAGTTTGGAGATTTATTAGCCATCATGTTACAAGGAAAAGCCCTAACCGATGTAGAGTTTTGCTGCAAAAAAAAGAACGGAGATCTGATTGATATCAGTCTTTCCATTACCTTGCTTTTAGATAAACAGGGCGATATTAGCGGTGGCATGACCGTTATTACCGACATTTCGAAAAGAAAACAGGCCGAAGAAATTATTAAGCACATGGCCTATCATGACACGTTGACAGGACTTCCTAATCGAAATCTATTTTATGATCGATTAATCCAAGCTTTAAAACAAGCAAAGCGAAACCACTCCATGTTTGCCGTATTGTTTCTCGATTTAGATCGTTTCAAAGTAATCAATGACTCGCTCGGTCATACCTTTGGGGATCTTCTACTACATTCTGTTGGTGAACGATTACAGAAATGTATTAGAGAAATCGATACAATCGCCCGACAAGGTGGAGATGAATTTACCGCCCTCCTCATTGATATTGACCATGAGGGTGTAACCTTGGTTGCTAACAGAATCTTGGATTCTTTATCTCAGCCCTTTATTCTCCAAGACCAAGAAATCACCATCACGCCAAGTATAGGCATCAGTCTTTACCCATCCGATGGGGAAGATGTAGAGACCTTAATTAAACATGCGGACACAGCAATGTATCGGGCAAAAGAACAAGGCAGAAACAACTTTCAGCTTTACATCCAGGGGATGTCTACTCAGCTTTCAAATCGGCTTGAAATGGAAAACAGCTTAAGAAAAGCCTTAACCCGTAATGAATTTATACTCTATTATCAGCCTCAATTCCAGATTGATACAGGAGAAATGGTCGGTATGGAAGCGCTAATTCGCTGGAATCACCCAACTCAAGGCTTTATTCCCCCTTCAGAGTTTATCCCTTTGGCGGAAGAAACCGGTTTGATTATTCCGATAGGTGAATGGGTCCTTCAAACCGCATGCCAACAAAACAAAAGTTGGCAGCAAGCAGGTTTTCCCCCTGTACGAGTATCTGTGAACATTTCCGCACAGCAATTTAAACAACCCCAGCTTGTGGAAATAGTTGAACGAATTTTAGGTGAGACCAAGCTTAACCCACAATATCTGGAGTTGGAAATTACGGAAAACATCAGTATGTCTGATGTTCATTTAACCACAACTACATTGGATCGACTAAAGAAACTTGGAATAAAAATCTCTATTGATGATTTTGGAACAGGTTACTCTTCTCTTGGATATCTTAAACGGTTTCCTATCGACACGATCAAAATCGATCAATCCTTTGTTCGAGATATTCATGCAGATGCTGATGATGCCGCGATCGTGAGAGCCATAATGGCTATGGCACACAGCTTAGAATTGAATGTTATTGCTGAGGGGGTTGAAACGATGGAACAGTTGAACTTTCTTGAACAGCAAAACTGTGATGAAGCTCAAGGTTACCTTTTCATGAAGCCTTTATCTGTTAACGATCTTGAAAAAAAATGGGTAGAATCAACATCCTCCTTTTAGAGGAAGCAAACCCCAACTTGGGAGACTGTGATGAGACAGAAAAATTCAGACCTAAATAAATGGACTAGTTTATTAGAGATTCCTTACGAGGAACTCACTACAACCCTAGGCAACCTATTGTATAATTCCTACCACGAAATTTATGTATTTGACTCTATCACCTTGAAATTAGTTCAGCTAAATGGTGAAGCCTGCCGCAATTTAGGGTTTGAAATGCATGAGCTCAGTGATCTTACACCCTATGATTTTATGCTGTTTGAAAAAGGCGCTAGCGAGTTCGAACGCATTACGCGTCCATTATATACGGGTCAAAAGGAAAAAGTCATGTTTGAAACCTTGTTCCAACGGAAGGATCAAACACTTTATCCTGTAGAAGTAGTAATGCAGATGATTACTACAGGTGAAGTGCCTTTGCTCGTTGGGATCGTACGCGATACTATTGAGCGGAAACAAGCAGAAGAAATGATTCACTACTTATCCTACAAAGATCCTTTAACCAATTTACCCAATCGTTCCCTTTTCTATGACAGGATTTCGCTTCATTTGGCCCATGCTAAGCGCTATCAGGAAAAACTAGCTGTGATCCTGCTCAATCTTGATCGATTTAAAAATATCAATGATTCCCTAGGAATTAGTAAAGGGGATGAATTGATTCGATGGGTAGGGGAACGTATAAAAAATTGTTTGCGTGAATATGATACAATTTCTCGATTCAGTGGAGATGAATTTGCCATTATTTTAACGAGTATTCAAAAAGCGGAAGATGTTGCAAAGGTAGCACAAAGAATGCGATTAAGCTTATCAACCCCTTTTCAATTGGGGAGCTTAGAGCTATTTGTGAGTATGAGCCTAGGGATATCTATGTATCCATCCGATGGGGAAGATTTAGAAACACTCCTAAAAAACGCCGCTTCTGCCCTATATCGAATCAAAGAGCAAGGTGGCGACGGTTATCAGTTTTATGCTGCGGAAATGAATACGAAGGTGTTCGAGCGTCTGGTTCTTGAGAATTATTTACGACAAGCAGTTAATAAAGATGAATTTTTGCTTTTTTATCAACCTCAATATAACACGACTACGCAAGAAATGACGGGTGTTGAAGCTTTGGTTCGCTGGAAACATCCCGAGTTCGGCTTAGTTTCTCCCGCTGAATTTATTCCGATAGCAGAAGAAATTGGATTTATTATTGCAATTGATGAGTGGGTCTTAAAAATGGCATGCAAACAGAACAAAGAATGGCAAGAAATGGGCTTTGAACCTATTTGTGTCAGTGTTAATATGTCTGCACGACAATTTAAGTATCACCTCGTTGCTTTGATCAATAATGTATTAGAAGAAACGCAACTCGATCCAAAATATTTAAAACTAGAATTAACAGAAACTCATATTATTGAAAATATCGACGAAACCATACAGATCCTCCATGAGTTAAAATCTATCGGAATACAGCTGTCAATTGACGATTTTGGTACAGGATATTCATCCTTAAGCTACCTACATAAGCTTCCTGTTGACATTATTAAAATAGATAAGTCTTTCCTACAAGAAATCACGGTAAATCCAAAACATGTTGGAATTATTTCGGCCATCATTAATCTTGCCCATACCTTAATGTTAAAAGTTATTGTTGAAGGGGTAGAAACCCTTTCCCAATATGAAATACTTCTCACTCTTCATTGTGATGAAATGCAAGGATTCTATTTTAGCAAGCCTGTACCGAAAGCCGAGATTCAAGATATACTTCGGAATTGCTCGAAAAGGGATAGATCGCTAGACTAATCAGTGATCTATTTTTTATTTTTATAAGCACTTATTTTATCCATAAATAAAAAAAGACACCGTTATATGGTGTCTTCGTCATTTTATGTATGGTGGAGCATAGCGGGATCGAACCGCTGACCTCTACACTGCCAGTGTAGCGCTCTCCCAGCTGAGCTAATGCCCCAAATGGTGCCAAACGTCTTCAATATGGTGCGGGTGAAGGGAGTCGAACCCCCACGCCAAAGGCGCTAGATCCTAAGTCTAGTGCGTCTGCCAGTTCCGCCACACCCGCAAAATGTTGACAAAATGTTGGTGGACGATAACGGATTCGAACCGCCGACCTCTACGATGTCAACGTAGCGCTCTAACCAACTGAGCTAATCGTCCAAGTCCTATCAACAAAATTTATTATATGATGTTTACATTAAATAAGCAAGTGGTTTCTTTTGCATATAAAATGACGAATTCTATGGACCAACCCCAATATCACATGATTCGTCTATCTATCATTGGGTATAGGGTAAAAATCATCTAGCATCATTTGGTAAACAACTCTTTTATTATGAATAATTCCATTCGAAATCAAATACACTGAAAACGTAGTTTATAAAACTACTGACGGGAGAAAAATGTAAACTAAGGCTGGTGCAGCACCTACAGAGTAGGCCTGTCACCAGTCTAGTTTATCTTTGATGATAATCGATTTCGATTGCTCTCTTCAATCCTTGAATGATACCGACATGGATCCCTTCGTGATGCAAGCTGAAGTTTAACAACTCGCCAATCGTTGTCATTTCATATCCAAGTCTTACAAATATCTTCTTTGCTGCTTCCTCTAGTCGATGACCTAACGTTTCTTGTATCCTTTGAGTCTGTCTCTCTAAATCAAAAGCAAGCATTGCAAGTGATGGTGGTTCGATATCCCAATCACTAGGCTTCGTCCGATTTCCAAATAAGGTGATATAGTTGGACGGAAGTTGGCTTTCCACCCCGGCAAAATGGGTAGCAAGTTGATCCTGTACAATTAAAATATGGCCCAAGTTCCAACGTATGGAATTACTGTAACCAGTAGGGATATAATCGATTACTTCTTCTTCGATAGGCTCCAATGTTTTAAGCGTTATAGCTCGGATCAGTTCCACTTGTCTTATCAGTCTGTCACTATTCATATTAACAATCCTTTCAACTTAATATCGGTGGTAAATAAATACTATATGAGCGTCAAATAAACGCCTAAAAATTATAGGGATTCAACTTCATCAGGAAACTCATGGATCTGTTTAAACAATTGCTCTACGGCTTTTTTCTGACTATGTTTCTCGTCTGTATTCCATTTCAACAGATCGGCCATCAATTGAAGAACACATTCTGCTTTTGTTTCCGCCTGACTTAAATGAAAATATGTCCAACCTGTCCTCAACTTGAGAAAATCTACAGCATTCATGGTCATCTCTTCCTCAATGGAATACTGTAATTGAGCAAGAAGCGATCGCTCGGATGTATGCTTGGGAATCCGATCATATCTTTCATAGATTTCGAGTATATTCGTGCCGTAAAGTTCAATCCATTCCCTAACGGTCAACTCATTAATTCCTCTATTTTGCCCTCGTTGAATCAACCCTTCTTTCCAATTTTTATTCATTCTCTCACCCCCGCTAATCACTATTTTGTCTGTTGAACAAGAAGCTAAACTTCTTCCCACGCTTGATTGGATTTGGTTCACTACGAGATCGACGATTTTTTCTGCCATTTTCCGAAAGCCCGTTAACTTTCCGCCGGCAATAGTAATGAGACCGGAGTTAGAGATGAAAATTTCATCTTTACGTGATAACTCAGAAGGATTCTTTCCTTCTATATAAATGAGCGGTCGCAGGCCCGCCCAATGGGATTGGATGTCATGAGGGGACAAATTGACCTCGGGAAACATCGCATTTACAGCATGGATCAAATAATCTCGATCTTGCTTCGTTGTTCTGGGTTGATCGACCAAGGAGTTGTAGGAGGTATCGGTTGTTCCAATATAGGTGATTTTTCCCCGAGGGATAACAAAAACCATACGACCATCAGGGGTGTCAAAATAAATGGATTGTTGAATCGGCAGCTTGCTATGATCAACAACAAGGTGAACGCCTTTGGTAAGTTTCAGGCGTTTTCCTCGCAGGGAATCATCCAGTTTTCGAATACCGTCTACCCAAGGGCCAGCCGCATTGACGATTTTCCTGGCATATAAATCTGTCACATGTCCAGTTAACCAATCTTTGACCCGTATACCAATAACCTGTTCTGCACGGTATAAAAACTGGGTTACTTCCACATAGTTAACGGCTTTTGTTCCATACTGCACAGCAGTTTTCATGATATCAAGGGTAAGTCGGGCATCATCTGTTCGATATTCGTAATAGAGTCCTCCACCCTTCAACCCGTCTTTTTTTAATAAGGGTTCTCGTTTAATCACCTCACGTTGGTTTAACATCTTGCGATGTTCTTTACGTTTTACTCCTGCCAACCAGTCATAGATATATAATCCCATAGAGGAAACCCAATAGCCATAGCTCCCCCCTTTATAGATCGGCAATAGCATGGGAACCGGAATCACTAAATGAGGGGCATTCGCATGTAAAATGGCCCGTTCCCTTCCTACTTCCTGTACCAGCTTCAGTTCACCTCGTTTTAAATAGCGTAGTCCGCCATGAATGAGCTTCGTTGAACGGCTACTGGTGCCCGATCCAAAGTCTGCTTTCTCTACTAAACCTACATGGAGTCCACGCAAACTTGCATCTAATGCGATTCCTGCACCTGTGATCCCTCCCCCAATAACCAAAATATCCCATTCTTGACTAGCCAGCTTATTTAAAATGTTTAGCCGGCCGTAAGCTGAAAAGCCATGGACCATTTCCTCTCCTCCCAAATTTTTTAAGATTCGTGAAGTATCAACTACTATTAACATATCTCTTCAAGGGGTTGTCCTAATACAAATTCAAAACAAAAAAACCCATATACATGTACTGTCACCGATGACAGGCCTCTGCACTGGGTAGTATCAACAGAAATCAGACTAGGAATTTCTCATGACGATCAATTCTAGAACATCAGCCACATCCTCACAGCTGTCGGTTACTTCTTCCAAGATTTCGTACATCTCTTTATATCTCATGATAAAAAGTGGATCCGTACTCGTCTGGAACAAATGACGGATGCTTTCCCGAAGAAGAAGATCCGCCTCTGATTCCAGCTGATTGATGTGAATCGTATGCTCACGGATCGCAGGAAACTTTTTATCAACAAGTAATTCAATAGATTTCAATATAGAATCCATATTCATCTCGATATTCTGTCCAAACTTGATCATCACCTCATCAATATCTTCCAGTCCGTACATGTAAAAATGGGACACACAGGTTTCAATGCCATCTAGGATATCGTCGATTCGTAGAGCAAGATTCAATATATCCTCTCTTTCTAGCGGAGTAATAAACTGCGCATTTAAATCATGAATCAATTGATGGATGATTTTATCCGCTTTTTTTTCCAGCCCTTTTATCGTATCAGCAAATTGTATCCGACTTTCAACGGTTTGCTGATGAAAGCTGCTGAAATAACGAGCTGCTTCGTGAACCGTCACCGTTAAGGTGTGAAGTTGTCCAAGTAAGTTGTTTTTTTTCTTTATTAACATGTGATTAAACCCCTTTCGATCTCTACTCTCTTGAACAAACATATCCTATTTCTATCTCACATGCAATCAAGGCTTTGATTAAAGTACACACTCTTTCTTATTTTTTGATTAGCTTAAGCCCATTTGTTATTAGACGGCAAATATCCGGATTCTCTTGTTTCAAGTTTTCCAATTGAAGAAGTAGCTGTTCTGATAGCGATTTCCATTTGTCCATTCTGCCTGATAACCATTCTAGAATCTCCAATCGCAAGAGCCAATCGTTTGGAAAATCGGAATTTAATTGATCTATCACTTTTTGGAGCATGTTATCCTGGTCTTTCCCTGTACCATTGTTTTCTCGAATGGAGCGAACCTCAGCATATAGTTTTTCCAATCGACTCCATACTTTCGGAGTGGTAATTGAAGGCTGTGGTTGTACAGACTCAGATATGGATTCAAAAAAGAAGCTTTCTGGATCCGCTACTCCTGCAGCAACAGAAATGATTGACTCTCCTACCACCATGTTATAAGATCCGGAATCAACACCTAAAAGGACTTCGCCTTGATAACTTACTTCAGCCTGGTAGAAGGAAATGAGGATGATTTTCTCATTCTTGCGAAAGATACTCTTGACGATTCCATGAACGAGCAAACCACTATCGAACTTAAGATGACAGGTTTGATTTGGCACGATATTCCACGCTTTTAAGTCATCCTCTGTAAAATGTTCTATAGAATCGATCATTCCTTTCAGAGGTCCAATGGGAGCTAAGATTCCATGAGGATATGCTTCCTTGTTATGACCATAAAGCTGTTTGCATTCGAATGAAAGGGCAGTAAATCCTGCCGTTTGAAAACAAATGGCTTTTCCTTGATCGTCACATAGGATTCGTGCTACCTTTCCTGATACCTGCAAGCCCGAACTATAAGTTACATAGGCCATGTTCGTTGATTTCATCGCTTTGAAAAGGCTTTCAGTTCCACCGACACAAAAAGCCATTTTCTTAGAAAATTCTTGGACTGCGGCAATCAACTGATCAAAGCTTTGGCAAACAAACAACTGAGGTTGCATTTTTGTAATATCGAAACCGGTTTGAATAACCGTCTCCAGATCAAAAGGTATTTTCTGCACTTGATTAGTTAAGCTATAGGCACTCTCCCCTACCGAAGAAAGGAGTCCTGCTCCATAAATACAGGGTTGATCTAACTCTCCAATTAATCCGTACTCAACAGTCCACCAATATAGGCGCGAGATCTGTTCAGCTTCCGATACCCCTGTCACCGCACTCTTCTTTTCATCCAAATGATCTTTGGCTTTTTGGATATCCTGCTCTGAAGCAGTACCGCTTTCTAATAAGGCTGATAAGGTCCTTATCGCTTCAAACACCTCATGTTCTTCTTTTGTAGCAATGGCCTTACGGCCAATTTCGCCAAAAATTTTCACATAGTTGGCATACTGGGGATTGCATAAAATGGGGGCGTGGCCAGCTGCTTCATGTATGATATCCGGGGCAGGTGTATATTCAATATGCTCTAATTGGCGGATATCGGCGGCAATCGGAAGAATACCATGGGCTTGAAAGTCAAAAAACACAACACCAGGAATGAATCCGTCAATGGTAACGGCTCCCCAACCGAAAGGTTGCAAACAGGTATTCATTTCTTCAATCATAGGAATTGATTCCATCTTGATACCAGAATCCCGCAAACCATCTATATAAGATGAGTGAGCTGAATCCTTTAGAAAGTTGTGATTCTGTCTCATTACATAACGCCAAACAGCCTGATTTATGGGTGTATATTTGTCATAATTTTGATTCACGACATAACGCTTCAAATGAGCAGGTATATTCGGAATCGGACTTGTCAAGATAAAGTCTCCTCCCCTATTTCGCTCCCGTGGTATTGTTATATATTTGATCATATTGGCTGGCTAAATCCAGATCCAAATCGGTAATTCCTTTGGCTTGCCACGAGGATAGCTTTAAAGTGACTACTTTATAATCTATGGAAAAGAACGGATGGTGGTTCACCGCTTCGGACAAATCCGCGATTTGCTTGACAAATCTAAATAAGCAGACCTTTTGTTTGATAACAAAGGTCTGCTTTTATGTATTACTCACCAAAATCTACATTATGGTAGACTTGTTGAACATCATCTAGATCCTCTAATGCATCAATCAGTTTTTCGAATTGCGCTTGTGCGTCTTCCGGAAGTGTAAGGTCATTTTGTGCTAGCATCGTTAATTCAGCAACCGTAAATTCAGTGATGCCGACATTTTTGAATGCTTCTTGTACAGCATGGAATTGGTCAGGTTCGGCATAAACAATAACCGATTCTTCTTCTTCTAAAATGTCACGAACGTCTACTTCTGCTTCCATTAATATTTCAAGCACTTCATCTGCTGTTTTACCTTCTATACCAATAACAGCCGTTGCATCAAACATATAGGCAACTGATCCACTTACTCCCAAATTACCACCGTTTTTATTAAATGCGGCACGCACCTCTGCCGCTGTACGGTTCACGTTATTTGTCAATGCATCTACGATCACCATGGATCCATTCGGTCCGAAGCCTTCATAACGAAGTTCGTCATAGCTTTCTTCTGAACCACCTTTTGCTTTTTCAATTGCACGGTCAACAATCGCTTTTGGAACCATGTACGTTTTTGCACGCTCGAGTACGACCTTTAAAGCTCGATTTGACTCTGGATCTGGTTCACCTTGCTTTGCTGCTACATAAATTTCTTTTCCAAACTTTGCATATATACGACTCGTATTTTTATCTTTTGACGCTTTTTTTTCTTTAATATTGTTCCACTTACGACCCATAATGTTCCACTCTCTTTCATCTAAACAAAATTATTAATTTGAAATAAGCTGCTTCTTTAACACTTCTTCAAAAAAATTAGAAGGTGTACGTTACAGTTTCATATCGCTGACAAACCATACTAATTGAAGAAGTTGCATTCATTCACTATACTATATTATACATCAATTGCATAATTTTTTACGAGTTTTAATCCAAAAAAGACGGGCAGTTCTCATGTTTTTAAATATGAAGTAGTTGCTCTGTTTCAATTGTATACTCCCAATGGCGAAAAAGTATATTTACTTTCTATATTTTGAAAACAAGCACCGTAATATCATCTCGTTGAAGCTTCTCCCCCATGTACTGTTGTAATTCTGTTAGGAAAAAATTTTTTTGTTCGTACAAAGGAAAGGAATGGGCCTTTTCAATCGTTTCAACCCAGGACTTTTTGCCAAAAGAATACCCTTTTTCTCCTCCATTCTGATCAATGTATCCATCGGTTGTCATATAGAATGTCATACTCTCTTCACTCGTAATGATTTGATCGGTAAATAAATGATCTACGGGAGTTCTGCGATAGCCAATGCTTTTCCGATCTCCATTTAATATGATCAATTCTTTATCTGTTTTGATATATAAAGAAATCTTTGAACCAGCAAATGTGATCGTATTGTCTTCAATATAACAAAGACCTATATCTAATCCATCATCAGTCAGTCCTGTTTTGTTTTCCTGATTTAGATTTTTCTTAATGATTTGGTTCAATTCTTTTAATAGAATTGCAGGACTGTAGCTTTTTCTTTGCTCAACAAGATATTCCAATGTAGAAATAGATAATGTTGTCATTAACGCACCAGGCACTCCATGTCCAGTACAGTCTCCTAACGCAATATAAAACCCATTTTCAGTCTTTTTGCACCAGTAAAAATCTCCTCCAACCGTATCTCTTGGTTTCCACACGAGGAAGTGCTCACGACAAGTCTGTGAGAGCTGCTTATCATCCGGGAGTAGCGACTCTTGAATTCTTTTGGCATAATCGATACTATCATGAATTCGGTCATTCTTTTGCTTTATTTGATCTGCACTTTTTTGAATCCGGTCTATAAGCTCTGACAAGTTCCGCTTCATAACGTTAAACGATTGGGTCAGTTGTCCCACTTCATCACGACTAGTAAACGCTATTTCATCAATGGATAAATTACCTGAGGCAATTTTCTCAGCATAGCCACTTAACATTTTAATCGGTTTAACGATCCTTCTCGTAATAATCATACTAAAAACACTTGAAACCAATAGTAAAATCAACCCACTCATAATCGAAATCATGACAATTTGCTTATTATTTTCTTTCGACATTAACATATATTGGTCGTTTAAGGATAAGTTCAACAGATAAACATCATTCATGACACCAAGGATTTTTGATGATAGCTGCATGGCTTCTGTTGTTTTTTTCTCTTCCATCACCACTTTCATGTCTATACCAATCTGATTAATTTTATGTCGAAGATAACTTATTCGTCGTTTTTCTTCATCATTCAACAATGGAATGTCATCTAAAATCTTCATTTGCTCTAACAAATCTGAATGTTTTCTTGTTGAGGTTAATAGATTACCTTCCGTTGGATTTTTACCAAAACTCTCAAGAGACTGCTGATAACTCAACAGGGCGCTATTTAACCGTTCCACCTTAAGCAGGATTCCTGAAAATTCATTTGAGGTCGTTTGCATGCCAATCATACTTACAATAATATAAGTCATAATAAGTAAGGCAATAAAAATAGAAATAAAAGCATGGAGAAAAAGTTTAGTTTGTAGTTTCATAGTAAGGTCCTCTATTCATAGGATTATTCGATGATACCAATCTGCTTATGGCTTGATAGAAATCGATCCTTCCACAAATTGTTTTGTAAGGGATTCTACAAGTTGAGTTTCTTCTGAACTAAGTGAAGTAATTCGGATAGGGGCCATGCCCACCCCATTCTCCTTTATTCCTAACTCAATATGCCTTTCCGATAAGGAACCATTTTCCACAAACTGTTTCACGGCAGAGTAGACGGCGACATCAATATTTTTTAACATAGAGGTAATGACCGCTTTTTCGGCAACATAAAATTGATCACTATCCACTCCAATCGCATATTTCCCTTGATCAACAGCTTCTTCAAGTGATCCTAAGCCAGTAAAGCCTGCTGCTGGAAAAATAATATCCACATCGTTACTTACAATCATTTTCCTAGCAATCTCTCTCCCTATTTCTGGTTTACCAAAATCGTCAGCATATTCCACGATAATGTTTGCTTGCGGATTCGCCACTTTAACTCCAGAAACAAATCCATCTCTGAATCTATGAATAACGGGTATATCCATTCCCCCAATAAAGCCAACAGAGTTCGTTTTTGTCTTTAGACCCGCGATTAAACCTACTAAAAAACTACCTTCATCCTCTTTAAATGTAACAGAAGTGACATTAGGTAAATCGATCTTTTGATCAATAAAAAGAAACTGCTGATTAGGGTGCTTTTGTGCTACATCAGTAGCCTCTTTGATCATATTATAGCCAAGCCCAATGATCAGATCGCACTTTTCTTCCTCAATCAGCTCCATAAATCCTCGTTGATACGAATGAGAACTACGTAAATCACGATAATCAAAAATGATATTCAACTCTTCTCTGGCTTTTATTAAACCTAAAAAAGCGGTATCATTAAATGATTGGTCACCTAAACCATAGTCTGCAAGCAAAATTCCTATTTTGATCCGTTTATTCGTATTTTCCGATATCTGCAGTTGCCCGCACCCACTTAACACAACGAACACGAATAAAAGAACAATCCTGATCAGGTACAATAATCTCATGTAGAGTCTCCTTTTGTTACCACCTATTCCTTTATTTTAGTCTAGCATAATAAAGAAAAAGAGCCCATACCATCAATTTATTTGTTATTGATTAGTTTCTTTCTATGTGTTAAGATATGGTTTATATGGTTTTAACAAATACATTTATGCTAAGTATAATTCACATTTTAAAAAGAGTTATCACTTTGGATAATGATCACTCTTTTTAGTATGTGAATTTTTTTATTTTAAAATAATGAAATTTATCACACTAAATAATTATTATTTGGAGGTTTTTCAAATGGAAAAAGGTACAGTAAAATGGTTTAACGCAGAAAAAGGATTTGGTTTCATCGAAACACAAAGCGGTAACGATGTATTCGTACATTTCAGCGCTATTACTGGAGATGGATTCAAATCTTTAGAAGAAGGACAACGCGTTGAATTTGAAGTTGTTCAAGGGAACCGTGGACCACAAGCATCCAATGTAGTAAAACTATAGATCAAACTTTCTCACCTCCCTATGTGAAAAAGTTTGATCAACGATGGATCATAGGGATTTCCCTCTTTTATTACAAGCCTCTTTTTACTTTCAAGATTCTTTTACTTTTCTTTTATTTCCCTACAATCATAAAATTCAATTCTCACTGGCGCGGTCTTCGGAGCCGTAAGGATGAAAGAGAGGCAGGGCTTTTATTGTTTTGATATTTTTTTATGAAGTATATGAGATCAGTAGCTTTCTAGAGAAAAAATCAATATAAATATCTAACCAATTATGGGGGTAATTATGTTTGAGATTGGCGACAAAATCTTCTATCCTATGCATGGAGCTGGCGTGATCGAAGCCATTGAGGAAAAAGAAATACTTGGAGAAAGACAGCTTTATTATATAATGAAGATGCCTTTTCGAAATATCCAGTTAATGATCCCTATGGAGAAAACATCTAATTTTAGGATTCGCCGACTTGTCGACTCCACTACATTGGAAGACGTATTAGCTTGTTTTCACCAAGGAGAAACAGATTCCACCATAAATAAAACTCAAAGGTATCGCAACAATATCGTTAAGTTAAAAAGTGGAGATATTTACGAAGGTGCTCAAGTCATTCGTGACTTATGTCGTTTAAATAAGAAAAAGACGCTTGGAACTGATGACAAAGCCATGTTGCATCAAGCTCAGCAATTTTTAATAAGTGAATTGGTGTATGTCAAAGGAATAAAAGAGGAGCAAGCCGTTGATCTGTTAAATAAGGTTATCGGCTAAAGGAGGAAAGGGGAGCAACCTTTTCCTCCTTTTTGCACTTAACAGAAAGTATTAACGCTGTTGGCTACGTAAGTAGCTTTCTTTCACTTATCAGACAAACATGCCGCTTGGCGACACCACTAATGAATGAAAATATCCAACGCTTGTATTTTCAGGACAGAAAGTATCTTGGATTTAGTATCCTATTAGGAGTAACCATGATGTCATTTATTAATTGTATTCGATTTCAACTAAAAAAGAGATTCTGCAAACATGCGTTTTCTGATAAACTTAGATATCATGTTCAAAAGTGAGGTTTTTATGAATCTATTACCAGCCTATTATTCATTTGATCGTAACGAGTGGTCTAAGCTTCGCGATCATACCCCACTCCCTTTAACGGAAGAGGACTTAGAAAAACTAAGAGGATTAAATGAGCATGTCTCCATTCAAGAGGTGGAGGAAATCTATCTTCCTTTGACCCGTTTAATTCACTTGCATGTCGCGGCCTCCCAACAATTGTACTCGGAAACGACCTTCTTCTTAAGGAATCAAGCCCAGAAGGTACCTTACATCATCGGAATCGCAGGCAGCGTGGCCGTTGGGAAAAGTACGACTGCCCGTTTGTTGCAAACCTTGTTGTCCCGGTGGAATCACCACCCGAAAGTTGACCTAGTAACAACAGATGGGTTTCTATACCCCAATTACATCTTAGAAAAACGAGGTTTGATGAAGAAAAAAGGATTCCCTGAGAGTTATGATATCAAAAGGTTGCTTCAATTCATGAATGATATCAAGGCGGGAAAACCCGAGGCAAGAGCTCCCATTTATTCTCATTTTGCCTACGATATTCTTCCTAATGAAGAAGAAGTGATCTGCCGTCCGGATATCCTGATCGTTGAAGGGATCAATGTGCTCCAGGTTGGCAAAGAAGCTCAAGTATTTGTTAGCGACTTTTTTGATTTTTCTCTTTTTGTAGATGCTCAAGAAAAGGATATTGAACAGTGGTATATCGAACGATTCCGTGTGTTGCGAGATACGGCCTTCCAAAATCCACAATCCTATTTTCACCGTTACGCAAATTTAACGGAGGAACAAGCATTGGAAACAGCAACCCAAATCTGGAAAGAAATCAACGCCAAAAACTTGCAGGAGAATATTTTGCCTACCAAGGGACGTGCTCGACTTGTGTTAGAAAAAGGTCCAGATCACAGGGTTGAGAATATTTATTTTCGAAAATTATAGACTTTTTTTTCCAGCTTGACTTGAAAATCTAAATGGTTTATGAAAGTTGATAAATACTCCATGAATAAAACACCCCCTGATATAAAACCCATCCCACAAGTCCCTGTGTGATGGGTTTATTTTCGCTTTAGGATTTCCACCAATCATCCCAAGGGGATACTGGAACGGTCCGCTTATGACGGGTGATCAGAAAGCGTTGCTCAATTTTCGTGGCAGTTTCTTGAAGAACTTCCTTCCCTTCCAGATAATCATCCAAACAATCATAGCTAATCCCCAATTCTGACTCATCTGCCCGCAGAGGTTGATCATCTAACAAATCGGCCGTCGGTATTTTTA
Organism: Brevibacillus sp.; assembly: GCA_036676475.1. Taxonomy (GTDB): domain Bacteria; phylum Bacillota; class Bacilli; order Aneurinibacillales; family RAOX-1; genus LC029. The sequence goes on from JAKFCU010000077.1 coordinate 142,824, forward strand.
GATACACTCGTTCATCTGCACCAAGTTCCTTTAATAGCTCTCTCCCCTGCCGTTTGGTTAACCCGGAGAGAGGCAATAGATCACATCCTCCATCGCCATATTTAGTGAAAAATCCAGTAATCGCTTCAGCGGCATGATCTGTTCCAACGACCAATAAGTTATTTTGCCCCCCAATGGCATATTGAGCAATCATCCGCATGCGAGCCTTTACATTTCCTTTATGAAAATCGCGTAAGGATTCTTCCATCGCACCTTGATAGGATTGAACTGTTTGGTTGACGGCTTGTTGGATGTTGAACACGACCGTACGATCAGGTCGGATAAACTGCAAAGCGAGCTGGGCATCTTCTTCATCCTGTTGGATACCGTATGGCAAACGCACAGCAATAAACTGATAAGGTTTTCCTGTTTCTTCCCGCAATTCTTCCGTTGCAAGTTGGGCAAGCCTTCCCGCAAGAGTGGAATCTTGTCCACCGCTAATCCCTAATACAAAACCATTCATACGAGAAAATCTGGCATAATCCTTAAGAAACTGAATACGCCTGCGGATTTCTTGTTTAGGATCAATAACTGAATTAACCCCTAATTCCTTCATAATTTGATGTTGCAACTTCATTTGCTCTTCCTCCCTATCCTGTTAATAGTTTCTTATAATTCCACCTCTATCTTACCATCTTTTGCCCTTATCATAAAAAAAAAGAGGGAAAAATCCCTCTTTCAACGGTCTTCGCTTGCATTCCCTAATTTAGTATTCATATTTCTTTTTCTGCCTTTTAATCCTTCATAATGTTCAGGGAAGTATTGCCCTTTTTGTGATGTAGCTTCACGTGGTCGAGGTCGTCCGGCAGGCTTGTATAATTCGGTGGCGAATTCTTCACGAGCAAAATCACGTTTATTGCGAAAAATATCTTTAGGCATACTAACACCTCCTCAGAAGGATGTTCATATTATCCACCAAGTTCAGATATTTATGACAGACAAGAATTGGTCATGTTTCATGGCAATTACTAATAGAATAAGCGCCATGCGGCGGTATATACCTACTTACCAACCAAGACGGCATCTTTCTTCAATACATCTGTTAGGGTTAAACCTATGCTGCTTGCTGTTTGTTCATTGATGTACTCACTCCGTTTGGAAAAGCTACCGGAAGATCTCCAGGCTTCTTACCTTGCAAGATTTCATCAACAGAAGCTTTTCTTACACTTATCGGAAAGTAATATACGCATAGTCTGCGCTAGTAGCTTTCTTATCAGCAAAACTTTTGAAGAGGATCACTTACATCATACACCAGAGTCCATCAAAAAAGGATGCCCACAATTTAGGACATCCCCATTCAAAACTCTATACACCTGTGCGTCTTCGCTGATTATTTGCTTTTTTAGTTTGTTGGCTTTTCATTTTCTGAGCATGATTGGACTGGTTCATCGTATTTTTCCCGGTTGCTTGCTGCTGTTTTTGAAGGGCTAACTTTTGTTTCATCGCCTCTTGCAGGCTAATCTTTTTTCTTTCCTGACCAGCAGGATTTTGTTCATGATTCACAGAATCTGACATAGGATTAAATCTCCTTTTTTATTGTTGTTTTTATCATCTTACACTATTTTTCTTCTGCCTTCAAAGTTATACTTAGAAAAAAGGTTAATCAATTATTGGGGTGATCCGTTTCAAACTTTATGGTAATGTTTATTCTAAGACTAGCTACTCATAAAATCTTCAACTTTTACCCATCATATAAATATATCAACTCCTACGGAGGACACTATGGCAGAACAAAATGAGAAAGTAGAAAAAAAACACAGAGAGCAAATGAAAAAATTAAAAAAACAACGGGAAAGCATCAAAAAAGCAGCAAAAAGAGGTAAAATCGTAAGCAAACAAAGTAAAGGAAAATGGATTATCCCCACAATAGACGGAAAGCCTATTGTGAAGAACAAACCGAATCCTAAAAAAGAAACTACATCAAGTCAAACATAACTAAAACTCATAGTATGTAATGGAGGGGGATAGACATGCCCCCTCATTTCCTGTAATCTTTTATAAATTTCCTCGTCGAGCTTGCTCACGCTCTATCGATTCGAACAATGCTTTGAAATTACCTTCCCCAAAGCCCCTTGCTCCTTTCCGCTGAATAATTTCCATAAATAAGGTAGGACGGTCTACAATGGGTTTGGTGAAAATCTGCAGCAAGTACCCTTCATCATCCCGGTCAACTAAGATCTTGAGTTGACTTAGTTGCTCCAAATCTTCATCAATATCCCCTACACGTTCTTGTAACACGTCATAATACGTATCAGGAGAATCCAAAAACTCTACACCTTGTGACCGAAGGGCAGAAACTGTAGCCACAATATCGTTAGTCAGTAGAGCTATATGCTGAACACCTGCCCCATTGTAATATTCAAGATACTCTTGAATTTGTGATTTGCGTTTTCCTTTTGCAGGTTCATTAATAGGAAACTTTATTCGACCGCCATTGGTCATCACCTTGGACATTAAAGCGGAATATTCCGTACTAATATCTTTATCATTAAAATGGATCAATTGCTTAAAACCCATGACCTTTTCATAATAGGACACCCAATCATCCATCTTTTCTACATTTCCTACAACATGATCAATTCCAATCAGTCCGGCAGAATGGAACGGAATATTTATTTCCACAAACTGATACCCTGGCATAAACGTACCTTTATAGTCCTTGCGTTCAATCAACGTATGAATGGTATCCCCATAAGTTCCAATTATTGCTTTTTTCAATGTGCCGTGTTGATCGGAAAGTGTTTCTGGTTCTTTGATGGAAATGGCACCACGTGCAACCGCATCTTTAAATGCTTGATTCACATCATCGACACGGAGCGCTATATCCTTGACCCCATCACCATGCTTTTTCACAAAATCTGTAATGGGCTGATTCTCGACAAGGGTCCCTGTTAACACAAAACGAATTTTGTTTTGTTCTAAAACGTAGGACACTTTATTTCTTTCTCCTGTTTCCAAACCGCTGTAAGCAACTATCCGAAATCCGAAAGCAGTACAAAAATAATAGGCTGCTTGCTTAGCATTCCCAACATAAAATTCAACATAATCGACATCTTGGACTGGAAAGAAATCGGGTGATGTGGAAAGAGACAAAATTTGTTCTTTTTTCACACTATAACCTCCCCAAAGAGATCACCTGTTATTAACTGGAATTTAATCCGTATTAATAGTATAGTTTGAGTCATTTAAAATAGTGCAAATACACCTAATGAAGAATCAATGCGCTTCTTTAATAAAGTTATTGAGAAATTAAATAAGCGGAACTCCCCTCATTAAAGGGAAATTCCGCTGAAACAACAATAAAATAGGATTCACTACATATCTACTTTAAACTTGCCAATTTGATTATCTAAGTGATTGGACATTTCATTTAAATCGGAAGCACTGTCTTTCAGTCGATTAACAGTAGTGGCTTGCTCATGAGCAGAAGCGGAAACCTGTTGGGCCGAAGCAGCTGTCTGTTCAATAATTCCCGTGATTTCCTTTATCTCTTTTACGATTTGTTGGATCATGTGAGAAATCTCCTGGTAGATTGTTTGCATATCTTCAACGCCTTTTTCTGTCCCTACAACCTGCTCGACTATTTTCCTCAATGAATCTCCACTCTCACGGATAATCTCCACTAGTTTTTGGACAGCCTCTAAATTACTCTCCATCGTCCTTACCGTAACGGATGTCTCCGCCTGGATATCCTTAATTAATTCTTTAATTTGACCTGCAGCTCCGCGAGATTCCTCTGCTAATTTACGAACTTCATCTGCAACCACCACAAAGCCTCTTCCATATTCCCCAGCACGGGCAGCCTCAATGGCAGCATTTAATGCAAGGAGATTAGTTTGATTAGAAATATCGGTAATAATCGTGATAATACCGCCAATCTCTTCTGAGCGTTTCCCTAGTTTTTGAATGGAATCTGTTGCGAATTGAACCGTTTGCGTCACCGTTTCCAGATGAGAAATTGCTTTATTTACCGCTTGCTCACCACGGTGAGCATCCTTAGATGACTCCGTAGATTTATGAACCGCATCCTTCGCTTTTCCTGCTCCCAACAATACCTGCTCTCGTGCATCCTCCATGAGAGTAAATAAATTATTGGCTTTATCAGACTGTAATGTCGCCCCGCTAGCTACTTCAAGAATTGCTATTTCAATCTGTTCAGATGAATCTCTCGTTTGGACTGCTACGTGTGATAAATCATGACTCTTTCCAGAAAGCTGAAGTGACGCCCCCTTCATTTCACCTAAAAGATGAGTTAAGTTCTTCACCATTCTATTAAAATTAGTGGACAGTAGCCCAATTTCATCTTGGCTCTTTACTTCTAAAGCGGTAGCTGTTAAATCACCGTTAGCTATACGATTCACGTGTTCACTTACTGTTTTAATAGGCGATATAAACATCCTTACTAGAAAGAATGTAATGATTGTTGCAAGAATTGGAATGATGATCCCTAATAAAATCGTCCACTTCACCATTTCCCAGGTTCTTACGCTAATAATATTTGCATCAAAGTCAATGGCATTCAAGGCAATGATTTCGTTATTCGGATCATTATTCTTAAAAATGGGAGCATACCCTGTGATTCTCTGAATCCCACCAAATTCATAAACACCCGAATAAGCAGGATGTTTCATACTATAAACCATGTTGATCGCATCTTGATCGATATAAAAAGCATCTCCCGACTTGAATCCTTGTTGTTTTAGGGATTGGTCTACGGCAAGGAGAGTTCCGCTCTGTGAAATGATATATTGGTTTTTGAATATCGGTTTTTTCGAAATAGTCCAGCTAATGTCCTTTTCGATTCTATCTAAACGCGAACGATCACCATCAGCCAACTGCTTAATTTCAGAGACATTGAAAATTCCAGTTGTAATATTGGCACAGCCCGTCAACTCCACCCCAACCGCTTTTTTAACTTGTTGATAGCCTATGCGATAATTGACGAACGTTACCAAACTGATACTTACTAATACGATTAATAATACGATCATCGAGATTTTGCCAGTTAATCCAATCTTCATCCATCATCACCTGTGTCTCTCTTTTTTATCATTTAATATTGATCAAATGTAAGAATAGCTTCTTTCATTACCTATTCTAAGATGTAAGTCAAATTCTTCTTTAGCGGTAAGAAAATCCCATAGCTGTTCTTGGGTGATCATTAATTCCACTATTTAATATTTGGTGTCCAACCATCTTATTTTTAATAGAGATCGATCCTTCACTAGTACAAAAATGAATAAAATGAGTGCTGCAGAAACAACACGAATGGTCACAATTTCAAAAGGTGTAAACCCAAATTCATATAATTTTTGTACGAAATAACCAATGATCCCCTATAAAAAAGCGGCAGCTATGATAAATAAATAAGCCATTTTCCATACCTATCTTTCTTAGAATTACATTTGATGATCATATAAGATTCTATTATATCCCATATTCTTTTTTAAAGGTAGATATGATAAAAGGATGTTCTCTTACGAACATCCTTTTATCATTGACATTAAAAAAATGATTCTTAACCTTGTTCTTGTGTATCATTCTTTTGACAAGCGAAACACTTGATAGTACCATCCTCTAAAACTATACCGTCAAAAAAACCATCCTTACAATAAACATCATGTTGACACTCTGCACAAGTTCCGACAAGCTCTTTCAACTTTTCACCTCCATCATCTTACGTTCTTCTCCGTCCCTTGGTCATTTTCAATCTTGCATCAACCGTACCTTCCTTATAAGCATCAGATACTTGTTCATGAGTCTCGGCTAAGCCTTGGCCTAATTGGGTATTAGCTTGGTAATCCGATGGCTCATACGTTTTGTCAGCCAAATTCGCATCCGTAGAAAAAATCTTTTTATCCGGCAATTGGAAAACCCCTTTCTCTGTATAAAATACCCATGTCTCTCTTATTTTTCTCTCTCTACCTGAATTTATTCTCGTACTATCATTGAACTTCCTTCCATCATTCACCAGGAAAGCGAGAAAATATTATTGCCTATAAAAGTCAAACACTAACAACAAGTTCAATAAGAACACTACAGCTTAGAAAGGAGAACAAGAAAGTGAACAAGCAGAACATTCAATTGCCTCTTCAAACCTTAAGCCTTGTTATTGGCTTTATGGTATGGGTAATCATTTCATCACTACTCCCGTTCATTACGGAAGATATCCCACTAGCCCCCCATCAGTTAGCTTGGGTTTCAGCTATTCCCGTCATATTGGGGTCTATTCTACGCATCCCATTTGGGTATTGGACGAATCGTTTCGGAGCACGCATCATGTTTTTTATCGGTTTGTTGATCTTAATAGCCCCTGTTTTTTATATCAGCTTAGCAGATAGCTTTTTCGATTTACTGGTTGGGGGGTTATTTCTTGGTGTTGGGGGTGCTGTCTTTTCTATCGGAGTAACTTCCTTGCCTAAATATTATCCTAAGGAAAAACATGGTTTTGTAAATGGAATCTATGGAATCGGCAATTTAGGAACAGCCCTCACGGCATTTCTTGCACCTGTACTGGCCACACGTTTTGGGTGGTCGGTTGCCGTCCAATGTTACTTAATTTTGTTAATTACCTTGGCCCTACTTAATTTCCTGTTCGGTGATCGTCAGGAGCCTAAAGTGAAAACCCCAATTATCGAACAAATCCAAGGCGTATACAGGAATCCAAAACTTTGGTTCCTCTCCTTATTTTATTTTATTACCTTTGGTTCTTTTGTGGCCTTCACGATTTATCTTCCTAATTTTTTGGTTGCTCATTTCCAATTAGATAAGGTAGATGCCGGACTAAGAACAGCTGGATTTATTGCTCTAGCTACCATTATGCGTCCTGTCGGTGGGTGGATGGGGGATAAATGGAATTCGTTTAAAATTCTCATGTTTGTATTTAGCGGATTAACATTTGCCGGGATTCTTCTTTCCTTTACCCTGTCCCTCACTCTTTATACGATTGGGTGTTTAAGCGTAGCCATCTGTGCTGGTATTGGAAATGGGGTCGTGTTTAAGCTTGTTCCTTTCATCTTTTCCAAACAGGCTGGTATTGTAAATGGGATTGTAGCAGCCATGGGGGGACTTGGAGGTTTTTTTCCTCCTTTGATTCTCACGATGCTTTATAATTTAACAGGACATTATGCGATAGGTTTTATGGCTTTATCCGAAGTCGCTCTAGCAAGCTTGGTCCTCGTTGTTTGGATGTACGAAGAAGATAAAATGCATATCGTAAAACGAGCGGATCAATTCTGTTTTTTAGGAGGAGGGACCAAAGTATCCATTGACTCTTTGGAACGTTTCATTAAGAAAAGAAAGCGAAATAAATCAAAGTAAACTCCATTGGGTCGATTACTTAAACATTTCCACTAGTTTTGTCGAAAATAACAATTGTTGGAAGTTGTTTGTTATACTTTAAATCATCAACTTCAGATCCAGAACTAATGTCGGAGGGTGTTCACGATGTTTAAGTATATGATTAAATTTATTGCAGGTTGTCTCTGTGCCATCGTTGCGTTGGACGAATAGGAACTAGTAACCAAGATGCCCTAGAAAAGTTGCTAATCAAGGTAAAAGACTCATAGTCTGATACCCGGTGAGGATTATCACTACCTACCCTATCATCTTCAGCTAAAATAGTGTGTTAAGATGAATAGGGGAGGTAAAATCATCATGTCTACACTTGGTATCATATGGCTAGCCTTAGCGATCATTGTCTTTGGCGGGATGAGTCTGTTAATTTGGAAATGGAATAGCAAGTGATGCATTTATACATCATCCCAATAATCCTACTACTCTTAAACAAAGTAGCAGGATTATTTCGATCATTTAACCCTTCCACAACTTTTTTTATTAAAAGTCTCAGTTTGTGGGGAAGGTATAAATAGTCAAGGGGGTGTTAAGGGATGAGAAAGGATCGAACTATCATTGAGTCTCTAAAAAAATCTGTGGAGATGGAAGAAGAAATGATGCGCTCTTACTTAATTACTGCCGAGCGCATTCATGAAAATGAAGATCTGCAAACTCGCCTTCGGGAGTTTGCTGAAGGAAATGCCAAGCGATCCAGGCAGATCTTGGATGAACTGAATGATCTCACATCACTATAGTTTTTTGCAAACCTGAAAGCATTTGTGGAGATATTATCTTATCATTGCAAAAAAAAATGGGCTGCTAAATCAGATATGGATTATACCTGACTAGCAGCCATTTTTTGAGACCATTTCCCCATATTTTCTTTTATCGAGATACGGGTCTTCTCATATCTGGAAATCTAGTCCATATCTCCTCGGCTGGAATCGGGGGGCTAAAATAATACCCCTGCGCACCGTCGCATTGCTGTTGTATAAGAAAACGCAGTTGTTCTTCCGTTTCGACCCCTTCAGCAATGACATTCATTTGCAAGGTTTGAGCCATGGCAATGATCGTCATGACAATAGTCGCATTTCTAGGGTCACAATAAATGTCACGAATAAACGATTGATCAATTTTCAGGGTATCGACCGGAAAATTTTTTAAATAGTTCAAGGAAGAATATCCTGTGCCAAAGTCATCAATCGAAATCTGAACCCCAAGTTTTTTTAATTTCTCCAGTTGAGGCATAATCATATCAATATTCTGCAATATACTTTCCGTAATCTCTAATTCTAGAGAAGAAGGACTAATCTTCGTGTCTTCTAGTACAGCAGCAACAAGCGCCACAATATTCTGCTGCTGAAATTGTCGTACAGACATATTAACGGACATTTTCAACGGCCAAATCCCTTGATCATGCCATTGTTTGGCTTGTTTACAAGCCGTTCTTAATACCCACTCCCCTACAGGAACAATCAATCCGGTTTCCTCTGCCAAAGGAATGAACTTCCCTGGAGAAACCATTCCTAATTTAGGATGCTTCCAACGGACTAACGCCTCCATTCCAATAAGCTGTTGATTCATAAGGTCTATCTGAGGTTGATAATAGACGACTAATTCGTTTCGCTCAATCGCTTTACGAAGATAGGATTCCATCTCTAATTTTGCAAAAGATTGAGTGCTCATGGCTAGAGTATAAAATTGGTAGGTGTTTTTCCCGAGCTCTTTTGCCTGATACATAGCTGTATCTGCATTTTTAATCAATGTATCTTGATCTATCCCATCGTTCGGATACATACTAACTCCAATACTTGCCGAGATAAATAATTCAAACCCATCAATAATGAATGGCGCTTTCATTTCTTCTAAGATTCGTCGAGCTATGCGCTCTACTTGCTGGAGAAAAACTGTAGGCAGAAGCACGATAAACTCGTCTCCTCCTAAGCGAGCAAGGGTATCCCCTTCTCGTATGCACTCTTCTAGTCTCCGTGCTATTTTTTTCAGCAATTCATCGCCAATGTTATGCCCCAGGCTATCATTTACATTCTTAAACCGATCCATATCAATAAACAAAATAGCGAGAGATTCTTGGTGTAGATGGGCATGTGCTAAGGATTGAATCAGTCGGTCATGAAACAGATGTCGATTAGGCAAACCCGTTAAAGCATCATGATAGGCTAAGTGATTTATTTGCTCTACCTTACGCTTGTAATCCGTAATATCGTGTGAAACAGCTACATATTGTACAGTATTATCTTGTTGATCTTTGACTGCAACAATTGTTTTTAACTCAAGAAATAATTCTCCGTTTTTCCTGCGGTTCCAGATCTCGCCCCTCCAATGCCCAGATTCCAATAAGCTTTCCCACATATCTTCATAAAAAGTATGGTTTTGAAATTGAGAGCTTAGGACCCTTGGTGTTTTCCCAATGACTTCACTTACTTCATAACCGGTCATAGCCGAAAAAGCTGGATTTACCTTTTGAATAGTAGCTGATGCATCCGTGACAACAATCGCTTCTAAGGTCGTTTCAAAAACAGTATTGGATAGTCTCAAATGATCCTCTGCTTCTTTTCGCTCCGTAATATCGACAAATGTTGTAACAGATTGCTTGACCAATCCAGTACGGGGATCAAAAACGGGATTAGAATGGACCAATAACCAACGATACTCCCGATCTTTTGGATGAAGCATTCCCATTACCGTATTCCGAACAACCATTCCTGTCTGCAATGTAATCGTTGTCGGCAGTGTATTTATGGAAAAAGGGGTGCCATCTTCTTGGATAAATTGCCACTTTTCATAGAGCACTTTACCTAGTAATTGCTCAAGATTGAGTCCAATGATATTACAAGCAACTTCATTTGCATGTATGACTGATCCCGATTGATCATGAACGATAATTCCGCAAGATACAGATTCATAGAAAGTTCTAATTTTCTGCTCCTTTTCCTTTAAGTCGTGTTCTTTCCGACGAATAATATTTAAATAGCTTAAGATTAGAAGGTATAGTCCAATTCCTGAAACCGAAAAATAAATCCAAAATCGAAAACCATGGCGACCATCTAGATCCAATACATCTTGAAAGAGTGCCAATAAAAGCTCATTTGCAAAGAGAAACCAAAGACCGCCAATCACCATATAAATGGTTGTAATTTTAAAGGCATTCCACCTGTCCTTAGACAGTGGACTTTCATCCTGGGATTGGGTCATATTTCTCCTCCCTTCTCTGCAACTTCCTATTCAAAAATCTCTCTATTTGTTTGTAGTATACCAACTAAGTTGTAGGCAAGAAAGGACCCATATTTACAATTTTTTAATTAACTATTTACAGTAAATTCACTATAGCATAGGATACAAAGGCTGTACATCCTTACCATGTATAACCTTTTTTGCAATTCAATCAGCAAAATGTTTATAGTATAAAGATAAAATAACTCATACAATCAGAGGTAACTAATCGATGAAGATGACAAAAAAAGGGGAATGGTTAGAGATTCTTATCCCTGAAAAATGGGAAAATAAGTCGATTGAAGCCATTTTAGTACAGGTATGGAAGACCCCCCGAAACCTGCTTCACCAGCTACGGATGGAAAAAGGGGTGAATAAGAACGGCGAAGCAGTTTCTTGGAAAACCTGCCTAGCAACGGGAGATCGACTGCAGATTCATTTATTCAAGGATGAAGAGTACGGAGTTCAACCAGAGTATATCGAAATCGAACCCATATTTGAGGATGATCATCTCCTCATTGTAAACAAGCCAGCAGGGATGGATACCCACCCCAATCAACCCGGCCAAATCGGAACCTTAGCTAATGCGGTAGCCTTTCATTGGCAGCTTCAAGGAATTTGCGCAAAAGTCCGTCACATTCACCGACTGGATCGTGATACGACTGGTGGTGTAATTTTTGCCAAGCACCCGTTATCAGCCTCGATTATGGATCGGATGCTCGAAGAAAGAACGATCAAGCGTACTTACATTGCTTTTGTTCAGGGTCTTATTGCTTCCATTAAAGGGACTATTCACAAGCCCATTGGCCGCGATCGCCATCATCCAACCCGCAGGAGAGTCTCATCCCAGGGACAAGATGCCATCACTCATTATCGTGTTCTGGAACGATACTCCCGTCAGCAAATGAGCTTACTGGAGCTCCAACTTGAAACTGGCAGGACCCACCAAATCCGTGTACATATGAGCTATGAAGGCCATCCGCTTATAGGCGACCTGCTTTACGGCGGATCGCTTCGCTTCATGGACAGACAGGCATTGCATGCTGAAAGGATTGAGCTTCCTCATCCCCTGTCAGAAGTACCCATGCACATAGAAATTCCATGGCCCGATGATCTATTGATGTTAAAGTCAACCTTGACTTAAGGTTTGATACTTGGGAAGGAGATGTCTTCATTACCGTCTTCAAGACATCCCCTTCCCTTCCAAAATCATAGGGTTCCATGGAAATCCTACTATCCCTCCTGTCCATTTTCTACTTTTACCTCACCCTCCCAATTTAGCATGCCTCCCACCATATTAAACAGCTTCGTATGGCCTAATGAGGATAAATAGGAGCAGGCATGGCTGCTTCGATTCCCGCTTCGGCAAATGAGAACGGTTTCTTTTCCTTTATCAATTTCATCTTTTCTTTCTTTTAATTCAGTTAACGGAATCAACTTCACTCCTTCAATATGGCCCACCCTATATTCTTCTTCTTCGCGGACATCAATGAATTGGACTTCTTTTTTCTCTTTTAACCATTTTTCAACCTCTGCCGGGGTAACATCTAACCACTCACTCATCATAACAAACCACCTTACCTTTATAATTTAACTTCTCATGTTATAATATTTAAATATGCCATGTCAGGAAGGAAGTGTCCATCTATGTTTTGGAAATCACCCTATGCTCTACTTGTGGTTGCAACCTTCATTTGGGGTGGTAACTTTGTGATCGGTCGTGCCATCTCGGATCAAATTCCTCCCTACACCTTGTCCTTCCTTCGTTGGTCATTAGCGTTCCTTGTTCTTTTGCCTTTTACCTGGAAAAAGATAAGAACAGACTATCATGAATGGATTCGACAGCTTCCGATCATTATGATTCTTTCCATTACGGGAATCGCTGGATTCAATACCTTGCTTTATGTTGCACTGCAATATACCACATCTATCAATGCGTCCTTCATGAATTCTTCCACACCGATTCTTATCTCTATGTTATCCGTGTGGATTCTTCGAGAAGGCATAGAAAAACAGCAAGTGATCGGAACGATTCTTTCCTTTGCCGGTGTTCTATTTATCGTCTCTAAAGGCGACCTTCATACCCTGCAAACTTTATCCTTTAACCTTGGGGATATCATTATGATTCTCGCCGTATTGACTTGGGCATTGTATTCTGTTTTGACTAAAAAATATGGAAAGAGACTCCCTGGAGGAAGCACTTTTATTATGTCGATCCTAGTCGGAGTCGTCATGCTGTTTCCCTTTTCCATTTGGGAACTCTATTATACGGATGCTTCTATTACATGGACAGCTTCTTCCCTTTCCGCCATCCTCTATGTCGGAGTTCTGGCTTCTATTATCGCCTTTTATGCATGGAATACCGCTGTGATTCAAATTGGACCGGCTAAAGCAGCTAATTATTTAAATCTTATTCCCGTTTTTGCGGCGACCTTTGCCATACTCTTCATTAATGAAAAAATGGCGTGGTATCAAGTAATTGGCGGTGCCTTCGTCATTATTGGTGTGGCATTGTCCACCAAAAAACAAAAACAAAAACCGCTTCCTATCACTGAGCATCAAAAAGGAAAAGCGATCTAGCTTACTAAGGCAAGGACATGAGGTCCATTTATGTTCACTTTGCTACAAGATTTGCGTTTTATCCTTCTACTTGAAATGAGTACTTGAAAAGCTTATCATATCCTTGTATATGGAAAGGCCTTACAGGCACAACTATCGTTGGTAAAGGAAAGTAGATTCGACGTAGGTCAACAGCACTTAGATGAAGGAGGATCAATATGGAATGGATGAATCCCTCAGAACTTCCAGCGTTATTACAAGAAAAATGCCAAAACAAGCTGCTTCAAGCCTGCTTTACTCAATGGGAAGATGATGACACCGATGCCGACGAAACCATCACTTTATTTGATGGATACTTGATGGAAGGCAAGGTTTCCGAAAATGCATTCAACGGACTAGATGGATGTTTTCATTTCCAATCCAAACAGTCCGATGAAATCACCGAAATTCTCATGGACTTTCCAACGGATGGTGAGGATGTCGTCGCTGCTTTATCAGGAAATACAATTACCCTTTACGGAAATGAATCTACTCTTGTAATCAGCATAAAGGGGCTGTAGCTTACAGCCCCCTTTTTATTACTCCGAAATTTTCCAGTACCATTGTTCTCCTACCCGAATTCGGTAATTTTTTATGGTTCCTGGATTGAATTCAACCACATGTGCCGCTCCCTCATATATTCCACCCTGACGATTTGGAAGCAGCTTTTCTTCTAGTGCTATGACAAGTCCACTAGCATTTAAATAGACTATATCGATGGGGAATTTCATTCGAAAGGTGTGAATCGCATCTGCCCCCATTAAAAATAACCCACTCCCGGCCGTTGTGCGGCCAAGCAGCCCTTTTTGGAGCTCTCCTATTGTTATCGCCAGTTCCATTTTACGAAAGAAAGTCTTGTGGCGATAAACAGAAATTGATTTCACCACATCATCTCCTATCTAGCAACCGCTCCTACATCTTATTCGAATCATACTTCTTTGTTTCCGGGATGGAACATAAAATGAGGAATAGGAGGTGTCCGCACCATGATAAAGCTTCCCTTTCGCTATGTCCTTTCTTCTTTTTATGCCAAACTCATTTTCGATGATGTGATGTTAGCCATACAAGGTGCCGCAGCTGCCGGTTGGCACCATCTCATTATTTTTTTAGACCCTGCCATTCAATATTTGTATCAACTTCAATACGTAGAGACACATCTGCCATACACCCAAAAAGTGGAAGAGTTTATCGAAAAAGAATTGGGTCTGGATAATGATGCCTTAAGGGTAGTTAAAGAGGTTTGTATCGATTTAAAACTAGGGGAAATAAACGTCATTATGTGGAATCGTATGAATGCAGGGTATGTCTATCGGAGAATCTATCTTCCAGCAGAATGGAAAAATTTTTTAAATGAGGAAGAACTAAAAGCGATTGTTGGCCATGAGCTTGGACATCAAAAGTTGGGCGCTGATTCCTTCGTTCCCTTGCGTTTAATCAATCGGATGGGCGATGAATTTCTGTTCACTTTGCTTCCCTTTCAAATGACAGGCTACTTCCTCCTTCTCATGACCTTCATATCCGAAAACTTGAACTACCTTAAAGCGCTGTCTCTAACTCTCCTTTTTCGACTCGTTCACACAGTAATCGAAAATTATTTTGCCAAAAAAGATGAATATCAAGCAGATCATTACGGAAAAACAGTAACGAGTGCCCAAACGATGAAAGCCGCTTTACAAAAGATAGATATACGTGCAAAATTGGAAATCTTACTGAATCTCGATCAACTGCCTCATGCCAAGCAAGTTTATTATCGTTGGTTATTAAGGAAAGAAGAAGGGTTTATTCGAGAGGCACTATTGGATCATCCTTTTCTGCGTAAGAGAATCGATGCCCTAAAGGTATAATAAAATAACATGGGATGTCCCCGTATATTGAGCATCCCATGTTATTCTTTACTTACGATCCTTCTGCTATTTCCGATAACTCCGCCCAACGTTCTAATGTCTCATCTAACTCTTTTGAAGACAAAGCTCTGTCATTGGACAAGGATTGTAACAGGAGATAATCGCTTGCAGCTTTTTCTATTTGCGAATCCAGGTCTACTATCTTTTCTTCAAGTTTACCGATACGTTCCTCTATCTGCTCAAATTCACGCTGTTCCTTAAAGCTGAGCTTACGAGGCTTAGCCTCGCTTTTCGACTGACTGGCATTCGTAGATTTCTCCAATTTTTTGTCTAGCTTTTCCTGAGCCTGTTCCAATTTCAGCTGCTCTAGATAATCGGTATAGGTTCCGAAAAAGGGGTGTAGTGTTCCATCTTCTTGAAGATGGAACAAATGATCGACCGTTTGATCCAGAAATGCCCGATCATGGGAGACCACCATCACTGCGCCTGGAAAATGCTCTAAATAATCTTCTAGGATGGCTAAGGTTTGGACATCGAGATCATTCGTTGGCTCATCTAGCAGCAGAACATTGGGCTCCTCCATAAGTTTGCGTAAAAGGTATAACCTTCTCTTCTCTCCTCCAGAAAGACGGCCAATATTCGTCCATTGTATACTTGGTGGAAACAGGAATCGTTCTAGCATTTGAGAAGCCGTTAAAACAGATCCGTCCGTGGCATGAATCACTTCGGCCACTTCTTTGATGTAATCGATGACCTTCATATCCGGGTTCAGTTCCAGGCTTTCTTGATCATAATAAGATAAACGTACCGTCTCTCCCCTGATGATCTCTCCCTCGTCTGGAGTTATCCGTCCTGCTATTAAATTGAGTAAGGTGGATTTTCCTGATCCATTCCGTCCGATAATCCCTATTCGATCATCCGGAAGGACAATATAATTAAAATCCTTAATTAACGTTCTGCTTTCCAACCGCTTCGTGATATGCTTAAACTCCAACACTTTTTTCCCGAGACGCTTAGATCCTAATGCTCCCCAATCCATTTGTTCACTTTTTATCACATGAGAATTCGCTTGCAGATCATGAACTCGATCAATTCTAGCCTTTTGCTTGGTCGTACGCGCTTTAGCTCCTCGGCGAAGCCAAGCCATCTCTCTTCTCAGAAGATTCTTCCGCTTTTCCTCTGATGCAACAAGTTGTTGAAGCCGTATTTCTTTTTGTTCAAGAAACTGGCTATAATTCCCTTCATAGCGAAACAATTTGGCCTGATCTAGCTCGATAATTCCGTTGACAACACGGTCTAAAAAATAACGATCATGAGTGATGAGCAACAAGGCTCCCCGAAATTTGGCTAAATAATCTTCGAGCCACTCCACCGTTTCATGGTCAATGTGATTGGTCGGCTCATCCAGGATCAAAAGATCGGATGGCTGTATTAAGGTTCTTGCCATCGCTACTCTCTTTTTCTGGCCTCCGGAAAGCTGGGTCACCTTTTGGGAAAAATCATGGATTCCCAATTTTGTTAATATCGTTTTAGCATGGGTTTCCATTTCCCAAGCCTGGGTAGCATCCATACGGGAAATCACTTGTTGTAGCTTATTCTGCAGCGCGGCATCTTGAGCGTTCCGGGAAAGAGAATCCATAATGGACTCATATTCATGAACCACCTTCAACGCAGGAGTGTCTCCAGCAAACACATAATCCAACACGGTCAGTTCCTCTTCAAAAGTTGGATCCTGAGGGAGGTACTGGACCGTCATTTTGTTGCCAATGACTACTCGTCCTTGATCCGGCCCCAAAATCCCCGCCACAATCTTTAAAAAAGTGGATTTCCCAGCCCCATTGATTCCGATGAGCCCTATTTTTTCACCTTCACTTACACCAAAAGTAACATTATCTAATAAAGGCTTCATGCCATAGGATTTTGATACAGCTTCGAGTGATAATATATTCATTTGTCGTACACCTTTACCTCTTTTTTTCTTATCATAGCATACTTATCAGAAAGATACGTAAAACAAGAACAGTGTACCTTGAATGAATTCAAGGTACACCATATCATATGCCTATCTTATTGTATGGATAATACTTGATTGACCTGAGGCAACTGTTGAATTCTAGTCAATAGAATCGCAGGAATCTCTTCATCCGTTAATGAAACAAGAAGAGCATTTTTTCCTTTTTGTTCACGGGAAACATTCATACTAGAAATATTGATCTTATACTCTGCCAACACACGGGAGACATCATAGATTACTCCCGGATAATCCTGATGATAGACTAAAATGCCATGGCAATTAGGGGTGATACGACATGTATAATCATTAATCTCACTGATAAACACCCCTTGATAATCTTTTGAGAAGGTATATTCATTATTACCATTTTCAATAATGGCTAGATGATTCGAATATTCTCCAGAACTTGTTTCAATATGAAGCTTATGATCAGGGGTTTGACCCAATAACCCTTCTATGATTAAACGGGCAATGTCTTCCCGGTTTTCATGAGATAATATCGTTAGACTGGCCCCATCCATTCGACCTTCAAATTGGTAAATAATTTGTGCTAATGTTCGAAGTCCCGAAAAATCGGTCATGGACAACCCCCCTACTTTCTCGACAGCTAATGTTGTTATCCAGTACCATTTTATGAGGAATCCGAACATTTATCAACAAAAAAAGGCTCTTTTCCTATTCTCACTAAAAAACGTTCGGCTTTAGAGTTGTAACTGTTTCTTCATGACCAAGGCTTCGCCCTCTACAACCTTACTCCCGTCCTGTTTATATACAATGGTTTGAAGGCGGATCTGCTTTTTTGCATCAATTTTTTCAATGACCTTTACCTCAGCCTTAATGGTATCGCCAATATACACCGGTCCGACAAAACGTAAATTTTGACTTAGATAGATGGTGTTCGGACCCGGCAATTTCATACCAAGCACGGTGGAAATAAAACTAGCCGTTAGCATTCCATGGGCAATTCGATCCTTAAAAAAGGTCTTCTTGGCATATTCAACATCGATATGCATTGGGTTAAAATCTCCCGTGATTCCTGCAAATTGATAAATGTCAGATTCTGAAACCGTTTTGGTAAAATGGGTTGTGTCTCCTAAGTTAATTTCATCATAGGTTAATTCTTTCTGCATAGACATCCTGCATGGTACCTCCCCTCAAATGTAAAACTATATCTCAATATACCACAAGCATTTAAACCCCGAATGAGAAAACTGTAATTTTTTGATTAAAAACCCTTTTTTATCAAATCTTCCCTAATTTCTACCCAATCCTTTACACGTGAAACCCCATTCGGAAGCTTGGACTGATTATAAGGCGTATCCAGAAGATAAACTGGAACCTTGATCTGCTCCCATATTTGCAAAGCATTCTCCAAACGGTCTTCTACCATATAATGGACTTTGTTTTCCTGCATAGCTTGAATTTTATCATGGGAACCGGTGCAAATGATGTGTCGGGTTGGAAAGCCATGCTGTTGTAGCCATTCCTCCGTTAGTTCCTTGAATTCTTTATAACGAGCCGTAATATATACAATTTCAAATCGATCATCGATCCACTTTAATTGTTCTTGTGCACAGCGCCTGGGGAGACAAGCTTTGTATAATGGGATACTATGTTCATCAAACAAGTCAGAAAATCGATCATATTCCACCCCAAAAATTTCATGAAGGTCGTATTGAATTATTTGTTCAGGCTTCACTGTTGTTCCTAACAATTGGTTAAAATAGGGAAGAAACGAATCAAATTCAGACAACGTTCCATCAATATCAATCCCCATAGTCTGCCGTTTTATCATATAGATCCTCCTTCTCGTTGTGCCCCGTCAGGGCCTATTCTGTAATCCCTATTTTGCATGCTCCTTACCTTTCAAGGAGAAAATAACCTATAAAAAGGAGAAAGCCCGTGATTCACACATGCTCATCTTGTCATCAATCAATTCCATTAGATGTCATCAATGTGATTGATGAACAAATCGTTATTTGTCCTCACTGTTCTCATCATTATAAGATATACCTCGATCCTAAAGCTAAACAAATTTTAGAAAGCAGCAACCGGGAGATAATGAAATACATGATAGCCTATCCCCATGCTCATCCAGAACAAAGGCTGATGAATGAGATGCCTTCGGGAGTGATTAATACTTTTCATTAAAAAAAACTTGGCTAGCGCCAAGTTTTTTTTTATTCGCTCTACAACGATGTGCTAACCTGAATAGCTCTTTGTAAAAATTGTTCAATTTCATCTCGGGATTTGCCAAGTTTGCTTACAAAACGGACAAGTTCCTTACCATTTAAAAAAGCAACAAAGCTTGGAATTCCAAAAATGTCAAGTTCCTGTCCCAATTCTAGAAATTTATCACGATCCACTGCTATAAATGTAATATCTGAAGAAAAAGCCTCTTCTACTTCCGGCATAAAAGCATCAATTCGGTGGCAATCCGGGCACCATTGTGTATAAAATTTTGCAACAGTTACTTGATTTTTATTGATTTGTTCTTGCCACTCTTGCAGACTTGTGATTTCAACCAATATTCTTCTCTCCCTTTGAAAGTTTATTCCACTTCCTTTACGTATTGACGAAGAAGTTTCGTTTCTTCTTCTACCTGATTTAAAGAGCTTGGGGACAAGACTACCCACTTTGGTGGAAGACGGTTGACGGCTTCCTTTTGTTTATCTTGCTTGAGAAACTCCCCTTCTGTAAGTAGCTTTTCTAATTCTTTTTCGACATCCATTTTCCGTATTCCTTTCTTAAAACAGAATCTGTTTTATCTTTTTCTATTATATTCACTTATATACGTATTCAAATGCCCAACTGTTAGTTGTATAATTAGTAACAAGTTTATTGGTTTTAAAGAAAGGACTGTGTTGTTATGAGTGATGAGTTACTTAAACAGATTCTTGAAGAAATAAAATCAATGAATCAGCGTATGGATCGAATGGAATCAAGTTTAGAAAGTGTTGAATCAAGCTTAGAAAGTGTTGAATCAGGTTTAGAAAGTGTTGAATCAGGGGTACAGGATACTAGGGCGAAAATGAATTCCCGCTTTGACACATTGGAACTTAAAATTTCTCTTTTAGAGAAAAATTTATATGATTTTAGAAAGAATGTTTCAGGCCAATTTGATATTTTAATCAATGATCGAATTGACCGTTTGGAGCGCCGCCAAGATCTTTCAGTGGTACGTCTGGATCGCGTTGAAGCGGATGTATCCCGTTTACGTGAGAGGCAATAAAAACTTACACAAAAACAGAACAAAAGTTCTTTGATACTTTATGGGGTAAAATGAAAATAAAAGGAAGATTCACTCTCCCTTTTATTTGAGTACAGCCTGTCTGATCAATCTAGATACTTCTTCTTTTTCAGGAAATCTTCCCTGCTCCTTCTTGGAATAGACTAACTGATTATTTACCGTGACTTCGAAAATCCCTCCCCCTTTTGGCAAAAGGTTAATTTCATCAATATCAAAACGGAAATTGGAGTCATCCATTAATTCATCCACCAAACTGATGGCTTTTGGTAAAAAGTTTCACATATTGCAATATTCAATTTGCACCTTTAGTTTCATAGAAAGATAATTCCTCCTTGTCCAATCTTTATTCACTTTTATTATATACAAACCTTAAATGTGAGCCAATATATGGATGGGCTCATAACGGTCCTTAAAATGGTTTATTAACCATCAAATACCCAATCGTTGCCAGACTAACTACAATAAAAATGGCCAAACAATAACTTTGCGTCCGTAAAATCTTTAGCTCTTTTTCAGCATAGAGCTTTCCGCTTTCTACCACCGAGTTCATTCCACGAACCAAGATTTTTTTTGTGATATAGAATATGACGACATAAATGAGCATGGAAATAATCAACCACGGCTGAAGTACATATTCAAAACTCGACACAAAGAAAAAACCAAGTCCGGTAATCCATAGCACAATATCGGCAAACACATCTGTCTTTTTATAAGTCTGAAATAATCGTTGAGTCTGTTCGACATTCCTTAATCTTGGAATGACAAACAAAGGAATCAATTTTCCTGCTACTGCAAGTAAATGAATGGTTAGCACAAGATAAAACATCAGATTTGCTCTCCTTATGGATAATCATTACCTTCATTCTAACAAGCAGCACATGGGATGTAAACGTGACCAGTTTAATACCGGCCGCTTTTAACTACTGCTTTCATCAGTTGTATAAAAAAATCAGCCGCTTTGGATAGATATCTTCCTTTTTTATATCCAATGACAAGGGTGCGAGTAGGGCTGAGCTCACCAATTGGAAGATAAACGGGAACATACGATGACCGTCTTGTTCTCGTTACCATTCTAGGAATAAACCCAATCCCCATTCCAGCAGCTACAAGAGATTGAACCGTTTCAATATTGGTAGTTTCAAACACGACCTTGGGTTCAAATCCGGCTTGCTGACAAAGGCGATTGGATATTTCCCGAAAACCTTGGCCTTTTTTTAGAAAGATAAACGGTTCAGTGCTGCACTCAGCAAGAGAAACTGTTGGCATCGAAGAAAAAGGATGGTTAGGCGGAACAGCCAAGAGGATCTCCTCTTCAAGGAGAGGAATCATTTCTAACCCCTCTTCTTCAACCGGCAATGATAATAGGCTAAAATCAGTCTGACCGCGGGCCGTCAACATCTCCAATTGGGCCGTTGTTTCTTCAATCAATACTAGCTCAATTCCAGGAAACTCCCGTTGAAACTGCTGAAGTGCTGCTGGAAGCAAGTGAGCTCCGGTTATAGGAAGACTTCCGATCACAATCTGACCCCTATGACTTTCTGCAACATCCATCATTTCTTGTTTTAATTGTACAACCTGATCTAACACTTTAGATGCTTGATCTACAAATCTTTTTCCTGCATAAGTCAGTTGAATATCACCTGGTCTTCGTTCAAACAGCTGCACACCAAGTTCCTTTTCTAATTTCATGACTTGTTGGCTTAAAGAAGGCTGGGCTAAGTGAAGCTTCTCTGCTGCTCTTGAAAAATTCCGCTCCTCTGCTAGCATGAGCGCATACTCCAATTGACGCAGTTCCATGGCACCCTCCTTTTTCTTATAGGATTTTCCTATAGCATTTATAGTTATTATATCTTAGACTTAATCTATGTGAAATGTTAAAAATTAAGTAACAAGTTCCACAACGAAAGGGGCCCATAAGATGAAAACAAGAACAATGTTTGAAAAAATTTGGGATAATCATGTGATTCATCAAGAAGAAGGAAAACCTAGCTTACTCTATATTGACCTGCAACTTGTTCATGAAGTGACTTCTCCTCAAGCGTTTGAAGGTCTTCGCTTGACCGGACGAAAGGTACGCAGACCTGATTTAACTTTTGCTACCATGGATCATAACGTACCGACAAAGGATAAATTTAATATAACGGATCCCATTGCCAAACAACAGATTGACACTCTCATTCAGAACTGTCAAGATTTTGGGGTTCCACTTGCCGATTTAAATAGCCCGGATCAAGGGGTTGTCCATATTATCGGTCCTGAGCTTGGACTAACTCATCCAGGGAAGACGATTGTTTGCGGAGATAGCCACACTTCCACACACGGCGCTTTCGGAGCGTTGGCCTTTGGGATTGGAACGAGTGAGGTTGAGCATGTTCTAGCAACCCAATGCTTACAGCAGTCCAAACCTAAAACACTGGAAGTGCGAGTCAATGGTGACATGCCGGTCGGCACAACAGCAAAAGACTTAATTTTAGCCATCATCGCAAAATACGGAACAGATTTTGCTACAGGTTATGTTATAGAATATACAGGAGCAGCCATTCGTAAGCTGACTATGGAAGAACGCATGACCGTCTGTAATATGTCAATTGAAGCAGGGGCACGCGCAGGCTTGATTTCACCTGACGAAACCACCTTCCAGTATCTTGAAGGACGACGCTTCGCGCCAAAAGGTGAAGAGTGGACAAAAGCAGTGGCCGTTTGGAAGCAATTAGTTACCGATCCAGGTGCAACTTATGATCATACGGTTGAGATCGATGCATGTGACATTGCTCCACAGGTTACTTGGGGAACAAGCCCTGGTATGGGAACGGATATTACCAAGTCTGTACCGGTTCCATCTGAGTTCACAACCATAAATGAACAAAAAGCAGCAACCGCAGCGCTTGATTATATGGGGTTAGCACCTGGAACACCTATGAATGAGATTTCGATTGATCGCGTGTTTATCGGATCCTGTACGAATGGACGGATTGAAGATTTACGTTCAGCAGCAAAATTTGCTAGCGGATATAAGGTAGCCTCCCATGTGAATGCCATGATCGTACCGGGCTCCCAAGCTGTAAAGAAGCAAGCAGAAGAAGAAGGATTAGATAAGATCTTTGTGGAAGCTGGCTTTGAATGGCGTGAAGCAGGTTGCAGTATGTGTTTGGCAATGAATCCTGATGTATTAGCACCTGGTGAGCGTTGTGCATCCACCTCGAACCGCAACTTCGAAGGACGCCAAGGTCGCGGAGGTAGAACTCACTTGGTAAGCCCTGCTATGGCTGTTGCAGCTGCTATCAAAGGACATTTCACAGACGTTCGCGTTTGGGAATTCAAATAGGAAGGTGACCAGAATGGAACCATTTAAAAAATTAACTAGTATTGTTGCTCCCCTTGACCGTGTAAACGTGGATACGGATGCTATTATTCCTAAGCAATTTTTGAAAAGGATTGAACGTTCCGGCTTTGGACAATTCCTTTTCTATGAGTGGCGTTTTGATGAACAGGAACAGGTCAACCCAAGCTTTGAACTGAATCAGGAGAAATATCAAGGAACCAATATCTTATTGGCTCGCGCTAACTTCGGTTGTGGATCTTCACGTGAGCATGCACCTTGGGCCCTATTGGATTATGGTTTTAAAGTGGTCATCGCTCCTTCTTTCGCCGATATTTTTTATAACAATTGCTTCAAAAACGGGATCTTGCCGATTGCGCTTACGGAAGAACAAGTAGAGGCGTTATTCCAAAACACGATGAATAAAGAAGTTTACAAGTTAACCGTAAACTTAGAATCACAAACGATTAGCGATGAAGATGGACTAGAGATTTCCTTTGATGTTGATTCCTATCGAAGAGAATGTTTGCTTAATGGCTTGGATGATATCGGGATTTCCCTAGAATTTGAAGATAAAATCAAGGAATATGAAGCCAACTATCCTTCCTATTATAAAGTTGTGAAATAAGACAGAAAGAAGACCCGGTGATAGCACCGGGTCTTCTCATTTCTTCTTGATTTTTATTTGATCCTGAACATGGTTTCCCTTGGTCAATCTACAAGGTACGCCATGACCAATTGCTCCAGGCTGCTCCATTTTTTCCATGTAGTTAAGCCCTCTTTGACATTGTTGAGTACATTTCATACAAGCATCAGCCGTCACAATCTTCATGTAATGCTGCATATTGTCAACAGCAGAAGCCGCCTTTTTTTTCCTTACTGCCATCCCCATCATCAGCCTCCCCTATTGACATCTAATCCACGATATGTCGATGCAAGGAAAGAAGTGATTAGGCATGTACCTAATTTATCTCTATCTACTATCTACCATCTCCACCGCCAGGCAAACCAACGGTTCTCTTCCTCTATTAGCGGGAAATTCCCTTCTTTGCCTACGTAACGGTTATATCTTTTAAGTCTTTTCTCCATTCTTCCTAGGGCAGCTACTATTTCAACCAAGCTTTGCGGATTTTCTTGATGCTGACCATTCATCAAGCATAGTCTCCACCAGTCCATATCAATGAGAATACCCTTCGGTAGACCTGTGTGGGCCATGACAGCCAACATGTATTCATATAATTCTTTCATTTGCTCACGGCTTTTTTGCTCAACGGTCTCATCAGCCCAACTGATTCTACCATAATGCTCTGTAATGACAATAAAATCATGTAAGATTTCGTTTTTTCCCGATTCGATATAGAGACCCTTATAGTACCCCTTGGGATGGACCTCACTTTTGGACTGTTCTCGCATCCACTGCTCAAATTGATGAGTTTGCTTAATAATCTGTTTTAATTTATTCATTTCCTTCAAAGGAAAAAAGCCATCGATTTGCCATTTTGAAAAATAGATAATCAATACCTTCAAGGCCTGTTCATAATGTCTTCGGAGATGTGCCACATATTTAGGTGGAAGGAGGGTGATGTTGATGATACTAGAAATCAGGACTCCGACAAATGTGATCATGAAGCGATTCCAGGCATAAAACAGAAAGTTATCGATCGGTGTTTCCATGATGAAGATCACGGTTACAATGCTAAGCGGTATACTCTCTTTCCATTTGAACAAATTAGTTAAGGTGATAACAATAATAATAGCTAAAGCTACGGTATAGAGGTGAACTCCAAATAACAACGATACCAGGATGGCCACCAAGGCTCCCACAACATTGGCTTGAATTTGTTCTACTGCATATCTCAAAGATCGTGCGTTTGTGGGCTGAATCGACAATGCTGCAGCCACCGCGGCAAATACTGCCGGTTCTAACCCGAGCAAATTTGCAATGAATAAAGAAGCCATCACGGAGATGGCTGTCTTAATGGTTCTTCTTCCAAACATGGAAAGCCTCCTGGCCTAAATATGTAATACTACAAGTTTATCTTCCGTTTTTTCCATTTTTGGGAAGAAGGGCAGTCAATACATATTGATTAGGATCTAAAATGCGTTGGGCCACTCTTTTTACATCTTCTGCTGACACATCTTGCACATTTTTTAATTCTTCCTCAGGATCTGCTGGAAGCCCTCTTACAGCCATCGCCCCCATATGAGCATTATAGGATCCTGCTCCCTCTAATTCCATTATTTTGGAGCCTTCCAAAGAATTTCGAGCAATCATTAATTCTTCTTCAGAAACGGGCTCTGTCATCATTCTTTCCCATTCCTCTAAAATGATTTGTTCCACCTCATGAATTTTCCGGTGATCCAGACCTACACTAACGACGAAGCTTCCCGCTCCCAACCATGCCTCATGGGAAGTATCGACTGCATATGCAAGACCTTTCTCTTCACGAATCCGTTGATACAATCGAGAAATTTCATTTCCTCCTAAAATGGCATTCATGACTTGAATAGCGACCCGATCTTCATCTTCTAGTCCTGGCGCAGGAACACCTAACAGGATTTGTCCCTGATCCACCTCCCGATGATATCGAATGATTTGCTTTTTTCTTTCCAAATTTACCTTTTCTATTTGAAGCACACTCGTCGTTGGTTTTTTACCGAGTTTCTCTTCAAGAATCGGAAGAATTTGTTCCGGCATCACGCGGCCAGAAATAGAAATCGTAAGCGTTTTATCAAAATAGGCTTGTTCATAAAAGTGCAAGATATCATCTCTATCAATCTGTTGTACACTATCCCGGTTACCAAGAATAGGGACACCAAGAGGATGATTAGGGTACATTGTTTCCATAAAGCGGTCCATAAGAAATTCGGAAGGAATATCATTATACATATCAATTTCTTCTAATATAATAGTCTTCTCTTTCTCCACATCATCTACTGGAAACTGAGGATCCATATAGAGATCGGTAAGAATATCCAAAGCTGCTTCCCATTGTCGAAATGGCACATCAAGGGTATAAGTGGTCGTATCGCGCTCTGTAAAAGCATTCAGATGCCCACCTAGCTTCAATGCATCTATGGAAATTTGCTTATACCCTCTCTTCTTTGTACCTCTAAACATCATATGTTCAACAAAATGGGCAAGCCCTTTTTTATTCACAGGATCGCACTGTGAGCCTGCCCCAACCAAAATATCAATGCAAACCTTGAAGCTGGTTGGTATTGATTTTATTAGTACACGAGTCCCATTGGACAAATAAAACGTTTGAAAACTCATTTGTGTCTCCTCTCATAAAGCCTTCTCTAATATTAAAAGAAATGTTTCCATACTTCAATCATATAAAGTATATTATCTTCTCAGTATTATTTTCACATGCAAAACTATACCAAATAGGTCTCTTGGGGAGGGGTTTTCTTCACCAGTGAAACCATAACCTTGGCAATTCCTCGATTCCAGTTTTGATCCGATGCATAACGCACATTCATTCCCTGTAATGTTGGACCATGAAAATACATCCCTTGTTCATTCAGGTATTGTTTACTGATAAATTGAGCTACCACATCAATACTTTCCGCCTTTGTTTTAAATCCTTTTGCACTATTATAAGGACTGTTATCATAAGCCATATACCCAAATATGTTATTTTTCTCCCGACTAATCCGCGAATTCCCCCAGCCACTTTCCCATGCCGCGTGAGCGATCAGGTAATACGCATTGACCTGATATTTTTTCTCCGCTTCGACAAATGCCTTACCTAAACCTTCCAGGCCTGTCCCCTCTAAAAGTTGGTCAGCCTGTCCAACCGTTAGTTCGGAAGATTTACGTAAATCAAGTCTCGTAACATCTGTAGTTTTGACCGCTTGCACAAATTCTTTATGCCGTTTGATCCGCTTCTTCTGTGCCGCGAAAAGGATAGATGAAGTTGTGTTTTTGAGAGTTAACTTTTCTGATTTTGCCTGAGCCACCAGATCTTCCTGGATGGTATACTTTTTCCACTCACTAGGGACTCCCTTCTCTTTTTTGTCGTTCATTTGCTCAATAACAGGAACAACTTGTCCAAGTAAACGAAGGCTAGTTGCCAATACGGGGCGCTGAAAGGATAAAACAAAGAATAGAGCAACAATTAATAATAATGTAAGACTTCTCTCATTCAAATGGTTTACTCCCCTCTGTGATCTAAGATCTGTTTTATTAATTTTTATTCACAGAGGAGGAAAATTATCACTTTAAATTAGGACAAACGTTATGATGATCGCTGATAGGAACCGACATAAGGAATGGCAAGAGAGCAGAAATCTCGCGACTTCCGACTATATTGGGGTTAAGATCACTTCGGCTATATAATCCGATTTTTTGGGAATTCAATTCTTTTAAAGAAGCTAGCTGTTCCCTCTTAGGCAAGAATTGGATTTTGAGTTCATTTTCTCCCTTCATATTCTCAAAGGGACGAGCTAATTTAGGAAGGATGCGTTGGGGTCCTGCGATCCGGATATACGCCTTGTAATGGCAATCATTCAGCTTACGCAGCGTATCCTGGGATAGCCATGGGACATTCAAAGTCCCTTTTTGATCACGGGTAATTAATCTTTGGGTCCATTTATCCAAGTAATATAGGATAATTTTAAAAAGACCGGTGGCATCCACAGAGCTCCTAAAGTCACGGAATCCCTTTTCCATTTTAGCTTTATACATTTCATTTTTACGGGTATTCAAGCCCATTTTTTCTATTGGAACAAATCCAAAGCTAAGTCTAGCCATTTCCGATTTTTCTAACGGTACCTCCTCTGGTAGGAGCACCGAGGCTGAAGTGGGAAGGGCAAAAAGATTTTCGAAAGCAAGCTTCAATTCACATACCACAGCACCGGGAGAAACCTTCAACTCTTCCGGTAGACACGGAATGAGTTGTATACTGCTTTTTTTCAATCGTTTCTCCTGTCCACGCAGAAAATCAGGCAGTTGTTCCATCACATACTGTGGTACGGTCATATAAACTGTTAAGGGATGTTCCCCGCGATATATCACATCAATCCAAACGGATTGCGGATTCCACCACCTCTGATGATGAAGAAAATAGCGATGAAGCCTTTTCCAGAAACGTTGTTGTTCTTCTATGGAGAGGCAATGCTGTGTGGTTATTTTGACCACCTGATAAGAATCCCTCATTTCAGACACCTCCTTCTCCAAAGGTATGCATCTGCATGCCAAATCATGTAATAGAATGTATACTCAGATTATGATATAATTCAGTTCAGGGTTTGATAATGTAAGGTGTAAGACAGGCAACATTTCATTCTGATCGATAGATAAGACCATATTCCGATTAGAAAGGTGATGTTCAGATGATGAATTCGCTGAAGCTATCTGAAATCGTTTTGTCTGTAAGGCCTGAATTGTTCCACCTTTTAACAGTTCAAGAACTTGACTTGCAAATTGTCCTCAAGCATGGGCTGGATGCATTAGAACCCGAGGATGTATTAGAAATTATTGAAGCTAGCATAATCCATAATAAAGAAAACGACGCCTTGCACTAGGCGTCGTTTTCTTTACTATGGAACTATTATCACATATGTCTCATGACGTGGCTTGTTTAAACGACTTCACGAAATCCTTGATTGTTTTATATCTGTCCACTAAACTGGAATAATAAATCTCGATTTCAAGTTCTTCCATAATAAACGTAAACCTGATATCTCCCGGCTTTTCAAAACGATCATAATCAAATTCCACCTGTTCATGACTAGAAAATTGGCAAGCCAACTCTACAGCGATTTCCGCAGCCAAATCATAAGCATTCGTGTATTCCCGGATTAATCTCATCTCACCATCCCCCTTTAGCCGATGTTCATCTAAAGCGGCTTATCCATAAACTATGCCGTGTACTATTCATTTAGAACAGAAGGTCAACCAAGAGAATATGATATACATTAGTGGAGATGTAGACGAAATTTGAAAGGAGGAATCAGGATAAGTGTTCTATGAAAAAATACAACCTAAGATCTTAGCTGGTTTTTTAAAAGATCCTGTGCATGCTAATCTTAAAGAATTACTTCTTCGCAACACGGGAGAAACCGATTTCCTTGATTTTAAAAGCAAATGGATCGATCTCTCCAAACTAGCCAAACATATATTAGCCATCGCCAATTCTGGAGGAGGATGCATTATTGTAGGTGTTTCTCAAAAAGAAGATGGCTCCTCTTCCCTCGATGGACTCTCAGATGAAGATTTTTTGGATAAAGCAGATATCGATAACAAGCTTGAGCATTATTTGCCTAAGTGGTTATCCTACCGAACGGAAGATTTTATTTTTGATCATACAGCTGATCTACCATTAAAGAGCAAAAAATTCCAAGCCTTGATCATTGAGTACGACACGAAGTATGTTCCCTATACCTCTATCATTAGCCGGGGTGAATTACGTTACGGAGCCATCTATGTTAGACAAGGAACCAAATCTTTAGAAGCTAACCACGAGAAGCTGGTAGAAATCATTATCCGAAAAGTACAAGCCGGAGGATCTGACTCTACCGAGCTTAGTCTGCAAGAACACCTGCATCAATTGAGGCAGCTGTACCATGAACACAATAAACAAGGTAATGGCGAGTATGAAAACTATCTGGAAGAACTTATCCTGCGAAAACAAAAACGGATTGAGGAAATTTTGGGATTAAAGACCCCTTGATGTGAATCGGCAAGGGGGACTTTCCCTCCTTATGCCTAAGAGGCAGTCTTCAACTTTAATTGCAAATAGGTGCACACCAACCTTATGCGATTATACCGTTGACCCACTTCCTTGCTTGTCGTTGCATCCCCTTCATCGCCATACATTTTCTCATAGATCGGTTTTAATCGGTCACCGCCCAGTTTTAAGGCTATATCCTCTATTAAACTCTTTTCCTGAATTTGTTCCACTTCCCTCTCCAAGAAACTCATGATGTCATATCCCTCTTGATCTAATGATCGAATCCGTTTCAGCAGTTCACTCATCGAGATGGATAACCGCTCTGCTATTTCATCCAAATCCATTTGATCTTCAATCATTTCAAGTAACCTTAGTTTTTCTTCCATTTCCTGTGTTACTCTAGCTTTTCTTTTTTCTTCCTTCTGTTTCCGCTCTGTCATAAACCATGGTAAAAAATAATCCAATGTGACCTTTTGATTAATCCAATCCAGGGGAAATGAATAGATTTGCTCATATTTCTGCGTAATCTCTAAAATGGATCTTCCATATAAACTTACTTTGTTGTTACCTATGCCTGGGATTTGTAAAAGTTGATCTTCGGTACGCGGAATATAGGTGGCAATTAGGGAAAGAAGCTTGTCCGTGCCGATAAAATAAGGGGGAATGTGAGAAGCTGAAGCAGCATGCTTGCGCCATTTCTTCAGTTCTAGAAAAAGGGAAGAGTTCATGCTTTGAGAGGCAAAACATTCTAGCTTGCGCATCATGAGAAAACGTGGGGGAATCGTGGAAAGGAATTGGGTCATCCAAGGTTGGTTGAGAATAAACCCTTCTTTCACCTTTTCGTATAATAGGGTTTCAACATGCTGCCAAGCCTGCTCTAATTCAGGTTCTGAGTGATAAATAACCGTTTCTTCCTGATCAGGGGTGATTAAAGACCATTGGGTTTCCGCTTCTCCATTTCGAACGAGCAGAATAATCTTCCCGATTTCTCCTGAAGGCTTCGCCAGTGTCATTAAAAAATGCAGAGAATGGTACATAAGAATTGCAACCTCCTTCAATATTTAATTTTCAAGCAATTTTATTATATCAGATCGGCCCATTATCTTCCAATATTTTTTCAAATATTACAAGCTTGGGAGCGTGAAGCTCCCCTATTTTCCATGTGCATATGACACCATCTGATTCAAATTCACGCAATTCGCTTGAGGAAGTGTAGCTTGGATCGATTTTACCACATGGGAATGGCAGGTAAAGAATAAAACTTGGTGCTCCCTTGCCAGATCCTCTAGGGCCTGTATGCCAGATAAAGTTCTTCCCTCATCAAAATTGACGAATATATCATCAAGTAGGATGGGCAGTGTTTCTGATTTTTCACACGCCTTCATCAAGGCGAAACGTAAGGATAGGAAGAGCTGCTCCTTGGTTCCTCGACTAAGGAAACCCGGTTCTATTCGTACCCCATCTTTCCGTTCCACGATTAAACGCTGTTCTCCTATGGGAGACAAAATCCTTGGATATTTGCCTTGTGTCATTTTTGCAAAATAAGTACTAGCTTCTCGTATGACACCCGGTTGTTTTTGGGCCTCGTAAGATTCACGTGTCTGTTCCAATACCTGTTGAGCAAGTCGAAGGACAATCCACTTCCTACCCGCTTCTTCCACCTCAGCAAGCAACTCCTGTTGCTGCTGAATCAGAATCGAAAGATTTTCTCCCGATTCCAACTGTTCAAGCTTATTTCTATACTGACCCCGTTGATCAAGTAACTCCTGTAGGGCTTGGTTTTGCTGATCCCATTCTTGTGTTGTCCTCTCCCTTTCCTCTTCGATCTCTTCCAGTGAATAAAAAGAAATTTGATTCTCAAGCTCCTTATCCACACTTGCGGATTGTAGAGTATGACGAAGAATCCTCACTTTTTCTTCTGATTGACGGCGATCTACGAATTGCTGGTACGCTTTACGAAACAGTTCTCCATCGGAGACTCCTACGGTTGTAACCAGATGCAGACGTTCTTCTTTTAGCTTTCTCAACATTCCTTCCCGCTTTCGTCTTAGATCGTCTTGATCTGCCATGCGACGGGATAGCTCATCTCGCTTCGTCTGGGATTCCTTTTCTTCCTTTTGTCTTCGTTGAAGAATTTGCAAGATCCTCCACGGATCTCCCATCTCTATTGTAACTTTGGTTTCTTGACCCAGAAGCAGAACCTGGTCTGCAAAATGCTTCCAGTCCTTCTCCCAAGCATGGATCTTGTCTTTTAATAGGTTGTGTTTCTCTAAGCATTCTTTTGCCTTACCTGCCAAAGTAAGAATATCAAGTGCTCCATCAGGGCTGAGCCCAAGTGGCATATGAAAGTCTAGGAGTAGCTGATTCCAATGATCTCGCTCTTCTTGAAGACGGGTTTGAATAGCGGCTCTTTTTTTGTTCAACTTCTCAATTTCACGTAGGCTATGATCCATTTTTTCTTGCAGCCATTGCATCTGATCTTTCAATTGAAGATAACTCTCCCGTTGTTGACGGAGATAATGAAGGGATTGCTTCATGTTTCTCATATCATGTTCACCATGAAAAACCTGTGTAGACAACTTGGCTAGCTGGTTTTTTTTCTCCGATACGCTATGATCTAATTCTTGCCGCTTTTGATTTAGATGCTGAAGATGATAGGAGGTAGGACCCGTCTGATCCTTCTTCTGTTTATGGATCCCTGATCTCCAAACCATCATAGCTAATAAAATTCCTAATGCGATCGGCAGGATTATCCCTGCTGAAATTCCGCTCTGAAAATAAAACCAACCACCTCCTGCTGCTCCCAACAAAAGACAGAGAATGGATAAACCGAACCTTGGTTCACGTTCCTTATTGGACTTGATCTGTTGTCTTCTTTGGCTCTCTTCATTCCATTGCTGCTTGACCCAATCCAGTTGCTTTTGCTCCGAATCCAAAGCATGGGAAATCTGCTGATAATTCATCCAATGTTCTTCCCATTGTGGAAGAAATGCTACGGAATCATGAGAACTTACATCCGCTTGAACTTGTTCATACTGGGTTTCCAATTCTTTTGCTTCTTCTTCTTTGGTTTGAATCATCTCCACTAAAGCTTGCAGCGAGGTAGCTAACCCATGGAAAAGTTGACGTTGTTCACGAAACAGTTCTTTTTTACTTAACGAGACATCCAGTTCTGCTAGCTTCTCTACATTCCACTCGTTCCCAAGTTCGCTTATATATCGTTGCAATTCCCTATGATGATCATGGAGTTCTACCATCAGTGCAGCCTGCTGCTCTTTCTTCTCTATCCATCTTGTAGACTGAAAAGAAAGGCTGTCAATTTCCTCTTCCCATGCTAAAACATGAGGATCAAGAGAAACAGAGGATAACTCGCACTCTAATTCTTCTATTTTTAACAAATCTCCCTCCCAATCCACAGAAAGCTCACGAATTTGTCGATCTAGCTCTTCCAAGCGTGAAATTCCGTTTTCTGGAAAATCACGAATAACAGGCAGCTGTTGAAGCCTGTCCAACCATATTTTGAGCTCCTGCCAGATGGGAAAAGTCTCTTTCATCTTCTCCCATCTCTTCTGTTCCTTTTGAATCTGCCTTAATCTTTCCTCTCCTTCGGTGATCATTCTATCTAACTTTTCCTTTTGCAAAAGGACACGGTTGTATGACTCATTCTCTTTCTGTATGGAGCTAATTTGCTGATTCAGTTCCTCAAGCTTGTTCAGATGCCTATTCACAGAGGGCTGGTTTCCTCTTGGTTTGAAAAGCCGCTCCATTTCCTCCATCCAACTCTTTTTTAACTGTTGCTGGGATACACCGGTTCCCGAATGGTAAAAATAGTTGGATACTTCTTCTTGATTTAAGCTTGCTAAATACGACAACTCGGTTAATCCAAAGGCAAATATATTCATATAAAAAGTGGAGGTCATGCCATTCAATAAACGGGGGATGATTTCTTCCCCCTGTTCTGTTCCATCCGGCATCATGACGCGAACCCACCCTTGTGATTTTCGCTGATTGGTTCTCTCAATCCAATAGATCTGACCTTGCGCATCCTCGAGCGTCAAACTTCCGCCAAATTTACCTCCCTCTAACGGCTCAAAACGCATTTCTGGCAATCTCCTGCTTTCAAAACCAAAAAGAATGGCCTTTACAAATGAAAGCAAGGTACTCTTACCAGCCTCATTTTTACCTTCAATGACATTCATTCCTGGCGAGAAATAAAAAGTCATATCCTGATATTTTCCAAATCCATATATATGTACTGATTTAAGAATCAATCAATGCTCCCCCTTTTCTCCGATTCTGTAGCTGTAACAGGTTTCCTAGTTCCTCCTCCCATCGAATAGGCTGATTCGGGAGGTGTGCTAGCCATTTACTGCCCAGGCGGTGTTCATGGCAAAGTGGTTTCCAAGCTTCCTGCAAAAACTCTTCCCATAAAGATGGATCCTTGATTAATTGTTGCAGGCATTCACTTATTTCTGTTAAAAGGGGATCTTCGTCTTGGCTCGAATGATAGTCAAAGGAGATATCCTGTAGCCATACAAAAGGATTTCCTTCGCGGCGATATCGATGGAGCAAGTCCTCGATGAAGGCTTGACGGTTAAGAGAAGGACTCCATTGTTCATGGGCTATGAGATGAAAACGAGCAATGACCGAGCGACCTTGTGCATCGATGACGATCGTCCTACATTCTTCATCTAATCGATCCACCAGGTCCTGTTCATTTTGCGAAGACTCCAACGGAATGGTAACATCAAACCAACGAACTTGATCCAGAGGGTAAAAGGATAGCATAGTTTGATTTTGATCATCATTTACCTCGACATAATAACAGCCCTTCTCTCCCGTTTCCTTCCAGCTCCGTCCTTGAATATTCCCTGGATAAACAATAGCGGGATTCTCCATTTTAATCACCTGCCGAGTATGGATATGCCCCAATGCCCAGTAATCCATTCGACTTGACAGCAAATCTTGCAAGGAACAGGGGGCATAATTTCCATGCATGGCATTCCCCCCTACATTCGTATGCAGGATCCCTATCGCATACGATGAATGACCATCCTTAACGTAATAGCGGGCTAAATTATCCGTGATCTGCCCTGTTGCATAACTCATACCATAGATTCGGGCCACTTCCTTTCCCTGCTTAAAGAAGGGAACCGCCTCCACCTTCTCTCCCGAAAAAAAATGAACCTGTTTCGGCCATCTTAAACGTGCGCGGTAGCCATCTAACGGGTCATGGTTACCGTGAATGACATAAACGAAAATACCCGCTTGAGACAAGCTTTCAAGTCCTCGCTGAAAAGCTAGCTGAGCACGCAAACTTCGCTCCTTCGAATTGAAAATGTCACCTGAAAGAACAAGGAAATCCACCTGCTTATCCAAACAAAGCCGAATTAATTGATCGTATGCTGCGAAGGTCGATTCTTTCATTTGTTCGCGTATGACAGAGGGAAGCGTAGTTAAGCCGACAAAAGGGGTATCCAAATGGAGATCAGCGGCATGAATAAATGAAAATTTCATCGTGGCTCCTCTCTTGTTCTAGAATGTACGTTCTTATTTTACTTCATCTGATTTGCTTATGTAAAGTTCTTCCTTATTATGATAAGTATTTTTCGGATAGATTTACCACTTCGGGGTAGACTAAGCAGAGCAAAAACGAAGGCTCTTGAGTAAAATTTATACTTTCCTAAACGCCTAGAAGCGAATTCACAACGTAGCAGGACTGCTAAGAGATGAAGGAGGAATCATTTTGTTTTTTAACCGTAAAAAAGAACCAGATCCGATTGAAGAAGTGGACACGGACATTTGGCGATGTGAAGTAGAAACTTGTTCTGGTTGGGCTCGAAAGGAGTTTTTCTTTTCACAGGAGCCCATTTGCCCATTCTGTGATAGTGATATGGTGAGTGAAACCAAAATGCTTCCCGTTTTGTTTGATCGATTGCCCACCTGATCATATCAAATGCTGTCCCAATAAGGTCTTTTAGCCTGGACGCACCGCTAAAAAGGCGGATAACCTTCGGTTATTTACTATATTCATGCAATTTAATTTCAAATAACGGAAATTTCTCCGCTTATCCTTGTCGATTTCAACATTTGGGACCGACATGACCACAGATAGGCGGATAATCTCCGGTTATGTTCCAATCGACAAAGTGCTATTGAGTCAGCCTCTTAATATCTTGATTCTAGACCTCTTTCACTTACGATGCTTATCCCTTGATTTAGAACCACTTGGTAAGAACGATCTCCTGATTCAGCCAAGTAATGATTATGCGTGACTAAGATCACCTGTCTTTTCGTTTTCTGGGTCACTCCTTTTAAAAATTGGGCAAGCATCATCCCATATTCCTCTGAAACATGCTTGCCCGGTTCATCAAGCATAAGGGGACCATCCACTTGCTGTCTTCCGGATTCCATCAGAGCAATTCGCAAGGCCAAGGATACAATGTCTACTACCCCACCGCCTCTGGCATCCTGCGGCCTAGTCTCTATTTGAATCCCATCATATTGAGATACCACGTAAAAGTCGGCATCAGGCCGGTTATTTTTTTCTGTAAGAATTACACGGAAAGCCATATCATCGGTGTGAAAGACATATTGGAGCGCAGCCGTTACCCATGCTTCAATATTTTGGCGAGCTTGTTCCCGGGCGAAGGAGGCCGCTTCCTGTAAAAGATATCGCGCCTTCGTGTAGTCCTGGATCTCTTGTTGTATCTGTTGTAGTCTAATCTCCCATTGCTCTTTTTCGTTGATTAAATGCTCTTGTTGGCCT
This sequence comes from Brevibacillus sp., assembly GCA_036676475.1. Lineage (GTDB taxonomy): Bacteria > Bacillota > Bacilli > Aneurinibacillales > RAOX-1 > LC029. The sequence goes on from JAKFCU010000077.1 coordinate 179,903, forward strand.
CTGCGTCTCTCGTACTGCTGGCGAAAACGCATCGCATGCTCTCTTAATTGACTCAGCTCCATCGAAGGCCTCCCTACTTGATTAAATCGAAGGGAATCAAACTCTCGATCTCCTTCAACAATTGATCCTTCTCTTTTTGCAGCTTAGCTATTTCTTCTTCCATCCGTTCTGGATCCACACCTAACTTTCTGATTTCTTCCAACAGCTCTTTTTCCTGCTGCTCAAGAATTTCTTTTCGACTTAAGGCTCTTGTTCTCAGCTCTTTTCCTTTTTCAATCGCAGTTTTCAACGTATTTAACTGTTCCTGACTCATTGTTTATCCCCCTTTGATTAACTGCCCAGTTCCGCAACGATACGATCAACGGTGTGTTTTTCCACCTCTCCCAAGCAAATTGGACAGCGTCCCATGCTTTTTAACCGCTCGTAATATTGCTTGGCGTATTCCTCCATTTTTCGTTCGATTGCTGTCTGTTCCTTATCCAGCTTTTCCTTTTCCCATTTTGCTTGTTTCAGCTTCTGATTGAACTGCTGTAATTCAACCAATAGGTAAAAGACCTTATCTACCCTTTGCCATTTTTGCTCTGCTTCGTCGATGTGATTTGTGCCTTGGATCGTGTGATTGACTAGGAGAATTTGTTTTTTTAAATCTTCATTACGCTTTTGATATACTTTGAGCGAATCTTGCTTACGTACGTTCTCTTGCGACTGGATCCAATGCTTTTCTGCTGCATATAAGCGGGCTGTTTTTCCTAGCACCTGGGCAATTTTCAGATCAAGGGTTTGATATTCCTTTTGTTTTAATTTCAAGGTTTGTAGCTGGGATTCTTTACGCTGTATATTTTCCAGTAAGATATGAAGTTGTCCTGCATGGGATAGATGTTGAGTTTTGGTTAAGAGGACCTCATTTTGTTTAGTTTCCTTCTGTTGAGCCTTTGTTTGTACAAGTAACTTCGTCAACTCTTGCCCTAATTGGTGTTTAACTTCCGCTTCTTCTAATAAAGCTGTCGTTCCCTTCAAAGATTCAGTCTGATTAATGGTCTCGGAAGCGGCCTGAAGAGTCGTTCTTGTATCATGAAGACGTTTGTGAATTTGAATGAATTGCTCCCCTCTCCACTCGATCTCTTGAACTTGTTGCCATATTCTAGCCGCTTCGTCCAATGTAGCTAAACGAGCCAGATACTGTTCGGCTATCTGCAGCTTCCCCGCCAACTCCGCCCTTCGGTTTTTCCGCTGCTCTAATCCTTCGGTAAACTGATCCAACTGATCTACCTGTTGTAAGCGTGCTTCCATACGTTCCAATTGAGACTGCCAAGCATCTAAATTCTCATATGGCTTGAGCTGTTCATGAACCTTTCCCAATTCCGCTTGAACTTTTCGTTCCTCTGCTTGCTTGCTATTCAATTCACTGCTGGTGGTCTTGTGGGCATAATCCAAAATATGAACCCCGTTAACCCTTCCGATCGCTTTTGCCTTCATTGACCCATTGCTATCGAGCAGGAAAGCAGGGTCCAACTGCATTCCCAGATTAATGGCCACTTGATGCTCCTCGTCAATTTTCAGCAGTTGAATACCTGTAGCTTCCTTCACTCCATCCGGAACCGTATGACCAAACCCTTCATAAACTTGCTCCTCCTCTCCTGGAACAGCTACCGTATAGCGATTCCGGGATGAAGATCGTTCGCGGCATACAATAGTCCCATCGTTCATGATCAGCGACACTTTGGCCTTCGACGACCCGACTCGGATAAAGTCAGACCCCTTAGGATCATTATAGAGAACCCAACGAATGGCTCGTAGGATAGCTGTTTTTCCTTGATCGCTGGGACCTACAATGACGTTGAAGCCCTCCACCAACTCTACTTCGGTGGACCGGTGAGATTGAAAGTCTTCGATGATGACCCGACGAATCCACTTCACCTTTCCTCCACCACCAATTTTTCCTGTGCTTGGGCAATTCGGTCCATGACCAACCCGCGAACCGATGGGCTAATGCCTTCCCTTGTTGCAATTTGATCAATAATATCATGGATATTGGCGTAATGAAACGCCCCTGCTTGGCGAATCTCGTCAACAACGGCATTGAGCTTCTGTTCACGATAAATCGCCTCTTCCCCTTTGCTTCGATCCAAGATTTGATCGCCCTGCAGAGCCGAACGAAGCTGTATTTTACGATAGGTCAGTTTTCCAGATTGAACTTCGATTAGTACCATTTGCGGCCGTCGCGTTATTTCTCGCGGATGGTTGCTCAAGCGTACCAGCCCACCTGGATTCAAAAAGTACTTCCCTTCCTTTTCGGTATCCGGAAACCCCAAATGATTATGCCCGCAAATAGTCAAATCTGCTTCCGTCCCCACAATTTGATCAATGACCGTATGGGCAACACCTTCTATGAAACGTCGATCCATCAGCATCCCGTGTACCAAATGAATGGCCACATCCGCATTCTCCTTCACCACACAATAATCCAGCACGGGATTGCGACGATCCAAATCCACATGAAAATGCTGTCCGGTTAACTGAACACGCTGACCATCCCGTTCAACATAAATCCGTTCACCAGGATGAATAATCCGGATGATGCCAAGTCGATTAGCCAAACCAAGCATGGTGCGGTCCAATGTTTGCGGATTATGCGCAAACACATCATGATTTCCAATAATCCCATACATCGGACATTGGAGCTTGATAAAGATCGACAAAAACTCTCCGACAACAGAAGGAGACGGAGATGGAACATCAAATACATCTCCCCCATGAAGAACGGCATCTACCTTTTGTTGATTCGCATATTCGACTACCTCACTCAGCTTCGCCTTTAGGCTCTCCGGGAAGGAATCCAGTCGATTAGCAGGTGATGTTCCACGTATATGGGTATCTGTAATATATAAGAAGCGCACGGTTATCCTCCCATCAAGCCATCATATATTCCGCACCAAAAATACCACGTTCTTTTTTTACTTTTCCTTCATCGACAAGATCCTCTAAAATATTGACAATACGATCCCTTGTCAGCGGCATACCAAGCTTAATCTGCCATTCCCCAACATCGATGTTTCCGGCTCCACAGGGGAGGAGCTTGCCATGCACAATCTTGTCCCAAAGCAAATTTTGTTCTTCTTGAAATTCCTGATCCAATTCATCAAATGGATTGACCATATGGGGACTGCGGGTTTTTGAAACCCGAATGCGAACCAGAATGCTTCGCCCTGTTAAAGAGGATGAGATATAGGCGGTACCAGACGGTAAATAAGGCAATCGTCTCGTCTCTTCTACTGATAGGTCTGTTTCTTCTTTAATCGTTTCAATGTCGTTCGAGTTATTTGTCTTAAATACCAACTTGGTGGCAAGCTGAGCCTTGACCGTAGAGTCTAGAGAAGCAGGCCGTTGCGTGGCCAGAACGAGAAACACCCCATATTTTCTACCCTCTTGGGCAATCTCTTTGATGATATCTCTGGTGGGGGAACGATCATCCCCTCCTGTGGGGGCAAAATTATGGGCTTCATCACAAACCACAATAAAAGGCGGGAACTTGGTATTCGGATTTCGTCCCTGCTGGATCGCATCCTTGTACTCTCTTCGTTTTTGGTAATAGCTCCGGGTCAAATAAGCAGCAAACAAGCGTAGCTGTTTAATCGGGCCGCGGATCGTGATGACTTTGCGGGATAGCATCCCCTCCTCTACTTGTCTGGCATCGCCACGAACCAGTCCCGTTAAATCGAGCATGTTCAACCGGGAAAGAACCGCATCTACTGGACCGATATGAGTAATTTTATCCTTCACGCTATTTAATAGCCTGCTGAGCTCTTTTCCGCGTTCCTCGGCCGTATTTAAGCTCTTTTCCTCTTCCATTGCCGTTTTCAGGTTATAAATCATATCGCGAAACCGCTCAAAGGTCATATTCCTCCGATGCAAGGTTTCTACTACATTTTCCTGAAGAGGACTTAAAAATGAGCCCAAGGAGTTTAGCAAACTCACCACATCCTGTGCCGTCAGTTCGGTAAAGTCAATCCCAACATCCTTACCTAACGTATATTGGTTAGTCCTTTTCCGAAAATCCTCACGAAAAGATTCCGGAAGTCCCTCGAAGGAAACATCGAAGGATAACTCAAAATGAGGATCGAAGATGATGGTAGGGACCTTTTTCTTAATCACTTCCTCCAACAAAACCCGCATGCCAAATGATTTCCCTGAACCGGAACCTCCAAAAATTCCGATATGCGGATATTCGTTCATGGCCCGATAATCGAAAATATAAGGCACCCCCTTTTGCTCCATCACTCCGATCCGTTGATCATAGAGCGGAGCAATATTTTGAAGCTCTTCCGGCAGCCTTTGCCCGATTTCTTCCGTTCCAACAATCACGCCAAGCGTGAGTCCTTCATGGGGATATTTACGAACCAACAGCTTTTCAACCTCAGCAAACTCAGGAACACGGACTTGTGATCCGCTGGATATCGGACAAGAAACCTGCTCAAGAAGGCGAATTTTCGCTACATGGATGACATCATCCTGGATGGAATACCCAGCTTCTTCTAAGCTAGAAAGAAAGGTTTGATCCAGCTTCATCCCACTATCGATTTCCAACGGGATAAAACGGTTATAGGACTGGGTTTGGATCACTTCTCCTTTCGGACATCCCAGCTCCTGATCTTCAATAATTAATATTTCATTCAAATGAAATGGCCGATCCTTCGATGCCGCATAGACCTCTTGCGGTGTCGTAATACCCACGATATGTATCATATGGCTCCCCCTCTGCGGTTATATATCTCTTCTGCTGCGCTGGCTGACTAAAAACTTTTCCACCCATGCCGGAGGAAAGGTTTGACGAATAAGCGCTTCGGTTTCCCGATAAGTAAGCTTGATTTCATGATCCACTCGATCAATCCAAAAAGGCACCCCACGACTACCCTCAAGTGTGTTGGCAAATAAAAATCTAACGGCTGGCAGAAGAAATTCTTTCTGATCCATAAACATATCCACTCCCATGATAGAAGGGTGGTTGGATAACCGGGCAAAGCAGGTGTAATAACGTCCGCTAATCCCTTTATGCTTTAAGCTAACGTCCAACAGTAGAACCTCTCCCGGTTCCAAGACTCCAAATAGGAGCTGTCGATCAAAGGGAAGAAGCTTTCCCTTCAACACATCCTTCAAAGTGCGTGAGATAAAATTCGTTCCCACTTCTTCGATAATCCCCAAGGAGATCACATTTTTCTTACTCGCAATGGCTTCATACTCCTCCCACAAAGGAAAAGCTTTGGATTCATAACGAACAAACCCTCCGTCAAACAGGAGAAGAGCGGGTTGCATTTCATGGAGTAGTTGTATGGCTGCCTCGACTTCCAGACGGGCCAATCTTTCATCCTTATACCGATGAAAAGCCTCCTCCTCGGTGCTGTTATACCTTTCCTGGTATTCTGCTATTTTCCGTTGATCTTTACGACTCATGGGCGAAACAGCGTCGCCAAGAAGAATCGTATCCCGCTGCATAGTCATAGCCCCGGCTTGAAGTAGTGAGATCATCCCTGGATAATTACCTCCGAACTGATTGGATGAACCGTCCACCCCTGCCACTGTTCTCCCGTCGAGAAAGAGTGCCACTTCCTCTTTTTTCATCCGATCGATCAGGATGAATCGACCAATCCCTTCCTCTTGAATCAGTTGGCGGAGTCGTTCTTTGTCCATTCGTGAACCATCTTCCTCCACCCATTCCTCCCGCAAATACAACAGAGTCTGGCGAAGATCATCCGATATCGCTAGCATACGAACACCCCCGAACACTTTAGTATTCCCAGTGTACCATATTGAAAAAGAAAATCATCAGGAAAATACTCCTGATGATGGCACACAAGCTTTCAAATAAAGAAAAAAGCACATATTCTGCAGATCCTCAGAATATTTGCTTTTCCCGTAACAAACAATCTTCAATTTTCATAATGCAAGAATGTGGACTTCCGTATATTTCCTTTGGCGTCAGATGAATCATGCTCCAACCTTTATCTTTTAGAAGCCTCGCTTTCTTCTTGCTTCTCACCCGCTCCAGATCTGTGCTTTCCCAATCGTTCCAGCCGCACTCGATGGCAATTTTACTGTAGGGGAAGGCCAGATCTACCTCTAATTGATCTATCTTATATCTTACATCAGGATAGAACCCCTCCATCCACAATACTCGGAATAAGTAACGTTGACAGGAGCGATTGCAGTTTACGAATTGCGGAGCCTTCAGCCGATGAGTTCCACAAAGCCAAATTAAAACCCAGCATGTAAAAACAATGATTCCTAACAGGGTTACAAACATACAGGCTACACCTCAATCCTACTATGGCTGCTCTCCCTTAATCCTCTATATTTCTTTTCTTTACCCTTAAGGATTCTTCTCGCTCCTGAATCACAGCGGAACGATCACGCAGAATATGGCGATGAATAAGTTGTTCATTCATATGGGTTCGAGCTTGCCAAACCCAGCCTCTCTTCGTGCATTCCCCAAGACATTCTTGTAGAAGTGCTTCGTCGGTGATGGGAAGATTCATATCTTCATAAGCGTCTCCATTTTCTAACGATGTTAAACGGTCCGATATGCTTAAGATTAACGCATCAAAATCAAGTCCTAGTTCCTCCGTAGAAGACTTTGTCATTCTGCGTGCTGCACTTTGCAGCATTTTCACAGCACCCAAACGATTCCCCCGGCGATGATGATAGAGACCCACAGCGATTTGAATGAGTGCAACCCATTGATCCTGGCGTACAGGTTGAGTCTTCCAGTACTCCTCGAGGATCTCATGGCATTCAAAAAAGTCACGATCTCCATGGAAATGGATAAGATATTCCATATATTCTTTTGGATAGTTCATCGTCTCTCCCTCATATTTGATATTTCATTTTAATAATATTATAAGAAAGCTACTGGCTGTAGCCTAATGCGTATAATACTTGACTGATAAGTATAAGAAAGCTACTGGCGCAGCCCGATGCGTATAATACTTTCTGATAAGTATAAGAAAGCTACTAGCACAGCCTGATGCGTATGATACTTTCTAAATAAGTATAATGCAACTGACGCCAAAAAGGGGGTAAGACTATTCGGATTTTATCTGTAATCGCTGTCTCTTAGTTTCTTAAACTTCTTGAAAGGGGAAAACAAAGTGAATGTACAGGAACAAATGAATCCCCAATTTCCGTACAATAAGGATCACGTCCGAATCGAATGCCGCCAAGAAGAAGATCTTCATACCGTTTACATTTATATCGAAAATCAGCTAGTAAACCGTAAGCTTTTCTTCTCTGAACAAGAGGCATCCAATCATCTCCATAACCTCGAGCTTGCCCTGCAGCTTGGCGCAACCTTTAATGAAAAAGGATATTGGGCTTTTGAAGTCCCCTTCCCGAAGAAGAAAGCATTACAGAATAAATACTACAGACTGTCAAAGGGATAGTGTAAGAAAAGCTACTCGCGTAGACTTATGCATATAATACTTTCCGATAAGTGTAAGAAAGCTACTCGCGTAGCCCTTTGCGTATAATACTTTCCGATAAGTGAGAAAGAGGAACCGGATAATAGCCGGTTCCTCACTTTTTCCTCCGTTAGACTAAAAAACCTAAACGTTTGGCCTCAAGGAAGAGCTCCTCTCGAAACCTAGGATGGGAAATCCCAATTAAAGCCTTTGTACGCTCGGATATGCTCTTCCCTCTTAGGGTGGCTACACCATATTCCGTAACGATCCGATCGACGTCATTTTTGGACGTGGTGACAGCTGATCCTAAGGAGAGCTGAGGACGAATCCTTGAAATCGCTCCATTCTTCGTCGTAGAGTGCATGCAGATGAAACCCTTTCCATACTTGGAAAAACGCGCTCCCCTTGCAAAATCCGATTGCCCACCACTGGAGCTATAATATCTTCCCCCTATGGTTTCCGATGCACATTGTCCAAAAAAGTCCACTTCCGTAGTAGCGTTTATGGAGATCATTTTATCTTCTTTAGCAATATTTCTTGGATCATTCACTTCATCCACAGCTAAAAATTCTACACCGGTATTCTCGTGGATAAAATCATAGAGGCGCTGCGTGCCTAAAGCAAAGGTGGTGACCACTTTACCAGGATTGGTATTCTTCGCTACGCCGTTTACAACTCCCCTTTCCACTAAGTCAATAACCCCATCTGAAAGCAGCTCTGTATGAATACCGAGATTCTTGTGATTGGTCAAGAAACCGATGACGGCATTCGGAATAGCACCGATTCCCGCTTGAATTGTCGATTCATCCTCAATTTGTTCTGCAACAAAAGCAGCAATTTGGCGGTCAACCTCTGTAATTACTGCAGGCTGCACTTCATGAAGGGGATAGTCTACTTCAATAAAGCCGGCAATTTGAGTAATATGAATCTGATTTGCACCAAAGGTTCTCGGCATTTGGTTGTTTACTTCCAGGAAAAAAGGCACCTTTCCAATAAAGGTGGAAATATAATCGGCTTGTGTGCCAAAAGAAAAATAACCGTGTTCGTCCATCGGAGAAGCACAAGCCATAACGAGCGAAGTTTTGGTGGTTTCCTTTAAAATTCGTGGTACTTCATGAAAATGATTAGGAACTAAATCACATTTGCCTTCCAAAAAGGCTTTCCTCGAAGCACCGCTTAAAAAATAAGCGACATGCTTTAAGTGACCATCAAATTTACCATAAATATATTGACGATCCCTCAAGGCATGCATTTGATGGATCCGAACATTCTCATATTCATGTGCGTGGGCTTCTAAACAATCTAATAATAGTCTTGGCTCCCCATTCGCTAAAGGCAGAATGATGTCATCCCCGTTCTGAATGAGAGACAGCACATCCTCAGGCCCCTTTTTTTTCGTATGCATCATTTCTGTAAAACTATTCATCTCTCTCTCCCCCAAAAAAATTCAGGAAAATAATTCCTCTTAAACTTCATCCTACCACATTAACCGAATTTAAAAAGCGAAAATTATCTGAACAACACAAAAAATTAAGATCATACAGACAACTCTGCACAGTCTTACTTATTCTATTTTGAGGATATCAACTTGGTGTGTATTCATTTTTAAGAATAGCTTAGATTACCTAGGGATTGTATCACAATTACATCAATCGCAAAAAAAGAGTCGCCGCGACAAAAAGTCGAGCAACTCTATCGAATCCTGCGCTTGCCTAGGAAATATGCGAATCATCCTCATTCCGCATTTCGATCGCGGGGATTGGAATCACCTTGACGACCTGCTCCCCTTTCTCCAGAGAGATCAAAGCCTTTCCTGTTCCTCCTTGTTCAGTAATATCCAGTTCAGCAAATTCAAGCTTGCCTTCCCTTCCCTTGTTCGTCACATACTGATTTGAGGCGATACTTTCTTCTTCCAAGCTGGCGAATATGATTCGGTGAGGATTCGTTTTTCTTCTTCGTAGAACAAGCAATCCCTTGCCACCTCTACCTTGAAGAATGAAATCCGAAACATATATCCGCTTACCTGTTCCGTCTGCCGTCAAAAAACTCACAACGCGTTCATCTTCATCCTTGGTTAAGAAGGCAGCCATGACATGATCGGTTTCAGTTAATTTGATGGTCTTGAATCCAGCCGTATTACGTCCCATGGGATTAATTTCCTTGAGGGCAAAATGAATCGCTATTCCTTCTTCTGTGGCCATGAGTAGCTGATCGTTTTCGCTGCCTAAAAATACTTGAATAATTTTATCATCCGCTTTTATTTTTACCGCATTGATGGAACGTTTCCTTTGATTGGTACCATATTCCGATAAAGCTGTCTTTTTCACCATGCCCTTGGCTGAAATGAAATGGACGAATACTTCTTGACTAAAGTCTTCGATCGGGATGACTCCCACAATTTTTTGCTCTTTACTTAAGGCAACCACATTAACCAGTGCTGTTCCAGGATCCTTCCATCGCGCATCTGGTATCTCATGGATTGGAACTTGGAAGTACATGCCATCATTGGTAAATAGGAGCAGGGAATGGATGGTATTCACCCTCATGAAGTGACGAATCCGATCCCCTTCCTTTACACCTGCTGTCTCCAGCGTCCCTCCGGAACTCGTAAAAGATCGCATAGAGACACGTTTAATATATAAGTCTTCAGATAAGGTTACTATGACATCTTCCGCAGGAACCGTAACCGAAATATCAACTGCAATCGCTTCAATTTCGTCCTCTATTACCGTTCTGCGATCATTGCCGTATTTATCTGCAATCTCTTTTAATTCCTTTTCAATCACTTTATTCAGCTTTTTCTCACTGGACAGGATGCCTTCCCATTCCGCTAGTTTTTTGTGAAGCTCTTGTTGTTCTTTTTCATATTTTTTTATATCAAGCCTGGTCAACTGGTGAAGTCGAATGTCTAGAATCGCTTCCGCTTGTTCATGGGTAAAGTCATATTTTTTGACTAAGTTTTCCCGGGCATCCTCACGTCCATCGGAATCCATGATCGTATCAATCACTTCGCGCAGGATTGAAATCGCCTTGATAATCCCTTCCACAATGTGCAGGCGTTTTTGAGCCTTGTCGTAATCATGTTGGGTACGGCGAGTCACCACTTCTTTTTGATGGCGAATATAAGCTTGAAGAATTTCTTTGAGACCCATTTGTTTAGGATGAGTTTCTGAAATGACAAGCATATTAAAACTATAGGATATTTGCAAGTCTGTTTTCTTGTATAGATAGTTGAGGATCCCTTCGATATCGGCATCCTTTCGTATTTCCAAGACAATCCGCAACCCCTCACGGTCTGTTTCATCCCGAACTTCAAGTAAACCATCAACATTTTTTTCGATAACCTCTTCATCGATCTGTTGAACGAGCGCTTTTTTCTTTACGGTATAGGGGATTTCATCGATGACAACCAGCTGTCTTCCTTGCTTTCCCTTTTCCTGATGGGTCTTTGAACGAATGACGATCCGTCCTGATCCGGTGCGATAAGCTTTTTTAATTTCTGACTTCCCTTGAATAATGCCGCCGAGGGGAAGATCAGGTCCAGGAATATAGGTCATGAGTTGATCAAGAGAAATTTCCGGATTATTCAATAGCGCGATGGCACCCTGAATCACTTCCCTCAGATTGTGTGTCGGGATTTCAGTGGCAAATCCGATCGAAATTCCCGTCACTCCATTCACTAACAGGTTAGGAAACCTAGAAGGCAGCACCGTAGGTTCTTTTGTGGTGTTATCATAGTTTGGAATAAAATCAACGGTATCCTTCTCAATATCCCTCAACATTTCCATCGAGATATCGGTTAACCGCGCTTCCGTATACCTCATCGCTGCCGCAGAATCCCCATCGACCGTACCCCAGTGTCCATGTCCGTCAATCAAGGGCTCACGCATCTTATGTCCCTGTACAAGGTTCACCATCGTCTCATAGATGGAGGAATCCCCATGAGGATGATAGTTCCCCATAACATCCCCAACGGTCTTTGCTGATTTTCGATACGGTTTATCTGGCGTATTCCGTTCTTTATACATGGAATAGAGAACGCGTCGCTGAACGGGTTTTAACCCGTCCCGGACATCGGGGATGGCGCGAGACAGGATGATGTATCTGGCATAATCACTAAAGCGGGAGCGATAAACGTCCCGTACACTCATTTGCATATATTCCTGATCAAAAAGACTCACATTACTCCTCCTCGACAACAAACTTCACATTTTGCTCAATCCACTCTCTACGCGGGGGAACCTTATCCCCCATAAGAATAGTCACGATCCGCTCGGATTCTGCGGCATCTTCAATATCCACCTGAATCAGCCTTCGAGTAGCGGGGTTCATGGTCGTATCCCAGAGCTGCGGAGCATTCATCTCTCCCAAACCCTTGTATCGCTGAATCTCAGCACCCTTCCCAAGCTTCTTCATGGCCTTACTTCGTTCTTCCTCCGACCAGCAGTAAACCATGTCTTGCTTTTTCTTTTCCTGCTTATAAACCTTATATAAAGGAGGCTGTGCTATATAGACTTTACCGCGCTTAACCAGTTCAGAGAAATGACGATAAAATAAAGTCAGAAGTAGGATTTGGATATGTGCGCCGTCATAATCTGCATCAGTCATGATGATAATTTTGTCAAAAGCACATTTAGAAGCATCGAAGTCATCGCCTATTCCGGTCTCGATGACCTCCACAATCGTATTGATCTCCTCATTGCCGTTTGGGCCAATTACCTCATAGATCTTTTTCTTCTCCACATTAATAGGCTTACCGCGAAGACTTAAAACAGCTTGGAAGTTCCGGTCACGTCCATTGATCGCTGAGCCGCCCGCACTGTCTCCCTCCACGATGAACAGTTCATTGCGACCTGGATCCCGTTTAGCTGGTGGAGTAAACTTATCGCTGATGCTCTTCTTTCCTTTTTTCTTTTTCTTGTTCGGGTTTTTCAAAGCTTCCGTGGCCTTCTTAATTTCTTCCTTAATTCTGCGGGACTCGATGGCCCGCTCAATGACTGTTTTTGCGATCTCAGGATTTTCCTCTAAAAAATAGCCCATCTTATCCCCGACAAATCCTTCTACTGCAGATCGGGCTTCCTCACTCCCGAGCTTGTCCTTAGTTTGACTTTCGAATTGGGGATTGTCCATCCGAATGCTGAGAACCGCCATGAATCCTTCCCGGTAATCGTTTCCAGATAGGTTCTTATCATTTTTCTTCAAAAAGTTGTTTTTCCTTGCGTAGTCATTAAGTGCTTTGGTCATCGCATTGCGCAAGCCTGAAACGTGCGTTCCCTCATCAATCGTGGGAATCGTGTTTACATAAGACAGTACGTTTTCTGAGGAGGAATCATTGTATTGGAAGGCCAGTTCAATTTCAAGGCTTTCTTTCTCGCCTTCAAAGTATATAACATCATGGAACGTACTTTTCCCGTCATTTAAGTACTCAATAAAAGCCTTGATCCCTTCTTCAAAATGGAAGGACTCTTTACGTACAGGAGTGATGCGCTCATCATGAAGGTGGATCGTAACCCCCTTAAGGAGAAATGCATTATCCTTTAATCGATCTTTTAATGTCTCATAATGGAATTGGGTTTCGCTGAAAACACGGGGGTCAGGCATAAAACGAACGGTTGTTCCAGTTTTTTTGGTTGCTCCGACCGTCACCAGGTCTGAAACCGGATGTCCTACTTTGATATCGTCTATATATTCAAAGCGCTGCTTAAAAATCTTACCGTCACGATGAATTTCCACTTCTAGCCATTCCGAAAGAGCATTGACGACACTGGCTCCTACGCCGTGCAAGCCTCCTGACTTCTTATACCCATCTCCGCCACCGAATTTGCCGCCCGCATGGAGCACCGTAAAAACAACGGTTGGTGTGGGGATTCCTTCATCGCGATTCATTCCCGTGGGAATTCCACGTCCATTATCCTCAACCGTCACACTATTATCCTTATGAATGGTTACTCGGATGGTATCACAGAAGCCTGCCAAGACTTCATCCTTAGAATTATCAATAATCTCCCAAACTAAGTGGTGCAGTCCTCTTGTTCCCGTTGAACCAATATACATCCCCGGACGCACACGCACCGCTGTTAATCCTTTGAGGACTCTTATATCATCATCACTGTATAACTTTTCTTTCATCTGACTCAATTGGATTTTCCCCTTTGCTTTTAAAATGGACATGTGGGAATCCATTATCCCTCGGTGCATAAAATATCCCGCTTTATGATTGATTCGTTCTATTATGGTCACCTTTAGTGAATACCATTACGAGAGTTTTTGCGAAACACATGCTTTGTCAATTTAACTTGTATTTTTAACCATTACTACCCATCATGTCAATAGCCACACGAGGATTCAGGTATTTCTATACAAATTTTTTTTATAAGAAAGCTACTAGTGTGCACAGCACTTATGCGTATAATACTTTTCGATAAGTATAAGAAAGCTATTAGTGTGTGCTGCCTTTATGCGTATAATACTTACTAATAAATATAAAAAAATGACCAGCTCACATATTGCTGAGCTAGTCATATATAGGCCAAAATACAAGGTTACAATTCGAATTCACTATTGTTTAAAGCTAAAGTTTTACTTGTTTTCCTTACCAGTTCGATAATATTATTCCCACAATCCGGACAATATTTAGTTTGAATCGCCACAACTTTTTGACACGAATCACATTCCACCAAATCCTTTAGGAACAGTGTTTTTCTTTTGGCTTCTTGAATTTGCCGATGGAGATGCTCTAGAGCATGGACTAGAGATTTGATATGGTTTTTTGTCTCTTGTTTAGCCATAACGGGATCTCGATATACCTTCTCTCCTATGGACTGGTAGAGCCGATCTGCATCACCCTCTAGCTTTTTGATTTGACTGTTCAATTTATTAACTTCAAGAGCATCTTGGGATTTGCGAGTTGCTGCATCCAAAGTCCCCTTCATTTTGTTTAAAAATTTCATAGTCGTCCAACCTCCTATTTAAATCATTATATGACCTGTACAAAGGGAGAAGAACTATTTTCAGATGAAAGGAAATTTGCGGAGAAAATCAACAATTTCGCGGAAATACTAAGTAATAAAGCTACTGGCATAGCCTTATGCGTATAATACTTTTTAATAAGTAAAAAAAAGAAAATAACCGCTCATAAAGAGCGGTTATTTTCTTTTTTCACGCTTACCAAGATCACTCATTTTATCTTCACTTGTTTTCATCCATCTTTTCATCAAGCTTTCAAAGTCTTCACCTTTGTTATTTTGTGGATGTCGGGAGTTGCCATGTCCACGATCGCGATGGTCTTCGCGCTTCCTGAAAGGAGGACGATTGCTTGGCTTAGGTTCTTCATCGATACGCATCGTTAACGAAATTTTACCGTCTGGTTTAATTTCGGTTACTTTGACCTTGACCTTGTCATCCACTTTTAACACTTGATTGATGTCTTGAACATAAGATGATGAAATCTGTGAAATGTGAACAAGTCCTTGCTTATTGTCTCCTAAACTGACAAAGGCACCAAATGGTTGTACACCAACAACAGTACCTTCAATGATATTTCCAACTTCAATCGTACTCAAAAAATGTTCCCCCTAAATCAATATGTACATATAGAATATACATCAAAAATGAACGGAAATAAAGAGCAACACAAAGAAAAAAATTGGAATACAGCGAAATGCCTAAAAAACTTAGCTCATTAAAGTAAATTGGCCAATTGGTTCTCCCATTTTAACAGAATGACCTTCACCTAAATCAGGGAGAAATTCTATTTTCCCTTGCTCAAAAACAAGGACGACTGTTGAACCAAATTGAAAAAATCCGATCTCGCCCCCCCGTTCAACATGAACGGTTTCAGACAGTTGTTGATGAACTAAGGTTCCGGCTTTTACATTGGTACCTGCCTCTTTACTATATCCTACTTTGACGCTTCCTACGATGGTAGCTCCTACCTTTACTACCCCAACTCTCCCTGCATCAGAGTGTATAAAGGTAGCCAATCGCTCATTTTTTGCGAATAATCCCTTTACAGCCCTCACCCCAAAAGCATTGACAGGAAAAAGGGTCCCTGGCAAATAGCTGTAATCCGTAATATTGCCCGCAACAGGTGAATGGACACGATGATAATCCTTAGGACTCAAGTAAATGGTGATGAATTTTCCTCCATTAAAACGATGAGCTTCTTCTCTTGTTACGCCAAGCAAATTCCATATAGTATAGGTAACTCCTTTAGCCTGAATTAACTGTCCTTCATGGATCGTACCCAAAGCGGCAACCTTCCCATCAGCAGGACTGACAATGACATTCCTTTCTTGCGAAATGGGTCGAAGCTGATCCTTCAGTCTCCGGGTGAAGAATTCATTGAGGGTTCCATATTCCAACATATGCTTTTCCGCTTCTTCCAGCGGGATTTGAAATACGTTGGAGAAAAGCGGGATTAACCTCCTGCTGAAAGGATGACTAGCCAAATTACCCACCCATCTAGAAATCGCATGAGTTGGCATCATTTTCATAAGCTGCAATAAAATCGTATCCTTCATCCTTATCCTCCGTAAGCCTTATGCGTATAACACTGAACTGATGAGTGTAAGAAAGCTACTGACAGCGTAGCCTTATGCGTATAACACTCGACTGATAAGTGTTAAAATTACACTTCCTCCATTTTAGATGAAACTAAGGAAAAAGTAAAAATGGTTTTATCTCAATTGCCACATTTATTGACGGATGTTATACTCTATTTGTTATCTAAATATGTAGCAAGCTTCGCGGGGGTACAAATGAAAAAATTTGGCTTTCTTATTTTGACCTTTTTATTGGCTCAAATCCTTTTAACTGGATGTTCCCAAGAGAAAGTGATGGATACCGATTTTATTCGCTTACAAAATAAAGTAAAAGATCTTGAAGCAACTCTAAAACAACGAGAAGAAGAGAATGTCCGTTTAAACCAACAAATGACGGATGTCGAAAACTCGTTAAAACAGCAAAATGAACAAATCACCAAACTCATTGAAGCCTCTCAAAACATTGAAACTGAAAAGAAGCATCCCGTCATCATTCAAGATGTAAAAATCACATCGGAAAAGATGGATGCTAAAAGCAGAATATTTGGGCCCTATAATTTAAACGTTACACTTTATAATGCAACAGACCGAAATATTTCTGACAGTCTATCTACTATTTTAGTGGGTGATCACCCCACAAATGCTGGTGAAGGTCCACAAATTCAACAGATAGTCCGTAGATTTGAATTAAAGCCTAAGGAATCTAAGATCGTGACTTTCACGGATCTTCCTGTCAATGATCCGGCTAAAAGACTCAACATCATCGTTAAACTGTTAGAAAACACATCCGTTCCTGATGAAGAAGGAGTTTCCGGGAACACAACATGGGTCGTTGTTCCCACTATCATCTTCCCTCCTAGTCATCCATAAAGGACTACCGTCCTAAAAGTATTTTCATACTTTTGGGCGCGGTCCTTTTTTTACTTATCAAAAAGTATTATACGCATGAGGCTACGTCAGTAGCTTTTTTAAAACAAAAAAAGCCCTGTTCATCAAGGCTTGTCCAATCGTCTATGATTAACTAATTTTGCGGTGGCCTCGCTGAAGAATAAAATCATAATGAAAGTTGGCTTCCAGTTGCTCAACACGTGATAAGATCCACCCTTTTTGATTCATTCCGTCCAAAATTTCTGCTGAAAGCATTCCTTTTGTGACAATCATATGGTGACCACGCATTCTTTTCCCAATGAGTAACACCTTATTTTCCATGGCTTTCAACACCCTTTGTCGATATTTTCACCGATTATCCAACATTCGTCAACATGCCTTAAACTTCTTTGTTATTTCCTTCCTTGTCTATTATTGTAAATAAAAGGCATTGCTTTTCCAACAAAAATCGTTCTCTTTTTTTCGACTCCGTTACCCATTTCCTTCTGTTTTCAGTCAAGATTATAGGAGCTTCCAAATCTAATTAAGTCGTTTTGAGGCTTAATATAAAAACTTGAGTATAAAAAAGAAAAGATTAAATATTATGTAATTTTCTGATATGTTTTAATATTCTGTTTTAGTGCTGCAACTTGGGCCAATCTGTCGATTTCCGAAAGAATTCCTGCCTTCATTTCCGTTACCTTAGAGAAATCCATAGCATCAATATGATTTTCTCTAAATCGTCCTGTAAGGCTTTCGCTTGGGCGAGAAATGTAGTAGCTTCTTTCATTAGATAAAAAAGACCTGAACAATTGTATTCAGGCCTTTAGACTATATTAATGTGTATGTTCAATATGACGCGAAATCTCCAACATTTCTCCTGCACCTTCCACTTTGAGCGAAGTAGCCGTAGCTATCGCCTTGATATCCGGTTTTAAAATGATGGTCGTACGAATCAGCTCAGAAGCTTCATCTATCGGACTAAAATAACAAACTAGAGTGTCAGAGGCGTCCATCCGTTTGACCGATACTTCCTCCAAATAAGCCATAAACTCGGTGTTATCATTATGACGCACAAATAAAAGGTCATCCATATATTTCTCTTTGATCATCCTTACTAATTCTCTCGCGTTGTGGTATTCCACATGCAGTGAAGATAGATGGGCGAAGGGAGCCAAATCATCCTCCCACATCAAATCATCCAGAAAAATTTCCATCTCTTGTTCTTCTAACGGAGACAGCTCTCTCTTTCTGTATATTTTCATTTCTTCATCGGAGAATGCAATATCGGCTATTTCTTCCCCACTCTTTGTCACTGTAATATCCAATGAATTAATGCCGCTGTGACCAACTCTGTAATCCCACTTCGTTAGGTCATAAATAATTGAGGATATTCCCATTCTAGGCTGTTGCTGATCAAGCAAGAAAAACCCTCCTTCATCTTTTAGCATTTCTACTACTTTGAATTACCTCTTACTGAAATGCATTGTTGTCCTTTGGGGCTTCATCTCTTCTCCTATCTACTACGTCGAAGTTTGTCATCTTTTGAAAATTGATTTATCAATATTTATTTCCTGAATTTGAGGGTGTTATGTACTCCGTAAAATAAAAAAGACTTCTCGTATAAGGAGAAGTCAAATATACCTCTCAACCAACTAATTGTTTAGTTAATTGATACGTTAACAATAACATAAGTTCTATAGTTTGTATAACAAAAAATATTACCAATAGACTATTGCGTTTCATCCGATTGCTCTTGCTTGCTATTTTCCTGCTCTCCCTCGATGTTCAGGGATTCTCCACCCAGATGAATATAAACATAGGGCTCCGCTTCTTGATTCCCATTAATAGACTGTTTCAATCCATCGATAAAATGGGAAGTAATATCAAGAAAATTTTGCTTTTCCCCTTCATCTTCCAACTGACCCAACACATATAAATCTCCTTCTTCTTTAAACATATACGAGAGGTAACCGACGGGCTTGCCTTTGCCGTTCACCACATTCAGTATTTCACCATGTTCGTTGCGAAATTGCGGTTCAAGGAAAATCATCGACTTCACCACTTTACTAAATGTTTAGTCATACTTATGTTAGTTTAACCAAATCAGATCAAATTTATCCAAAAAATAAAGGAAAGGACATTAAGCCAGGAAGGCATTCTGTCCTTTTATTTTATTTTAAATCTCTTGGATCACGGCGAGCTACTCCCGTTTGGACAGCGGCTTTGAAAACAGCTTCACGGACCTTTTCTACTACTTTATTATTAAATACACTTGGGATAATATAAGTCTCACTTAATTCTTCATCTCCCACAGCCGACGCTATCGCTTCTGCCGCAGCTAGCTTCATAGATTCATTGATTTCTGTTGCCCGGCAATCCAGTGCTCCGCGAAAAATCCCTGGGAAACATAAAACATTGTTGATTTGATTGGGGAAATCTGATCTTCCTGTTGCCATAACCCGTACATGAGGTGCAGCAAGATCTGGGTCTATCTCTGGAACTGGATTCGCCATTGCGAACACGATAGGGTCTTTCCCCATCTTCTTGACATCCTCAACCTTTAAGATCCCAGATGCAGATACGCCAATAAATACATCGGCACCCTCGATGACATCGGATAAGTATCCTCGTATATTATGAGGATTGGTGATATTCGCATACATGGTCCAATGAGGATTATCGTATGAGTCATCACGGTTAATGGCTCCCATGCGATCCACCCCAATAATATTACGAACCCCTGCTGCCAATAAGATTTTGGTACAAGCAATCCCAGCAGCTCCAATCCCAGTAAATATCACTTTAAGGTCTTCCAGCTTCTTCCCGACAATTTTCACAGCATTTAACAATCCAGCCAACAGCACAACAGCTGTACCATGCTGATCATCATGGAATACAGGAATATCTAATTCCTTCCTCAATCTTTCTTCAATTTCAAAACAACGAGGAGAAGAAATGTCTTCTAAATTAATCCCCCCAAATGCTGGAGAAATCGCTTTTACTATTCGAATAATTTCTTCCGTATCCTTCGTATCCAAACAGATGGGAAAAGCATCCACATTGGCCAATTGCTTAAATAACATGGCTTTCCCTTCCATGACAGGCATAGCCGCAGAAGGTCCGATATCTCCTAGACCTAATACAGCCGTTCCGTCCGATACGACGGCAACCGTGTTTCGCTTGATGGTTAAGGAATAGGCCTTGGATGGTTCTTCTTGGATAGCTGTACACACACGAGCCACGTGCGGCGTATAGACACGAGACAAGTCATCACGGTTTTTAATCGGAATTTTGGATTTGATTTCAATCTTCCCACCTATATGCATCAAGAAGGTACGGTCAGAAACATTAATTACCTTTGAACCCTGTAATTTTGATATGGCATCACTAATGAGCAGGCTGTGTTTATTATCATAAACATTCACGGTTACATCGCGAATGGTTTGTGTTTTACTTGACGAAATAACGTCAATCCCAACAATATCTCCCCCTGCATCACCGATTGCCTTGGCAATATCACCAAATGTAATGATATCTTTTTCCAGTTGAATTCGAATAATAATGTGCATACTGGCGCCACTAGGCATGGACATTTTGTTTCCCTCCATCATCTATATGTTTAGTACTGTTTAAATCTTACTCCTAGTCCATTAGAAGTTCAAGTATAATAAGGGAAAATTTGTATGCACTCTGAATAAAAAAGCGATAGAGTATTATTACTTTCTGATCAGTACAAGGCTAGACTCAGGCAGTGCCTGAGTCTCTATTTGAGTTGGTGATATTCGGTTGTTGACTCCCTCTTTTAAGCTTATACAAAATAAATCCAATAATTACGATGATGATTGTTCCAAACAACACGGCAAACTTTTCGAAGATCCTCGTTGGCTTGACTGCAGCCTGTAATCCAATTTTGTATGCCTGATCGGGTATTTCCTTGACAACGGGTTTTAGCAGGCCGCTAAGCGACTTCTCCTGGAGATCGGTTTGAATGGTCACCTCACCACGATGATTCACTAGTAAATGAGGTACATGCCCTTTTTGTACAGTAACGTATAGATCTTGAACCGTTTCATACTCCACTCCCATAGAATCGCTTACTTTTTTTCCTTTACTAAATAATCGCTTGGTTTCAAAATGGGTAAATCCATAATCTAAAAGTGCGATTGTATCTTTATAGACCTTCTCGCTTCCCTGTGCTTTTAGACAAACGGCAATCAGCTCAGTTCCACCGCGACTTGCCGAAGTAACGAGGGTATTACCCGCCTTGGCGAAATATCCATTTTTAATCCCTGTTGTGCCTTCATATCGCCAAAGCAGTTTATTGTGGTTAACTAGACTGCTCTCCCATTCCTGTCCGTGCCAAGGACGTTTTTGGGTTTTCACAATTTCTCGGAAAGCGGGATTTTTCATGGCATATTGGGCTATAATCGCCATATCATAAGCTGTAGTATAATGATCATCGTGAAAAAGACCATGAGGATTGACAAAATGAGTGTCCTTTAATCCCAGTGTAGATGTCCCGAAGTCA
This sequence comes from Brevibacillus sp., assembly GCA_036676475.1. Lineage (GTDB taxonomy): Bacteria > Bacillota > Bacilli > Aneurinibacillales > RAOX-1 > LC029. The sequence continues at coordinate 201,295 of JAKFCU010000077.1, forward strand.
TTCATCATTTGAGCAAACTGTTCAACACTCCCCCCCAAATATTCCGCAATTACGATCGCTGCATCATTACCTGAGTTCATCATCAATCCATAAACCAAATCCTTAAGCGGCTTGCTTTCATCAAGGGCTAAGTAAATTCTCGTTCCTTCTGCCCAACGCGCTCTTTTGGATGTCATAGCCCATTCCTCCAATCGACCGCTTTCAACAGCCATAATACCGGTAACTATTTTTGTAATGCTTGCTGGATACATTTGCTGATGTGACTTTTTCTCAAATAACACTTCACCGGTTTTGGCATCAATCAGTATGGCCGCCTCACTATTCAACTCCGGTCCTTTTTCATCAGCATTCACTATGGATGGAAGGATAAGAATGATAGCTAGTATTAGTTTGATCCATCGGACATCTTGGCCCAATCAGATTCAACCTCCATTCGGTAGATTCTGTTGTTTACATATATGAAGAAAAAATCCGATTCATGTTATGAATATGAAGAGGGACTGGAAAAAATCCAGCCCCTCCTTTTAACCCTCCATTCTATTTATTAAGCTCATTCTTCGTAATTTCCTTCATCATTTTAAATAGTGCCTCATCTTCTTCATTTGATGCTTCCACATCATACTTTCCATAGTTGCCTTCAGCCGAGCGAAACTTATCCAGTTTCTTGTTCGCATCCTTTTCAACGTAGGCATTTCGGTCAAATAACTGTGTGTAGATATCCGATTCTTTTATTCCCTTTACTTTATTCATCAACGGATCAGAATTCTCAACCATCCATTTCACCCCCGCAATGATAAAGGGAGAAGAAACGAGCAGAGCTGTCCACATCCCCTGTCTAAATCCTTCACTTCGAGCGGCCCCTACACGATTTCTCATAAACATATTTACACTCACTCCTTCCTATATCTCTTGTTATCGTGTGCAGTCTGCCTCTGTTCTAAACACAAAAAAAATAAGGAGCACACCGGAATGTACTCCTCATTTTTTCACATTAAAAAGGGATTCCCTTGATATTCTTCTCGTTGAATATTCACTTGCTGATTTTGTTGCGGATTTAACGGCATCATAGGATTAGGATTGCCCATTAAGGCTGCTCTGCTTTGGTTGGTTGGCTGATAATGGTGCAAATACGTTTTGGCTGTGTGATCATTCATAGTCGGAACTTGGTAATATGTTCTTTGATTCATATACATAAACGTTTCATATCCTTGGTTGCAACAAGTGATAGAGCCGTTAATCATCATCTGCCTAATATTGGGATCGGCACATTCCAGGGCAGCTCCCATGTGATTTTTTGCCGAGTTTTTATGGGCTGACAATACAGCTGACGCAATTTGCTTATCGGAAAAAGCTCCCGTTTGCATGGAGGGTCCTTCCGGAGAAGGGTTTCTAAGACCATATTGAATCGATTCAATTGGTACATAGGCACGTGCCTGAACGGGTTGGACAGACCGATAGTCATGGGTATAGGATACCATTTGATTATAGGAATCGACAGCAGCTTGCCTATGACGCTGAATCATTTGGCGAAGCGCCGGATCCTGACATTGGGATTCATATAAGGATAAATGATCTATCATGCAAATTTTTTCACCTAATATTTCATGAACAGCTATTGATTCTGCAGCTCCAAATGGCATCGAAAGAACCTCCCGTTATCATTAATGAAAATCAATTTCTATTCTCTTGCCTTGATCAGGCTTTGCTTTTGTCATGCGAATTTCTAACACGCCATTTCTATAGAAAGCCTTGGCTGTATCTTCCATCACTTTAGTCGGCAAAGAAACGGAACGATGAAAGCTCCCAAAGAACCGTTCTGTATGATGGTAACGGTTGTCATGAGTATCTTCCGAAGCCCGTTGAACGATACCGTCTATCATTAGATTCCTGCCTGTCACATGGATATTCACATCATCTTTTTTTTGGAGCCCCGGAATTTCACACGAAACAACAACTTCTTCTATGGTTTCATAGATATCAACGAGCGGCCCTGTCCGATTAAAATATTCGGTGAACGGCGCTTGTCCGAAATCATTTTCTATTCCTTGCCTTATTTGGCGAAAGGGTCCTGATTCCTGAGGATGGATCAGCAACGAAATACCTCCTTTTGGGTTCATTTAGGAATGGTTGAAGTTTCCCTTCTACTACTTTCTCCAACTTTCTCAAAAAACAAACCGAACCATGTAGGATTAGTAAACTTTCATTTATATTAAAAAACCCCTTGCAGAAAAAACTGCAATGGGTCAAAGTTCGATTGATTTCCGACGAATTCGCCGAATTTTTCAGCCTAGTCTTCTTTTGCTAAATCTGGAACGTTTAAAGATTCACCCTCTTTGACATTGGGCTTTCTCAAGTTAAACAATGCCTTAACAGCAAACCATGCTAACGGTAATACACCGAATACGATGAAGATCGTATCTGGTACTGCACGCACCCATAATAGTTGGTTTACGATCGGAATCTGGAAGAAATCTGCTGCACGGGAAACCCAGTATCCTTGTTCAAAGGCAATTTTCAACTGAATCACACCCACTGGTAACAAGGAAATGATAATCATACCAGCAAGACCAACGTTTAATCCCCAGCAAGCAATCTTTAATAGCTTATCGTTCCAAGCTTCCGGCTTGACGATATTGCGAAGGGAGAACAAGAGGACCGCTACCGCAAACATACCGTATACACCCATCATAGAACCATGACCGTGAGCCGGGGTCAACATTTGACCATGTTCAAAGTAAGATACGGCTGGCAGGTTAATCAAGAATCCAAGTACCCCTGCACCTATCAAGTTCCAAACCCCTGTAGAGATCAAGAAACGGAAGGAGCCTTGATATGGGAAGGTGGCTCCGCCATCTTTCATAATCTTATATTGGCTATAAGCTTCTAAAATCAATAAGGTTAAAGGAACAACTTCTAATGCTGAGAATACAGCACCTAAGGCAATCCAAGCTTCAGAAGAACCATTATAATAGTAATGGTGACCGATTCCAATGACTCCAGAACCCATCAGCAGGATTAACTGGAAGTACAGAGCACGAACGGTAGACTTCTTCGTGATTACACCCATTTGAACCATCAAGAAACCAATAACAACAACAGCAAATACTTCAAAAATACCTTCTACCCATAAGTGAATAATCCACCAACGCCAGTAGTCTGCAAACGTGATATGGGAACCAGGATTAATCAATAACGCGAACACATAGAATAATGGAACGGCAATCGATGCATAGAACAGTAAGTGGACCAAACCACCTTTATCAGTTTCACGCTTCAAGCCATCTTTCAAGCCGCGGAAAACAATGTACAGCCAGATCAACATACCTGCGATCAGAACCACTTGCCAAATGCGTCCAAGCTCTAGATATTCCCAACCTTGGTGACCAAGCAGGAACCATAGATTTCCTAAATAACCATTAGTACCAAGCCATTCTCCAACCATACTTCCTACTACAAGAACGACAAGCGCCCAGAATAAAACATCAACAAGCAAGCCTTGTTTCTTCGGTTCTTTTCCGCCAACCAATGGAGCAACGTAAATCCCCATACCCAACCAAGCCGTAGCAATCCAGAAGATCGCTAATTGAAGATGGTAGGTTTTTGCAATGCTGAATGGGAAGATCTTAGCAATCCAATCCATTCCGTAGAACGTATCTGGTTCTAAATAATAGTGAGCAAGCAAACCACCAAAAGCAGCTTGAACTAAGAACAATAAAGCAACAACGGTAAAATATTTACCCGATTTGACCTGTGACGGTGTCAATGGTAGCGTGCTAATATTAATGGAAGGGAATTTACCAGGCTCGTAAGCCTCTTCCATATCAAATTTATAGCGATTATGAATATAAAGAATGATACCCAAGAACATAATTAATAGCGTTACACTCACACCGCTCCACCATACAGCAGAGAAGGACATGGTGTTTCCTGCATCTTCAAAATAAGGCCAGTTATTGGTGTAGGTTATATCATCACCAGGACGATATGTACTAGATAACCAAGCTGTCCAGAAAAAGAAGTCGGAGATTTGGGTTAACTGATCGCCTTCGGCTACCCAAGCACGCTCGGTTTGTGGCATATCTGATTCTTTAATCAAACCAGGAAGCAAACCATGGCCATCACCTTCTGTGAATACTTTACGATAATGCTCACGAACTTTTTCTAAACCGGCAATTTGAGCATCCGTTAGGGTTAACGTTTCTTTATCCGCATCGTAACGGTTGACTTTAATTTCTTCTACAACCTGAGCTTTGATCAAGGTTTGTTCAGAAGCACCTAGACTCGCAAAATCTTTTTGATGTTGCTGTTGTGCATAAAACTGGTGCATTTCATCCACATAAATTTTTAACGATTCAGCTGTATAATCAGGACCGAGATACGAACCATGTCCGAGTATCGTTCCATAATCCATTAAACCATATTTTTGGAAAACTGCCTGACCACCCATGAGGTGTTCCTTATCGAAAAGTACATCTCCTTTTTCTGATACGATCTCCTGTGGACGGGGAGCCATATCTTTAAAAATCCAGAAACCTCCTAATAATAGTACGCTAAAGCTAGCAATCAAGGTGAAAATGAGAACAGATTTTAGAAATGAGTTTTTCACCTTTGGCTGCAGTTGTTTCTCTTTTTGGCTCTGCCAATCTGGTTTAGCAACCATTTGTCAATACCTCCTATGTGTTATTTATTATTTCTATATCAATAAATTACTCCTTTATTAACATGGGAACTGTGATAAATCTCACGAGTACGCAGGGTTTTCATTCTTGTCACATTTAAAATACAAAAATGTATAATGTGAGCATCATCACAGAAAAGAGAAACTTAATGGGATAAGTTAGTTTACTTATAAAAAATAAAAACGGTGAGTCCCGATCATCAGCAGGTACTCACCGTTCCTTATTTACTTTATTTTTTAACAAATCCGAGCTTTTCAAAGCATTTATGAATCAAGGCCATGCGGACATATAAACCATTTTGAGCTTGACGGAAATAAGCTGCCCTTGAATCTTGGTCCACTTCAGGAGCAATTTCACCTGCTCTTGGCAGGGGATGAAGTATAATGGCATTAGGATTCATGACATCCAGCAATTTTTGATCAATGATATACTTCCCCTGTGCTTTTTCATAGTCTTCTAACGAAGGGAACCGCTCTTTTTGAATCCGAGTCTGGTAAAGAACATCTGCTTTCGAAGCTACTGCTTCCAAGTTGTCCGTCTCAACATAGCGAATATTCTTCTCTTCTAGGAATTTTTTCACATAAGGAGGGATCAATACATTCTCTGGTGCCGTGAAATACATCGTAATATTACTGAAATTGGCTAATAAATAAGAAAGGGAATGAACCGTTCTTCCATAGGTCAAATCACCAATCATGGCAATGTGCAGATCATCGACGCGACCCAATTCCTTTTGAATGGTATAAATATCTAACAGAGCTTGGGTAGGGTGCTCTCCTGCCCCATCCCCCGCATTGATAATCGGAACTGCAGCCACGGCGGAAGCCCGTTCAGCTGCACCGATTTCGGTATGACGCATCACAATCACATCACTGTAACCCGAGATAATCCGAATCGTATCCTCAAGTGTCTCACCCTTAATCGCAGAAGAAAATTGGGCCGCATTTTCCGTTCCGATCACCTTTCCCCCTAAACGGCACATCGCCGATTCAAAGGAAAGCCGGGTTCGCGTACTAGGTTCAAAAAATAAAGTGGTCATCACCTTATTTTTGTATCGGTCAGATCCTCCGCTGGCTTCGACCTGTTCCATTTCCTTTGTAAGCTCAAAAATCTCTTCTAAATGATCCCGATTGAACTGTTTTGCACCAAGAATATGATATATACTCATTCGTTATCCCTTCCTTTCCGCACCTGAATTCAGACCTAAACCGAAAGTATTTTAACACAAATCCGAAAATGAAACAAAGGTTATCTATTTTCGTTCGTTTTTTCGGATGAAATTCACAATTCTCTTGAATTATCTGACCAAATGAAGAAAGGTCCCGGAAGCAGAGACAACCAATTCGTCCCTGTCATTGACGATTCGGCAAGTGGCCTGCATGATATTTTGCGCCCGATGCAAGACGCTGCAGTGAGCAAGTAACTCCTTTCCCTTGCCAGGATGATGGTATTTCACATTCATCTCTAATGTAACTACCTTGTCTCTGGTATCGATCAATTCCTCTAGCATCCACCCCATTGCCATATCAGCCAGCAAAGCCGTAACTCCCCCATAGACAATACGATAGGGATTCAGGACGTCCCGTGTGATCGGCATAGAGCAGCTAAAATCATATTCGCTAGCAATAACCTTCAACTGCATGAAATTCCCCATAAACGGATATTTGTTCTCCCGCATGGTTTGAACCGCTCGCAGTGCCTTTTCTACAATGACTAGCTCGCGATCCGATAAATCCTCAATCGCCTCTATGAGCTTACTTTTTACTTCTATCATATCTCTTTCCTGTTCCTTCCTTTTCAAACGTTTATGTAAATAAAGCATCTGTAAATGGTCATAAAATACACCGATATTAAACTTACCACATTTGAGTTGTTCATGAAAAGAGGCCTCCCCCCCTTAGCTTTGACTACTGGGTTCAGCCATCTTGATTCACTATTATCTTTCCCGAATACCCTCTTTTTTCATCAAGGTTAAACTGAACAGAAAAAGTTAAAATATCCCCTCTTTATATCTGTATTCGATTAGTCATCCAAACTACTAGATGCGGGATTATTTAGCTGTTTTCTAACAAAAAACTTTCTGATGTTACCGGATAGGATCAAATTTGTGACTACACCAGCAACTAACCCCCAGAAAGCAGATCCCACCCCTGCAAATGAGATACCTGAGACAGTAACGAGAAATGTAATTAAAGCCGTATCCCTTTGTGACACTTCGTTCAAAGCAGAGGAGAGACTAGAACTAAGGGAAGCAAACAAAGCAACACCAGCAATCACGGCAATGAGGTCCTTTGGAAATGCAGAAAAAACAGAGGCAATGGATGCACCGAAAATTCCAAACAAAAGATAAAAAGTTCCGCATGCAATTCCTGCTATGTAACGTTTATCCGGATTTTTATGGGCCTCTTTTCCAGTACAGATGGCTGCTGTAATGGCTGCCAAAGTAATACCGTGTGAACCAAACGGAGCAGATAGAAGTGAAGCAATCCCTGTAGTAGCAACCAGTGGACTTGCAGGCGTATTGTATCCGTCAGCTCTCAGTACTGCAATGCCCGGTGCGTTTTGTGAGGCCATATTGACAATGCATAACGGAATACCCAAACCTATCAATGCATTCAAAGAGAACGTCGGCTTTGTAAACCATGGTTCAACCAGGGAAATATTCACGTTTCCAAAGTGTAGACGCTGAAGACTATAAGCTACCAATATTCCGATAAATAAAGTAACAATGACCGCATAACGAGGATACAACCGTTTTGCTAATAAAAAACATACAACCATGGGAATGACCATAATGGGAGACTGTTTGAGGGATACAAAAACATCTACACCAAACTTGAGTAAGATCCCCGCGAGCATGGCCGTAGTTATCGATTGAGGAATTCTTTTCATAATCGTTGAGAATAAACCAGAGAATCCCAAAATGCTAATCATCAAAGCTGACAATAGAAATGCCCCTATCGCATCAGAATAAGAATAATTAACAAAACCCGATACTAACAATACGGCTCCCGGTGTTGAAAAGGCTGTTATGACAGGAGTTTTGAACCAAGCACTTAGGATAATACAAGTAAATCCACTACCAAATGATACAGCCCATATCCAAGAAGACAAAAGGGAGTCACTTAGGTTTGCTACTTTAGCGGCTTGCAAAATGATGAGTAATGGACCAGCGTAGGAAACCATGGTCGCGATGAGCCCCGCCGTGAAGGCTGAAAGGGATGCGTCACTTATGAACTTATCCATTGGCGAGGGTTCCAGATTTTGAATTTGTTTTCTTTCTATCAGCTTTCTCCACTCCTTCTTGATTAAGGATGAGTTATAAAATTTTACACCTGATGTTTTGCGAAAGGAACCATGTATCGCAAACTTAGAACAAGAAGGCCAAACACAACAGCCACAATGCCGATGGTGATGGAAATATCGACATTCCACGATAGAATCAGTCGAGTAAGAGCAATCCCCGTAATCATGAATATATTTTCAGAAAAATTCTGAATGGCGATGGTTTTTCCTGCCCCCACAAGATGATGACCCTCTTGTTGCAGCCCTGTGTTCATAGGGATTAAGAACATCCCTCCAAACGCACCAATCAGAAGAAGATAACCAACCGTTACACCCCAATGGATAGGAATTATAGCTAGCACGATGCACGTGAGCATAGCGAACCCAAATTGGGTAGTACGGTCAAACCGTTCTGGACTGGTTACATAGGGTGTAAGCAACGCGCCAATGACAATGCCAATTCCTGTTGATCCAACTATGGCTGATTGATGAAACGTGTCTTGTATGTGAAGCTGTTGTGCCAACCACACCAAAAATGTAATTCGTAACACGGCAGATGTCATCCAAAAGGAACTGGTCCCGATTAACGAAAATCGTGCACGTGGATTGTCAAAAAGAAGTTTAACATCCTTCAAAAACATTTTTGCTGAGGTTACATAACGAAGGTTTGGATTCTTCTCATCACACACGATCCATTTTGTTATGACAGATGAGAACAAGAATAATCCAACGCAAGTATATAACCCAATATTTGGAGTTTTCGCTAAAAATCCTCCAATCACCGTTCCTAATAAAATGGCAACGATAGTAGAAGACTCCAAATAACCATTCGCTTTTAACAAAAGTTGAGCATCATCACCAGCGATACCTTTGATGGCAGCATACTTAGCACAACCAAATAGAACTGCTCCAAGACCAACGACTAAATAGGCAACATGTGGAGCAATAGGGGTAAATAAGAGTAGCACCCCGACGAGTTTAATGATATTTCCTACTAGTAAGGTAAACGCTTTATTGTTTTTGTCCGTAAATGTCCCTACAAAAGGAGCACACACAATATATGAGAATAGGAATCCCATTTGTACACCTAACATACTTTCTTCTGGGTTCTGAACTCCTCTACTGGATAGAACACCTAAAATTACAAAGAAAATGACATTATCCGAAAAAGCACTCAAAAATTGAGAAACATATAACGAATATAAAGATCGTTTGGTTGTCTCCATTTCTTTCACCCTTCCGCTAAAATTAATTATTGAAGATGAGAGAACAACCTCTGGCTCTCCCCAGTAATGGCTTCATTTTTCCCCATGGCTATACTCCTTCTCCCCACTGTTTTAATGTAACGTAATCCATTTTCCCGCTTCCCAACAAAGGAAAGTGATCGATCATCTTCACTTTATACGGACATAACAAGGGTGAATAGCGATGTTGGAGTAAATAAGACTTTAGTGTTTCGATTCTACAAGCTTCCGATGTGGTAAATAAGAGGATTCGTTCCCCTTTCCGGGGATCACTAATAGAAACAGCAGCATATGATCCCTGATCAAAACATTCTGACGCTACCTCTTCCACAAGCTGAAGAGAAACCATCTCCCCACCGACCTTGGCAAAACGCTTTAAACGAGATTGAATGAACAAGAAGCCCTCATCATCGATTTCCACCACATCTCCCGTATCATACCAGCTCTCACATGGGACAAAGCCTTGATCATGAATCCAGTATCCTTTCATGATATTAGGTCCCCGTACTAAGAGCTTACCGCCTGTAGCAATGCCTTCTACTGGCTGAATCTGATATTGAATCCCCGGCAGCAATCGTCCAACAGAGCCCTTCTTATAAGCAAGCGGAGTATTTAGTGCTAATATGGGCGATGTTTCTGTTGCTCCATAGCCTTCCAACACCCGTATGCCGAATTTATCCAGCCATAGCTGGCGAACATCTTCCTTCAGCTTTTCAGCTCCTGCAAATACATAACGGAGGGAATAAAAGTCATAGGGATGAGCCATCCTGGCATAACCTCCAAGGAACGTAGAAGTTCCGAACAACATCGTTGCATTTTTTTCATAACATAACTCTGGGATTACCTTGTAATGAAGAGGGCTGGGATATAAGTACACGGGAACACCGGATAGCAGAGGCAGCAAAGTTCCCGCTGTCAGTCCAAAGCTATGAAACATAGGGAGAACATTGAAAATTTTATCTTTCGATGTGAAATCAATAACACATTTACTCTGTTGAATGTTAGCAAATAGATTATCATGCGTAAGGACAACCGCCTTCGGCTTACTTTCGCTCCCGCTGGTGAACAAAATCAGTTCCCCACTTTGGTTTTGTGTCTTCCTTCCCCATAGATTTGCTAAAAAACCCTTCCCCTTATCTAGCCAATGTAGATTGGCTTTAAGATCTTCGAGATAATAAATGTTGCAGAAGGTGGCTAATTCCACTATCAGGTGATGCATATTCCCTTTCTCCACGAATATCCGGGAAGTCAATATCGAATCGATTCCTGCTGTTTCACAGCATTCTCTTAATGTCTTTTCTCCTTGCGAAAAATTGAGAATGGCTGGAGTGATTCCTAAGCGGAATAAGCCGAACAGTGCGACCACATGACCGATACTATTGGGCAACAGCAAACCCACTGTCGATTTTCCCAGTAAGGACTTTTTCAAGGGAATACTGAGGACGTGAATGGCTAGTAGAAGCTTTTTGTAGCTGATGGCCTGCATCAAGTCTTCGGCAATGATGCTTCCTTTTCCATGACGACGAGCTGCATCTAACAATTCATTGAATAAGTTCACTTCTTCTTTCTTTCGACACAAGAACCACTCGGATTGTAAAATCTGCTGAATCTTCTCGGCTGCCCGCTGCTTTTGTATGCGCATGGAAACTTTTTCTTCCCGTTGGATGGTAAAGGGGTCACAGATTGATATGTTGACATCTGGAAACCTCACTGTTTTTATTTTCTCGTTTAAGTATGACATTTTTGAACGCTCTAACCCGTCTAAAATCACTGGATAGACCATAGCCCCTGTTCGCAGTGCCAAATAACCAAGTCCACTGTAAATTTTCATTAAACCACCTGTCGTTGTAATCCTTCCCTCCGGGAAAATAACAAGGGTCTTTCCTTGTTGAATGAACCGGATCATTTGCCGAATCGAATAAGGATTTAACGGATCAATGGTAACATGAGGACGAAATTTCAAGATAAAAGAAAACTTTCGAGCAATCTGCGTATTGACTACAAAGGTCACATGTTTTGGCAAAAACAGTCCAAGGAACACCGCATCAAGTAATGAACTATGATTAGGCATCAAAATAGCCGGATTAGAAAAGTCCACCTTTTCCATTCCATAAACCTGAACCCGGAACAGCCGCGTAATCAACAGTCTGAGCAGAGATATGAGGAATTCCATTTGTTTCCCACCTTTAAGTTATTATCTTGCCTCTATCCTCATTCTAATGGAATTTCAAAATTACAACAGTACTAACTATTTTTAGTACCTTATAAGAAAGCTACTGGCTTTGCCTTATGCGTATAATACTTTCCGATAAGTAAAGAGAGAAGTAGGAGAGGATCTTAAGGACCCTCTCCTTTACAGCATCTTTTTCTTCTTCGCAAGCTCCGCCGCTTCTTTGCTGCTTTTTACCCCCATCTTTTTCAAAATATGATTGATATGATTCTTAATCGTTCGTTTAGCAATGAACAAGGTACTTTCTATTTCCGTTTGGGTATGCCCTTCATGGATCAGCTTCAAGATTTCCTTCTCTGACTGCGTGAGAAGATTTTCATTTTCTTCCCTTTTCAAACGCAAGAATTCCTTACGGAGAACCCCAGCTGCCGTGGGGTGTATCGCTGACTGATTTTGATAAGCAGCTTGGATTGCATCCGGAATTTCTTTGAAGTGAAGCTTATTCAAATAATTCACAGCTCCAGCAGCAAAGGAATCCAAAACGACCTCCTCCTCGGTCAACGAGGTCAGCATGATAATCTTAATCCCTGGCTTTTGTTCGACAAATTCCATGGCGAGATCGATGCCATCCAAATTATTCTCTGTCAAGTTGATGTCCATAAGGACCACATCGATTTCATGATGTGGAAAAGATTGGCAGGCCATCTCTTTCGTTTGTGCCGTTGTTACTAGGATAAAATCTGGACATTCATGAATGATATCGGCAATGCCTTTTAACCAGACAGGGTCATCTTCTATTATCATCACTCGAATGGGTTTCATTCCTATTTGCTCCTTTCCTCAAAGTAAATCACACGTTTCAGGGGAAAATAGAGAAAAAACGTGGTTCCTTGACCCACGGCACTTTTCACTTCCATAAGTCCTTGATGCTTTCTCATCACCTGAAAGCAGTATGCTAACCCTAGTCCAAAATTGGTAGCCTGATTCTTCTTCGTTGAATAAAACGGTTCAAAGATCAGGGGGATATTTTCTTTTGGAATCCCCTTCCCTTCGTCCTCTACGCTGATGACAACATAACGTTTCGTTGTATAACTGTGAATTTTAATTTTGCCAGGTTTCTTCATGGCTTCCACCGCATTCGTCAGGAGATTGATCAACACTTCCTGTAAATGAATAGGGTCCCCTCGAAACATGATCTTTTCGTTCATTTCATTCTGGATATGGATTCCATAAGACTCCGAATAAGGTAAGATGCTCCGTATGGATTCTTCTATTATAGTGGATAGGCACATAGCTTCCTCGTTACATTCCACATCTTTCATTTTACCTTGAATTCGCTGAACCATATCTAGAATATGCTCGGAAGAATGTTGAAGATATTGAAGATCCTCTAGCATCCCCTGATGATCCATCTGCTTGGCATATGCTTCAAGCCGGTGTGTCATCAGCTGGATTTTTCCGATTTCATTTTTGATCGTATGATTCAAGATGGAAGCTCCAGAAGTTAAGGCACGCAGGGTACTGCTCATCCGGTCTTTCTCTACCCTTACTTTTACACCCATCACCCCATATTTAATAGAAAAGGCTAAGAAAAAGATAAATTGCAAAAAGATCAGAACGATATTATATTTCCAAGCCTCTTGATATCCCCAAATACGGGCAATATAGATTGTGCACATGACAAACACTAATGGAAGAACGACCAAAATAAGAATAAGCAATCGGCCTCTTCGAACAATCGGATCCCGTTCCTGGAAATATTGAAGGATCAACAGGCTTGATGATAACAAAATATATGGAACAACCCAAAATACCATGATCTGATAATTCAAGTTCAGCTTCGGAATGAGGGGAGTCATGTAGAATGTAAAGGCAAGCGGTATAAATCCTAGCCATCCTATCCATTTTCTCCATCGATTTGGGATAAGCGTACTTGAATAGATGGCAAACATTAAAAATGTGTAAGGAAGGCCAGCTTGACAGATAAAAGAAGCTATTTGTACAGCATGCTTCAGTAAATCCCTCATCAGCGGATGATAGAAGGAAAAAGTTTCTAGATAAGGCCGGATCTCTTCATCTAATGTACCAGCCAAAAATCCGAAACCACCTACGATCGCAACGGCACTTACCCATTGAGATGCTTTATTTTTAGGATCTGCAAGGTAAATGAGAGCCCCTATCGTCCAAATTGCCATTAGCACAATTCCCATCATAATGGTCTATGTAATCTCCTTTATAAATTTACTAGAATTGAATCCTTTGATATACCCATTCTTTGGTCATATTCTCTACTTTCCATCCATATAATGATGTTAAACGAATGTCGAGATCATATCATAAAAGGTGGCTCGTTATGAACAGATTATACAAAATGAGACTTCCCCATCTCTTTCTACTACTGTCGCTGCTCAGCTCCTTCCTCTTTGTTACTCTCGGCTGGCTGTTTGGCAATACGGTCATCACGATCTCCTCCCCATCCATGAGACAAGCCATGTCACAGCTTTCTCAAGAAACGATGGTGAATGCGATGGAAAGAGAGATTCCTTATTTGCGTTTTCAGAAATCAACAGATAGCCAGCGATCTAAGCCGTTAACTCTGTTCTTATTTGAGACGATGACTAGCCTTCATCCGACAGATCTGCGTTCCTTGCTGGGCAGGGAGCTTCCGGGACTTGCCGGTTACAAAACGGAGGCACTTATTGTAGGGCGTAATGTAAATTTAGAGCATTACGTTATCGAATCGACTCCTCCCGTTGATGTTCAAAACACGGCACTAGCGGAAACAAAGAAAGAAACGAAGGAACAAGAAAAAGTGGCCGGTAAAGAGACGAAGAAAGCAGCAGTTGATGCCCCCTCCCGTTCTGTACTTATCTATAATACACACAATACGGAATCTTGGACTCACGTAATCAACAATGATAATCCAGTTGATGAAAAAGTGAATATCTCCCTCGTAAGCAATCGATTAGCAGAGGAATTGAAGAAGAGGGGAATTAAATCGATATTTGACCATACCGATCACCAGAAAATATTGAACGATAAGGGTTTGCCCTATGCCTTCTCCTACGCAGCGTCTCTGAAAACCGTGAAGGCAGCCATGTCCCAGCACAAGGATATCGGATATGTCTTTGATATTCACCGGGATTCTCCCAGAAAAGAAGCAACCACCGTCAAAATTGACGGAAAATCTTATGCTCGTCCCTTTTTCATCATCGGAAAAAGGAACCCCCATTGGGAAAAGAATGCCAAACTTGCGAGTCAGTTTCATCAATTGTTGGAAAAGAAATACCCTGGTTTATCCATCGGTGTTTTTACGAAAGGAGAAGGAAACGGTGAGTATAACCAATCCATCTCAGAAAACAGTGTTCTCATTGAAATTGGCGGAATCGAAAATTCTCTAGAGGAATGCTACAATACCACCGTAGCCATTGCCGATATATTTGCCGACATCTATTTTGAAGAGGATAAAAAAGTAGATGCCCCTGCTAAAAGTGAAGACAAACCCATGTAAGAGGGACTCAAATGAAAGAATCTGTCGGATGGCTTTTGTTCACCTTCTTTGCCACCTTGTTTTCTTTCTTTATATTTGATTGGACGGTCACGGTCACTTTCTTCCTATCTGGGCTCATCATGTCAATCAAATCGATCATCGAAGAAAATTTAAAGGAATAGGGGATACCTTCACTTATCCCCTTTCTTTATTAGGTAATCTATGCTGTGATCCCCTTTTGACTTTTACGTTTCACCACATAGGTTCGGGCCATTCGATCATGCCAAGCTCTTTTCTTCGAATCAAAAGCGACAGCAAGATATCCAATGAACAGTACGAGACAGGAAACGATTTTTCCTATGATTTCTCTGTAGATCACCTTTCCCCACGTAAGAGGTTCCCCCTCTTGGGTGATCACTTGAATCCCAACTGCCATCTTGCCCAGGGTTTGACCATACTTCACAGTCAAGACGATATAGTAAATGAACCCCACAATCGTCTCCATCAAATCAACAATAGAATACAGATCCTTCTCTACCCCTAAGATCTTGCGAATCGGATCAAAGAGTAAGTAGCTCACGGCCAATAAAACCATGCTGTCCAAAATGGTCGCCCAGAATCGAGGCCAAAAGCCCGCAAATTCTAATGGTTCATTTGAGGTAATCTGCGGTTTTTCCTCTATTTCCTTTTCCCTTACTTCTTCCACATTCTCCAATCTCATCCCTCCATCCTCAGGTTCACATTCTCACTGCGTCGACTACTTTACTGCTGATGCACCTGTTGTCGTATAGGGTATCATCATGGCCTAAAGAGATACTGTAATTGCGGGGCTTGATCAGGTGATATGGCCTGCTTAATCCCTAGCAAATCCATCTTCTGACTCTTAAAGCCCAAAAAGTCACCAAATAGACTGTCAATGGCAAAAGGCTCCAGATAACGAATCACAGATGCATTCATATAACCAGACAATTCCTTGGCCCCTTGAGTCGCTTCCTCCAAGTCTCCCAATTGATCGACTAAGCCCAAAGATTCGGCTTGAAGCCCCGAGTACACCCTGCCATCCGCCAGTTCAAGTACTTTTTCACGAGGTAGTTTTCGTCCCTCCGCTATGATGTCGACAAAACGCTGATAGCTTTCATCCACGAGCTTTTGAAAAATTTCTTTTTCCTCAGGTACCATGGCTCTTAGTGGACTTCCAATATCTTTATAGCGTCCGCTCTTGATAACCACTTCCGAAACGCCGTATTTATCAGCCAGCTCAGAAAAATTATAAAAGCTGAAGATAACGCCCAGACTCCCCGTTAAAGTAGCTCTATTTGCATATATTTTATCAGCTGGCGCCGAGATATAATATCCTCCTGAAGCGGCTGTAGATCCCATACTGACGATCACTTTTTTTTCCTTTTGTTTGAGTTCAAGTATCTTCTCATAAATTTCATCCGAAGCAACAACCGATCCCCCTGGCGTATTGATCCGCAGGACAATAGCCTTCACCATCTCATCTTCCATCACTTGATCCAATTGATCCATTAAGAATGAATATCCAAAAGCAGGATCTGATTCTGTATCCTCTTGGATGACTCCATCAATGTAAATTTGTACGATTTTCTCTGGTCCCCCCACTTCGATCGTTTCCTCTTCCCATTTCTGAACTTCCAAATCCTCAAAGCTTTCATCCCTGAGAAAAAAGGCAATAACAGATAAAATTACTAGTCCTGAAATAATCCAGATAGCCATCTTTTTTCGTTTTTCCATCGGGAACTCCTCTCATGTCTAACATTCTTGATTAATCCTTAGGAACTACCTTCTGCTCATTGTAATGTATTCTTTCTTCTTTTCCTAGAGAACTTTTCAGTATTAGATAACATTGTCCTAATCGGAATATTTCCGATTATAGCTTTAAATTACAGTGAAATTAGTAATTTTACCTCTGTAATCGGAATATTAACGGTTATTAGACTGAATTCTTAGTATTTAACAAGATAATCGGAAAATTTCCGGTTACAATGGTACAAAGCCCACGTCCCAAAAAAAAGAACAGTCTGCCAAAGGCATCTGTTCCATATAATTATGCTATCTTCCATACTCGCAGCACATATCCACCGCAACCGCATTGATCGATTAATTTAAACCTGATCTGGTCACTAAATTGCAAGACAAGTACTTGAGAAAGATATTCAGTAGGATCCCCAAATCCATGGGGAGTGACTAAATTGACAAAATGACCCACTTCCGTTTTTTCAATCGCTTCCAATCCATCACGAATAATCAACTCTACATCTATTTCATAATCGCCATGTTCCAAATCGATCGACCAATCCTTTTTCATGACAACCACCTCTCCATACTATCTAAACCCATTTTCTTTTATTTTTCTGTAATTTGTATCACTTAGAGAGTGCAAACTGCACTCTGTTTCATTTCCTAGTCCTCCTTGACATCCTCCCCCACTTACGCTTAGCGCTAAGAGGTGGGGGATTCCTCGGAGAGCTTCACGACCACGCGAAGTGGATTCGTGCCAAGGATGGTTACCGTTACCTCGATTCAGTCCCGTCCATGTTGACTGACGTGATGGGACGGGTAGAACGTCATCAGCTAGGTGTATAGCACAGTCAGGTGGTAACTTTATTGTAATGGTAATCATTTCCTCACCTCCCTTGATCCATTATATAAGAACTGGTGTTTGATATCCGTCTTTTTTTCTGATACGTGTGGTTTTATGTTGGACAAAATAAGAGGGCATCCGCCCTCCTTTGTCCGAAGCCGATTCACCCTTCCCTACTTCGTTGAGGAAGGGGTCTTCTCGGCTAATATGATAAATAATAGTGCGTTATACATGCGCTCTTCAGCTAATTCTTCCTTCTTTTCATACGAAAAAAGCCCTTACATAGTCAGATGTGCACCATGTCAGAGCCAGCATTTTTATATATAATAAGTTATCTTGTATGACGTTTAGGAAAAGGGTCAATAAACGATTTGCGATGGTTAGGCTTTGAGGGTTCGGAAGACTTCCTTACAGGTTTCCCTGGTTTATTATCTTCAGGTTGAATGTAGTGTTCTAGTAGTTGAACAGCCTGGCGTAAGGGAAATGAATCCGTCGGGTTTCGGAAATCTTCACTCCATTCTCCGAGGTGAGGAAGTTGAAGAAGGTCTTCACGGGAGGAAAGGATATGGAAGCCATAATCGCCTACTTTAACTAGTGTGTTGGATGTTTGTTGGTGAAATTTGCTCGGGTTAGGTGACTGCTGCAGACCCACCTTCTGTGCATTCCCTTCATCAAGAAGCTTATGAATCACATTTGTTTTCAGCTGATAGAGCTTTTGAGGCTGGGGGCTGGTTTTTGCATGCCGATTCACGACAAAAAGTGCCTTGGCCAGGTTTTCAACGGTCGGTTTCATCTGTGCAGATGAACGGCTAGGAATGGGGGCAGACTGGTTCAAATCAAACAAATAGTGAATACGTTCCCGATCTTTTAATTTAGCGATAGGAGAACCGATAGGAATCTTCCCCATCTTCTGCAATTCTTCTTTTGTCTTGTATTCCAACGGTACTTGTTCTTTCTTGGTAAAAAGCCGCAACGATCATTCCCTCCTTCCAATTTACTTACTTCTATATTACCACATGTCTAGGGTATCTTGTCCAATATTGTGTTAGGTTTGATCTGTATATTTTCAGAGATAACATAATATTCTTTTAAAAAGCGATAGGACTGATACCATTGAAAAGAAGCATACTTATGATCTTATTTTTGATGATGATTGTGATAGGATCCCATTTTAGTCACCTTTACCCTAAAGCAACGAATGAGCGAAGTATCCCTTCTACCGATATCGTCCCTATGAAATCTTCACTGCAGACTCCCGCTATCCCACGGGAAGTCATCGTATTAGATCCAGGTCATGGGGGTAAAGAGGAAGGAGCAAAAGGTTGGACAACAAAGGTAAAAGAAAAAGAGATCACCCTGTCCATTGCTAAAGCTGCACAGGATTGGCTCTCCCACCAAGGAATAAAAGTCTATTTAACGAGAATGAGTGATTATCAGCTCGCTTCCAATTTAAAGACCGATCTTCAGCTGCGTGCCAAGTTTGCCGGTCATCCCCTCATTCAAGCCTCTGTTTTTGTTTCGATTCATATCGATCAATTTAATCGAAAAGTACATGGCACGAAGGTTTATTATTCTAAACAAAATCCGTTTCCCGAATCGAGTAAAGAATTATCCCAATCCATTCATGATGTCCTTGTAAAAGAGATTCATTCCCATCCACTAGAGGTTCATCCTCATGATTTTCTCGTTCTAAAAGAAAATGTCAGGCCCGCTGCACTAGTTGAAGTAGGGCATCTTTCCCATCCCGCGGAAGAACAGAAGCTTATACATCCAGACTATCAAAAACAGGCTGGAATTGGTATTGCGAAGGGAATTCAATCCTATTTGAAGCTCCAGCCTGAATAAGAAAGCTACTCGCGTAGCCATTTGCGTATAATACTTTCCGATAAATTAAAAAAATCGGCTTGCCTCATGAGCAAGTCGATTTTTATATACTATACATCATCAGGACCATTAATCGGGGGTAGTTTTTGCTTCACAGACGGAGCGTCACTGAAAGGATCGGCAGGCAACGGATAATCCCGCTTTTTCACCTGAGTATAAACCCCGCTTGCTGTAAGCCCAATCAATAAAGCCATAACTGACTTTTCCAAAAGCCAGACGGGAATAGCAACCAGAAACCCACCTATAGCAATGGCAATCAAAGCTCGAAATTTAGCCGGAATATCAAACGCATTCCCTAACACGGAAACCAAGGCGGCCACAACGGCTGACACGGTAGCAAAATCCAAAAAGTTATTGTCAAACATCCTATTCCCCCCTTCATCTATTGGCATTCCA